>DATMVE010000001.1:0-13508 GCA_035563515.1 Pyrinomonadaceae bacterium
CGGCGACCGCGGGGACCGCGGCGGCCGCGGGCGCGGCGGCGACCGTTCTTAAATTATTTGAAATTTGAAATCTCAAATCTGAGATTCTCAAAGGGGTGCATTCATCATGTTGATGCCGAAAAAAGTAAAGCACCGGAAGCAGATGAAGGGGCGCATGACGGGCGTCGCCAACCGCGGCGGCTCGATCAGCTTCGGTGAGTACGGCCTGAAGTCGCTTGAGCCCGCGTGGATCACGGACCGGCAGATTGAGGCCGCGCGTATCGCGATGACGCGCCACATCAAGCGCGGCGGCAAAATCTGGATTCGCATGTTCCCGGACAAGCCCATCACCAAGAAGCCCGCGGAAACGCGCATGGGCAAGGGCAAGGGCGCGCCGGAGTACTGGGTGGCGGTCGTCAAGCCGGGCCGCATCCTTTACGAGATCGAGGGCGTGGACGAGGCGACGGCGCGCGAGGCGATGCGCCTGGCCGCGCAGAAGCTGCCGATTAAGACGAAGTTCGTCTCGCGCAGGGACCAGGAAGGTGGGGCTATCTAAATGGCAAAGAAACGCGAAGTATTGGAGCGCCTGCGCGACACGTCGGACGCCGATTTGAGTGCGGAGGCCGCGCGCCTGAAGGAGTCGCTCTTCCGCCTGAACTTCAAGCTGGCGCTCGGCGAGGTCGACGCCATCAAGAACATCCGGCAGGAGAAGAAACAACTGGCGCGGATTCAGACGCTGCTGCGCGAGCGTGAGACGCCGGCGGCAACGAAGTAGAGGTTGAGAGATGACGGAAGAGAATCAGGAAGACTTGACGCCGACGAGCACGGACGCGGACGTGGCCGAAATCACGGACGCCGGCGAGACGCTGGCGCACGCCGTGGCCCCGAACGTTGACTCGCAGCCGGGCAACGCCTCGGGCACCGAAGCGGGCAAGCGCGGGAAACGCTCGCAGAAGATCGGCATCGTCGCGTCGGACAAGATGGAGAAGACGGTCGTCGTGCGCGTCGACCGCCTCGTCAAGCACACGAAGTACCGCCGCTACGTGCGCCGCACGTCGAAGTTCATGGCGCACGACGAGACGGGCGCTGCCATCGGCGACAAGGTGCGCATCGTCGAGACGCGGCCGCTCTCGGCGCGCAAGCGCTGGCGCGTGGTCGAGATAGTACAGAAAGCTGAGAAGTAATCAGCACTCGGTCGTCAGCGAAGGCCGAAAGCCGGCGGCTGATTACTGACCACTGAATACTGCGAACGGAGTGAGCAAGCAATGATTCAGATGCAGACCTCTCTGGAGGTGGCTGACAATTCGGGCGCGCGGCGCGTGGAGATGATCATGCCGATTGGCGGCTCCACCGGCAAGATCGCCTCTCTCGGCGACCGCATCAAGGTGACGGTCAAGGAGGCGACGCCGGACGGGACGATCAAGAAGGGCACGGTGCAGAACGCCGTCATCGTCCGCACGCGCAAGGAGGTCCGCCGCAAGGACGGGACCTACATCCGCTTCGACCAGAACGCCGCGGTGCTCATCAAGGACGACGGCACGCCCATCGGGACGCGCGTCTTCGGCCCCGTGGCCCGCGAGCTGCGCGACAAGAACTACATGAAGATCGTTTCGCTCGCGCCGGAGGTGATTTGAAAATGGCACAGGGAACCAAGCGCGCCAAGATTAAGAAGGGCGACCAGGTGATCGTCATGGTCGGGCGCGACCACAACAAGTACAACAAGCAGGGCGAGCGCGTGCCGCACCGCGGGCGCGTCCTCGAAGTCTCGCCCACCAAGGGCAAGGTCAAGGTCGAGGGCGCGGGGATAGTCAAGAAGCACCAGCGCGCCAACCCGTCGAACAACCGCGGCGGCGGCATCATCGAGAAGGAAGGCTGGATCGACATCTCGAACGTGCAGTTGATTGACCCGGACACCGGCAACCCGACGCGCGTCAAGTACCTCGTGGAGGGCGACGGCTCGAAGACCCGCGTGGCTTCGAAGAGCAAGCAGAGCCTGGAGAAGTAAGAGGGGCGTTGGGACGCGCCCGCTGATGATGTCTGGAAACGCCCGCAGGGCGAGACCCAGACGATAAGGTGAAGAGAAATGGCAGCGAGATTAAAAGAGCGATACACGAAAGAGATTGCCCCGGCGATCTCCAAGGAGTTCGGCATCGAGAACCCGATGGCCGTGCCGCGCCTGGAGAAGATCGTCATCAACATGGGCATGGGCGAGGCCATCGCCAACTCGAAGATTCTGGACACGGCGGCCGACGAGGTGCGCGCCGTCACGGGCCAGAAGCCCGTCGTCACGAAGGCGAAGAAATCCATCGCCTCGTTCAAGCTCCGCCAGGGGATGCCCATCGGCGTGATGGTCACGCTGCGCGGCGACCGGATGTACGAGTTCCTGGACCGCCTGGTGTCCGTGGCGCTGCCGCGCGTCCGCGACTTCCGCGGCGTGTCACCGAAGGCGTTCGACGGGCGCGGCAACTACACGCTCGGCATCCGCGAGCAGTTGATTTTCCCGGAGATCGATTTCAACAAAGTGGACAAGACGCGCGGCATGAACATCTCGATTGTCACGACCGCGCGCAACGACGAGCAGGCCCGCGCGCTCCTGAAGGCGCTCGGGATGCCGTTCAGACAATAAGGAAGTAATCAGCAATCAGTAGTCAGTAGTCAGCTTTCTGATCTCACTGATTACTGATTACTGACGACTGATTACTGAGGATATATGGCTAAGAAATCACTGATAGCGAAAGCGAACCGGAAACCGAAGTTCTCGTCGCGCGCCTACACGCGCTGCAAGCGGTGCGGGCGCCCGCGCGGCTACCTGCGCAAGTTCAACCTGTGCCGCATCTGCTTCCGCGAGCTGGCGCTGCAAGGGCAAATCCCCGGCGTCGTGAAATCGAGCTGGTAAGAAATAGTAGTCGGTAATCAGCAGTCAGTAGTCGGTTCGAGACTCTGGCCGCCTGCTTATTACTGATGACTGACCACTGATTACTTTTGGAGTTTGAGTAATGACTGATCCTATCGCCGACATGCTGACGCGCATCCGCAACGCCATCGCCGCGAAGCACTCGCGCGTCGACATCCCGGCCTCGAAATTGAAACTGGAGATCGCCCGCATCCTGAAGGAAGAGGGCTACATCAACAACTTCGTCACGAAGGGCGAGGGCGTCAAGCGCACGATCCGCATCTTCCTGCGCTACGACGCGCGCGGGACGAGCTCGATCACGCACCTCGAAAGGGTGTCGCGCCCCGGCCGCCGCGTCTACATGGGCGCGACCGAGATTCCGAAGGTCCTGGGCGGCTACGGCGTCAACATCGTCTCGACCTCGCGCGGCCTGATGAGCGGCAAGGCCGCCCGCCGCGAGAACATCGGCGGCGAAGTGCTGGCACAAATTTACTAAGGGATGAGTGCGGAGGGATGAGGGGTGAAGAAAAACGTCCCCGTTTCATCCCCCATCCCTCATCCCTCATCCCTGAGGTTAGTTATGTCTCGCATTGGAAAGAAACCTATCGCAGTTCCGAAGGGCGTCACGGTCACGATTAAGGACCGCGAGCTTGAGGTGAAGGGCACGAAGGGGACCTTGAGGACGCCGATCCCCGAGGGCATCAGCTTCAAGCAGGAGGGCGACCAGTTGGTGGCCGAGCGCACGTCGGACGACCTGGCGGCGCACCACGGGCTGGCCCGCGCGCTCGCGAACAACGCCATCGTCGGCGTGACCGAGGGCTTCACGAAGCAGATGGACGTGGTCGGCGTCGGCTACAAGGCGGACGTCCAGGGCAAGAAGATCGTCTTCGCGCTCGGCTACTCGCACCCGATTGAGTACCAGTTGCCCGAAGGCATCGAGGCCAAGGCCGAGCGCATGCCGACGAAGGCGAGCATCCAGCAGTACCAGACGACGCTGACGCTCTCAGGCATTGACAAGCAGAAACTGGGCCAGGTGGCCGCCGAGATGCACAAGCTGCGCAAGCCCGACGCCTACAAGGGCAAGGGCGTGCGCTACAGTGACGTGCAGCTCAAGCTGAAACCTGGGAAGACAGGAAAATAAAGTACTGAGCGCTGAGTGCTGAGGACTGAGTTAGAACGCTTGTACTCAGTCCTCAGCACTCAGCACTCATCACTGAGGTTTTAAAATGGCACAGAGAAACAGAGCGGCAGTTCGCAACGCGGTCCACAGGCGCATCCGGCGCAAGGTGCGCGGCTCGACCGAGCGCCCGCGCCTCGCCGTTTACCGCAGCCTGAACCACATCTACGCTCAGGTGATTGACGACGAGCGCGGGCAGACCATCGTCTCCGCCTCGACGGCCGAGAAGGACTTGCGCGGCGGCACTGGCGGCAACGTAGAGGCCGCCGAGCGCGTCGGCCGCACCATCGCCGAGCGCGCCCTGGCCGCGGGCATCACGAGCGTCGTGTTCGACCGCGGCGGCTACCTCTACCACGGCCGGGTCAAGGCCCTGACGGACGCGGCGCGCGCCGCCGGCCTGAACAGGGACGAGGCGGCCGCGACGGAGGAAGGCGAAGGCTCCGCGGAAGCGGCAACGGCAGAATAACAGGGAGCAGTAATGAGACAACCTAGACAGCGTATCCCGGCACAGGGGCTCGACCTGAAAGACCAGGTCATCTCGATCAACCGCGTGACCAAGGTGGTCAAGGGCGGCAAGAACTTGAGCTTCGCGGCGCTCGTCGTCGTCGGCGACGAGGCGGGCCACGTCGGCTTCGGCACGGGCAAGGCCCGCGAAGTGCCGCTGGCGATCAAGAAGGGCATCGAGTCGGCGAAGAAGAACCTGATCCGCGTGCCGCTCATCAACAACACGCTGCCGCACCAGTTGATCGGCAGGTTCGGGGCGGGCCGCGTGCTGATGAAGCCGGCCTCCGAGGGGACGGGCGTCATCGCCGGCGGCGCGGTCCGCGCGGTCATGCAGGCCGTCGGCGTGCGCGACGTGCGCACGAAGGTTCTCGGCTCGGCCAACCCGCACAACGTCGTGCGCGCCACCTTCGACGGGCTGCTGAAGATGAAAGACCCGATGGAACTGGCGAGGCTTCGCGGCAAGCAGGTGGAAGAACTATAACAGTTTTCAGTAATCAGTTTTCAGCAGAAGCAGGTTGTCTTTACTGAAAACTGATTACTGACTACTGCGAACGGAGTGAGCAATGGCAGACGAGAAGACAGAGCAATCGGGCGCGGGCGGGACGGTTCGCATACAGTATTACCGCAGCTTCATCGCCGCGCCCAAGACGCAGAAGCAGATCGTCAAGAGCCTCGGCCTGACGAAGCTCAACCAGGTGGTCGAGCGCCCCGACACGCCCGCCGCGCGCGGCGCTGTCGCCAAAGTCCCGCACCTGATACGAATCATTGAATAGTAATCAGCAGCCAGTAGTCAGTAAAGACAAAAAGCTGAATACTGATTACTGACGGCTGACTACTGCGAACGGAGTGAGCAATGGCAATCGGTCTTGATAATTTACGCGCGCCGAAGGGCGCGACGCACAAGAAGAAGCGGGTGGGGCGCGGCCCCGGCACGGGGCTGGGCAAAACCGCGGGGCGCGGCGAGAAGGGGCAGAAATCCCGCTCGGGCTATTCGTCTAAAATCGGCTTCGAGGGCGGCCAGATGCCGCTCCACCGCCGGCTCCCGAAGCGCGGCTTCACCAACATCTTCAAGAAAGAGTGGATCGAGATCAGCCTCGCGTCGCTCGAAGAGCACTTCGAGGCGGACGCCGAGGTGACGCCGGACGTGCTGCACGAGCGCGGGCTGATTAAGAAGGCCAAGCGCGACGTGGTCGTCCTCGGCACGGGCGAAATCTCGAAGGCGCTGAAAGTTTCGGCGCACCGCTTCACGAAGAGCGCGCGCGAGAAGATTGAGCGCGCGGGCGGCGCGGCGACGCTGATCGAGCGCCGGCCCGCCGAGCAGCCCGAGCAGTAAAGAAAGGTTGAGAGCGGCCGTTTAAGGAGACCACTGGAGCGCGCCCGCCTTCTCGCGGGAGGGGCTTCGGTGGTCTCGCGTCCGTTCCGCGCTTGCGCGCGCCGCGCCGCGGAGGCGATAATTACGGCCCAATTCCGAAGTGGCGTACGAGTAAGCAGAAGCCAGAGGCAAACCCATGGAAAAGTTTTTCGCCGCCGTCCGCAACATGTTCCAGGTCCCTGACCTGCGCAAGCGCATCTTTTTTACGCTCGGCCTGCTCGCCATCTACCGCATCGGCGCGCACGTCACCACGCCCGGCATCAACAAGGCGCAGCTCGAAAGGGTCTGGAACGACGTGGGGAACACCTTGCTCGGCGTGCTGGACCTCTTCTCCGGCGGCAACTTCCGCACGATCTCGGTGTTCGCGCTCGGCGTGACGCCCTACATCACGGCCTCCATCATCCTGCAACTGATGACGGTCGTCTCGCCGCAGCTCAAGAAGTTGCAGGAAGAGGGCGAGATGGGGCGGCAGAAGATTAACCAGTGGACGCGCTACCTGACCGTCGGGCTCGCGGCCATCCAGACCTTCTTCGTCGCGAACTGGTTGCAGTACAACGGCGTCGCCACGAACCCCGGCAAAGGGTTCCTGATCGGGACGGCGCTGACCCTGACGACTGGCACAATTTTCGTGATGTGGCTCGGCGAGCAGATCACGGAGCGCGGCGTCGGCAACGGCATCTCGCTCCTCATCTTCGCGGGCATCGTCATCGGCCTGCCGAGCGGCGTCGGCCAGGTGGTGCAGCGCCTCGGCGGCGGCGACCCGCTGGCGACCATCGGCGTCATCGCGCTCGTCATCGCGCTCATCGCGCTCATCGCGTTCATCGTCTTCATCGAGTCCGGGCGGCGCAAGATCGCCGTCAGCTACGCCAAGCGGCACGTCGGCCGCCAGATCGTCGGCGGCCAGCAGACGACCATGCCACTCAAGGTCAACATGGCCGGCGTCATCCCCGTCATCTTCGCCTCGTCGGTGCTGGCGATGCCGCAGAGTTTGTTCTCCGCGTTCCCGCCGGACCCGAGCAACCCGAATTCGTTTTGGGCCAAAGTCTACACCTTCTTCCAGCAGTTTCACGGCGGCGACCCCTACTACGAGCTGATCTTCGTCACGCTCATCGTCTTCTTCACGTTCTTCTACGTCTCCATCGTCTTCAACGTGGAGGAGGTGGCCGACAACCTGCGCAAGCACGGCGGGTTCATGCCGGGCATCCGGCCCGGAAGGGCCACGGCCGAGTACCTGCGCACGATCCTGACGAGGCTGACGATTGTCGGCGCGGTCTACCTGGCGTTCGTCGCGCTCGTGCCGCAGATCATGCTCAGCGGCTTCCGCGTGCAGCGCCTGCCGTTCATAGGCGAGTCGCTCTACAACTTCTTTATGGCGACTCCGGGGCTGAGTTGGATACCGGAGGGGATGCACTACCAGTTCTTCTTCGGCGGAACCTCGCTGCTGATTCTCGTCGGCGTGGCGATGGACACCGTCGCGCAGATAGAGGCGCAACTCGTGATGCGCAACTACGAGGGCTTCCTCGGCGGCGGGAGCCGGCTGCGCGGGCGCAGATCGTAAAATCAGCAGGCAGCAGGCAGCAGGCAGTGGGCAGCAAAAACAAGACTGCTTTTAACTGCCAATTGCCCACTGCCCACTGCCCACTGCTTTTATGT
The DNA here is from genome assembly GCA_035563515.1 of Pyrinomonadaceae bacterium. Classification (GTDB taxonomy): domain Bacteria; phylum Acidobacteriota; class Blastocatellia; order Pyrinomonadales; family Pyrinomonadaceae; genus QHXM01. The sequence continues at coordinate 7,579 of DATMVE010000001.1, forward strand.
CGAAGATAATCGTCTTGATGGGAGCGCCGGGCGCGGGGAAGGGGACGCAGGCGCGGCTCCTCCAGGAGCGTCTGGGACTGCCGCAGATTTCGACGGGCGACATGTTCCGCGCGATGAAGGAGGCGAAGACGCCCTTGGCCGAAGAGCTGCGCCCGATCATGCGGTCCGGGGCGCTCGTCCCAGACGATTTGACAATCCGTATGGTGCGCGAGCGCACGGGGCTCGAAGACACCAAGGACGGCTACATCCTCGACGGCTTCCCGCGCACGCCGGCTCAGGCCGCGATGCTTGAGGAGTTAGCCGTCGAGCAGGGCAAGACGATTCAGCCGATTCTCGTGGACGTGCCGCTGGAGATACTTGAGCGGCGCATGGTCGGCCGCCGCTCGTGCCCCGTGTGCGGTGAGATTTACAACATCTACTTGAGGCCGCCGAAGGTGGATAACGTCTGCGACCTGCACCCGGAGGCGCAGCTCAAGCACCGCGCCGACGACAACCCCGAGACCGTGCGCGCGCGCCTCGCCACCTTCGCCGAGCAGACGCGGCCGCTGCTCGACTATTACCAGGCGTCCGGCCGCCTGCAACGCGTTGACGGCACACGCGACCCCGAGGCCATCTACGCGGACATTGAGAAGATGGTGACGGGTGACGACTGACAGGCGACAAGAGGAAGCCTGTCTTTACCTGTCACCTGTCACTGTTCACTGCTTTTTATGATTATTGGGAAGTCCAGAAAAGAGTTGGAGAAGATGCGCGCGGCGGGCCAGTTGGTCGGGCGCGTGCTCCAGGAGTTGCGCCGGATGGTGGAGCCGGGCGTGACGACGCTCGACGTGGACCGCGCGGCCGAGCGCATGATCCGCGACGCCGGGGCGCTCCCGACTTTCAAGGGCTACCACGGCTTCCCTTACTCCATCTGCGCCTCGGTCAACGAGCAGGTCGTGCACGGCTTCCCGTCCGACTACGCCCTGAAGGAGGGCGACATCTTCTCGATTGACGTGGGCGCGACGCTGCACGGCTTCGTCGGCGACACGGCAACGACCGTCCCCGTCGGCCAAGTCCACCCGGAGCTTTTGCAGCTCATAAGCGTCACCCAGGAGTGCCTTGAGCGCGCCATCGAGCAGTGCCGCGAGGGCCGCCACCTCGGGGACATAGGCTGGGCCGTCCAGAGCCACGCGGAGGCGCACGGCTACGGGGTCGTGCGCGAGTACGTCGGGCACGGCATCGGCCGGCGCATGCACGAGGACCCGCAAATCCCGAACTACGGGTCGCCGGGCAAGGGCCCGAAGATAAAGAAGGGCTACGTTTTCGCCGTCGAGCCGATGATTAACCTGGGCACGCACCAGACGAAGGTCCTCAAGGACGGCTGGACGGTCGTGACCCTGGACGGCCGCGCCAGCGCACACTGCGAGCACACCATCGCCATCACGGAAAACGGCCCGGAAGTCTTCACGCGCGTGGTCGAGGCCGAGCCGAAGAGGGCGGAGATGGTCGGCGCGTAGGCGCGCACAGGGGGAGTTGGCGGCGGCTTGGCAAAGATTGTTGGCCTGTGCTAATATGTGCAGTTTGCGAGTGGGCGCAAAATTCTAACTGTAGAGGTTATGGCGAAGGAAGAAGCGATTGAAGTCATGGCGAAGGTCCTTGAGACCCTGCCGAACGCTATGTTCCGCGTCGAGTTGGAGGATAACCAGCACCAGGTGCTGGCGCACATTTCCGGCAAGATGCGCAAGCACTTCATCCGCATCCTCCCCGGCGACCGCGTGCTCGTGGAGCTTTCGCCCTACGATCTCAACCGCGGCCGAATAACTTATCGCTATAAATAAGCGCCTCGGGAAGAGGCGAAGGGGCTAGGCAATGAAGGTAAGGGCTTCAGTCAAGAAGATGTGCGACAACTGCAAGATCATCCACCGCAAGGGCGTGGTGCGCGTGATCTGCACGAACCCGAAGCACAAGCAGCGTCAAGGGTAGGTAAATTTTTGATTTACGATTTTTGATTTTTGATTGGAGAAGGTTTTAATTCCTCTTCCGATCGCAAATCAAAAATCGCAAATGTTTTTGGAGAATAAGAAATGGCTCGTGTAGCTGGTGTCGATCTTCCGCCGAACAAGCGTGCGCAGATCGGGCTGACATACATTTACGGCATCGGGCGCTCGCGCGCGACCTCCATCCTGAACGAGGCGCAGGTCAGCGTTGACACGCGCGTGCGTGACTTGAGCGAGGAAGAGTTGGGGCGCATCCGCTCCATCCTGGACGCGCAGGGCGAGATCGAGGGCGACCTGCGCAAGCGCGTGCAGATGGACATCAAGCGCCTGATGGACATCGGCGCTTACCGCGGCCTGCGCCACCGGCGGGGACTCCCCGTGCGGGGGCAGCGCACGCACACCAACGCGCGCACCCGCAAGGGCCCGCGCCGCGCCACCATCGCGAAGAAGAAGGCCCCCGGCAAGAAGTAAGAAAAGTACTCAGCAGTCAGTAAGCAGCCATCAGCTTTTACTGACTACTGACCACTGAATACTGATTACTAAATTATGGCAAAAGCAGCAGGCGGAAAAAAGAAGGTCTTTCGGAAGAAAGAGAAGAAGAACATCCCGAACGGGATCGCGTACATCTCGGCGTCGTTCAACAACACGATGATCTCGATTACCGATCTTGAGGGGAACCTGGTCGCGCAGTCGTCTTCGGGCGCGCGCGGGTTCCGCGGCTCGCGCAAGGGCACCCCGTTCGCCGCGCAGCAGGCGGCGTGGGAGGCGGCCAAGAAGGCGCAGGAGGCCGGGATGCAGCAGTGCGAGGTCCGCGTCAAAGGCCCAGGCGGCGGGCGCGAGTCGGCGATTCGCGCGATCAACAACGCGGGCATCCGCGTGACGGTGATACGCGACACCACGCCCATCCCGCACAACGGCTGCCGCCCGCCGAAGCGGCGCAGAGTGTAAGCATTTTTGATTTTAGATTTGCGATTTTTGATTCGATAAGCATTCATCTTAGTCCAATCGCAAATCAAAATCTAAAGTCAAAAATTTGGCATCAACCTAAAGGATGAAGGGCTCAGTCGCCTGCGGGCGCGGCCTGTAAACTTTTCCGCCCGGCGTGAGGGCCGGGCTGGAGGCGAAAAAGAGAGTGGCTAGGTATAGAGACGCGGTGTGCCGTTTGTGCCGCCGCGAGGGTGCAAAACTTTTCCTGAAGGGCGACCGTTGCTACAAGCCCTCCTGCCCGATTGAGAAGCGCGGCACGCAGCCGCCGGGGCAGCACGGCAATTCGATGCGGCGCGGCAAGGCGCTCGTCGGCTACGGCCAGCAGTTGCGCGAGAAGCAGAAGGTCAAGCGCATTTACTTCATCCTCGAAGGCCAGTTCCGCAACTACTTCGAGAAGGCCGCGCGCCAGAAGGGCATCACGGGCGAGAACCTCCTGTTCCTGCTCGAACGCCGCCTGGACAACGCGGTCTACCGCGCCGGCTTCTCGACCTCGCGCCGCCAGGCGCGCCAGCTCGTCAATCACGGCCACATCGAGGTCAACGGGCGTAAGGTTGACATCCCCTCCTTCCAGGTGAAGGCGGGTGATACGATCACGGTCAAAGAGGCCAGCCGGAAGAATCCGCACATAGAGGGCGCGTGGCAGACGGCGGCGGGCCGCGGCCGCCCCTCGTGGATCGTCCCGGCCGACGGCGCGGACATGAGCGCGCGGGTGGAGACCCTGCCGACGCGCGCCGACATCGACCGCTCGATCAACGAGCAACTGATCGTCGAGCTTTATAGCAAGTAACGTTGGAAAGGCGTGCCGGGGGCGTCGTGTGTTCGATGCACACATTCGCCTCTGGCCGCCGTGCATTTGATAGGTTTATTCCCGTACCGAAACATTATGGCTATGGATCAAAATAATCTCTGGACAGGTTTTCAGATGCCGCGCCGCCTGGCGGCCGACGCCGAGACGATGACGGACCGCTACGGCCGCTTCTCCGCGCAGCCCTTCGAGCGCGGCTTCGGGACGACCGTCGGCAACTCTCTCCGGCGCGCTCTGCTCTCTTCGATTGAGGGCTCGGCCATCACCGCCGTCAAGATCGAGGGCGTCGAGCACGAGTTCTCCTCGATCAACGGCGTGGTCGAGGACGCGACCGACGTGATCTTGAATCTGAAGCAGGTGCCCTTCAAGCTCCACGGCGGCGAGGCGAAGACCCTGACGATCAACAAGGACGGCGCGGGCGAAGTCACCTCCGCCGACATAGAGGCGGACGCCGACGTCGAAGTCCTCGACCCGAACGTGCACATCGCGACCGTCGGCGAGGGCGGGAGCCTCCGCATCGAGATGCGTCTCAAGCGCGGGCGCGGGTACGTCTCGGCCGACCGCAACTTCGACGAAGACCTGTCGCTCGGCTACATCCCGATTGACTCCGTGCACACGCCGGTCAAGAAGGTCAACTACACGGTCGAGGCCGCGCGTTTGGGCCAGAACACCGAGTTCGACAAGCTGACGATTGAGGTCTGGACGGACGGCTCGGTCAAGCCCGACGACGCGATTGGCCTGGCGGCGAAGCTCATCAAGGACCACATGTCCATCTTCATCAACTTCGAGGAGGACACGGACGACTTCGCCTACGCGAACATGGAGAGGCCGCCGCTCCCCAGGAACGACCAGCTCGACCGCTCCGTGGACGAGCTGGAACTGTCCGTGCGCTCCTACAACTGTCTGAAGAACGCGGACATTCGCACCATCCGCGACCTCGTGCAGCGCAGTGAGCGCGAGATGCTGGCGACCAAGAACTTCGGCAAGAAGTCTTTGAACGAGATCAAGGACATCCTCAACGGGATGGGGCTCGATTTCGGCATGGAGTTCGACGCGCAGGGCAACCCGATTCCGGGCTCCGGCGGCCGCGACAGCTCGGACCTGGACGATTTCACGGATAACGACGAAGAATAAAAAAGTAGTCAGTAGTCAGTACTCAGCAAAGACAACTTGCTTTTACTGACCACTGACTACTGACTACTAAGAAGATGAGACATCAGAAGGCACACAGAAAATTGGGCCGCACGAGCGCGCACCGCATGTCCATGCTGCGCAACCTCGCGACCTCGCTCATCAACGCGCAGGACGAGCGCATCGTCACCACGCTGCCGAAGGCGAAAGAGCTGCGCCCGTTCGTCGAGCGCGCCATCACGCTCTCGCGCCACGCGGCGAACCTCGAAGGCGACAACGCCGCCGTCCAGTCCGTCCACCTGCGCCGCCAGGCCGCGGGCTTCTTCCACTCCGGCAACCGCCAGCAGAAGGCTTCGACCGGAAGGCGGGGCCAGGAGCGCGCGCCGCGCACCGCGGGCGTGCTCGCGCTGCGCCGCCTCTTCGACGAGTTGGGCGAGCGCTTCAAGGACCGTCCGGGCGGCTACACGCGCATCATCAAGCTCGGCCGCCGCGACGGCGACAACGCCGAGCTGGCCATCATCGAGTTGGTTGACAACCGGCGCGAGCGCGAGGCCGAGGAGTCGAGCAAGCGCGCGAAGGCCGCCGGCACGGGCAAGAAGAAGACGGCCAAGGCCGGCAAGGAGGTCGAGGAGACCGGCAGCCGCCGCGGCGGCCGCAAGGCCGACAAGACCTTCGAGAAGGAAGAGACGACCAAGGCCCGCGGCCGCGGGAAGGCCCCCGACGCGGGGCTTGAGGACCAGAAGCCGAAGGGCGGCCGCCGCTCCAAGAAGACCGAGTCGACGGCCGAAGAGAAAGACACGGAGTAGGTTAGTAAGTAGTTCGACGCGCGCGCGACGCCGAGACCTCGCGACGCGCGCGCGGCCAACGGCCCCGAGCCTCAATTGACCGTCGGCAGATGACCCCACGGGACGGTTGAGGCTCTTCGCTTTGTTCAACGTCAACAGGGACGGAGCGCGTTTTCGGGCGCTCCTGCTTTTGGAGTCGAGAAGAATGAACGATCAGGAAGGCGCAGCACAAACCGCACGCGAGGA
>DATMVE010000002.1:0-161539 GCA_035563515.1 Pyrinomonadaceae bacterium
AATCTACGGCCAGATTCACAGCCCCGGCAACGAGCCCTCGGTCATCACGGTCGGGGCGTCGAACAGCTTCGGCACGGACGCGCGCGGCGACGACGCGGTCACGACCTACAGCTCGCGCGGGCCGACGCGCAGCTTCTGGACCGACGCCGCGGGAGTGCGCCACTACGACAACCTGATTAAGCCCGACGTGACGGCACCCGGCAACAAGGTGGTCGGCGCGGCGGGCGCGGGCAACTACATCCTGGCGACGCACCCCGAGCTGAACGCCAACGTCAGCACGTACACCACGCGCCGCATGATGTACATGAGCGGCTCCTCGATGGCGACGCCAATTGCCGCGGGCGCGGCCGCGCTGCTCTTGCAGGTCAACCCGCAGCTCACGCCGAACGTGGTCAAGATGATCCTGATGTACACGGCGCAGCCGCTCGCGGGCTTCAACATGTTAGAGCAGGGCGCGGGCGAGATTAACGTCGAGGGCGCAGTCCGCCTGGCTAAGTTGGTCCGAAGCGACCTGACGCAGTTCACGAGCGTGGGCGCGCCGCTCCTGACGGGCGCGGCCCCCCAGCCTGAGACGACGCTCGCCGGGCAGCATTTCAGTTGGGCGCGCGGCCTGATTCTGAATCACGCCTACGCGACTGGCACAGATTTGGTGACGAAATACCAGAGAGTTTACGGCGCGGGGTTCGTGCTCGGCGACGGCGTCGTAGAGGGTCAGTCCGAGCAGTCGGCCAACACGGAGTTGATGACGAACGGGGTCGCGCTCGGCCCGGCCGTGATGACGAGCGACGGGACCGGGCTCGGCGGCGGCGCGATTTTTCTGGACGCGAGCCTGCTGCTCGGCGACGGGATCATGATTGGCGACGGGATCATGATCGGCGACGGGATCATGATCGGTGACGGGATCATGATCGGTGACGGGATTATGATCGGCGACGGCTTTTTGCGGGCGCAGTCAATCCTCCTGAGGGGAGACGACACGGCCTGCATGCGATGAGGGAGAGTTGATGTTGACGGCGGGGCGGATAATTGGAATACTAAAAGCCCCCAATCAACTCTCCCTTTTTTTTCAAGACGACCCTCGCCGGAAGAATTCTGTTTCTCTACCTGTGAATGCCGTGCAGCGTTTGCGGGGCCGAAATTTATGACAAGGTGTTTGGACTTTCGGGTACGCGTGGTTCGCGCGGCGGCCTTCTTTCGGCCGCCTGGAAAAGGAGGAATCAGGTGAAGAAGTTCAGAGGTTCCCTCGCCGTGAAATGGATCAGCGCCCCCACGCTGCTGGTCTGTTTGTGCCTCGGCACTCTGATAACAGACGGCGTCAGGGCGCAGGGCCTTTCGTTGACCAAACAAAAAGTCTCGCACGAGCTGCGCGGCCTCGTGCGCGCGGCGCGCGCGACCGAGCGCGTCAGCGTCATCGTCCAGCTCAACGACTCGGCCGCCGGGCGACTGGATTCTCTCCTCTACCTCGCCGGCGGCGGGCGCGTGACGCGCCGCTTCCAGGCCCTGAACGCGCTGACAATCGAGTTGCCCGCCCGCGCGGTCGAAGCCCTGGCCGCCTCCGGGAACGTCAAGTTCGTCACGCCGGACCGCCCGCTCATGGCCTTCGGCCACGTCTCCGCGACGACAGGGGCCGACGTGGTGCGCACGGCCGCCGGGACGAACACCGCTGGCCTGGACGGCACAGGGATAGGCATCGCCGTGCTCGACTCCGGCGTCGACACCAACCACAAAGCTTTTCTGGACCGCAACAACGGCCTGCGCGTCGTCTTCAGTAAGGACTTCACGGGCGAGAACCGCGTGGACGACCCCTACGGCCACGGGACGCACGTCGCCTCGATCGCCGCCGGCAACGCGCGCATCTCGAACGCCGAGTACACGGGCGTGGCCCCGAACGCCAACATCATCAACCTGCGCGTGCTCGGCGCGACGGGCGCGGGCTCCGTCTCCGCGGTCCTGGCCGCGCTCGACTGGGTGATGCTGAACCGCGCGGCCTACAACATCCGCGTCGTCAACATGAGCCTCGGCGCGCCGGCCATCGACTCTTACAAGAACGACCCCGTTTGCAAGGCCGTGCGCCGGCTGGTGGACGCGGGCGTGGTCGTCGTCGCCGCGGCGGGCAACAACGGGAAGACCGGGGCGGGCCAGAAAGTTTACGGCCAGATTCACAGCCCCGGCAACGAGCCCTCGGCCATCACGGTCGGGGCGTCGAACACTTACGGGACGAACGCGCGCGGCGACGACGTCGTCACGACCTACAGCTCGCGCGGGCCGACGCGCAGCTACACGACGACGCTCCTCGGCCTCAAGCGTTACGACAATCTCGTCAAGCCGGACATCGTCGCGCCGGGCAACAAGCTGATTTACGCGGAGGCCGCCGATAATTACATCGTCACGCAGAACCCGTCGCTCGACGCGGGCGTGAGCCCCGTTGACAACCGGAAGATGATGTACATGAACGGCTCCTCTATGGCGACGCCGGTCGCGGCGGGCGCGGCCGCGCTCGTCCTTCAGGCCAACCCGAATCTTACGCCCAACCTCGTCAAGGCCATCCTCATGTACACGGCGCAGCCGCTCGCCGGATACAACATGCTCGAACAGGGCGCGGGCCAACTGAACATAGAGGGCGCGGTCAGGTTAGCCAAACTGGTCCGCACTGACCTGACGTCGGCCACGCCCGTCGGCGCGCCGCTCCTGACGACGCTCGCGCCGCCGCTCGCGCAGACGACCATCTCCGGGCACGCCTTCAACTGGTCGCAGGGAATCGTCCTGAACTACGGCTACGCCACGGGACTAGACCTCGTCACCAGGTATCAGGCCATCTACAACGTCGGCGTGCTCATCGGCGACGGCGGCCGCGTCTCGAACGGCGTGCTCATCGGCGACACGACGAGGCTGTCGAGCGGGGTTTTGATAGGCGACCACATCACGACGAGCAGCGGAGTGCTCATCGGCGACGGCACGACCTTCATCACCTCGGGCGTGCTCATCGGCGACGGGGTCTTGATAGGCGACGGCGTGCTCATCGGCGACGGAGTTTTAATCGGCGACGGCGTGCTCATCGGCGACAGCATCTTTCGGAGCGACGCGATGACGCAGGCCATGTCCGCGACGACGAGCGGCGACGGCACGCCCTCCATGCCCGTGATCGAGGACACGGGCGTCGATTACCTGGGCTACTGAGGAAGACGCGCACAAGCTTGCCTCGCGCTTTAACCTTTAGACCACTTTTGAGGACTCTTTGATGACCATAACGAACCCGACACGGTTAGAAGAGTTGAGGGCGGCCGAGGCGTGGACGCCTCAGGACGCCCAGGACCCTTTATCAGTTCACCCCCTGACTGACAGAGACGAAAGTGAAGTCCTGACATTCCTCGCGGAGCGCCCGCTGCACACAGTCGTCATGGCCGGGCACATACGCGACAACGGGATGGAGAGCCCCCTGAACCGCGGCACGTTCCACGCCGCGCGCGACGGCCGCAGCCGCCTCGAAGGCGTCGCGCTGATAGGCCACGCCACCCTCGTCGAGTCCCGCTCTGAAGCCGCGCTCGCGGCCTTCGCACGATTGGCACAATCCTGCCAGACCGCGCACCTGATGATGGGCGAGCAGGAGAAGATAGAGCGCTTCTGGTGCTACTACGCGAGCCCAGGGCAGCGCCCGCGCCGCGTCTGCCGCGAGCTTCTGATGGAGCAGCGCTGGCCCGTCGAGGCGCTCGAACCGGTCGCGCGCCTCAGGCACGCGACGCTCGCGGACCTCGGGCCCGTGATGCACGTCCAGGCGGAAATGGCACAGTCCGAGAGCGGCGTCAACCCGCTCGAAGCGGACCCCGAAGGCTTCCGCCTGCGCTGCGCCCGCCGCGTCGAGCAGGGGCGCGTCTGGGTCTGGACAGAGGGCGGGCAGTTGATCTTCAAGGCCGACGTCATCTCCGACACGCCCGAGGTCATCTACCTCGAAGGCGTCCACGTCGACGCGCGCGTCCGCGGGCTCGGCTACGGCGCGCGGTGCGTCTCGCAGTTGAGCCGGACGCTGCTGGCGCGCACGAACGCGCTCTGCGTCCTGGTCAACGAGCAGAGCCAGCGCGCGCGCTCCTTCTTCGAGCGCGCCGGCTACAAACTTCGCGACTACTACGACACGGTCTTCCTGGAGCGCGGCGGCGGCGGCGCGCAAGTCTTGTCATAGGCGGGACCGGGAACAGGCGACGGGAAGAGAGAATAGGGAGGACGGATAAAGATGAGTGCGATGGAGATGAGCGCGGAAGCAACGACTCTCAGCAGGCAACGCTTCACGGTCCCCTACATGTGGCTGATCATCGCGGCCGGCTCGGTGGCCTCCGCCTACGCCGTGCTGAACCTGGGGGCGGCGGCGCCGCTCGACCTGCGCTTCCTGCTGCTGGCCGTGGTCACGCTCGGCCTCGGCTCGCGCCTCTCGATTCAGATTCCGCGCCTCAGCTCGCACATCTCCGTCTCCGACACGCTCATCTTTCTCACGATGCTGCTCTACGGCGGCGAGGTCGCCATCCTGCTCGCGGCCGCCGAAGCCTTCTGCTCAAGCTTGCGCTTCAGCAAGAAGGCGCTGACGATCATGTTCAACGCGGCGGTCATGGCCGCCTCCACCTTCATCACCGTCTGGGTGCTCAGGCTCACTTTCGGCTCGCTCACGGACCTCCCGCACGGCGACTACTCGGCCAACTACATCAGCGCGCTCTGCGTCATGGCGCTCGTCCAGTACATCAGCAACTCCGGCCTCGTCGCGGTGCTCGCGGCCTGCAAGACAGACCAGCCCGTCTGGCACACCTGGACGAAGTATTACCTGTGGACTTCCGTGACCTACTTCGCGGGCGCTTCGGCCGCCGGCATCATCGCGAAGCTCGTCGGCGCAATCGGCTTCTACGCCGTGCTCGCCGCCGTCCCCATCATCGTCTTCGTCTACTTCACCTACCGCACTTACCTGAAGAACATAGAGGTCATGGCGGCGGCGGCGAAGGCCGAGGCGGCGGCGGCCGCGCGCGCTGAGGCCGCGGCCGCTCAGGCCGAGCAGGCCGAGCGCCACGTCGCGGAGTTGAACCACTACATCGCGGAGCAGGAGCGCATACGCGAACAGTATTCGCAGATCGAGAAGATGTCCGCTTTGGGCGAGTTGGCCTCGGGCGTGGCCCACGACTTCAACAACACGCTGGCCGGCATCCTCGGCCGCGCGCAACTCCTGCTCGCCACCAAAGACCCCGCGAAGATAGAGTCGGGGCTCAAGATCATCGTCAAGACGGCCAAAGACGGGGCCAAGACCATCAAGCGGATTCAGGACTTCGCGCGCCAGCGCCGCGACCACGACTTCCAGCCCGTGGACACCTGCCAACTGCTGCTCGACGTGAGCGAGATCACGCGCCCGCGCTGGAAGGACTGGGCCGAGGCCGCGAACGTGCACATCAGCCTCGACCTGCAACTCCACTCGAAGGCGCTCATCCTGGGCGACGAGTCCGAACTGCGCGAGGTCCTGGTCAACATGGTCTTCAACGCCGTGGACGCGATGCCGGAGGGCGGGACGCTGACGCTCTCGGCGCAGGAGACGGAGAGGGCCGTCGTCCTCTCCGTCTCGGACACGGGCACCGGCATGTCTGAGGAAGTGCGCTCGCGCATCTTCGACCCGTTCTTCACGACGAAGGGCAAGGCGGGGATGGGGCTCGGGCTCGCGGTCGGCTACGGCATCATCCGGCGGCACGACGGCACGGTCGAGGTCACGTCCGAAGTGGGCCGGGGCACGAGCTTCCGCATCAAGCTGCCCGTGGCCGAAGGCGTCCGCCGCGTGGCGCACACGACCGCGGAGTTGCCGGACGTTTCCGCCGAAGGCGACCCGTCGTGCCGCATGAGGTTCCTGGTGGTCGACGACGAGGAGCACGTGCGCTCCTTGCTGCGCGACATACTGGAGAACGCGGGCTGCGAGGTGGTGCTGGCCGAGGGCGGGCGCGAGGCGCTCTCGCTCTTCAACAGGGAGAAGTTCGACGCCATCTTCACGGACGTGGGGATGCCGGAGATGAGCGGCTGGGAGTTCGCGCGCGCGGTGCGCGAGCGCGACCGGCAGTTACCGCTGGCGGTGATTACGGGCTGGGGCGAGGCCGTCGGCTCGCACGAGCGCAAGGCGGCGCAGGTGGACTGGGTCGTGGCGAAGCCGTTCGACACGTCGCAGATCGTGTCGATAGCGCGGGAGGTTTCGAGGAGGCGGGAGGTGAAGTTTGAAGTCGCGTCCTCAATCGTGGCCGCGTAGCCACTTCGTTGACGACGCGGAGGCCGGGGGCCGCCGCCAGTCCCCGCGCTGCCAGGCGCGGCTGAAACTCTCCGTGCGCTTCGGCCTCTCGCTCCTGGAGGTGGGGGCGGACGGGGCCTGCGCGCAGCGGCCCGAGATGGGCGGCGTCACGCGCGACCTGAGCGAGACGGGCCTCGCCGTCAGCCTCGCCACGAACCACATCGGCGAGCGCTACTTCAACGTCGTCGGCTGCACGCTACAGCTCACGCTCGAACTCCCGGACGGCCCCGTCGAGATACGCGCCACGCCCAAGTGGTGCCGCTGGTTCATGGAGGAGGAAGAGGCCGCGCGCCGCTACCTCCTCGGCCTCCGCATCATCGAGATGGCCGACGAGCAGTGGGTCCGCCTCGTCCGCTACGTCCACGCCTGTCTGTGAGTGCAACGCGTCACCCTCGCCGCCGACATTTCTTCAAAGGCCGATTCTTAAACACGGAAACACACGAAGCGACGCGAAGAAGGGTTGACCCTGTTCGCGTCGCTTCGTGTGTTTCCGTGTTTAGTCTCTTCAGCCCCTCGGCCCTTTAGCCGAGGCCCCGTCGCCGTTCTGTTCCATGCTGTAGCGTTCGAGTTTGCGTTGGAGGGTGGTGCGGTCGATGCCGAGGACGCGGGCGGCGGCCTGCTTGTTGCCGCCGGTGCGCGCGAGGACGCGGAAGATGTGGCGGCCCTCGACCTCTGCGAGCGAGAGCAAGTCTCCGTCTTCGCCGTCGCCGTCGCGCGAGGAGTCCGCGTGCGCCTGGACGGCCGGGGGGGCGGATAAGTTGCGGACGCGCTCGGGCAGGTCTTCGGGGCGCACCGCCTGGTCGCACAGCGCCGCGGCCCGGACGATGGCGTTCTCAAGCTCGCGTATGTTGCCGGGCCAGTCGTAACGTTCGAGCAACTGCACGGCGTCGCGCGAGAAGCTGATACAGGACGAGTCGGAGGATTGGGCCATGCGCTCCGCGAAGTAGCGCGCGAGCGGCAGGATGTCCTCGCGCCGCTCGCGCAAGGGCGGCAGGTGGAGCGTGACCGCGTTCAGGCGGTAGAGCAGGTCTTGCCGGAAGCGGCCCTCGCGCATCTCGTGGTCAACGTCGCGGTTCGACGCGGCGATGACGCGCACGTCGACCCTCACGGTCTGGTTCGAGCCGACGCGCCGTATCTCGCGCTCCTGGAGCGCGCGCAGGAGTTTCACCTGAAAGGCGGGGCTCGTCTCCGTGATCTCGTCCAGGAAAACCGTGCCGCCGTCGGCCTCCTGCCAGAGCCCGCGGCGGTCGGCGTGCGCGCCCGTGAACGAGCCCTTGACGTGACCGAAGAGTTCCGACTCGATCAACTCGGCGGGGATGGCCCCGCAGTTGACGGCGACGAAGGGGCGCTCGGAGCGCGGGCTGCGCCTGTGTATGGCGCGGGCGACGACCTCTTTGCCGGTGCCGCTCTCACCCGTAATCAGCACGGGCAGGTTCGTCGCGGCGACGCGGCCCACCAGCTTCATCACTTCGACGAAGGCGGAGCTGACGCCGACGAGGTCAATGTCGGAAGTGTAGACGGGTTTAGGTGGCAACTCGCCCGTCGTGCCTGGGCGGGCGCGCTTCTCAATCCCCTGGCGCACGGCCTGCGAGATTTTGAGCACGTCCTCCACGTCGAACGGCTTCATCAGGTAGTCGTACGCGCCGGAGGAGACGGCGTCGAGCGCGCCGACCGCCGAGCCGTGGCCCGTCATGATGATGATCTGCGCGTCGGGCTGCTCCTCGGTGAAGCGGCGCAGCACGTCGTAGCCCTCGCCGCTGTTCTTGTCCGAGAGCTTCACGTCGCAGAAGACGAGCGCCCAGCCGTCGCGGTTGAGCATCTCGAAGGCGGCTTCGGCCGACTCCGCCTCGGACACGTCCCACCCGTCCTCGCGCAGGACCTCGGCCACGTTGCTCCGAATCAAACTGTTGTCGTCAACTACCAGGGCTTTCATCATGTCCATGTCGGGTGAAGAATTTAACCGGGCCGCCCGCGCCGCGTCTGTACGCTGGCGAGGCGGACTCCGCGCTCTCAAAATTTTACAGAATCACTGGGCATGGACTGTGAGCCGGCGGGCAGTGCCGGGAGTGGGCTCGTCCGAGCTGCACGGCCGGGTTCCACAGCTTCTGACGAATTCGCGCGCGCCCCATTGTAGTTGCTTTTGCCGGGTTGTAAAGGGGAAACCTGCGCCCGACATACCCGGCGGACGCGAATAGCCGGGGGCGGCGCGTCGCTCGCGCTCGCCCCCGGCTATTCTTTAAACCCCCCTTACGCGTCTGGGGGAACATGCAGGGGAGGGTCAGGGGAGACTCGAAATTTCAGGCGATTGACGGGCGCAAGCCCCTGTCTCGCAGGAGGCCCGCGGCGGCGCGCCTGTACTGCTCGGCCTGCTCGCGGTGCGCGCGCACCCAGCCGGCGACGACAGCTTTCAACTCACGCTCGGAAGATTTAGGAGCGCCGCCCTCGTTTGTTGTGGCCTGGGGGGGCTGCTCCGCGCGCGCCCTCTGGTCGCGCTTGACGATGCGAACTGGCCGATTGTGCTGCATTGGATTTCTCCTCCACCTGCTAACGCGGAACCGGCCCAAAAAAAGTATCACCGGGGAAGAAATTTTTTTTCACCCCTCAAAAAAAAGCTGCGTGCGCAGGGCAATTGTCGTTTTGCGGCGGATTTTTGCGGACAAGCGCCCGCGGCGGGCCGGGATTTAGCGCAAGGCGGGCGGGCCGCCGGGAGCCGTTCGCTCGTCGTCGGCCTTTGAGGCCCGCAGCGTGCGCGGGCAGGAGCCCGTCCAGCGCTTGAAGGCGCGCGAGAAGGCGGCCGGGTCGGAGAACCCTACAAGGTAGGCCGTCTCGTTCACGGAGACTTTCTTCCCGCCCAGGTAGTGGAGCGCGAGCTTGTGGCGCAACTCGTCCAGCACCTTCTCGAAGGTCACCCCCTCGGCCTTCAGCCTGCGGAAGAGTGTCTGGCGGCTGAGGCCCAGCTTACCTGCGATCATGTCCATGCTCGCTTCGCCCGTGTGCAGGACGGGCATCAACAGACTTTCGACGCGGCCCCTGATTGTTTTCGAATTCTCCAGGCTCTTGAGCAGTGCCTCGGCGTGCGCGCTCAACACGCCGAAGACGTAGCGGTTCGCGCGCGGCATCCTGACGGAGAGGAAACCTTCGTCCATCAGGAGCGCGTTCATCTGACTGCCGAAGACCAGCGGCACTCCGAAGACGCGCTCGTACTCGGCCCGGTAGCTCGGCTCCTGGTGGGTGAAGTGAATGGCCTTCGGGTAAGGCCACTTCGAGAAATCGTTTGTCGCCCCGAAGTGCTCGCGCGCGCCGCAGATGTTGCGCGCGAAGGCCGATTCCGAGAGCAGCCGGTTGTCGGCGTAGAGGTGGCTCGTGTACTTCAGCCAGACCTTGCCCCCTTCGCGTACGAGTTCGAGGTGATTCGAAATTCTTGCGTCGTCCTCGTCGAGCATCAGGCGCGCGTAGCGGTTGATGTGCCGGCGCGCTTCTTCTGTCGTCTCGGAGGCTTCGCCGATCAGCCCCACAATCGAGATGTCCTGCAACCTGCTCGACTCGCCGAACAGCAGCGCCAGCGCGGGCTCGCCGCACAACTCGACGCCCGCCTCCATCAGCGCCACGTATTTCGACAGGGGGACCCGGTCGTCTTGTCGCTCTATGTCTTCGGGGCGGATGCGCGAGCGAGCGAGCAGCGTCCGGCGGTCCGCGCCCCGCGCGGCGGCGAAATCTATAAAGGCTCTCGGGTAGCCGGCGGCAATCGTCGGTTCAGACATCTACGGCCGGCCCCCTTTGTAACCTGCGGTCATGCTTTTGGTACGCGGCGTCATGTCCTTTGGTTTCCGCCCCGAATAAGATGGGGCGAGTATGACGACCGCGACGCCGCGGCTCAAGGCCAGAACGGCCGGGGCCTTCTACCTGCTCACCATCATCACGGGCGTGTTCGCCGAAGTCTTCGTCCGCGGCGCGGTCCTCGTGCGCGACGACGCCGCGGCGACCGCCGCGAACGTCATGGCCCGCGAGACGTTCTACCGTTCGGGGCTGGCCGCGGACCTGGTCATGGTCGTGTGCTATATCATCGTGACGCTCCTCTTCTACGAATTGTTCAAGCCGGCTGGCGGGAGCATCTCCCTGCTCGCGGCCTTCTTCAGCCTGGTGGGCTTGGCCGTCCTGGCCGCGGGCGCGCTCAACCACCTGGCCCCGGTCCTCTTCCTGGGAGACCCCAACTACAGTCGCACGTTCGAAGCGACCCAGTTGCAAGCCCAGGCGCTTATGTCTCTCAAGATGCACGCGCGGGGCTACGTCATCAGCGGGGTGTTCTTCGGGAGTTACATGCTTCTGCTCGGATACCTCATCTTCAGGTCGGGCTTTCTGCCCCGGATACTGGGGTGGCTGATGGCGGCCGGGGGCTTGAGCTTTCTGGCTAACAGCTTCGCGAGCCTTCTTTCGCCCGCGCTCGTGGCCCGCCTCCCGGACATAGGGATGCTCGGCGGAATCGCCGAACTGGCGCTTAGCCTGTGGCTGATAGTGATGGGCGTGAATGCTCAGAGGTGGGAAGAGAAGGCGGGGCGTGTGCGAATCGCGCGCTAGTCACGCCCGACGGCGCTCAGCCGCCGGAGCAGCTCGTCGAATCGCGGGTCGTGGCGCAGGTTGTTGACGCGCGGGTCCACGCGGACGTAGGTCAGGCCGACGGCGCGCTCCTCGGCCGCGCGGTCGAGCCACTCGAACGCCTCGTCGCGCTCGCCCAGGAAGGAGTGTATGACGGCGATCTCGTAGGCCGTGACCCACTCCTTGTCGCGGCCCGCGACCAGCCGGCGCAGGATTTCCCGCGCCTCCTCGGAGCGCCCGCAGGCGGCCAGGACGTGCGCGTGCTTGGCGCGCGTGGTCGGCGTGTCGCCCGCGAACGCGCGCTCCTGCTCGTAGGTGGCGAACGCCTCCGTGCACATCCCGCTGGCCTCGTAAGCCCAGCGCAGGATGATGCGGGCGGAGAGCGAGCCTGGGTCGAGTTCGAGCGCGCGGTTGCACTGCTCTATGGCCTCGCGGTAGCGCTGCGCGAAGAAGAGGACGTTGGCGAAGGCGGTGGCGACGACGGGCGAGCGCGGGTTGATCTCCTGCGCGCGGCGGATTTCGGCCACGGCCTCGTCGTGCCGCCCCATCGCCGAGAGGTTGAAGGCGTGCCAGCGGTGCGCGACCGCGTTGTCGGGCTTGAGTTCCGTGGCGCGGCGGAACGCGCGCTCGGCCCCGCTGAAGTCGCGGTCCGAGTGCATCAGGACGAAGCCGAGCGAGGCGTGCCCGTCGGCCACGCGCTCGTTGGCGCGGACGGCGTTGAACGCGGCCTCTTTGGCGCGCTCCCAGGCGTCGGCCGGCGGCGGCTCGATGTACCAGTTCAGGAGCGCGTAGCAGTCGGCCATCTCCGCGTAAGCCACGGCGAAAGACGGGTCGCGCTCGACGGCCTTCTCCAGACGCTCTATGGCCTGGCGCAGTCCCTCGGCCGTGCGGCGCGTGGCGAAGTAGCGGCCGGCCGTGTAAAGCTGGTGCGCCTCCTCGTCTTCGGTCAGGTGCGGCTGCGCCGGAGGGGCTCCGGCCGAACCGGGCGCGATTGTCTGTGCGGGCCGTGCTGGCGGCGGCGCGACTCTCGGCGCGGCGTTCGTGCGGATGGTGCTCACGTCCTGCAAGTAGGCGGGGTTGCGCGTCCGCCTGAGCAAGTCGGAGAACCTCTCTTCACCGCGCAGCGCGTCGAACTGCGGCTCCGTGCCGAACCAGACTATCCACGGCTCGCCGTCGCCCACGCTCTGCTCCAGGAGACTGAGCGCCGCGTCGCGCTCGCCAAGTTGCAGGTGCACGAGCGCGCGGTGGTAAGGCGTGACGAAACGCTTGTCGGCCAGCTCGTGCAACTCCGCCAGCACGCGGCGCGCTTCCCCTATCTGCCCGGCCTCGGCCAGCGCCGCGCCGAGCGCCGCCAGGTTGAGCGGCGGCTCACCGCCGAATTCGAGCGACTTGCGCGCCGCCTCAATCGCCCCCTCGAAATCGCCCGTGCGCCTGAGCGCCCAGGACAGGGCGAAGTAGGCAGGGCCGTAGCGCGGGTCCGAGCGAATCAGGTCGCGCGCGCGCCGTATGCTCTCGTCGTAGCGGCGTCCCTGGTAGAGATACCAGACGCGGTTGTAAGCGTTGAGCGGGTTCAAGGGGTCCAGCTCGCACGCGCGCTGAATCTCGCGGTCAGACTCCGTGAAGCGCCCCTCCATCGCGAGCTGGCCCGCGTACCAGACATAGGCCGTCGGGTAATTCGGATTCAACTCTATGGCGCGCAGGTGATGGATCTTGGCCTCCTCCCACTGCGTCGGGTGTGCCAGAAGTGCGAAGCCTAACGCCGTGTGCGCCTCGGCGAGCGTGTCGTCCAACTCGACGGCGCGGCGCGCCGCGTCGCGCGCGGCCGCCAAACACTCGGCCGGGGGCATCACGCCGAAGATGGCGAGCCACGAGTGGTACTCGCTGACGGCCGCGTAGGCCGCGGCGTAGTCCGGGTCGAGCGCGATGGCGCGGTAGTAGCAGGAGATGGCTTTGGCGAAACTGTCTTCCGTGAGCGATGTCCAGTGGTAGCGCCCGCGCAGGTAAGCCTCGAACGCCTCGGCGTTGTCAGTCCCGCGCTTCGAGAGCCTGCGGCGTTCGTCGCCCGAGAGGTGCGAGACGAGGGCGGTCGCGACCTGCTCGGAGATGGAGTCTTCCAGGTTGAGCACGTCCGTGAAGTTCTCGTCGAAGTGGCCGGCCCAGCGCGTCGCGCCGTCGGCGACGCTCAAAAGCTGCGCGCTCACGCGTATGCTCTTGCCCGCGCTGCGAATCGTGCCGGCGACGATGAAGTCCACGTTCAATTCGCGCCCGGCCTTTAAAGGGTCGTCCGCCCCGCCCTGGTAGCGCAGCACCGAGCTCGTCGGGCGCACGACGAAGCGGCGCACGCTCGAAAGCCGCGTCACGAGCGCGTCGGCCAGACCCACGCCCAGGTACTCGTCGCCGGTCGCCGAAGGGCCTATGAGTCTCATGGGCAGGACGGCGACGGACTTCTGCCCGGTGGCCGGCTCGGGCGGGTGGGCGAGGCGCGCGGCGAGCGGGTTGTTGGTCCGGCGCAGGATTTCGTTGAAGCGCGGCTGGCCGCGCAGGGGGTCGAACTGCGGGTCGACGCCGAGCCACGCGAGCCGCGCGTCGCGTATCTCCCAGGCCTCTTCGAGGTTGGAGAGAGCGCCCTCGCCGTCGCCCAGGTTGCCGTGGACCATCGCGCGCAGGTACGGCGAGACGTAGCGCCTCGCCTCCATCTCATGAACTTCGTCCAGGAGTTTGTGCGCCTCGTCCCTGTGCCCGGCGGCCGCGTGCGCCGACGCGAGCCAGAGGAGCGTGTAAGGGCTCCGGCCCAAAAGCTCGACGGCGCGCTCGCCCGCGGCAATCGCCCTCTCGTGCTCGCCCGCGTGCCACAAGACCATGCAGAGCGTGATCTGGCCCAGCCCGTAGTTCGGCTCGTTGGCGGCGAGGTGGCGCGCGGCGGCGACGCCCTCCTCGTAGCGCCGCGCGTGGTAATAAATCCAGGCCAGGTTCTGGTGGACGAGCGGCGTCAAGGGGTCCAACTCCAGCGCGCGCCGGACCTGCGCGAGCGCCTCGTCGAAGCGGCCTTCCATGCCGAGGAAGTAGCTGTACCAGAGGCGGCCCGTCACGTAGTTGGGGTTCAACTCGATGGCGCGGCGCAGGTGGCGCTCGGAAGCCTCCCAGTCAAACTCGTTCATCAGCGTGGCGAACCCGAGCGCGGCGAAGCCCTCCGCCAGTTGGTCGTCGAGCGCGACCGATTTGAGCGCCGCCTCCTTCGCGGCCGCCGAAGTCTCGCTGAAGGGCAGCACGGCGTAGACGCCGAGGAAGTTGTAGTAGTCTGCTATCCCTGTGTAGGCGAGCGCGTAGTCGGGCGCGAGCGCGACGGCCTGGTTGAAGTAGATGAGCGCCTTGGCGAAGCCCTCTTCGGTGAAAGTGTTCCAGTGGTAGCGCCCGCGCATGTAAGCCTCGTGCGCCTCGGGGTTGTCCGTGCTGCGCTTGGCGAGGAGGCTGCGCTCGCCGCCCGAGAGGTGCGGGACGATGGCCTCGGCGACCTGCGAGGTGATGGCGTCTTCGAGCGACAGCACGTCCTTAAACTTCTCGTCGAACTGGCCCGCCCAGACCGCGTCGCCGCTCCACACGTCCAGGAGCTGCACGGTGACGCGTATGTTCTCGCCCGCGCGCTGAATCCTCCCGTCGAGCACGAAGCCGACTTCGAGCTTGCGGCCCGCCATGACCGGGTCCGTATCGAGCGCGCCGTAGCGCAGCACCGAACTCGTCGGGCGCACGTTGAAGCGGCGCAGTTGGCTCAGGCGCGTGATGATCACGTCCGCGAGGCCGAGGCCGAGGTAGAGGTCGCCCGTCTCCTCCGCGCGCCGCTCGTCAAGGATTTTGAAGGGAAGGACGGCGATGGATTTTTCGGCGGTCGGCGCGTCGAAGCCGACGACCGGGTGGGCCGCGACGGGGAAGAAGGGCGGGGCCGAGACGGGCTGCCCGTCGAGGTGGCGCGTGATGTCGTCGCGCAACTGCTCGACAGACTGGTAGCGCCGCTCGGTCTCCTTCCTGAGCGCCTTCATCACTATGTTGTCAACGTCGCCTTCGAGCTCGCGGCGCAGGGTGTCGCCGGTGCCCCCGCCGCGGCTGCGGAAGAGGAACTTGAGCGTGTCGCCCTCCTGACCCTCTATGTGCATCGGCAGCAGATCATAAGGCCGCGTGATGACCACGCTCGGGTGCATCGGCTTCTCTTCGCAGATGACGCGCGCGATCTCGTGCGGCGCGCGGTTGAGGAAGCGGTAAGGGCGGTGGCCCGTCAGGAGTTCGTAGAGCAGCACGCCGAGGGAGTAAACGTCTGTCGTCGGCGTGACGGCCATGCCCTGCACCTGCTCGGGGCTCGCATACTCGGGCGTCATCAAACGCATCGCGGTCGCCGTCGGGTCGAGCGTGATGTCCGCGAGTTCGGGGTTCAGGAGCTTGGCGATGCCGAAGTCTAAAAGTTTGGGCACGCCCTCGGCCGTGACGAGGATGTTGCCGGGCTTGATGTCGCGGTGGATGACGAGGTGGCGGTGCGCGTAGTGGACGGCGTCGCAGACCTGGCGGAAGAGGCGCAGCCGCTCAGTGATCCCCAGGTTGCGCTCGTCGCAGAAGCGGTAGAGGGGCTGCCCCTCTATGTGCTCCATGACGAAGTAGGGGAGCCCGTCCTCGGTCGTCCCTCCGTCCAGCAGGCGCGCGATGTAGGGGTGGTCGAGCGAGGCGAGGATTTGGCGCTCGTTGCGGAAGCGGCGGAGGATGAAGTCGGTGTCCATCCCGCGCTTGATGAGCTTGATGGCGACGCGGCGGCGGAACTCGCCGTCCTCGCGCTCGGCCATGTAGACGGCCCCCATCCCGCCGCGGCCGATCTCGCGCACGATCTTGTAGGGGCCGACGCGGCGGCCGATGGCCGGGTCGTGCACCCCTTCGGGGCCGAGCGTGGGCGCGTCCCTGCTGACCTCGGGGCGGAGTCCAGTGACGGCGAAGGCGGGCTCCTCTATGAAGTCGCCGGCCTGGTCGTGCTGCGCCACGAGCGCCTCGACCTGCTCGCGCAGCGTGTCGTCGCCCGTGCAGGCTTCGACGATGTACCGGCGGCGCTCAAGCGGGGGCAAATCGAGCGCCGTCTGGAACACTTCCTCAATCTGTTTCCAGCGTTCGGGGGTCATAAAAAAAGTAGGCAGTAGGTGGTGGGCGGTTGGCAGTAGTTGAGCGTCGGCCGCCTTGAACTATGGTCGTTACGAGTCAAGATTCCGCGCGGGGTTTTTAACTGCCCACTGCCCTCTGCCTGCTGCCTACTGCCTTTGCACTTGTCCGTAGAGCCAGGCTTTCGCCATGCGCCACTGGCGCTTGACGGTGGGCGCGCTGACGCCGAGGACTTCGGCCGTCTCCTCTATGGAGAGGCCGCCGAAGAAGCGCAGCTCGACGATGCGGCTCTTCTGCTCGTCCATCTCGGCCAGCTCCTTGAGCGCGTCGTCCAGCGCGATCAGCTCGGCGCTGCGCTCGACCGTCTTGTCAATGTTTTCGTCCAGGGAGAGTTTCTGAAAATCCGAGCCGCGCTTCTCCGCCGTGTGCGCGCGCGCGTGGTCGACGAGTATGCGGCGCATCATCTGCGCCGCGACGCCGAAGAAGTGTGCGCGGTTTTGCCAGTTGACCTGCGTCTGGTCGACCATCCGCAGGTACGCCTCGTGCACGAGCGCGGTCGGCTGGAGCGTGTGGTCCGGGCGCTCGCGGCGCAGGTAGTTGGCCGCCAGGCTTCGCAGCTCATCGTAGATGAGCGGCAGCAGCGCGTCAACGGCCGCGCTGTTGCGGTTCGTCACCTCTATCAGAAGCTGGGTGATGCTCTCCATTCCCTGGTCGATTTGCAAAGTTTCTGACCTCTCGGAAGAACAGTGTAGGCGCGGACAAGTATAAACAAAACCGCCCCCGCCGGAAAACCCGAATCGTGCCCGCGGGCCGTCACCCTGCACGCGCCCCGCGGCCGAGGCCAGACTCCCGCGCGCCCGAAAATAAATCTCCGACGACCTGATACCTTTCGCCGGCCCCGCGCGCGTTAGCAAAGTGAGAGCGGGTTTGATGGCCGCGAACGCGGCCGAGATGCACGCTCCCAGGCAATTCTATCCCATAAAAATTTGGCCCAAGTAGGACGAGGAAAATGGTCATGTCAAACCCGAACACGTTAGTCTCACGGACGCGCCGCAGCCTGATGGCCCTGGCCGTCGCCGCCGTCCTCCTCTTAGTCGCAGCCTTCAACGCTCACGCGCAGACGCCCGCGGCCACGAAAATTGCTTTCGACCGCGGCGGCAAAATCTGGACGATGAACCCGGACGGGAGCAATCAGACGCAAATCTCTGACACCATCTTCGGCCTCAACCCCGCGCTCTCGCCCGACGGGAAGCGCGTCGCCTTCGTGTGCGGCGCGGAGCCGTGGGACATCTGCGTGATGAACGTGGACGGCACGGGCTTCAGCGCGCTGACTGAGACGCACAACAACTCGAACCCGACGTGGTCGCCCGACAGCACGCGCATCGCCTTCACGAGCACGCGGGAGGGCAACTGGCACATCTACACGATGAACGCCGACGGCACGAACGTCCAGCGGCTGGCCGCGAACCACCCGGACCTCCTGTCCGAGGACCACGCCGCGTGGTCGCCCGACGGGACGCGCATCGCCTTCGTCGGCGGGACCGAAATCGGCTACAACATCTATACGGCGACGGTCAACGGCGGCGCAGTCGTCCAGGTGCTTTTCAACGACCAGTTCAAAGAGAATCTGGCGTGGTCGCCGGACGGGACGCGCATCGCCTTCGACACGATTAACGATGTCTATGTCGTCGGCGCGGACGGCAACGGGCTGCACTTGCTGGCGACGGGCGACAACGAGAACACAGGCCCGGCCTGGTCGCCCGACGGCTCGCAGATAGCCTTTTACCGTGAGAAGCTCATCCTGGACGAGTTCGGGAGCATCGTCAGGCGCGAGAAAGGACTCTACGTGACGCCGTCCACGGGCGGGGCGCTCGTGAGCCTCAACGCGCCGGATGCCAACAACCCTTCGTGGAGCGTCGTCCCTGCGCAGGACCCCGGCCCGAAGCCCGAGCCGACGCCCGCCGAGCTCATCAACGACCTGATCTCGCGCGTCAAGAAATTAGGGCTTCATCACGGGATTACCAACAGCCTGGTCGTCAAGCTCCAGCACGCGCTCAAGGCGCTCAGCGCCGGCGACACGCAGGGGGCCTGCGCCAGCCTCAAGGCTTTCGCCAACGAAGTCAACGCGCAGTCCGGCAAGAAGCTGCCCGCCGTGCAGGCCACCGAGTTGACGGCCGAGGCGAACGCGATACGCTCGGCGCTCGGCTGCTCGTAAGAGTGAGCTGAAAATTTCCCGAAGGCGAACCGGCCGCGCGCTTCTAAACGGGAAGCGCGCGGCCGGTTCTTCTATGGAGCCAGCGCGTCAATCAACGCCCTCAAAATTACCCGCCTGATCCATTTCGCCCGCGCCGTGCGCGTTAGCAAGTAGGAGCGGACTTTTGTCAGTACCGCCTGATTGGATGAGGAGGAAAGGTCATGTCAAACCCGAACACTTTAGTCGCGCGGACGCGCCGCAGCCTGATGGCCCTGGCCGTCGCCGCCGTCCTCCTCTCAGTCGCGGCCTTCAGCGCGCACGCGCAGACGGCCGCCGCCGCCAGGATCGCCTTCGACCGCGGCGGGAACATCTGGACGATGAACCCGGACGGGGGCAGTCAGGCGCGGGTCTCGGAGGTCAACGGCATCAGCCCCGCGCTCTCGGCCGACGGCAAGCGCGTGGCCTTCCTGTGCGGCGCGGAGCCGCTCGACGTTTGCACGATGAACGTGGACGGCACGAGCGTGGTCAGGCTGACCAGCACGCAGGACAACTTCAACCCGACGTGGTCGCCCGACGGCCGCCGCGTAGTTTTCACGAGCCACAGGGAGGGCGACTATCACGTCTACACGATGAACGCCGACGGCACGAACGTGCGGCGGCTGGTCACGGACCGCGGCGACATTTACGCCGAGGACTACGCCGCGTGGTCGCCGGACGGCAAGCGCATAGCTTTCGTGGGCCGCGCCGAGGACGGCTACAACATCTACGTCGCGGACGTTAAAGACGGCGAAATCGTCGAGCTGCTCTCCGACGAGTTCATCAAGGAGAATCTGGCGTGGTCGCCCGACGGGAAGCAGTTGGCGTTCGACACGATTGACGACGTCTACACCATCGGCGCGGACGGGAGCCGCCTGCGCCGTTTGACCTCGGGCGAGGGCGAGAACACGACGCCCACCTGGTCGCCCGACGGCGCGCAGATAGCGTTTCACCGGAAGAAGGTCATCAGGGACGAGTTCGGGCGGGCCGTCGCGAGCGAAAGCGGAATCTACGTGATGACGGCCGCGGGCGGGGCCTTGACCAGGCTCAACGTGCCCGGATCGTTCAGCCCCTCGTGGCGCGTCGTCCCGGCGCAGGACGCGAAGGCCGGGCAGCAGGCGCTGGCCGAGTGCGCCACGAACCTGACGAAGTGAATTGGATTTTCCGAAGGCAAACCGGCCGCGGGTTTCCTGATGAGGAACCCGCGGCTTCTTCCTGACCCTGAAAGGGTCACACATGATGGCCGGGGGCGGCGCTCGCTTGCCCCCGGCCATCATGTTCAGCCCCTCCGGGGATGGTGCTCGACTTATCGAATCAATTTGACTGTCACTAAAATTCCCCCACGCCTGATCCGTTTCGGCCGCGGGTTGCGCGTTAGTAGGTGGGGGCGAAAGAAGTCAGCCGCGCACGGGGGCGTTGGCGATGCGCGGCTGACTTCGGCGGATAAAACCTCTTGAAAACACCTCTTAACAATTCAGCAGGAGAAACCAGGACAATGAGCACACCACAAGCCGCCGCCGAAAAAGCGGGCGCGGCCGAACAGCCTCTTCCGCCCGAAATGTTGTTAACACAGATGGCCTTCGGCCCGTTGATGGCGCAGGCGCTGTACGTCGCGGCCAAGCTCGGGGTGGCGGACTTGCTCGCGGAGAAGCCGAGGACGGTCGCGGAATTGGCCGCGGCCACCGAGACGAACAGGCACGCGCTCTACCGCGTGCTGCGCAGCCTGGCGGCCGCGGGCATTTTCGAGGAGACGGACTCGAAGGTCTTCAGCCTGACGCCGCTCGCGGAGCCCTTGCTGACGGACGCGCCGAACTCCGTGCGCAACGGCGTCATCTTCATGGGCGAGGAGTGGCACTGGAGAGTCTGGGGCGACATGCTCTACAGCGTGCGCACGGGCAAGCCCGCCTGGGGCCGCGTCCACGGCGGCGAGGTCTTCGACTATTTCGCCGTCAACCCCGCGCAGGCCGAGATTTTCAACCGCGCCATGACGGACATGTCCGTCGCCACGGCCCCGGCCGTCGTGGAGGCTTACGACTTCTCCGGGATTGGCACAATCGTTGACATAGCGGGCGGCCACGGCTACCTGCTCTCGCAAGTCCTGAAGGCGAACCCGGCAGTTCAGGGCGTCCTCTTCGACGTGCAGCCGGTGATAGACGGCGCGGGCCAGCTTCTCGAACGCGAGGGCGTAACGGACAGGGTCGAGAAGGTGGCGGGCGACTTCTTCGCGCGCGTGCCCGCGGCCGCCGACGTTTACATGATGAAGCACATCATCCACGACTGGGACGACGAGCGCGCCGTCATGATCCTGCGCAACATCAACGAGGCCATGAAGCGCGACGGCCGTGTCCTGCTCATAGAGATCGTCGTCCCCGAAGGCAACGAGCCGCACATGAGCAAGGTCATGGACCTGGAGATGCTCGCCTCGCCCGGCGGCGTCGAGCGCACGGCCAAAGAGTACCGCGACCTGCTCGCCTCGGCCGGCCTGCGCCTGACGCGCATCATCCCGACCAAGTCGCCCTTCAGCATCATCGAGGCCGTCAGGGACAGAAGCTGAAGCGAATCTCAAACTCGACCGCTTAAAGACGAGGGCAGCCCACGAACGGGGTTGCCCTCGTCGTTTGAATCCGGGATGGCTCACTTTGAGAGGCGTCGCAGCACAAGGTATGCGGGGTAGCTCGCCGCCAGCATCAAGAGCGCGTAGAGGCTGCTGCGCGTGCCGCCGGCCAGGTCGGCCGCGATTGCGCCGGCGAGGAAGGCCAGGGAGCCCAGGAGCGCGAGCGCCGTCGTCCAGGGGTAGCCCCAGGCGCGGTAGGGCCGCTCCAATTCGGGCTCGCGCCGCCGGAGCACGAAGACGGAGATGAATGACATGGTGTAGTTGGCGACGAAGAAGAAGGCGAGCGCGTTCATCACGGGCACGAACCTTTCACCGCCCACGATGAAGAGGACCGCCACGAGCGCGCTCGCGAACAGCGCCACGCTCGGCGTCCCGCCGCGGTTGACCTTCACGGCCAGGTCCGCGCCCAGCCCGTCGCGGCTCATGGCGAACAGCACGCGCGTCGCCATCAGGTGGAAGGCGTTGATGCCGCTCAGCATCGAGACGATCATCAGCGACCGGAAAATCGTGTCGCCGTGAGCGCCGAAGACCGACTCGGCGGCGGTGCCGAGGGCGAGGTCGTTGCCGGCGACGCGCGCGAGCGGCATGACGTAGATGAGCGCCAGGTTGACGAGCAGGTAGATGGCTATGATCGAGAGCACGCCGCCGAAGAGCGCGCGCGGGATGCTGCGGCCGGGATCGCGCACCTCCTCCGAGAAGTAGATCACGCCCGACCAGCCGTCGTACGTGTAGATCACCGCCTGGAGCGCGAGCACGAGCGCGAAGAGGAGCGCCGCGCCGGCCGGCGCGGCCACGGGCTCAGTTGCTTCCCGCGCGCCGCCGCCGAGGATGAAACAGGCCGCGACGAGCACGACGAACCCCAGGGCTTTGAAGAGGCTCGTCAGGTTCTGAAAGCCGCTGCCCCAACGAACCCCGCGCCACTGTAAGACGGCGACCGACGCGGTGATACTTAAGGCGACGGCGACCGACCGGCCCGCGAGCGCGGGGAAGAGTGCGCCCGCGTACTCGCCTATCAGGATCGAGACCGCGGCGGTCGAGCCGCACGTCGAGAGCCAGTCGCTCCAGCCGACGACGAAGCCGGCGTAAGGGCCGAGGGCGCGCTGCGCGAAGACGTACTGGCCGCCGGAGCGCGGAATCATCGTGCCGAGTTCCGCGAGCGAGATCGCGCCGAGCAGGGCGTAGAGCCCGCCCGCCACCCAGACGCCCAGGAACAGCCAGACGTTAGGCAGCCGCCCGGCCACCTCGCCCGGCGTCCGCAGGATGCCGGAGCCGATGGTGTTGCCGATGATGACGGCGAGGCCGAAGCCCACGCCGAGCACGCGCAGCAGGCGTACGCCGCGCTGCGCCGCGGCGACGGCGTCCGGCGAGACTTCGGGCTCGGGCTGCAAGTTTCTTCTTAAAACCACGGACGTGGCCGAGAAGGTGACGGCTGTGCAATGCGTCCAGGTCAGTGCCGCCTGCCAGAAGCGGGCGGGTTGTCAAGGTCGCAGACCCGCCCGCTTGCGCCAGGCGGTACTGACTCACGCTCAACGCGAGCAGCTATAAAAACCGCCCGCGACTATAACAGAGCCGGGAAAAAATTAATCACGAAATAAAACGAAGCGACGCGAAGTAGGCTCGACTCCTTTCTTCGTGTCGCTTCGTGCGTCTTAGTGGTTCGTTCGTTTCCCGGCTCAGCGTACGCGTATGCCGCGGTCATGCCTTTTGGCGCGCATCAGCTCGGCCTTGACCAGCCATTCGAGCCGCTTCATCTCCGCCTCGTCGCCGCCGGTGAAGCGTACGCCGAAGCCTATCTCGGCCATCTGGTAGACGACCTCCGCCCAGAGGTACAGGACGCCTTCCCTGGGCTGTTGAATTTCGAGCCTGATGAGCTCGCCCATGGTCACCTGGTCGTTCGTCAGGATGAAGCACCCGGTCGTGCTGAGGTCAACCACCTCTCCCTTGAGAACGGTCAACACGCCTTCCCACCTGACCTGCAGGCTCACCTTCACGCGGTCATTTTTTCTGCGGTCTGCGTTCATAACTTTCGAGCGTAAGCGCGGGGGACCGAATTCACTTTACGGGACTGAGGCCGTCAGCGGCTTGAGAATTTGAGAGCGGACACGTGTGAGATGGGCCGGGCTATT
The DNA here is from genome assembly GCA_035563515.1 of Pyrinomonadaceae bacterium. GTDB lineage: Bacteria > Acidobacteriota > Blastocatellia > Pyrinomonadales > Pyrinomonadaceae > QHXM01. Next base: position 22,983 of record DATMVE010000002.1, read on the forward strand.
CTTTAGTCGCCGCGGGCGCGCGCTGGTTGGGGACTACCTTTGCACCGCTTGTTCACAGAGCCTCGCGCGGCCCCCTTGCGGGAGAAGCCGCACCCGCTAAAATATTCCAGAATCCGCCCGAAAGCAATATAAATTAACGCGCGCGCGGAATGGCAAAAGCCGCCCCTTGCGCGCGAGCGGAAGCTCATCTATTGTTGTCAGGTATGCAGCCGACTGTAGCGTGCACAACTTGCGGCGCGGAAATCCCTGTCGAGGCGCGATTCTGCCGGAACTGCGGCCAGCCGTCCGCGCGATTCGACCGCGAGAGCGTGACCGAGGGGACGACGCGCCTGCTGGAGACGCCGGAGCGCCCGACGCCCCCGCCGCCCGCGCAGGACGTTTACCAGCATCCGGGCCAACTGGCACAGCCGACGAACCGACTCCCCCCGCAGACCAACCCGACCAGCCGCGCCCTCGAACCGAATCGTAAGCCGACGAACTGGGTGTTGATTAGCGCCATCATCATCGCGGCGCTGGCGCTGATTGCGACGGGGCTCGTGATAGGACTGCGGAACCGCCCGGCGGCGACGACGCCCAACCCGCCGCAGGTCGTGCAGCCTGGGCCGCCGCCACCCGGCCCGCCCCCGGCACCGCCGGGGCTCCCGCCGCCCCCGCCCGTCGTCACCGAAGGAGGCGGCATTAGCTCCGCGCTGATTTATCCGGGCGCTAAGACGGTGATGCGCGTTACGGGCAACGCCGAGGGCAACGTGATTCAGTTACAGACTTCGGATTCATTCGACAAGGTCGTGAGCTGGTACAAGGAGAAACTGAAGCCGGAGCAGACGATTGAACAAGGCGACCTGAGTCCAGGGCTGCCCGGCCGGTCCGTCATCCTGGCGACGGGCAACGTCACTGCCATCATCACCGGGCTGGACGACGGGACTAGCATCATGCTCACGCAGGACGGGCACTGAGAAACGATGAATGCGGGGTGATGAATGAAAGACGGTTGTCTTTCATTCATCACCCCGCATTCATCGTTTCTCGTCAGTGGCCGCGTGTGCGGACTACGACGACGGGGTCTTCGCGCGGAGGGCCGAAGAGGCGCGCGGTCAGGGCGGCTAGGCTGTGGTCGGCGCGCTCGGGCGTGTCGTCCGCGACGACGATGCGCGCGAAGTCCGCGGAGATGGCGCGCGCCTGCGTGGCCGGGAAGAAGAGCGCGTGGCCCAGCAGCTTGTCCAGGAGCGACGAGCGCACCTCGTAGAGCAGTATCAGCGTCTCGGCGAGGTGCATGTAAATGTTCGCCACCTGCCCGAGGAGCCTCCCGCCCTCGGTCACGACGTTCACGCCCATCATATTAATCTTCGCGAGCGGCAAAACTCTTAAAGGCGAGACTTCGACGGGGACCGCGGACTCGTCGCCGTTTATCATCACGGCGTCCGGGCCGAAGCTGTAAATCTCCTTGTAATCGACCAGGCGCAGGGTGGCGTCCGGCAGCCGCACGCAGAGTCCGGCAATCTCGCCCCGCGCCACGTCAATCAGCAGGTCGTGCGTCTGCCCCAGCATGTTGGCCGTCGCGCGCGAGAGCACGGGCCTGCCGATGAGAAAGTCTACCGAATGGACGTTGCCGGCCGCTGTCATACCACTCCCCTCATAGCTCACCGCGAGTTGATTGAACGGGTTGACACTATCTTCCACCTTCGACGCCCGGTCGCGCAAGCGCCCGCAGGCGGACGAGCCGCGAAGAGACCCGAGGCGACACGAAAGACCTATGCCCGGCCCCGGCCAGCGTGGGAGCCAGAGCACTGCTTCGGACTACCTGACTAAAAATTTTCTCGCCGGAGTTCTGTGAATCAGAGGGCTTATGGAGCCGAGGGGGATCGAACCCCTCATTTATTAAATTACAAACTGCCCTTCAGTTTGTCCCATCTCTCCATGTGCTCGTCCGAGACTGCCACAAACGTCTTGTTCCGCGTTACCTCATCGAACGAAAAAACGTAAGCCGTGTCATTGAAGAGGTAATACCCGGCGATGAAATCAAACTCGCCCTTCTTATATCTACGACGTTTGTTGTGCCCTTGTGTGCAGGTGAGGAGGACACCTGGAAGGCCATGCTTGAATGAGCAGACGTTACGGACTTGCAGCTTAATCACTTTCCCTGTCTCTGGAACCTCGACTAACCAATCTGCTTTGTCCCCGTCAGAGACGGAGAGGTAAGCGTTGAAACCGTGTAAGGCCAACCGGAAAAGTATTGCGGCTTCGGCTATCTTCCCCTTCCGTTGATTGGAGAGCTTCTCCCAGGCAATCGCCCTATAATGTCTGGACTCCTCGCCATGACTCTTCTTAGGCGTGACGTAGCGTTTGGCTGCCTTACTGCGCGCCTTCTTTTCTTCTTCTGTTAGCGGATACGGTTTCAGCCACAGGCTAAGAGAGCCCTTCGCCGCGCCGGTGAGGGCTGATATTTCTCTCAAGGACAGACGCTCTTCAAGACGCAAGCGGATTGCTTCAGCCTTTAAGTCAGGCTTCGTCATGCCCATCAGTCTCTCTTTTGTGCTGGAAAGCCGCAGTTCATTGAGCCCGTTAGAGGCTCAATATAGCATAGAAAGAAAGAGGCTAAATTGAATTGAGGTAGATATGGAGCCGAGGGGGATCGAACCCCTGACCTCGTGAATGCCATTCACGCGCTCTCCCAGCTGAGCTACGGCCCCTCATTCGGACGGACGCTCGACGGGCGAGCGCGGGAATCTGGAATCGCTGTTGACTCTCCGAAGATTCCGTCAGTGCATTCAATTTACAAGACGCCCTCGTGAAGAGTCAACTTGGCAGAAGGAGCCTTGAGGGTTTGGAGAGGAGGCTTTCATTCTGCTTCTTTTAATTCTATACTGGGCGCGAATAAGAAAAATTCTCTCCCGCGAATAATGTGACTCTGAAGGGGGTGTGCGAGATGAAGAGGTTCTTCGCAATTCTCGTGGCGGCGGCGATGCTCTGCGTCATGGTGCCGGCGGCGGCGCAGGCCCAGTGCGGCAACTACCGCCACAGGCACGGCAACGTGGTGCATACGCACCGGAGCTGCATCGGCGACGGCCACAGGCACGGCCGCAGCTTCTGGCAGAAGCATAGGGATAAGTTGACGACCGCGGGCGGCGCTGTCGGCGGCGCGATCATCGGCGGCATCGCCGGCGGCGGTAAGGGCGCTGCCATCGGCGCGCTCATCGGCGGCGGCGGCGCGGCCGTCTACACCTACGGGATTCGCAAGCGCCGCCGCTCGGCCCGGCGCTACTGATCGAAGCGACCCGACAACTCGAAAGCAAAGAGGAGAGCCCCGCAGTTCTGATGACTGCGGGGCTCTCCTCTTTTCAGCCGAACGGAAAAGCGATCACATGGGCCTGCGGCGGGCCGCGAAGAAGGCCACGCACGCGCCGCCGGCGAGCATGAGGATGCCCAGAGACGCGCGCAACAGGTTCGGGTACTCGCTGACCGCGCCGCTCGTCGTGTTGATGACGACCGCCGCGTCGGGTTCGAGGAAGAACGCGCGGTAGGCGATCACGCCGCCCCACGCGGCGACGAGCATTCCGAGGATGAGCGCGACAATTCGCATCGTATTTTGATTTTCAATTGGACAAGGATGAAATCCGAGCTTTCAAATTTCAGCTTTTAATTTCTCGTCCTGACCCAATCGAAAATCTAAAATCGCAAATTCACTCACTTCCCCTTGAAGACGGGCTTGCGCTTTTCGAGGAAGGCGCTGACGCCCTCGTCCTTGTCCTCGCTGGAGAAGCAGAGCGCGAAGAGGTCTACTTCGCGGCGCAGTCCTTCGTCCAGGTTCGAGCGCGAGGCGAGCTTGACGGCCTCCTTCGCCATGCGGAGCGCGACGGGGCTCTTCTCACTGATGCGGTTCGCCATCTCCATCGTCTTCGCTTCGAGGTCGGCCGCGGGGACGACCATGTTGACCAGGCCGATGTTGAAGGCCGCCTGCGCGTTGATGATGTCGCCCGTCAGGATCAACTCCATCGCCTTGCCTTCGCCGACGAGGCGCGCCAGGCGCTGCGTGCCCCCGCCGCCGGGGATGATGCCGAGGTTGATCTCGGGCTGCCCGAACGAGGCCGCCTCGCTGGCGATGCGGATGTCGCAGGCCAGGGCCAATTCGCAGCCGCCGCCCAGGCAGTAGCCGTTGATCATCGCGATGACGGGCTTCGGGAACGTGTCGATAGCGGTGAAGAGCGAGCGGCCCGTCATCACGTCGCGCTGCGTGAGCGCCGTGCGCCCGGCGAACTCAGCTATGTCCGCGCCCGCGATGAAAGCCTTGTCGCCCGCGCCCGTGATGACCACGACGCCGACCGCTTCGTCGTCGCGCAACTCTTCGAGCAGGCGCGCGCCCTCCTCGCGCGTCTTGATGTTGAGCGCGTTCCTCTTCTCGGGCCGGTTGATGGTGACGAGGGCGACGCGGCCGCGCCGCTCTACGAGCAGCGTCTCGTAAGAAGGCTGTAAAGACTCTTGTGATTGCGACATGAAAAGCTGACAACTCCTCTGATTTGAAATTTGAGATTTCGGATTTGAGATTAAAAAGCAGAATCACTCGGGCGTCGAGGGCTCGCCCTCGGCGTCCGACTGCGAGGGCTGCTCGTCTGCGACCCAGGAGACGAAGAGGCGCAGCCAGTTCTCGACCGGCTCGGCGATTGCAACGCCGACGCGCGCCGTGCCGTAGATGGCGGGCGCGACCCGTACGACCGTGACGGTGACTTCGATGGGCGCGCCGTCCGGGCGGTGGGCGCGCAGGTAGAGCCGCTCGCCGCGGTTCACCTTCTGGTTGAGGTGGAAGAGAGCGCCGCCCGTCGAGATGTCGTCCGTCTCGGTCGGCTCGCTCCACGCGGCCCCGTCCTCGCTCCGTCCCGAAACAACGATGGGCAGGCGGAGCGCCATCCGCAGCGTCAAGCGTTTTTCTTCGTTGTAGGGAGTACTCATCGAGTTAGTAGTCAGTAGCCGGTAGTCAATAGTCAGTTAAAAGCCAGAAGCTGATAACTGATAACTGATTACTGATTACTGTTTTTCGTCCCATTCATAAAAGCCCTCGCCCGTCTTCTTGCCGAGCTTGCCTTCGCCGACCATGCGGCGGAGGATTTCGGGCGGGCGGAAAGTTTCGGAGGCGAGCGCCGTGTGCAAGTACTCGGCTATCGCCAGGCGCACGTCCAGGCCCACGAGGTCCGTCAGACGCAAGGGGCCCATCGGGTGGTTATAACCTAATTCCATCGCCGTATCTATGTCGCGCGCGCTCGCCACGCCCTCTTCCAGCATCCGCATGGCTTCGAGCCCGAGCGCCACACCCAGGCGCGAGGAGGCGAAGCCGGGCACGTCGCGGACCGTGATGGGCTCCTTCTTCATCCTGCGCCCGACCTCGCGCGCAGTCTGTACGGTCTCCTCGCTCGTGTCCTGGCCGCGGACTATCTCCACGAGCCGCATGATGTGCACCGGGTTGAAAAAGTGCATCCCGACGACGCGCTCCGGGCGGCGGGCGTCGCGCGCCAGTTCCGTGATGGAGAGCGAAGAGGTGTTCGAGGCGAAGATGAACGGCCGGCGCGCGACTTCTTCGACCTCGCGCAGGATTCCGCGCTTGATTTCGAGCGCCTCCGGCGCGGCCTCTATGAAGAGGTCTGCCGCCGCAGTCTCGGTCATCTGGACGGCCCCGCGTATGCGCTGGAGCGTCAGGTCGCGGTCCTCCTCGGTCAGCTTGGCGCGCTCGATGCCCTTCTGCAAGTTGCGCTCGATTGACTTGACGGCGCGCCCGAGCGCGTCGCGGTCAACGTCGCGCAGGATGACCTTGTAGCCCGCGGCGGCCGCGACCTGCGCGATACCATGGCCCATCGTGCCCGCGCCGAGGACGGCTATGGTCTCGACCGCAAAACTCCCCGCGTTACTCTCCTGTGCGCTCAATCTGGCTTCCCGGTTACAAGTTGTCACGGCGGCGGGTCGGGGGGACGGTTGGAAAACTTGGCGGCGGCCCTGACCGCGCTCTGCCGGCCCCTCCCGGCCGGGTGTTCTAACTACTTCAGCGCGTCTGTTATACTACACGCGCAACTGAAAAGGCTACAATCTTCTATCGCGGCGGGGGCGAAAAGCCCTATTCCCCAGCTTCCTTAAGGAGACCGAGGCAGACCGAAATGACCACAGAAAAGATGCACAGAGAGGTCGTCATCATCGGCACGGGGCCGGCCGGGTTGACGGCCGCCATTTACACGGCGCGGGCCAATCTGAGCCCCCTCGTGATTGACGCCAACGACGCCGAGCGGCAGTTGATTCCCGGCGGCCAACTGATGATTACGACCGAGGTGGAGAACTACCCGGGCTTCGCCGGCGGCATACAGGGGCCGGAGCTGATGGAGCAGTTCCGCCAGCAGGCGCTCAGGTTTGGCACAGAAATCCTCGAAGCCAACATCGAGCGCGTAGACCTCTCCGCGCGCCCCTTCAAGCTCTACACGCGCGAGGGCCACGAGGTGGAGGCCGAGACTTTAATCATCGCTTCGGGCGCGTCAGCCAAGTGGCTGGGGATTCCGGGCGAGGCGAAAGTGCCCGCGGGGCTCGGCGGCAACGGCGTCTCGGCGTGCGCCACCTGCGACGGGCCGCTGCCGGCGTTCCGCAACAAGCGTCTGGTGGTCGTCGGCGGCGGGGACACGGCGATGGAGGAGGCGACGTTTTTGACGCGCTACGCCGCGCGCGTCTACGTCGTCCACCGCCGCGGCCAGTTGCGCGCGTCGAAGATCATGCAGGACAAGGCGCTCCACAACCCGAAGATAGAGTTCATCTGGAACACGGAGGTCAGGGAGATTCTCGGCACGATGGAAGACGGCGTGACGGGCGTCCTCCTCTACAACAACAAGACGGACGAGGAGTCGGTCTTCCCCTGCGACGGCGTCTTCATAGCCATCGGCCACAAGCCGAACACGGAGCTGTTCAAGGGCCAGCTCGAAATGGACGAGACCGGCTACCTCAAGACGGCGGGTCACTCGATGGCGACGAACGTTCCGGGCGTCTTCGCGGCGGGCGACGTGCAGGACTCCTTCTACCGCCAGGCCGTCACGGCCGCGGGCTCCGGCTGCATGGCCGCCATCGACGCCGAGCGTTTCCTGGACAGCCTGCCCGTGCCGATGCCGACCGGCGAGGAGGTCACCATGGAGGGCGAGGTCGTCACGGCCGACCACAAGAAGATCATCATGCCCGACGGCGAGGTCGTCTCGAACAAGGTGGAGGCGGAAGTCTCGGCCGCTGACTAAAGGATCAATTTCAAACCTCACTCGACAGCTTTGCGCCTTTGCGCCTCGGCGTGGAAACCGGAACCACTCACGCCAGGCCGCCAAGGCGCTACGGGCGAACCCAGAGCGCGACCGTGACCCAGCTTCTGTAGAGGGCCGCTGCTTAGTTGTGTTGATTTAATCAAGCCGCTGAGAGTTGAACCCACAAAGCAGAAAGGAGACCGAGTATGCTGCTAAGAAAGCTGGTAGTGTTTTTCGCCCTGGGAGTCGCCGCCGCCTTTGCCGTCCCAAAAGCCGCCGCCGCGCCCGCCCCGATCTCGATTTACGGGGCGTGGCATTGCGGCAACGACGCCTGCACCTGGGCGAGCCCGCGCGACATGACTGAGTTCGACCTCAAGAACCGCTGGCTGATAAACCGCGGCGACGGGCGGCCGTCCGTCAACCTGGTCGTGCTCAGTTTCGTACACCCCCTGAGACTGCTCAACAAGACGACCGACGCGCAGACCCTGAACGGCGTCCCGCGCGGGATGGACGCGAACGTCGTCAACTACTTCAAGAGCCGCGGCGTCCGCGTCATGCTCTCCATCGGCGGCATCACTTACACGGACGCCTGGAACCAGGCGCTGGCACAGAACGCGACGCAGCTCGGGCTGAACGCGGCCGACGTGGCGCGGACCCTCGGCGTCGGCATCGAGATAGATTACGAGGAGAACACCACCCCGAACCTCGCGGGGCTGCAAGCCTTCATCGACGCCTACCGCTCGCAGTTGCCCTACGACGCGACGGGGAACAACCACGCGGCGCGGCTGACGATTGACCTGGCCGCGGGCGACCGCTGGCTGATAAATCTCACGCGCAAGGCCACGGCCGACTGGCTCAACACCACGACGCCCGTCCTCGACTACGCCAACGCGATGGTCCCCAGCCGTCAGCCCAACAGCGCGGCGACAGCGCAGGCCGACTGGCAGGAGCACATCGACGGCAAGGCGCAGTACAACCCGCCGATTCCGCCGCTCGCGGCGGCCAAGTTCACGGGCGGCCTCTACATCGTGACCGGCCAGAACCCGGCCCCCGAGTGCGTGAACTTCAACACCTCGCTACAGAAGAGCACGGGGAATTACGTGCAGAACGTGGCGACTAAGGTGGGGACGACCAACGGGATGCTCGGCTACATGTTCTGGGCGTCGGAGTGCCCCTCGACGCGGCGCATCTGCACCGTGCCGCCCAATTCATGTGAGAGCGGCGTCGGCGTGGGCGCGACGACCTACAACATCCCGATTCCCATGCCGGCCCTCCGGCAGAACTGAGGCGGTAAGAACACCAACCACGAAAACACGCGGGACGACACGAAAGAGAAAGTCTTCTCCGTGTCGTCCCGCGTGTTTTCGTGGTCAGCTTCTTTGACTCCGCGGCCCGGCGTCACAAGAGCACAATCGAGTCGTCGGCCTCCCTGCGCCTCGCGGGCGCGCGTGCGGGTTCCGCCTCCTCCCGGCGCGGGCAGGCGTCGCAGTAATCGCCCAGGCGCTCGCGGCGGTCTTCGCAGTCGTTGCAGTCGAGGGATTGGCCCAGGCGTCTGAGGGCGTCCAGGAAGGGCAGGAGGAGGCGTCCGCGCTCGGTCAGGACGTACTCGACGTGCGGGGGGCTCCCGCCGAAGTCGCGCCGCTCGACCAACTCGTCGCGCTCCATGTCGCGCAGGCGGCCGACGAGCGTGCGGCTGCTGATGGGGTGCAGCGCCGCCAGAAGCTCCGTCGTGCGCTTCGGCCCCGCGGCGAGGTCGCGCACCACGAGCATCGTCCACTTGTCGCCGACAAGCTGCAAAGCCCCCGCCACGGGGCACCCGTCGCCTTCGCGTCGTCGCACCTGAAGACTCCTTCCAGCAGTGAATAGTCAATGGCGAATGGTGAATGGTGAAAACCGTTCGCCCATTTACCACGCACTATTCACCATTCACCGGCCCCAGAGCTTAGCACAAAGATTGCCTATTGCGGCTGCGGGCGGAAGTATTTTAAGATAGCTTCACTGCACGGTCCTTAGTGGGAAAGCTCCTGGCAGTCCTCTTGCACCCCGTAAAAATCTCTTCACAGGGCAAGGCCGCCTTCGCGCCCGTCTGCGCGTCAATAAACCTGAAGAAAAAGCCCCTCCGGGGCCGGTTTAAACCTTGCGGGTGAAAAGCTGTGCCAGTTGCTATGCTCAAGGAAGTGACAGAGACCGCCCGGCCCACGATTGTCGTCGCCGACGACGAGGCGGTCAACCGTCAGTTGATTCAGCGCCGGCTGGAGCGCGAGGGCTACCGCGTGCTGACGGCGCGCGACGGCGGCGAGGCGGTCCAGTTGGCGCGCGAAGAATTGCCGGACCTCGTCATCCTGGACGTGATGATGCCCCAGATGGACGGGATGGACGCCTGCCGCCGGATTAAAGAGGACGAGCGCACGCGCGACATCCCCGTCATCTTCCTCTCCGCGCGCGACGAGACCGAGATGAAAGTCAGCGGCCTGGGACTCGGCGCGGACGACTACATCAGCAAGCCGTTCGAGGCGGCGGAACTGGTCGCGCGCGTCCACGTCCGCATACGCCTCAAGCGCGAGCGCGACCTGCTGCGCACGAGCGCCGAGGAGGCCAGCGTGCGGGCCGAGGAGGCGCAGGAGCGCGCCATGACGGACGCGCTGACGGGCCTCCTCAACCGCCACGCGCTCACGCACACGCTCGCGCGCGAGAGCGCCGAGGCCCGGCGCTACAGTCGTCCGCTCTCCTGCCTGATGGTTGACCTGGACAACTTCAAAACGATTAACGACACCTACGGCCACGCGACCGGCGACCTCGTGCTGCGGCAGATGGCCGCCGTCCTGCGCGAGACGGGGCGCGGCACGGACACCGTCTTCCGCTACGGCGGCGAGGAGTTTCTGGTGCTGCTGCCGGAGACGGACCTCACTGGCGCGGGCGCGCTCGGCGAGAAGATTCGCGCCGCGGCCGAAGGGCGCTTCTTCGGCGGCAGCGCCCGCCCCTTCGGCATCACCCTGAGCGTGGGCGTCGCCAGCCTCTCGGGCGAGGAGTCCGGCAACGACATGATCGCCCGCGCCGACGCCGCGCTCTACCAGGCCAAAAAGAAGGGGCGCAACCGCGTCGAAACACTTCCCCGGATTTGACGGACCGGCGTACAGCCTTTTAGCTTACTCGCGCGTCTCAAAACGGAGACTCAATCCTTAGCGCCTCCGGCGGGAAACTGGTTTTCTCACGCCGGAGGCGCTAAGAGAAACTCCTTATTTCCACCGAGAGAGAGTTGAGTAAGCCTCGTGAGTTCGACTCGCCACGCTTCGTTCAAACGCGCCGCGGGCTTCGCCGCAGTCTTCGCGGCCTTGCTGGCGCTTTCAATCTTCCGGCCTGAATTGGCACAGGCGCAGCAGCAGCAGGCGGGGAAGAGTCTGCGGCTCGCGGGCGTGGAGTTCGCGGGCCTCGCGCGGGTCAGTAAAGAGCAGGCCGTCGGCGCGAGCGGGTTGCAAATCGGCCAGCGCGTCACGGTCGAAGACCTGGACGCGGCGGCGCAGCGGCTCCTCGACAGCGGCCTCTTCACGAAGCTGAGCTACCGCCTGCGGACCAGCAACGACCAGGCGAGCGTCACCTTCCAGGTCGAAGAGCAGAAGGGCGGCGGCGTCCCCGTCGTCTTCGACAACTTCGTCTGGTTCACGAATGAAGAGTTGACCAGCGCCGTCCGCGGCGAAGTCCCCCTGTTCGACGGGACCGCGCCCGAGCGGGGCGGCGTCATACAGAGCATCACTAAGGCGCTGGAGCGACTGCTGCGGGAGCGTAACATCGCGGGCCAGGTCAACTACACGCCCTCGGCGGACACCACGGGCCGGAACCCCAGGCACGTCTTCAGCGTCTCGGGCTCGGCCGTCAAAGTCTGCGGCGTGCGCTTCCCAGGCTCGGCCGGCGTCGGGGAGCGCGAGCTCGTCAAAAATTCCAAAGGACTTCTTGGCACAGAATATTCGCAGGAGTTCGCCAGCGCCTTCGCCCACGCCAACCTGATTCCGGTCTACAAGCAGCACGGCCACCTCAAGGCGAAGTTCGGCCAGCCGGCGGCGGCCGTCGGCTCCGGCGAGTGCAGGGACGGCGTCGTCGTCACGCTGCCGGTCACGGAGGGCGTCTCTTACACTTGGGACAAGGCGGAGTGGGCGGGCAACGAAGCCTACCCGGCGCGCGACCTGGACTCGCCGCTCGGGATGAAGCCGGGCGCAATCGCCGACGGGCTCAGGATCGAGGAGGGCCTGAAGGCCGTCGAAAGACTCTACGGGAGGAAGGGATACCTACAGGCGCGCGTCACGGGCGAGCCCGTCTACGACGACGAGAACCGCCGCGTCGCCTACCGCGTCGCCGTCGCGGAGGGGCCGCGCTACACGATGAGCACGCTGACCATCAAGGGGCTCCCCGAGGCAGACGCGGACTACCTCAAAGAGCGCTGGAAGCTGAAGCAGGGCGCGGCCTACGACAACACTTACCTGAAGGAGTTCGTCGAGAAGGAGATCATCAAGGATTTCGTGGAGCGGGCCATGCGGACTGGGAGGATGAAGTACAGCGCCAAACTCCCTAAGGTCGAGCCCAACGTCAAGCTCAACCCGCAGGCGCTCAACGTCGACGTGACGATTGAGGTCAGGGAACTGGATTTGGAATAAGGCGCGACCCGCTCAGCCCCTTTGCGGCTTCGGCGACTTCGCCTGAAACCCTCGCCCGCGCAAAGGGAGTACGAATCCGGCAGGAGAGACGCGGCAAGGAAACCGAACCGCTTCGCGTACGGCATCAACCTGACGATAGTGATTCTGGAATCTACGGCCAAGCTCACCGGCCACTAATGGCGCGAGGGCGGGAAAATTTCCCGCCCTCCGACAGAGCCCCCCTGCCTGCACTATCAAAAATCAGCCGCCGCCGCGGGCCCGCTGAAGCGCGGACAACGAGCGCGGAACTCACACGCCCGCAAACCTCGGAAGGTTGCGCGCGACCTGCTACGGCCGAAGTCCGCCGGCTCACGAGCGCGGGTCGATGTTGTAGGTCTTGATCTTGGAGTTGAGCGTCGTGGCGTTCATGCCGAGCAGGCGCGCGGCGCGGGACTGGTGGCCGCCGGTCTGCTCCAGGGCGCGGCGGATGAGGTCGATCTCGAAGCGGCGCACCTCGTCGTAGAAGTTGACGCCGCGGCCTATGTCGAGCGAGGCCGCGCCGCTCGTGCCCTCGCGGGCGGTGGCGCGCGCGGCCTGCGGGTCGCTGATTTCGGAGCGCAGGCACTCGCGCGTGATTTCGTCGCCGGGCGCGATGACGACGGCGCGCTCGATGGCGTTCTCAAGCTCGCGCACGTTGCCGGGCCACGAGTAGGCTTCCAGAAGCGCGAGCACGTCGGGGCTGATGTGCTCGGAGACCTGGCGGCCGTTCTCCTCGTTGTACTTTCGGATGAAATGCTGCGCGAGCGGGAGTATGTCCTCGCGGCGGTCGCGCAAAGGCGGCAGCTCAATCGGCACGACCGAGAGGCGGTAGTAAAGGTCCTCGCGGAAGGTGCCCTGCTTGACGGCCTCCTTCAAGTCGATGTTGGTCGCGGCGATGATGCGCACGTCGACGCGCCGGGGCGAGGTGTCGCCCAAAGGCGTGAACTCGCGCTCCTGTATGACGCGCAGGAGGCGCGCCTGCGTCTCGGGCGGGATGTCGCCTATCTCGTCGAGGAAGATGGAGCCGCCGTCCGCGACTTCGAAGAGACCTTTCTTGGCGGCGACCGCGCCGGTGAACGCGCCGCGCGTGTGGCCGAAGAGCTCACTTTCGAGAAGCTCCGAGGGGATGTTGGAGCTGTTGACGGTGACGAACTGCCGCGGGGCGCGCGGGCTGGACTCGTGTATGGACTTGGCGATTAACTCCTTGCCCGTCCCGCTCTCGCCCGTAATCAGGACGGTCGAGCGCGCCGGCGCGACCTGATCGACGAGGCGGAAGACCTGCTGCATGGCGTCGGAGTGTCCGACCATCGCGCCGCGGTCGACGGCGCGGCTCATGGCGCGGCGCAGGGTCTGCCGCTCCTCCTCCTTGCGGCGGCGCTTGATGCCCGCGGCGACCTGCGCGACGATCTGCTCGTTCTGAAACGGCTTGCGGATGCAGCCCATCGCGCCCTTCTCCCAGGCGGCGATGGCCGTGTCGAAGGTCGCGTAGGCAGTGATCATCAGGACGGACGCGTCGGCGTCCATCTTCAGGAACTCTTCGAGCGCGCGCAGGCCGCCCATGCCCGGCATCGAAACGTCGAGCAGCACCACGTCGAAGGCCCGCCGCCCGTAGGCTTCGAGTCCTTCTTCTCCTGTCTTGGCGAGATCAACGCGGTAGCCCTCGGCCGAGAGCAGCGTCTCCAGCACGTCGCGCATGATCTCCTCGTCGTCCACGACGAGCACCGAACCCTTTTTCGCCATAACCAATAACCTAACTCAAGAAGCGTAAGACGGCAAATAAGGCCCGCAGGTTGGACGGAGGGGAAGAAGAACAAAAGGAAAAGAACGGGCCGCGCGCGCCGCGCGAAATAACACCGAAGCCTAAGTCCCTTCGTGTCGTTTCGCGTGACCCCGCAGCTCGCCCGCCTGCCTTATTCCGCTGAAGAGGTGGAGGAAAACCCCTGCGAAGAGCGCGACTATCGCGGGCTGCGTGAACGTCCTTTGAAGACCCTTGAGCGTCGGCTCGTAGAAGAAGGCGGCCGTCATGAGGAGCGGGGCGAGGAGGATGAGGATTGAGCCGGCGATTTGCATGGTCTTCCGCCAGCGCGCCCCGTGGGAGGTGAAGTAGACGCCGACGCCGAGGTTGACGAGGCCCGCGAGCAGGACGTAGATGTGGCGGGAGCGGAACATCATCCTCGTGCCCTCGTCCGTCAGTTCCCTGACTTTCGGGTCTTGAAAATCCATGTACTGCCCCGTCAGCAGGAAGACGAGGACGACGAGCACGCCGAACGTCAGGTGCAGTCTCTTCATCTATTTTCAGGGACGAGAGGGCGGACGCTTCAGCCGCGCTTTCAGTCGCTCGCCGCGGCCTGAAGGTGCGCGCGCGCGCCGACTGTCGGGAGCGTGATGCGGAAAGTGGTGCCTTTGCCCGGCGTGCTCTCGACGGCGATGTGGCCGGCGTGCTCCTGAATGATGCCGTAGGTGACGGCGAGGCCGAGTCCCGTGCCGCGCCCGACGCCCTTGGTCGTGAAGAACGGGTCGTAAATCTTGGCGACGTTCTCGGGCGCGATGCCGACGCCCGTGTCGGAGATTTCGATGACGATGGTCTCCTCGTCGGTCGAGGCCGTAAAGAGCGTGATGCGCCCGCCTTCGAGGATGGCGTCGCGCGCATTCAGGATGAGGTTCGTGAAGACCTGTTGCAGCTTGACCGCGTTGCCGTAGGTCTGCGGCAAGTCGGGGTCGTAGGCGCGCACGAGCTCGACCTGGCTGCGGCGCAACTGCGGCTCAAGCAACTGGAGCGTGTCGTCCATCACGCGGTTGACGGAAAGCTCGGTGAACTCGGTGGCCCCGCCCGTGCGCGAGAAGTTGAGGAGGTTGTTGACGATGTCGGAGGCGCGGTCGGCCTGGCGACGCACCTTCTGTAGGAGCGCGTGCTTCGGGTCCGTCTCGGGCAACATGCCCATCAGCATCTGCGTGTAGCTTGATACGCCCGTCAGCGGCGTGTTGACCTCGTGGGCCACGCCGGCCGCGAGCAGGCCGATTGAGGAGAGCTTCTCGCGCTGCTGCAACTGCTCTTCGAGGCGCATGCGCGAGGTCACGTCTTCGAGGACGACGAGCGCGCCCGTGCGCACCTGCGAGTCGGCCTGCAAGGGCGCGAACGCGACGTTGAGGACGAGCGAGCGGCCCGCGCTCGTGGCCGTGTGCAGCTTGTAGATGTGGCGCAACTCGGTCAGGTTCCAGCGGCCGCTCCCCAAAACCTGGTGCAGCGTCTCGCCGAAGTCTTCCGAGAAGAGGTCTTCGACGCGCCGGCCGATGGCCGCGTCGCGGCGCACGCCGAGAATCTTTTCGAGCGCGGAGTTGCAGCGCGTCACGCGCCCCTCCAGGTCCACGGCGAGCAGCCCGACGTTGATGGATTCGACGATGGACTCGTTGAACTCCTTCAGGAGTTCAAGCTCGGCGGCGCGCGCCGTCTGCTCCTGGTAGAGCAGGCTGTTCTCGATGGCGACGGCGACGTAGCCCGAAACGGTGCGCAGGATTTCCACGTCCTCGGACGAGAGCAGCGCGCCGTCTGCCGAGCGGCCCAGGCCAATGACGGCGACCATCCGGCCGCGCACGATGCACGGGACGTAGTAGTGCATCGCGCGGCGGACGAAGCCCGTCGTCTCGGGCACGAGGTCGAGGTCGTCGGCGCGCACCACGCCCGTCTCGGCCGAGCGCGTGCGAATCATCTCGCGGAAGTCCGGCGGCACGATCATCGCCGACGACAATCCGACGGCGCGCGCCACGCGGTAGCCGGCGGGCTCCGTCTCGTCCTCGATGAAGATGACGATGCGGTTGACGTTCAGGACCTGCTGCAAGCGGCTGACGAGCGCGTTCAGGAGCGGTTCGAGCGCGGTCGTCGCCGAGAGCGTGCGGCCGAAGTCGAGCAGCCCGTTGCGCATGTCGTAGCGCTCGCCGTAGAAGAGGCGGTCCGTGCGCTCCTGCAAGTACTTCTTGATGGGCGCGGCGATCATCACAATCGCCGTCATGGCCGCGACCGCGCCGGCGACGCGCAGCGTCAATTCGCTGATGGCGACCTCGCCCACGAGCGCGTAGAGCCCGGCGGCGTAGACGACCGCGCCGATCATGATGGCGATGGCGATGGTCGTCAGCGCGTAGACGGCCGCGCGGCGCACGACGATGTCCACGTCCATCAGGCGGTAGCGCACCACGGAGTTGCCGAAGGTGAGCGGGATCAGGACGAGCGGCAGCACGGCGATGTCCGTCAGCCAACTCTCCGTGTGGATGCCGAAGACGTAGGGCGTCGCGTAGAGCAGGGTGAACGGCGTGATGGCGAGCGCCGAGCCCCAGACGACCCACTTGAGTTGCTGGCGGATGACGGCCGACTCGCTTCGGACGAACGTCCACACGAGGAGCGCCGCGCTCGCCAGAATCCCCAGCATGAAGTGGACGAAGACCGCCAGGTAGTAGCCGTCAACGAACCTGTCGGAGAAGGGCAGCCGCGACGGCGGGGTCAACTGGGTGACGTTGTAGAGCAGCGCCGCCGTGATGATTAAAACTGCGGCCGGGGCGTAAATCAGAAAGATCGGCCAGCGGCTCTCGTTGCCGATCTGCTTGTGCACGGGGTAGCGCGTGCAGAAGTGAACCAGCAGCGGCGCGAAGAGGATGTAGGCCGCGTCGTCCAGGAACGCGACCGCCAGGTCGAGGTCCTCGTACTGGGTCGTGGACTTGTAGAAGTGGAAGACGAAGGCCGTCAGGCAGAGCGCGGCGAAGTGCGTGACGAAGGGCGCGCGCGCGCCCTGCTTGAAGAGGACGAAGAGGCCGACGAAGAGGTAGATGACGCCGATGAAGTTGACGTAAAGGTCGTAGGTCTTCCAGGTCGAGACCTCTTCGGGGTAGATGTCGGCCTTCCAGCAGCAGCGCGTCTCCTCCGGGTTCGCGGGGCGCTCGATGAGGTAAATGAGGTGGCCGCCCGGCCCGGCCTCTTCCAGGTAAATCGGGATGTCCTGGACGTACTGAATCTCGTCGAACTCGGCCTCGTCCAGGCTGATGCCGCGGAGCACGTCGCCGGTCTGGACGCTGAGGACGCCCGCGCGGCCGGCGTTCGAGTTCGGGTCGACCGACTGGGCCGTGATGCGGTTCCCGGTCTGGGCCCAGCGGATGCCGTCGGTCGGCGGGGACTTGTGCTTCCACCGCTGCTGGAAGTTGAGCGCGCCGGCAATCGTGAGCAATGCCGCCGCGATCAGCAGCACCCACGCACGCGTTGTCAGCACAGAGCCCTTCATCTCATTTCACCAGCGGCCTCGCGCCTCTCGTTCTCGTCCCGCCCCGCTCAAGAGCAGAGCACACTTCAACATCGGTTCAATTCAGGCAATCAATGTTCCAGTCTGCGCCGCGTCCGACCTCGCGCCGGGAGCCTCGGCGACCCCGAAGCATTTCTCCGAAGCCCCGGACGTTTCCCCACTTCAAAACATATTCCCAATAGCGCGCAAAACCAGTATTCAGACGCCGCCCCGTATCCAAGTTTTTGGACTTGTCCGAGAATTTGGAAATGGGGCAAAACAGAGGGCAGAAGGCACGAAGCGGAAGGCATCAACGGTACTTCATGTTTTCTGCCTTCCGCCTACTGCTTACTGCCTTCTGCTTTTAGAATCTGACAGAGATGCCGCCGCGGACAGAGCGGCGGCCCGCGTCGACGGACGTGAACGTCTCGCCGTCTTCCGCCGTGGCCTGGGCGTCGAGCAGGTTGCGCGCGTCGATCACGGCCTCGGCGCGGACGGGCAGCCCGAAGTTGGGCAGCTCCTGCGTGATGAGAATGCTCAGGCTCGGGTCGTAGACCGCGAGGCGGCCGGCGAACGGGTCGATGGCGAAGACGGTCGCGCGCGGGCTGAAGCGGAAGATGGTGCGGACGCGCGTCCCGGAATCCAGGTGCGCGCTCATCTCGATGGCCGCGGTCTGGAAGAAGCCGTCTTCGAAGAACTCCGACGGGTTAGTCAGCCCCCTGGCCGAGAGCTGCTGGCCGCGCCCGAACGCGTAGCCGACCGACGCGTGGAGGACGCTGCTGATGCGCCGCGCGTAAACGACGCGCAACCCGCGGGCGGCCCCCTCCTGGTTCGCCACGCTCAGAAGCGGCGCGCCGGCCTCGCCGGCGAAGGCCGAGAGCGGCGCGCCGAACACGCCGACGCCCCTGTTAGAAGTCGTGTCGAAAAAGGCCGTCGCCTCGATGCTCGACTCGTTGTCCAGAACGCGCTCGACGCCGAACTCAAGGCGGTGGCTGCGCTCCATCACGGCGCGCCCGTCGACGTAGGCCACGGGCGTGGAGACAGGCTCGCGGAAAATCACGCGGCTGTCCTCGAACTCCGCGATGGACTGCGCGGCGGTCGCCCAGTCGGTCGAGGGCGCGTAGGCCGCGCGGACGCGCGTCTTCGAGTTGGCGTCGAACTGGAAGCCTAAGCGCGGGCTGACCGCCTGCGCGCCGCTCGCCCCGAGGAAGCGCGAGTAGTCCAGGCCGAGCACGACGACGATGCCGTCGCGGACCACCCACTCGTCCACGGCGCGCAGCGAAAGCTGCCCGAGCGAGCCTCCCTTGCGTGAATCGTGCGAAGAATTGTAGCTGTTGAGCAGGCCGCCGGCGGCCGTCAACCTCAGGCGGTGCGCGTCGCCCGCGCGGACGGAGGCCGTAACCTCCAGCCGCTGCGGCGCGCCGACGCCGACGCCCGTCTGCCCTGCGAAGATCAAATCCACGCGCCCGCCCAGGGGACGGGCCACCGCGAAATTCACCCCCGCGAAGTTGTAAGAGTGCGTGCCGTCGGACGAGGCGAAGTACGTCTCTACGACGCCCTGCGTGCGCGGCGGCGCGCCCTCGCCCTCTTCTTCGTCCAGGGTGCGGACGACTTCGTAGGGCTCGCCCGCGGCCGCCTCCAAATCGTCGAGCACGGCGTTGACGGTCGCGTCCTCGCCCTCGCCCGCCTGGAAAATGGACCGGTTGCCCGCGCGCGACCTCAGCATCCACTTGCGGTCGTCGCGGTCCTTGCGCCGCTCGGGCGCGGTCCGGCCAGAGCCGACGGGCTCCAGCCTGAAGCGGTAGACGACCTGGTCTGCGGGTTGGACTTGGACGGCGTCGAAGAGGACTGCGTTGAAGCCGGCGGCGGCGGCGCGCAGGCTGTAGCGGCCCGGCATGATTTTGGCGACAAAGCTGCCGTCGGCCGCGCTCTTGACCTGTTTGATGACGACGTCGGCCCCGTCCTTGATGACCGAGACGATGGCGCCCGCAATCGGGTTGCCCTTACTGTCTATGACCGAGCCGCTGACGGTCGCGACCCTCCCGCCCGCAAAAACTTGCGGCGCTCCCGCCCCGCACGCGACAACGGCGAGAGCGGCGAGCGCCAATCCGACGCGCAAAGTTTTCCTCATCTCGGTAAAACCTCCGGGCGCAGACAAGGCGAAACGAAAGGAAAAGGCTTTGGAGAGACGCTTTATCACTTTTCCTTTTTTACTGTTGCCTTCGTAGATGAGCCGACCCCGCTTGCGAAGCCGTTATTTTCCGCCAAGCCACGGGGCATGTCAAGCAAACTGTTAGCCAGTAGGTGCTGGACTTCGGATGCCGCCCGCCTCGGAACAGTTGGCAGCGGGCAGTGGGCAGCGGGCAGTTAAAGACAAAAAAGAAGCAAATGAGTAGGACGGCCGGCTGCTTCTTGTTTTTACTGCCGACTGCCGACTGCCCGCTGCCTGCTGTATTTGCGGGCCAGTTTTACGGCGTGTTAGGATGCTCTTTTAATAACGCGCGCGCATTTTTCGCCAGCCGGAGTAGTCGATTCTAAGCAGTATGACAGACCAGATTCAGTCAACCAGGCTCCCGAACGGTCTCATCGTCCTGACGGAGCACATGCCGGGCCTGCGCTCCGTGACCGTGGGCATCTGGGCGCGGCGCGGCTCGCGCCACGAGCAGCCCGAGCTAAACGGCATCTGCCACTTCATAGAGCACGCGGTCTTCAAGGGGACCCAGCGCCGCTCGGCGCTCGACATTGCCGTCGAGTCGGACCGCTTGGGCGGCCACCTCGACGCCTTCACGACGCACGAGGTCACGGGCTTCACCATGAAGGTGACGGACGCCGGGCTCGCGCAGGGCTTCGACCTGCTGTCGGACATGCTCGCGCGCCCGCGCTTCGACCGCGAGGACTTGCGGCGCGAGCAGAAAGTCATCCTCGAAGAGATGAAGATGGTCGAGGACACGCCGGACGAGTTCCTGGGCGAACTCTTCAACGCGGCCTACTTCCCGGACCAGCCGCTCGGCCGCCCCATAGAGGGCACGGCCGAGACGGTCCCCACTTTCGACGAAGTCAAGACGGCCCAGTTCCACGCGAGCGAGTTCCGCGCGCGCAACCTGGTCATCGCCGCCGCCGGGAACGTCAGCCACGAGCAACTGGTCGAGATGGCCGCGCGCGCCTTCCCCGAGTCGGAGCCGCCCGAAGGGGCGTCGCCCAACGGCCCGGCGCAGGCGCAGGAGCCGCGGCCTTCCGCGGCGATTATCATCGAGCGCAAAAAAGAGCTTGAGCAGGCGCATCTCATCATCGCCGCGCCCTGGCCTTCGGCGCGGAGCGAGGAACGCTTCGCGGCGAGCCTGCTCGCCAACGTCATCGGCGGCGGGACGAGCAGCCGCCTCTGGCAGTCCATACGCGAGGAGCGGGGCCTCGCCTACTCGGTCGGCGCGGGCGCGAGCGCCTTCTCCGACGTGGGCGTCTTCGCCATCTACGCGGGCACTTCTCCCGAGCAACTGGACGAAGTCGTCGACCTCTCGCTCGCGGAGCTGCGCCGCGTCGTGCGCGAGGAGGTGCCCGAAGAAGAGTTGCAGTTGGTCAAAGAGCAAGCGGTCTCGTCCATCCTGCTCGGGCTCGAATCTTCGAGCGTGCGCGCGGGCGCTCTGGCCCGGCAGGAGATCATACACGGCCGCCGCATCTCGCCGGACGAAGTCATCAGCCGCCTCGAAGCCGTCACGGTCGAGGACTTGCGGCGGATCGCGCGCGAGTATTTCACCTCAGAGGGCCTTGCGCTCGCCGCGCTCGGCGACCTCAACGGCTTCCGCGTTGACCGCTCGCGCCTCGAAATCTGAGGGCGCGGGAAGAAGGGAGGCGGCAATGAAGGCGGCACTGACGTTAATCTTGCTGGCGGCCCTCGCCGCTGTGTGCGCGGCGCGGGCCTTCGCCGAAGGGGAGAGCGCGCCGGACGTCTCCGTCCTCAGCTTCGAGTGGAAGTACGCGGGCTACGACCGCGCCGAGACGGTCAGGGACAACGAAAGCTCCGCGAGCGACGACCCCTCGACCACGTACAAGGTGACGCGCGGGACCCTCTACGTTTTCAAGTACACGGCGAAGGCGTCCGTCAAGAACACGGGCGCGAAGGCCATCAAGGCGGTCTCTTGGGACTACGTCTTCACGGACGAGAAGGAGCGCAAGGAGCTGAAGCGTTACCGGCTTCAGTCGAAGCAGCAGATTCTCCCAGGCGAGACGCAGACGCTCACCGCCGGCATCGGCCTCGACCCGAAAGACAAGTCGCGCCACATCACGACCGGCAAGCAGAGCGTAGAGATCGCCAAGCTCGAATACGCCGACGGCTCAGTCTGGAAGAAAGACTAATGCGGAACGATGAATGGTGAATGATGAATTAAGAACCGTTCGTCTTTGATTCATCATTCATCGTTCACCATTCCGCATTCATCATTCATGAAACTCACTGTCCTCGGAAGCGGCTCGACCGGCAACGCGATTCTCATCGCGGCGGGGGGGACGCACGTACTCGTCGACGCAGGGATGAGCGCGAAGGAGATCGTGCGGCGGCTCAATCTCGTCGGCTGCGACCCCGCGCGGCTCGACGGCGTGGTCATCACGCACGAGCACGGCGACCACGCGGGCGGCCTGCGTGTGCTCCTGAAAAATCTCGACTGCCCCGTCTTCATCTCGGGCAAGACGCTTGAGGCTTACATCAGCGAGCATCACGGCCCGCGCTCCTCGGACGAGCCGCGCAAGCGCGCGGACGCCCTGCGCGACCGCACCGTGGAGATAGAGTCGAGCAGGGACTTCCGCGTCGGCGTGATTGACTTCCACCCGTTCACGATCCCGCACGACGCGGCCGACAACTTCGGCTTCACGGCCACGCACGACGGCGTCTGCGTGGCGACGCTGATGGACTTCGGCCACATCACGACGCTCATCACCGAGCGGCTGCGCGGCTGCGCGGCAATCGTCATCGAGTCGAACCACAGCCGCGACATGCTCAAGGCGTGCGACGTTTACCCTTGGGAGTTGAAGCAGCGCATCCTGTCGCGCACGGGCCACCTCTCGAACGAGGACGTGGCCGACTGGCTGCGCGAGGGCTTCGACGGCACCGCGCGCCACGTCGTTCTGGCACACCTTTCTCAGCGGGCCAACAACCCCTACGTCGCCAAAATCTCCGCCGAGCTGGCGCTCAGGGAGCGCGCCCCGCTCTTCCAGGCCGAGACCGAAATCAGCCTCGCGCACGCGAAAGAGCCGACGCCGTGGATAGAGCTGTGAGGGCAAAAGTTAAAAGGCGAAAGGAGAAAGATCGGGCGGGCTCGCGCCCGACTTTCATTAAATGTCTTTCTCTTACTTTTGCCTTTTGCCTTTTACTTTTCGCCCTTTCCTGCACGCTGAAGGCGAACCGCGGCGGCGTCCCGGCGGAGGCGCGGGCGACCATCGACGCCGTGGGCGAGGACATGGCGGGCGGGCGCTACGAGAAGATTTACAACGAGGCGGCCGAGGAGTGGCGGCAGGCGACGACGATTGAAGAGTCCGAGGCGACCTTCAGGAAGTTGAAGGAGAGGCTCGGCAACGTCAGGACGCGCTCCTTTCACACGGCCACGGAGCAGGACGGCTCTGGCGGCCACTCGTTCGTCATCACCTACGCGACCAAGTTCGACCGCGCCGAAGGCATGGAGACCTTCACGCTCGTCGAGCGCGACGGCCGCTGGCAACTCGCGAGATATTTCGTTAATTCTGACGCGTTGAAATAAATTGCTGAGGACTGAGTAAGAACTCTTTCTTTTACTCAGCACTCAGCACTCAGCACTTCTTTATGATTTCACGATATACATTGCCCGAGATGGGGGCGCTCTGGTCGGAGCGGAACAAGTTTCAGAAGTGGCTCGACGTGGAAATCGCCGTGTGCGAGGTGCACGCGGAGATGGGCGTCATCCCGCGCGAGGCGCTGGAAGAGATTAAGTCGCGCGCGGCCTTCACGGTCGAGCGCATCAACGAGATCGAGAAGACGACCGACCACGACGTGATCGCGTTCACGACGAACCTGGCCGAGTCAATCGGCGAGTCGGCGCGCTTCGTCCATTACGGCCTGACCTCCTCGGACGTGGTGGACACGGCCAACGCGCTCCTCCTGCGCGACTCGTGCGACATCCTGCTCGGGAAAATAGAGGCGCTCCTCGAAGTTTTGAAGCGCCGCGCCTTCGAGTTCAAGCACACGCCGCAGATAGGGCGCACGCACGGCATACACGCCGAGCCGACCTCGTTCGGCATGACCTTCCTCCTCTGGTACGACGAGATGCGGCGCAACCGCGCGCGCATCCAAGCGGCGAGGGAGAGAGTCGCGGTCGGGAAAATCAGCGGCGCGGTCGGCGCGTTCGCGCACCTCGACCCCGTCGTCGAAGAGAAAGTGTGCCGGCGTCTCGGCATCAAGCCTGCGCCCGTCTCCACGCAGGTCATACAGCGCGACCGTTACGCCGAATACCTCTGCACGCTCGCCATCATCGCGTCATCTTTGGACAAGTTCGCGCTCCAGGTCCGCCACTGGCAGCGGACGGAAGTGAGGGAGGCGCAGGAGAAGTTCAAGCGCGGGCAGAAGGGCTCAAGTGCCATGCCGCACAAGCGCAACCCGATTCTGTCCGAGCGCATCTGCGGCATGGCGCGCACCGTCCGCGCAAACGCAATCGTCGGCCTGGAGAACGTCGCCCTCTGGCACGAGCGCGACATCTCGCACTCGTCTGCCGAGCGCATAGTGTTGCCCGACTCTTCGGCGGCGCTCGACTACATGCTCGCCAAGACGGCCTCGCTCCTGGACGGCCTGGTCGTCTACCCCGAGCGCATGCTTGAAAATTTGAACGCAACGCGCGGGCTGGTCTTCAGCGGCCAACTGCTGCTCGCGCTCACGCAGAGCGGCGTCTCGCGCGAGACGGCCTACGAGTGGGTGCAGCGCAACGCCATGCGTGTCTGGGACGAGGGCGGCGAGTTCCAAACGCTCATCGGCTCGGACCCTGACGTGAAGAAACACCTTTCCGACGAGCAGATCGAGAGCGCCTTCTCACTCGACACTTACCTGAGAAATGTAGACAAGGTCTTCGAGCGAGTCTTTGGGCAGGAATGAATCGAAAACTATCTCCCCGGAGCCATCATCATGAAAGCCAAAGTTTACGTCACACTGAAACCGAGCGTGCTCGACCCGCAGGGCAAGGCGATACAGCACTCCGTCGAACTCCTGGGCTTCGACGGCATCGCCGACGTGCGCCAGGGCAAGTACTTCGAGATCGCGCTCGACGGCTCGCTCGACCGCGAGAGCGCGCACGAGGCCGCCACGCGCATGGCGCGCGAGGTCCTGTCGAACCCGGTCATCGAAGACTACCGCGTGGAAATCGAGGCGTGAGATTCCGGGCGTTTGCTGCTGCTAAGCCGGAGAAGGAGAGGCGCGGTTGGCTGTTACCTTATCTCACCCATGTTGAATAGCTTTACTGTGCCGTCTACGTTTCCGCTGACAATCATCTTGCCATCAGGCGAGTAGGCTATCGTATTAATAGACGTAAGGTCGTCTTGCAGTGTCTGCTTTAAGATTCCGGTCTGCGCGTCCCACACTAACAGGTTGTGATTTGCTCCTCCCGCTACTAATCGGCCGCCGGGTGAGAAGGCGACCGTACTCACCAGAAAATCAGCCCCGGTCAGCGTCCGCTTTAATGCTCCGGTCTCGGAGTCCCACAGCCTGACCGTATAATCGAAGCTCCCGCTGGCTACCGTCTTGCCGTCCGGCGAGAAAGCCACTGCCATTATTTCGCTGCTGTGACCACTCAGCGTCCGTCTTAATGCGCCCGTCTCCGCATCCCATATCTTCACCGTATTGCCGTAGCCCCCGCCCGCAACAGATTTGCCGTCGGGGGAAAAAGCGACTGAGCGAGTTTGAACGTCTTGCCCTTCCAATGCCTGCTTCACAGTCCCCGAAGCACTATCCCACAACTTCAAAGTGCCGCTGATATTCCCTATCGCCACAGTTGTGCCGTCGGGTGATATTGCTACCGTGTTGATATTATTCTCCGGCAGCTTCTGCCTGACCTCTCCTAATTTGCCCGAACTGCTGTCTAAGATGATGGCCGAGCCGCGCCCATCACTTCCGCTCAATCCGACGGCTAACAATTTCCCGTCGGAAGAAAAAGCTACCGAAACTACTTCGTTGCCCGATTCTTCGAGCGTCTGCGCCAGAGCGCCCGTCCGGGCATCCCATAGTTTTATTGTGCCGTCAGCACTCGCGCTTACTATCTGTTGACCGTCGGGCGACACGGCCACCGATTTCACAGCCTCGCTATGGCCTGTCAAAGTTTTAATCTGTCCTTCGGTCGTTGCCGTGTTTTCCGGCGTCGGAAGATTTTCGGCGGCGGCAGGCGTGTTCGATTGATTGACGTTAGACGTGCCTGATTTAGGTTTGGCGAAGATCAAAAAGAGAAGACCGGCGGTGATGCTTATCCCGGCCAGCAGCAGAACTAACCATAATGCCCGATTCGACTTCTTCGCCGGTCGAAAAGGCGGTGCGTAGGGGCGTTGAGTTTCGACTGACGGCTCAGGCGCGGGTGTGATAACAGGAGACGTCGCGCTCACAATCAACCCCGGCGGGCTTTGAGCCTGGGCCGGGGGGATGACGGCACGCGGCTGGGTTATTGTCTCGGCCGCGCCGCTATAGACGGGATTAGGGAACTGGCCCGCATTAAGCAACGCCTCACGCATTTCCGCCGCGGTGGCAAATCGTTCCCTGCGGTTTACCGCCATCGCTTTTCTAAGAACGTTCGCAACCTCGATGGTGACGTTGGGATTCACTTCATTAGCGGGTCTCAGAGGGTCGGGCCTGTCTTCCTCAATTACGTTGTAACGTGTCGGCGCATCAGCGGGAATTATTCCTGTAATCAAATGATAAAGCGTTGCCCCCAGTGAATAAATATCGCTCCTGGCGTCTGTCCCTCCTGCCGTAATCTGTTCCAGGGGCGCATAAAGGGGGGTGTAGCCGAACACGCTCCTGCTGGTCATCATGGACGTACTTTGCCCGAGCGTGCCTTTAGCCAACCCGAAGTCCAGCAAAATGATTTGTCCGGTGTCCGAGAGCTTTAAGTTCTGAGGCTTGATGTCTCTGTGAATTATTGGCGGGTCTTGCCCGTGAAGGTAAGAGAGCGCGTCGAGTAATTGGTCCGCCCACGCCAAGACTTGATTCGGCGGGAACGCGCCGTCGCGCTGCTTCAGCATGTGCCAAAGGTCAGCGCCCTTGACGTAATCCATCACGATGAATTGGCCGTCTCCCTCCGTGAAGTGGTCAATCACTCTCGTCATCGCGTTGTGCCGAAGCCTGTTGAGAAGCCTCGCCTCGCGCTCGAATTGTCTGCGGGCCGCGTCGTCGGTCGAGTGGGATTCTTTGATAGCCACTTCGCTATCGAACCGCTCATCTGTGGCCAGATAGACGCTCCCCATTCCGCCTTCGCCTAACTTGCAGACAACGCGGTAGCGGTTTTGAAGAATGGTATCCGGTGCGAGTGCCATATCTATCTACGGGATTCGAGATTTGAGAGACCGAACGGCTGACCTCAAAAACGGCCTAGCATATTAGCCTAGTTTGATTCTCGGGGCGAGAAATTCCCTGTAGGGATTCCAGGAAGTATAATCAATACAATTTCAATCTCTACTAAGAAATCCTTGAGAGGAGCTTGACGGATTTGAAATACACTGCGCGGCACGCGCTCCTTTTCGTCATCCTGGTCTGCGGCGCGGCCCCTTGCCTCACCCAGGCGAACAGGCCCGGGGACGAGCCGGCGGGGGAATTTAATCCCGTCTCGTGGAAAGAATATTCCTCGGCGGAGGGCCGCTTCTCGATCCTATTCCCCGGAACGCCGAAGGAGGAAACCAAGTCGCTCGACGTTCAGGGGGCGAAGTTCAAGCTGCACATCCACAAGCTCAAGACGTTTTCCGAGTACGGGGTCATCTACGCGGATTACCCTATACCCCTGGACGACCCGGACGTGGCGAAGCGTGTGTTGGACAACGGGGCCAGGGGCGCGGCGTCGAGCGTCAACGCGGAGCTGCTCAGCGTGACGGAAATCTCCATCGGCGGGCATCCGGGACGCCTGCTCACGGAGAGGCTGCCAGACGGCAGCGCCCTGAAAGCCAAGATGTATCTGGTGGGCCAGCGCCTGTACCAGATAGCCGTCACCATGCCGAAAGCCGAATCCGGCCCCGACGGCGGCAAGGCTTTGGAAAAATTCGCAGACAAGTTTCTGGACTCTTTCAAGCTGGTAAACAGAAAGTAGGTTTAGGAGGGAAGCGGTAGCTTGAAGTCCCCCGCACGTTTCCTGCCCGCGCCATAACTTCCTACTGAATCACGAATGAGAGCCGCACTCCTCTGCCTGATTGTTTTAAGCCACTCGGCCTTCCCGCACGCCCGCGCGCAGGAGGTAGCGCCGGTCCCGTTCGCCGAAGTCGAGAAGCAGGTGCGGGCGCAGCGGGGCGGGTGGTCGGGCCCGAAGGAGCCGCTGACCACACTCTTCAACGCCGAGCGCGTGCGGCTCGGCAAAGAGTTCGAGGCGGAGTTGTTAAAATACCTCGGGACTGACGTGGAAAAGCACTACTGGGTTGCGTTGCTCCTCACCGACACCGAATACCTGCGAGGCAACGAGCCCCTGCCCGAGCTGTCGCTCCTGGTAGCTGACAAGGCGCTGTCCCTGCTCGGCGGGAAGGAGGACGAAGAGGGCCTGGGGCACACCGTCGCCGTCAGCGTGAACGCCGCCGTGGTCAGCGAAAAGATCGAACGGCATCCTGCGGCGGTCGCGTACAAGCGGAAGGCGGAAACGCTGCTTTCGAAAGACCCGGACCTGGGCGCGTTCTTCCCCGCGCTGGGCCAAGAGGAGCGGAGGCTGTACGACACAATCGAGGCGGGCGGAGTCAACGGCTCCCCCGCGCCCGACGCGGAACAAGGGCCGCCCGCTAAAATCGTCGGCGGCATCCTCAACGGGAAAGCCTTGAATCTTCCGAAGCCCGTCTATCCGAGGGAGGCCGAAGCCGCGGGCGCTTCCGGCGAGGTCAAAGTGAAGATAGTGTTTGACGAGTCGGGGAATGTGATTTGGGCCAAAGCGGTTAGCGGCCACAAGCTGTTGCTCGCGACATCAGAGGAGGCCGCCTACAAGGCTAAATTCCCGCCGGTGGCGGTTCGGGATAAAAACGTGAAGGTGACGGGCTTCCTCGTTTACAGGTTTATCTCCAAATAGATTCGACAATGCGCCCGCTGCCGCAGGCGGTACTGACTTGCGGCCCCACTAAAATCGGGGTGGAGTCCTTCACTTCCTGGGCCTTTCAACACCGTCTGGAAGAGGGATGACGATTCTCACCGGCTTGTTGGCTTTCCCCGCGCTGACTTTCACCGGCCGGGCTTTCAACTCTTCCACCCCGCTGTCCACAAGGTCTTTGCCGGCTCGGGCTTCATTCCCCGCGCGCCGACCGAGGCGTACACCCGATAGTCCGCCCCGACGAAAGCCCGGAGCGAGAACCGGCCCATTCTAACGGGCGCTCTGTTGGAACGTAAGCGGGAACAGGGCGAGTGGAAGTCGAAGGCCGGGAGCAGTTACAATGGCCGCGGTCTGATGTTTGCCGCGAGAAAGGGACTGCCGGCCGGGCAGGGAGACGTTTTACGCTTCTCATTTCGTCGGCCTATGTCGGCGGGCTTTGGCCCCCGCCGGAAAAGGAACACTAACTTGAGACACCTCCCGAGACATGCCGCGCTGTTGGCAGTTCTTCTTTGCGGCGCGGTTCCTTGCTTGGCCCAGTCGGGCGGCGCGCCCGGAGCAGAAAATAACGAAAGGGCGTGGAAAGAGTTTTCATCAGACGCGGGCGGCTTCACGGTCCTGATGCCGGGCACTCCGACCGGCTCGACCCAGGAGTTGGAGACGGACCTCGGAAAAGTTCCGCAAGGCCGCTTCATGCTGTTCACGGACACGGCAGTTTATATCATCAATTACTCGGACCTCCCCGTCAGTTCCGACGACCCGGCAATCGTCCGGGGGGCGCTCGACGCGGGCCGCGACACGGCGTTGGCCGAGCAGCCGGGTACAAAACTGCTCGGCGAAAAAGAGGTCGTCCTGGACGGGCAGACCGGCCGCGAGTGGCTGTTCCACAACGACTCCGCGCTTCTCATGGTCCGGGCCTATTTCGTCAAGGGCCGCCTCTACCAAGTGATGATCGGAGCGCCGCACGACGTGGCCTTCAAGAGCGGGCGGCCGAGCGCGGACCCTGGCAACAGGACGGACCTTTTCCAAAAAATCTCGGCCAAATTCCTCGACTCCTTCACGTTCTCCGGCGGCGTGGTCGGCGAAGTTGACCGCTACCTGGCCCGCGAGAAGGTGACGGGCAAGGCCGAGGGGAAGACCGCGGGCGGGGTCTTCGAGGGCGGCATCCTACAGGGCAGGGTGCGCAGCCTGCCGCAGCCCGCCTACCCGCCCATCGCCAAAGCGGCGCGCGCCACGGGCGCTGTGACGGTCAAGGTCGTCGTGGACGAAGAGGGCAAGGTCGTCGCCGCGCAGGCCGAGAGCGGCCACCCGCTCTTGCAGCAGGCGGCCATACAGGCCGCGCGTCAGGCGCAATTCGCCCCGACGCTGCTCGAAGGCAAGCCCGTCAAGGTCGTCGGCACGATCAGCTATAACTTCGTGGGCAACTGAACCGCGCGCGCGGCGCTCCCTGATCCGCGCGCTTATCATTTTCTGGCCCACTTCGACGGAAGGAAGCATTTGATGTCGGACATTATTCACCGCCCGCGGCGGATGCGCCGAACCGAGCACCTGCGCGCGCTGGTGCGCGAGACGCGCCTCGCGCCGGAAGACTTGGTCCTCCCGCTCTTCGCCTGCCCAGGCGAGAACGTCAGGCGCGAAGTCTCCTCGATGCCGGGCGTCTTCAACCTCTCGGTGGACGAGGTCGCGCGCGAGGCGGCCGCGGCTTACGAGGCGGGCGTGCGCGGCGTGATTCTCTTCGGCCTGCCCGAGACGAAGGACGAAACCGCCTCGGGCGCTTACAGCGAGAGGGGCATCGTCCAGCAGGCCGCGCGCGCCGTCCGCAAGGCCGTGCCCGACATGGTCGTCATCGCGGACACCTGCCTCTGCGAGTACACCTCGCACGGCCACTGCGGCGTCGTCCGCCGCGGCGAAGTCCTGAACGACGAGACGCTGGAACTCCTTGCGCGGACGGCCGTCAGCCAGGCCGAGGCCGGCGCGGACATCGTCGCGCCCTCGGCCATGATGGACGGCCAGGTCAGCGCGATCCGCGACGCGCTGGACGGCTCGGGGCTCGAATCGGTCGCCATCATGTCCTACGCCGTCAAGTACGCCTCCGCCTTTTATGGGCCATTTCGCGAGGCGGCCGACAGCGCGCCCGCCTTCGGCGACCGCCGCGCCTACCAGATGGACGCCGGCAACGCGCGCGAGGCGATGCGCGAGGCCGAGCTGGACTACACCGAAGGCGCGGACATCCTGATGGTCAAGCCCGCGACCGCCTACCTCGACATCCTCCGACAGGTCCGCGACCGCTTCGATTTGCCCGCGGCCGCCTACCACGTCTCCGGCGAGTACGCGATGATCAAGGCCGCGGCGCAAAAGGGCTGGATAGACGAGCGCCGCGTCATGCTCGAAACCCTGACCTGCATCAAACGCGCCGGCGCGGACCTGATTCTCACCTACTACGCGACGGAAGCGGCGAAGGCACTGCGGAACGCTGAATGATGAATGATGAATGAAAGACCTTTGCCTTTTCATTCATCATTGCTTTTAATTGATGACGACTTCGATTGGCTTCTGATTAGGCCGGTTGTGGCTCTCGGCGTAGTTGGAGATGTTGAGGCCGAAGGGGGCGTCCGCGTCCGGGAGGACGGCGAAGCGGATCGAGAGCGGGAGGCCGCGGCCGGCCAGGTGCCTGACGCGGTAGGTGTCGACGACCCACTCCTCGACGATGGCGCGGTGCGCGTCCTCCACGGGGACCAGGCGCGAGCCGCAGTCGAGGCCGTTAATCAGGAGCGTGACGCGCGAGGCCGTGACGGGCGGGTGCGCGTCCGCCGGCAGCACGGGCTGTAGGTGCGCGCGCACCGTGACCGTCTTCACGTAAGGCCCGCGCTCGCGCGCCGGCACGACGAACTCGACGTAGCCCATGCCGCTGCCCCAGATGTAGCCCTGCCCCCCGCCCAGCTTCTCGAAGCGCCCGGCGACGGCCATGTCCGACACGAAGCGGTAAATAATCGGGTCAGACTTTTTCTCCGGCGTGACCACTTCGGGGCGCGTCGCCGGGTCGTTCGCGTCACGGCTGAAAGCGAACTGGCGCGGGATGAGATGGCGCGAAGGGTCCAGCAGGTCCGGGGGCGGCGAGTCGGCCTCGTGCTCGGCGAAGAGCGCGGAGGCGCGGCGAATCTCCGCGCGGACCGCCTCGTCGCGCGGCGTCGTGTAAGTAACCCCGTAGCCGCGGTGCGGGTCGGGCGTGATGATCCAGAACATCACGCCGCCCGCCCCGGCGCGCACGGAGCTGTCGAAGAGCGCGCGATACCACTCGGCCTCCGAGAAATTCTTGTAGCCCTCCGGCCCCATCCCGAACTCGCCGATGACGAGCGGCTTTCCGATTGAAAGCGCCGCGGCCGCGCGGTTGTCTATGAACTCCTGGAGCGCCACCGGCGAGTCCAGGAAGCTGTCGTGGTCGTCGCGCGGGTAGTTGTGCACGTCGCAGTAGTCTACGGTCGGCAGGCTGTGTTCGGCGAGCCACTCGCGCCGCTCCCAGGAGGTGCGGTAGCCCCAGGTGCCCGGCGCGACGAGGTGGTCCGGGTCGAGCGACTTGATGTAGGCGCTCATCTCCGCGACCCAGGCGCGGCGCTCGGCCCAGCGGCCCGTCGGGGCCTGCGCCTCGTTCATCAGCTCCCAGCCGAAGATGGTGGGGTCGTCGCGGTAGAGGACGCCGGTCACTGTGTTGCGCCGCGTGACGATCTTCTCGATGTGCTCGCGGTAGAGTCTGCGCGTCGTCTCGTTCGTGTAGAAGAGCATCGCGCGCTCCATGTTGATGCCGAAGGGGTGGCGCTCGTCGGCCGCGTCCGTGATGCCGGCCCAGTAGAGGTACTGCGTGATGCCTCCGGTGTCGCGCCACCAGTTGGTCAGGCAGAGCTGGACGCGCAGGTTGTTGCGCCCGGCCTCACTGATGACGCGGTCGAGGTGGACGAGCGCGTCCTCGTTCCAGCGGCCGGGCTCCGGGCGCATGCGGTGCTTGCGCGGCCAGTCCGCGCGGTCCGCGCCGACGGCCCCTATGCCGTCCTCGCCGCCCTCGCCGAAGGCCCAGACGCGCACGACCTTCAGGCCGTCGCGCGCCGCCTCGCGCATCGTGTCCGGCATCCGCTCGCGGTCCTCGTCCCTGTACATCACGGAGACGTTCGCGCCCGCGAAGCGGAAGGGTCTCCCGTCAACGAGAAAGCGCGTGCCGTCGGCCGAGACGAAGCCGGGGCGCGCGCGGCGGGCGTCGCCGCCGCCGCCCGAGCCGCACGCGAGAATGAGAAGGGCCGCGCCCGCGAGCACACAGACGAGCGCGACCCTGAGAAGCGATTTCCTACCCATGAACCGAAGAGAACAGACCGGGGCGCGATTTGGCACAGCGCTTACGACGACGAAGAAGACGACGAGTCGACGCCCGCGTTGAGCCGCGCGAACCCTATGATGGTGCAGACGGCCCCGGCGACGACGAAGAGATTCAGCGACGCGAGAATCGGGAAGATGACGCTGCCGTTCTGCGACGTGACGCTGAAGACCAGCGCCAGCCAGTGCGCGTGGTAAAGAATCAGGCAGGCCGAGGCGGCCGCGAACCAGCGCGTCGAGACGCCGAAGGCGCGCGCGCGCGCGAAGCCCAAAACGGTCGCGACCAGCCACGCCAGCCCGCCCGCGATCAGGAGCAGGCCGAAAACCCAGGTGAAATAAGTCGGCAGGTTATAGACCGTTGACTCGGCCTGGGCCAGGATGTGGGGCGAAGCAAGCATCTATCAATCACTCCTCAAGCGTTACCGCACGAAAATTCTCCGCCTCTACGCGTGACAGAGAAAAGCGCCGTTTGCGCAGGGCAGGCTACTGCGACAACGCAAACGGCGTCAAGCTCTCACTCCCAGTCGAGGGCCTTCCGGGCGCGGCGCGCCCCCTGGCCCCGCTACTGAGTGATGTGGATTTCCTCTTCCTTGTTGACGCGCCGCACGAAGAAGACGAGCGCGCACAGGAAGGCTACGACAGTGCAGCCGATGGCGAACCACAAATATTTCGGGTCGCCGTGCGCCTGCCCCGGCGTGACCTCCTTGTACTTCCAGAAAAAGAAGTAGATCGCCAGGGCTGTCGCGATCAAACCGATTACCCAGGTCAGAATGTCCGATATCTTCATCTTGAACCTCCAGCGCCTGCGAAGGACTAGCAGGGAGAATGGCCCCCGAAAAAGCCGTTTTCACTTAACCGCTTAAAAGCTCAGAAGAGAATTGCCCGGCCGACCGCCTCAAGTTTTTCCGAGGCGGCCAAAGGTTTTATTCATCTGCATGTTACTTCCACCGGAAGCCGGAAAGCAAGCCCCCTCAAAGGCGTAAATCGTGAATCGCAAAGCGCCAATCGCGGTTAAGCGTTTTCCTCCGTCCACGATTTACGATTCACGGGTTTTTGAGAATTATTCTTTTATCTCCGGCGCGGCGGGTGACGCGCTCGCGGTCGAAGTGTTCGAGGAGCGGGATGGCGTATTTGCGCGTCACGCCCGCGAGGTCTTTGAAGGTGGCGACGTCGATCAGGCGGTCGGGCTCGTGGCGCGCGGCGTGCTCAAGCAGCTTCGCGGTCAAATGTTCCAGCGCGAGGCGGTGGAAGTAGAGGTCCGGGGCGACGCGGACGAGCGTGCGGCCGTCGAGGAGGAGTTGGAAAATCTTGCGCCCGTGCTCGCGCGCCTGGGCGGCGCGCGAGCCGGCGGCGCGCTCCAACGCCTCGTCTAACGTCGGCGGTTCGAGCGCGGCCTCGGCGTAGAGTTTTTCCAGGCGCTCTTTGAGGGCGAGGTCTTCGGCCGAGAGCGAGAGCCTGTGGGACGCGGCGCGGACCACCTCCTTCTCCGAAACGAGCGAGCCGGAGTCTTCGAGGCGCGAGAGCGCGGCGCGGAAGACTTCGGGCGCGGCGTGGGAGAAGACGCGCTCGCGCAGCGTCTCGCGCATCAGGCCGCGCGAGAGCGGCTCGCGCCTGTGGTGCTCCTCGACCGCCGCGAGCGCCGCGCGCGAGATGTCCTGGAAACTGTCCGCGGAGACGTAGACGCCCTCGGCGTCGATCACTTCCCCGCGCGCCGCGGCCTCCTTCGCCGCTTCCGCCAGCACGCCGTCTGTCCAGCCCGTGCGCGCCGCGATGTCGCCCGGCCTCAGGCCCTGCTCGCCGGCCGTCCCGACGAAGAGGGTGAGTTGCGCGGGCCTGTCGGCGGCCGTGAGTGCTTGAGCGCGCTCGCGGGCGCGCGCGACCGCCTCGCGCCCGCGGTGCTTGGCGGCGAGGGCGTCGAGCACCAGGCCGCCCGCGATTGTCACGGAAGGCGAGTAAGAGCGGACGATGAAGCGGTCGCGGGGAAGCGCGACCGCGGGCGACTCAAGGCGCAGTTGCGCGAAGCCGCTCGCGCCGGGCTGAATCTCGCCGGACTCTTCCAGCACGCGGACTCGCGCCAGCACTTCCGCCGCGCCGAGGTGAGCGCGCACGCGCATGCGCGAGCGCAGGGCGCGCGGCGAACTCTTCAACACGCTCACCTCCGCGTCCAGAATCTGCGTCGGGCGCAGTCGGCCCACGGGCGCGAGCACCATCCCGCGCTCGATCTCGGCGGCCTCGACGCCGCCCAGGTTGACGGCCGTCCTTTGGCCCGCGACGGCGCGCCCGACCCGCGCGTTGTGCACCTGTAGGCCGCGCACGCGGACGCGCGAGCCCGCGGGCAGAAGCTCCAACTCATCGCCTTCCGCTATCTCGCCCGCGACGAGTGTGCCGGTCGCGACCGCGCCGAAGCCGCGCATCGTGAAGGAGCGGTCTACGGGGAGGCGCGCCACGGAAGAAGCATTGCGCGCGGGGACAAGGTGCGCGACTTCGAGCAGCGCCGCCTTCAACTCTTCGAGGCCGGTGCCGGCGCGCGCGCTGACCGTGAGGAGGGCCGCGCCTTCGAGGAAAGAGCCGTTGACTAAATCTTCGGCCTCGGCGCGGACGAGCGAGAGCAGGTCGTCGTCAACCGTGTCGGATTTAGTGACGACGACGAGGCCGTGACGCACGTCGAGCAGGCGGCAGATGTCGAAGTGCTCGCGCGTCTGCGGCATGACGCCTTCGTCGGCGGCGATGACGAGGGCGACGGCGTCGATGCCGTGCGCGCCCGCGAGCATGTTCTTGACGAAGCGCTCGTGGCCCGGCACGTCTATGAAGCCGACGCGCACGCCGTCGAGCTCCAACTCCGCGAACCCCAGGTCAATCGTGATGCCGCGCCGCTTCTCCTCGGGCAGGCGGTCCGCGTCCACGCCCGTCAGCGCGCGCACCAGCGCCGTCTTCCCGTGATCTATGTGCCCGGCCGTGCCGACGATGATGGATTTCATAAGTGATGAGTACTGAGTGCTGAGTGCCGAGGACCGGGGACTGAGTAAGAACTCTTTCTTTCACTCAGCACTGAGTCCTCAGCACTCATCACTTTATTTGATGATTTCGAAATCGATCCACTGCGACGCGACGTTGCGCTTCTTATTGGCGAGGAGGTCCGTGACGACGACTTGCAGGATGTACTCGCCGGGCTGCGCGTCGCGGCCGAGCTGGATGCGGCCGCCGGCCTTGAGGTGTTTGGGGTCCGGCTGGTCGCCCATCTCGTAGGCCAGGGGCTTGCCCGTGTAAAGTTCGCGCCCGTCGCGGAACATGCGGACCTGCGTTTGCAGTTGCGGCTGGCGCGTCGTGCGGTCCGGTTGCGCGTTGTAGATCGTGTAGGTGTAGCGCAAGGTCATCCCGGCGCGCAGGCGGCGCACGGAGGGGCCGGCCTGCGGCTCAATCGGCTCCGAGCCTTCGACCTGCGCGTCCGCCTTCTTCGGGTCGAGGCCCGTGACGACGAGGCCCGAGAGCGTCAGGCGGTTGTCGTCGACGTTTGGGACTTCGATGAACTGGCTGGCGGAGCCGACGCGGCGGGTCGCGGCGTCGCGCACGGCGACGCGCAGTTGGTAAGCGCCGGGCTTCTTGACGGGCACGTTCAAAGTGTAGACCAGGCCGTCCTCCAGGATGCTCCGGTAGGCGTCGTCGCGCGCGCGGACCGTGTGCGTCCTGGTGAAAGAGTCTATGGCGTTGCCGTAGTCGCCGAAGGTGTAGGCCGCCACGTCAATCGTCGCCACGCGCCACCCGTCCGCCTCCTCCTTGAAGGTCAGGTCGCGGCCGTCCACGTGGAGCATGGAGTACACGACGGAGCCCGCCTGCCGGTCGTGGCCGAAGAGCGTGGTCAGGCGCACGTTCACCTCGTTGGCGCTGAACGGCGAGGTGAGCGCGGCGAGGAAGTTGTCGCCGGAGGCGCGCTTGAGCTGGCGCGCCTCGTCGTCCGCCACGCCGTAGAAGCCGCTGCGCGAGCGCACGCGCAAGCCCGCCCGTTTGACGTTGAGCGTGACCTTATGAAACTTCCCGCGGCCCCCCGAGGCGTCGAAGGTCGACTCGTCTGGCCTGTAGCCGATGAGGTAGTAGCCGCTCTGGTCGTCGAGCACGCTGCGGATGCCACGGCCTAAGTCGTTGGCGTTGCGGATGGCGAAGCCGCCCGTCAGGCGCGCCATGTATTCGAGTCCGCTCTGCGTGTCGAAGAAATTCTGACTGCGGTCGAAGAGTCGCTGTTCGAGCTGTGCCGGCGAGTAGTCGGAGGTGCTGTCCTGGGCGTTCGTGGTGAGCGTTTGCAGGCCGCGCGAGTCCATCGTGTAGATGACGACGGAGGCGCGGTTGGCCTCGTCCGTCAGGCGGCGGAGCGATTCCAGCACGCGGGCGTTCTGGATGGTGCTCGCGCCCTCGCCCTTGACGCCGGGGCGGCCGCCGCCGCCCGAGTCGTTGCGCACGCGCGTCTTGTTCTTACCGAAGAGCAGGAAGCCGTCGGAGAAGAGGAGGACGGACTTGCGGCCGGGCAAATCGCCGAGGCTGCGGACGACGAAGCCGACCGCGCCGAGCGTGCCGACGGCGAAGAACTCTTCGCGCGACTGGCTGAACTCTTCTTCGGACTCGCGCCGCGCGTCCTGCGCCGCGCGCGCGAGGTCGGCGGCCCTCTCCTGCGCGCTGTTCGCGTGGAGTGCCAGGTCGTCGCGCTCGATGGGCGCGAAGGCGGAGATACTGCCGCGGCCCATCGGATACCAGCGCACGCGCTCGATGGCGGCGTAGAGCTGGCGGCGGTCTGAAGTGAACTGCTGCAACGCGCCAACGCCCGCGCTCGTGCGTATGATGGCGACTAAGTCGTCGGGCTGCATCTGGGTGTCCACGAAATTCTTGAGCGCGCGGCGGACGAACGCGGTGCTCTCAAACGACATCCCGAGGTCGTCGACGACGAGCGCGATGGTGCGCCGGACCTGCTCGCGCTTGAGTCGCACGGGCGGCGCGGCGGCGGCCGGCGAAGAGGGCGCGGGCGGGGAGGAGGCGACCGGCTGGGGCGCGGGCGCGCCCGTGGAGACGTAAGTGAAGTTCGTAATCTTCTGCGGGCGGTCGTCCTCCAA
Organism: Pyrinomonadaceae bacterium; assembly: GCA_035563515.1. Taxonomy (GTDB): domain Bacteria; phylum Acidobacteriota; class Blastocatellia; order Pyrinomonadales; family Pyrinomonadaceae; genus QHXM01. The sequence goes on from DATMVE010000002.1 coordinate 60,865, forward strand.
GACCTCCACCTCTTCGGGCCGCAGGTCCGTCACCTGCCGCCCGTCCTTGTCCGTCACGACGGCGTCCACCTGCACAAGGTTCGTGCTGATGCGCACAACGTCCGCGTCGTCGGCTTCGTCCTGCTGCTGCGCGCCCGCCGGCCTCTGCGGCTCCTGCCCGAGCGCCCCCGCCAACAGCGAGAACGCCAGCAGCAAGGTGAGCAAACTCCGTCTCATGCAAACCTCCGAAAAGCAGAGCTGAGTGCCGAGGACTGAGTAAAAGGATTTGTCTTTTCACTCAGCACTCAGCACTTTATTTGACTATTTCAAAATCAATCCACTGCGACGCCGTGCGGTACTTCTCTTTGGCGAGGGGGTCGGTGACGATGACTTGCAGGGCGTACTCGCCGGGCGGCAGGTTCGTCCCGAGTTGTATGGCCCCGCCGGCTTGCAGCCTTTTCAGGTCCGCCTGGTTGGTCGCGTCGAACGGCTGCGAGCGCCCCGTGAAAAGCTCCCGGCCCTCGCGGAAGAGGCGCATCTGCGTCTGCACGGCGGGGCGGCCCGTGGCCTTGTCCGCCTGCGCGTTGAAGATGGAGAAGGCGTAGCGCAGGACGAGGCCGCGGCGGAACCTGCGCACGGCGGGGCTGGCCTGCGGGTCAGACTCGAAGCCGGCCGCGCCCTCGCCTCCCGCCGCGTCAGCCTGCGGCGTCGCGGGCTTGGCCGCGGGGTCCACGCCGTCCACGATGACGCCCGAGAGCGTCAGGCGGTTCTTCTTGATGTCGGGCACTTCGATGAACTGGCTGGCGGAGCCTATGCGCTCGGAGGAGGCGTCGCGCACGACGGCGCGCAACTGGTAAGCGCCGGGCTTCTTGACGGGGACCGTGAGGTTGTAGACGAAGCCGTGTTTGAGAAGCTGCTTGTAGGTCTCGCCGCGCACGCGCAGGTTGTGAGTGCCGCTGACTTCGTCCACCACCCTCCCGTTGTCGCCGAAGGTGACGGCCACCACGTCTATCGTCGCCTTGTGCCAGCCGTCGGGCTCGTCCGTGAACACGAGATCGCGCCCCTCGACGTGGAACATGGAGCGGACGAAGCTGCCAGCCTTCGCGTTGTTCGTGTAGACGGAGGTCAGCCGCACCTCTACGCCGCCCGTGTTGAAGGGCGAGGTGAGCGCGCGGCCGAGCTGCTGCTCGCGCGTCAGGCTCGCGGGCCGCGCCTCCTCGTCCGTCACCCCGTAGAAGCCCGTGCGCGTGCGGTGCTTCAGGCCGGGCCGCTTGAGCTTGAGCGTGATCTTGTGGAACTTGCGGCGGCCCGTGGCCGCGTCGAACGTCGAGTCTTCGGGCCGGTAGCCGATCAGGTAGTAGCCCTTCTGGTCGTCGAGCACGCGCTGGATGCCGGCGCTCAGGTCGTTGGTGTTGCGGATGGGGAAGCCGCCCGTCTGGCGCGCGATGTAGTTGAGCCCCTCCTGCGACTCGAAGAAACCGCTGCGGCGGTCTTCGAGCCGGTCTTCGACCTGGTCCGGGCTCAGGTCCGAGACGTTGTCGGCGGCCGTGAGCCCCAGCGTTTGCAGGCCGCGCGCGTCCATCGTGTAGATGACGACGGAGGCGCGGTTGGCGAGGTCCGTCAGGCGGCGCAGGGCGTCGAGCACGCGCGAGCTGCGCGCGGGGTCGTTGCGGTTGAAAATCTCTATCCCGTCCGACATCAGCAGGACGGACTTGCGGCCGGGCAGCTCCCTCATCCCGCGCACGACGTAGTTGAGCGCGCCGAGCGTGCCGACGGCGAAGAGGTCTTCGCGGAACTGATTCAACTCCTCGCTCGGGATGAGGTCGTCCTCGTCGCGCGAGCTGGCGGCGCTCAGCCCCTGCCCGCGGCGGTTGCCCTCGCCCATCCCGCTCTGCGCGGCGCGGTCCGCCTCGTCGCGCATACGCTGGCCCGGGTCGCTCTCGATGGACGCGAACGCGCCGACGCCGCCGCGCCCGCCGGGGTACCAGCGCACGCGCTCGATGGCGGCGTAGAGCTGGCGGCGGTCGGAGGTGAACTGCTGCAACGCGCCCATGCCGCCGGCGGTGCGTATGATGGCGACGAGGTCGCCGGGCTGTAGCTGCTCGTCGACGAATTTCTTCAGCGCCTGGCGGACGTGGTGTGTGCTCTCGAACGAGAGCCCCAGGTCGTCAACGACGAGCGCGACGGTGCGGCGGACCTGCTCGGGGCGCAGGCGGACGGGCGGAGGGGCCGGCGGCGCTCCCTTGTCGCCGGCCGCCGAAGGCTGCGCGGGCGGCGGCGCGTCCGTCGAGGTCGGGACGAAGGAAAAGTTCGTGATCTTCTGCGCGCGGCCGTCCTCCAGGATTTCGACCTCCTCGGGCCTGAGGTCCGTCACGAGGCGGCCGTCCTTGTCCGTGATGACGGCGTCGACCTGCACGAGGTTCGTCGTGATTCGCACCACCTCGTCTTCGTCCGCGCCCTGCTGCTGCTGCCCCTGCCGCGGGCCGGGCTGCGGCGTCGTCGCCTGCGGGTTCTTAGGGTCCTGGCCCAAAACCGTCAGGAAGAGCGAGAGGCCGAGGGCGAGGGCGAGCGAGGGTCGTTTCTTCATCAAATGTCTCCGCTGAAAGTCGGGGCAAGGTGGCCGGAATGGCGCTGGCTTTCTGTAACCTGATGTGCGATGCTTTGCGGCACAAGCCACAAATTATCAGCAGACCTGTGAGGAGATTATGCCAGAGCAAGCTCAAAAGGGCGACACGGTACGGGTTCACTACACGGGGCGTCTCGCGGACGGCCAGGTCTTCGACTCTTCCGAGGGCGGCGAGCCGCTGGAGTTCACGCTCGGCGCGGGCCAGGTCATCAAAGGCTTCGACGACGGCGTCGAAGGGATGACAATCGGCGAGGAGAAGCGTGTCGAAATCGAGAGCGAAGACGCCTACGGCGAGCGCATTGACGGACTCGTCCAGACCATTTCGCGCGAGGGCCTGAACCTGGGCGAGGAGCCGCGCGTCGGGATGAGCCTGGTGATGCAGCTCCCGGACGAGCAGCAGATTCCCGTCGCCGTCACGGGAGTCACAGAGGACTCCATCACGCTCGACGCGAACCACCCGCTCGCGGGCGAGAAACTGATTTTCGACATCAAGCGGGTCGAGTGAACCGTAGGAAAAGGGGGCCGAGCGATTGTCTAAGGCCGAGAAACCCTTGTCGGAAGCGGCCGACGAGGTGACAAAAGATTTGGCGGAAGTCCCGGCCAAGAGCGGCCTGGCGGGCACCCTGCTCGTGATTCTGATTATCACGGGCGTCGTCGGGATAGTGATCTTGGGGATTTTCCTGCTCACCAGACAATGACCGGGCGCTTCCCGGAATAGACTCAACCCTTCTCAGCGCCTCCGGCGTAAGACTGTTTCACACAGGGGCGCTGAGAAGGGTTGAGTCTGGTTTCGATGTGAGTCTTCATGGCTAACACAGCAGACACTTCCACCGCGCGGCGGGTCGCCGTCATCGGCGCGGGCCACGTCGGCGCGACGAGCGCTTACGCGCTGCTGATGAGCGGGGCGGCGCGCGAGATAGTCCTCGTGGACGCGGATCGCAAGCGCGCCGAGGGCGAGGTGATGGACTTGCAGCACGCCGTCTCGCTCGCGCGGCCCGTGGCCGTCTGGGCGGGCGACTACAAGGACGCGGCGCGGGCCGCAGTCGTCGTCGTCGCGGCCGGCGTCGGCGGCCGCCCCGGCGAGTCGCGCCTGGACCTCCTGGGCCGCAACGTCAAGGTCGTGCGCGACTGCGTCCGCTCCCTCACGGCCGAGGGCTTCGAGGGCGTCATCCTGATGACGACCAACCCCGTGGACATTCTCGCGCAGGTGGCGCAAGAGGAGTCGGGGCTTGCGGTCGGTCGCGTCATAGGCTCCGGCACGGTGCTCGACACGGCGCGGCTGCGCGCGATGCTCGCCGCCAAGCTCCACATCGAGGCGCGCTCGATTCACGCCTACATCGTCGGCGAGCACGGCGACTCGGAGATCGCCGCCTGGAGCGCGGCGCACGTCGCGGGCGTCCCGCTCAAAGACTACTGCGAGGCGAACGGGTGCCCGGACTTCCAGCAGCTCCTGGCCCGCGTGCGCCGCGCCGCGCCCGACATCATCGAGCGCAAGGGCTACACCTCGCACGCCATCGCCTCGTGCGTCGTGCGCATCTGCGAGGCCGTGCTCGGAGACGAGCGCACGGTCCTGCCCGTCTCGACGATGATGAGCGGCCAGTACGGGATCGAGGGCATCTACCTGAGCCTGCCCTGCGTCGTCGGCCGCGAAGGCGTCTCGGGCGTGATAGAGTTGCCGCTCAGCGACGAAGAGCGCGCGGGCCTGCGCGCGTCCGCAGAGATTCTGCGGCACAGTTACGACAGCCTGCGCGGCGCGCAGGGGAGTTAAGACGCCGCTTCAAAATCCGGGCTCAACCCTCCAGCGCCTGTCTCGCGGGCGCTTGAGTTCTGCGCGTATGGCTCGTTTCTTCGCCTCAAGCGTCGTCGGGTTTGACGATGTCCCTTTCTCCCGCGCTCACCGCGGGGACGTTCAGGTGATCGGCACCGTTTACACGGGCCTGCGTCTGGACGGAATCCTCAGCGGCTTCATACGCAGAGACGGCGCGAACGCCACCGACAAATTGGCGCTGCTGGTCCGCGAATCAAAGTTCGCCCCGCAACTCAGGCTCGTCATGCTACAGGGCATAGCTCTGGGAGGTTTCAACGTCGTAGACATTCACCGCCTGTCTGAGAGGCTCAAGATTCCGGTGCTGATCGTGGCGCGGCGAGCGCCAAATTTTAAAGCAATCAAAGACGCGCTTCTCGGCAGGGTGCCCGGCGGGGCGCGCAAGTGGAGGTTAATAGAGCGGGCCGGGGAGATGGAGGCGGCCGCCGGGGTGTACGTCCAGCGCGCCGGGCTGACGCTCGCGGAAGCCCGTGAAGTGATTGAGCGGTACAGGGCGTGCGGTAGAATACCGGAGCCTTTAAGAGTGGCCCATTTAATCGCGGGCGGGGTCACAGAGGGGCAAAGCAGGGGGCGGGCGTAGTTGAGCTGAGCGGCGCGAGGCGGCCGCCTGAAACAGACTCGCGTGGAGAACGCGGCGGATCGGAGGGCTCATGCATTACTTGTTGTTTTATGAAGTCGCGCCGGACTATCTCGCGCGCCGGGCGGAGTTTCGCTCGGAGCATTTGGCGATGGCGTGGGCGGCCCACGCGCGGGGCGAACTAATTCTCGGCGGGGCGTTGGCCGAGCCCGTGGACGGCGCGGTGCTGCTCTTCGAGGGCGACTCGCCCGAGGTGGCCGAGCGGTTCGCGGCCGCAGACCCTTACGTGAGGAGCGGGCTGGTGGCGAGTTGGCGCGTGCGCCCGTGGTCCACGGTCGTCGGCGAGACGGCGGCCTCGCCGGTCAGGCCGGACGCCTGAATCTTACGAACAGAGGGCGGCCGTGCGCAGCAGCAAATGCCCACGCTGTGGACACGTTAATTTCTCGGCGGCCGTGGCCTGTAAGCGGTGCGGCAATGTCCTCGCACGCCCCGCCGGAGGTTTTGCCCCGCCTCATCCTCAAGCCGGCCCGGCCCCGCCTGAAAGTCTTGGCATCCTCATGGCGATTCTCGGCGCGGCCTTGAGTTTCGCGGGTGTGTACCTTCTGATGATTGGCGGCCGCACGCCCTATTTCGTGGTGGCCGGAATTGGAATAGCCATCAGCGGCGTCTTTATCTCCGCCGGCCGGATGTTTCCACGCATGTTTCTGCCCACCCTGATCGGGCTCTATTTACTCTCGGATAAAGTGCGGCCGCGTTTGAATTGATAGCGGGAAGCGCAGGAAAGCAGGTTTGACCGTCCCCTTTCACTCTTCGCCGCGGACGGCCTTCAGGTCCCTGATAAAATCCTTGACCGCGTCCTCGACCCACATGGGACTCTTACGCGTCTTCCAGACGACGCGCGGCTTGTTGCCGTTCTCGGTGTCGTTGACGATGACGATGAGTTCGCCGTAGGGGTACGGGTAGCCGAGCGGGCGGCGGAATTCGAGCAGGTTGAAGAAGATGATGAACTCCGCGTCGGGCACGCCGCGGGCGGCGCTGATGCTCTGGTACTTGTTCATGTACCGGTTGAGGTGCTGCGCGAGCAGGTTGTAGATGCGCGGGTAGCGCAGCGGCGCTCCCGCCTTCGCCGCCGCGTAAGCCTCTTTCAGGAGTGCCTCGGCCCCGCCGCGGCTGTCGACGACGGCACTGCGGCGCACGAGCAGGAGCACGCGCCGCCTGTACTTCAGCTCGGAGAGCGAGCCCGTGATGGCGATGTCGCCGCCCGTGTCTGCGGAGTTGTCCGACTGCCCGCCCGGCATGTCCAGGGCGGGACTCGTCGCCATCAGGACGAAGAGCAGCGGCAGAAGGTGACGCATAAAGTCTGAATCCTCGGGCCGCGGCGGCCGTGCCGGGCCGGAAAGTAAGCCTTGCGGGCCGCCGTCGGCGTGCGGTCACTCCGTGTTCGGGTTCTTCTCGTCCTTGATCTCCACGCTCTCCGGGTTTTCCGGGCCGGGGACGAGTGAGCCCTCCGGGGGCGTCCCTTCCAGTTTTTCGGAAGGGCTCTCCTCCTGCTCCGGCTCCTCCGCCCTGCCCGCTCCCTCGCCTTCGTACTCTTCCATGATGACTCTCCTCCCAAGATTCTGGAATAAACCGCCCGGACTTTTTCGGATTGGCCCTCGATTAAGGACAATATACTCAGACAGGGCGTCCGCGTCGAGAAAAGATTTTTCCGGGCGCTTTTTCGGGCCGGCGGCCGCGGCGGCGCGGCGAAAGATTTGGAACTCGGCCGCGGCCTCTTCGTAATAAAATGACAAGTGATTTATTTTGCCACAAAGGCGCGGGCGGTGGTGTTATCTCGGTTAGAACGGTAAATAAGAGCTTTTCGGCGGCCGGGGCCGGTGGGAATCAGCAGCAGACCGGGGCCGGGCGGCCGTTCTCAAGGCCGGAAGATTGAGGTGGAAATCATGAAAAGCAGACGGCTCACCGTAGTATGCATGGCGGCGATAGCGCTGATAGGCACCCCGCGGGCGTGGCAGGAGATAAGCAGCCTGCTCTCGGCCGCGCAGCAGAAGGCCCAGCTCAAGTTCTGGAGCATGGTCATGCGGCCGGACGAGCCCGCCGAGGTGGAGCTAATCGCGGTCGCCGAGGAAGTGAACCCCGCGCACGGCGTCTCGCCCTGCTCTGAGGAGCGCAACTGGACGCGGGGGAACTTCGAGGCCGTGAGTTACAGGCAAGTGCGCCGCGCCGCCGGCCCGGCCGCGTCCAGGCCGAAAGCCTCCGCGCGCCGCCAGCGTTCAGAGGCGAGAACCTTGATCGCGCACGCGCGCAAAGCCCCGGCCGGAAAGGACAGCGTCGAGCGCCGCATCAGGGAGAAGAAGGAGAAGAAGGACTTCGACTTCGACTTCTCGGAGGTCGCGGAGAACCTTCCCGCGCCGAAGCCCGCGCCGCGCGCGCGCCCCATCGCGGTCGACACCCTGACCTTCGCGCAGCTCCCGCCCGTGGCCCCCGTCGCCGCCGCGGCCTTCAGCGAGAAAGAGGTCGTATACCAATTCAAGCTGCTCAAGAAGACGCTCAACGACAACAAACTCCTCCCGCGCCAACGCGGCGGCCGCCTCCCGGCGGTCAGAGTCACCACGTCGTTCCCCGCTTCGTAAAATTTCGGCATAAGGAACGAACCACGGAGTCACGCGGAGCGGCACGAAACTCAGTTTCATTCGTGCCGCTCCGCGTGACTCCGTGGTTCGTTCGCTTTCTTCAGGGCTGAAACGGTTTGCCGTAAAGCTCCTGGTAGACCCAGCCCATGATGCGCAGTTCGGCCGTGCAGAGGACTTCGAGCCAGCAGCAGGTCAGGTAGACCTTGCGACCCACGGCGGTCGGAATCCTCGCGGACTCTTCGACGGTCGAAGGGGCCTCGGCGTCGAGCTTGTACGCCTGGGCCATCTCTTCGTTGGTCTTCACCGCGTCGTCGAGCGCGTTCAGGAGCTGGCTGATCCAGGCGTGTAGCTCGTGCTCGCCGTCGTGCTCGGCGAGCGCCTGCATGACGCCTATGGCGAGGCGGTCTTCGGCGTGCTCGAACTCGTAGAGGGCCTCGCCAGAGCCGCGCGACTGCTCCTGCTTCCAGTGGAACAACTCCTCGACCTTCGGGTGGCGGATCACGCCGACGCGACGGTCGTGATCCAGGAACCACTGGATCACGTCCGCCAGCCCCGACACGTTAACGCTCCCGCCCCTTTCGCGCGCGAGCGGCGGCGGGGCCATCGAATTAGGACTAGACATAAAGACAGTGCTGAGTGATGAATGATGAGTGCTGAGTAAAAGCAACTAACTCAGCACTCATCACTCAGTCCTTTCTTTCCAGTTCGAACGAGGCGCGCACTTCGCCGACCGTGTCGCCGCGGCGGTTGGTGATGGGGAAGCTCGCGTAGGGGCTGACGGCTTCGAGCGCGTCGCCCTCAAGGACGCCGAGTTGCCTGAGGCTTTCGATGACGACTGTGGGGCGCGCGCGGCGGTCTTCGCCGTCCTCTATCTTGAGCGCCAGGCCCAGGCCGCGCGGCCACTCGGCGCACGGCAGCACGCCCGCCGTGTAGACGCCCTCGGCCCCGACCTTCGAGACGAGGCGGCCGCGCGCGGCGCGCATGATGACCGTGTCGAGTCTTTCGGCGCGGCCCCCTATCATCTCCGGGTACAGCGTCATCGCGGCGACGATGCGCCGCGCCGCGCCGCGCGTCGCCTCGTCGAAATCTCCCGGCGGGGCCACGAGCCGCGCGTACATCAGGGCCATCGCGCGCACAGTCACGCCGAAGGTCGGCACGCCGCAGCCGTCTATCCCGACCGCTATGTCTTCCACGGGCACGCCCGAAAACTGTGCCACCGCGCGGACGATGTTGAGCTGCACGGCGTTGTCCGGCCGGTCGTAAGTCTCAGTCGGCGCGCCCAGGTGCAGCGCGAGCGCGAGCATGCCGGCGTGCTTGCCGGAGCAGTTGTTGTGGAGCGCGGTCGGTCCCTCCCCGCGCTCCCTCAGCTCGCGCGCGGCCTCGGCGCTGTACGGCTCGTGCGCGCCGCACTTGAGCGCGGAGGCGTCGAGCCCGATCTTTTTGAGCATCCCCGCCACGGTCTCCGTGTGAATCGCCTCGCCGTTGTGCGAGGCGCAGGCTAAGGCGACCTCTTTTTCCGTGAAGCCGAAGCGGTCGGCCGCGCCCGTCGCGACGAGCGGGACGGCCTGGTGCGGCTTCGACGACGAGCGCAAGAATGTGACCGTGTGCGGCGCGCCGAGGTGTGCCACTATCTTCCCGTCGCCGTCGACGGCGACGACGTGGCCGCGGTGGCGCGACTCCGTGATCGAGCCGCGGCGGACCTCCACGAGCGGCTCCGCGAAGGGTACGTCCAGGTTCAATTTACTCATCTGTAAAGTTCGGCGTCTGTCTAAAGCGCGGCGGACGCACGCCGCCCGCGCGTTCGTAAACCCTGCGCCCCTTCCACGTCACGCCCCTGCCGGTCACGATCCTGAAGGTCGAATCGAGCAGCATCGCGTACTGCACGGCGAAGCCCAGCGGCGTGAGCAGGGCGTAAAAGAAAGGCACTCCGCACCTGCGGCTGACGGCCGCGAGGAGAATAACTTGCGTGGCCCAATTCAGGAGGAGCGGGATTAACAAGAGCGAAAGACCCGCGTCCGGCGCGCTCGCCAGCCCGACGGCGCAGGCGAGCGCGACGACGGGCGGCGCGACGGCGAAGAGGTAAACCGACAAGACCGACGCGAGCGCGAGCCCCGCCGAGAACTTCATGCCCGAAAACCAATTCTTCGTGCTGCACTCCCACATCTCGCGAAAGCTCGTGTACATGCGCGTCCTCACCAGGTCCGGCGCGTACTCGAACGCGACGCGCACGCCCAGCCGCGCGCCTCAGAGGCTTGTGCCGCGCGAGCCCGGCGAGAGTAATGACCAGCAAGGCGAGCCACCCGGCGGCGCTCGCCCACGCCGCCCAAACAAGCAACTTGAAAAGGCTCAGCTCCAACATCTCAGAATCGCGCTAGATTTCAGTCCGCGCATCTTATCACGCGGCCCGAAGGAAACGTAAAAGCGGAAGGGAAGACGAAAGGATTGCCCCTCGTCTTCCCTTCCGTTTCTCGACCTACTTTTACTTCAGAGGCTGAGGAAGTTTTCGAGGACGCGAGCGCCGTCGGGGTGCTCTGCGTCGAAGAGTTCGGGGTGGAATTGTACGCTGAAGAGGGGGCGCGAGGTGTGGCGCATGGCCTGTATGCGGCAGGTCTCGTTCGAGGCCGTCAGCTCGAACCCAGCGGGCAGCTCCTTGACCTCGTCGCAGTGCGAATGCCAGACCGTGAGGCGCGGCGGGAGGTCTTGAAAAATCGTGTCGCCGCTCGCCTCGATTTCGTGGAAGCCGCGCTCGCGCAGCGCGCCCTCGTAGCCCTCGCCCGGAGTGAGCCGCTTCATCAGCCCGACCGTTGAGCCGTAGCAGAGCGCGATCTGCTGGTGCCCGCCGCAGATGCCCAGGATGGGTTGCTCCGCCTCGCGTATGACTCCGAAGACGCCCGCCAGCGACTCTGCCGAGTAGAGCGTCCACGGGTGGCTCTGCCCGCTCAGGATGATGTGCGAAGGCCCAAGCTCGCGCACGCGCCCGAGCGATACGTCCCCGAACCGCTCGACCACGACCGGCGTTCCGGGCCGCAAACCGGCGAGCGCCGCCCCGATCTCACGCGGGCTCACCCCCTGCCCGTCAATCGTGTTGTCCACTAAATAAATCATAAGTAATCAGTAGTCAGCAGTCAGTAAAAGCCAAAGCTGATGACTGATGACTGACTACTGACCACTGTTCTCTATTCCGTGCAGGTCGCCGTTGAAGGCTCCGAGGTAGATGCGGCCTTCGGAGATGGCGGGCGTGGAGTTGATGTTCTCGCCGATGCGTACGTCGGAGAGCAGCCGCCCGTCGTCGGCCGAGAGTTGATAGACCCAGCCGGCCTTGTCGCCGAAGACGACGCGCCCGTCGACCACGGGCGACGTGCCCCAGATGGGGCCGCGCGTCTGGTAGCGCCAGAGGACGCGCCCGTCCGACGCGCGCAGGCAGTAAAGGTTGCGATCTGACGAACCGATGTAGAGCTTGCCGTCGACGTAGACGGGGCTGGCCCAGATTCCGCCGCCCGTCCTGAACGTCCAGACGCGCTCGCCCGTCTCCTGACGGTACGCGCTCACGTTGCCGTCCTCGGCCGCCGTGTAGACGAGGCCGTTCGCCACGGCAGGCGTCGAGTCGGAGTCCGCGCCGATGCGCGCCTTCCAGATAATCTTGCCGTCCGCTTGGTTCAGGCAGAAGAGGTCGCCCTGTTCTGTGCCGACGTAGATGCGGCCGTCGTGCACGGAGCAGCTTCCCTCCATCGAGCCGAGGCGGCCGACCTTGTAGACGAGCGAGCCGTCTTCGAAGTTGAGGCAGTAGAAGTAGCCGTCCTCGCAGCCGAAGTAGAGCTTCCCGTCGATGGCCGCGACGGACCCGTCGATCTCGAAGCCCGCTTTGAACTTCCAGATGACCGAGCCGTCTTCCGCGTCGAGGCAGTAGAGATAGTGGTCTAGGCCGCTCGCGAGGATGCGGTCGCCGACAATCGTCGGCGTCGCCTTCATGCTGTCGAGCCCCTGAAACTTCCAGATGAGCGAGCCGTCCTTCGCGCTCAGGCAGTAGACGTTGCCGTCGGCCGAGCCGAAGTAGACGCGGTCGCCGTTGACGGAAGGCTGGCCCGGCCAGCTCGTCCCGCCCCAAGGGTCTTTGTGCAGCCGCCCGCTGATGGACTTCGTCTTAAACTTCCAACTGATTTCGAGAGGCCCCTGGCCCCACGGGCCGGAGCCGTAGAACGTGCGCGAAGGGTTGCCGAGCCACGTCGCCACGACTGGGCGCGCGCGCACCGTCTCCGCGGGGCGCACGTCCGCTTCCGCCGTCTTCACCTGCGCCCGCCCGCCGCAGCCATTGAGGAGGACCACGGCGGCCAGACACGACACCAACAAGCTAACTTCTGATTTCTTCATGGGGCAATTCTTCTAAATGATGAACGCGGAATGATGAGTGATGGATTAAAGACGACCGCTTTCTAATTCATCACTCATCATTCCGCACTGTCTTTCCAAGCCATTCTCCGCTGTAGACCACGTCGGCGCGGCCGGTCATGACGACTTCGCCGTCGTCGCGCCAGGTGACTTCTATCAGTCCGCCCGGCGTGTGTACGCTGACGCGGCGGTCCGTCTTGTCGTTGATCGCGGCGGCGACGGCCGCGGCGCACGAGCACGTCCCCGAAGAGAATGTCTCGCCGACGCCGCGCTCCCAGAGCCTGACCTCGATGTTGCCGCGGTCGCGCACGCGCACGAAGACGACGTTGGTCCTCTCCGGGAATTGCTCGTGCCGCTCGATGAGGCGGCCCGCGCGCCGCCAGTCCAGCTCGTCGAAGTCGTCAACGAAGATGCAGCAGTTCGGGTTGCCCATCGAGAGCGCCGTCACGCTGATGGTCTTCCCGTCGACCGCGAGCGGGTAGTCCGTGACGCGCGCCCGCTGAACCTCCGTCAGCATCGGAATCTCTTCGCTGCCGAAGCCGGGCTGGCCCAGTTCCGACTCGAACCAGTAGTGCCCGCGCGCTTCGGTCTCGCGCAGCCGGTAGCGCTTGACGCCCGCGCGCGTCTTCAACCGCAGCTCGTCCTTCGGCCAGAGATCGCGGTAGTAGAGGTAGGCGACCGCGCAGCGCGTGCCGTTGCCCGAAAGACCCGCCTCGCTCCCGTCGGCGTTGAAGATGCGGACCGCGAAGTCCGCGCCGTCGTCGTCCGCGCCCGCGCGCACCACCGTGATGCCGTCCGCGCCCGCGCCGTAGTGGCGGTCGCAGACGCTCCGCGCGAAGTCGTTCAGCGAGCCGACGCCCGCGAGGTGCTCCGCTTCGAAGACCAGATAATCGTTGCCGAAGCCGTGAAATTTGGTGAACTGCATCGAGCGTTGAAACGATTCGTGGAGTTTATTCCCTGCCGGGTGGTCAACCGCTGCTGGCCGGAGTTCCTAGCGGGCGATTGATTGTGCCACATCGCCGGACGGTTGACAAAGTCGGGGGGCGGTTCAGCGGGGGGCTTCGGGGCGGAGAGGCTCTCGGGGTTCTTCCCACGTCAACTCGGCCTTCTCGTTGTTGCCCTTGATCCACATCCCGACCAGGGCGCGCTCGTAGAGGCTCTCGTTGACGGAGACCTGAAACTCTTCCCCGTCCTTCTTCCTGATGTGCAGACGCCGCGCCACGCGCGAGCCCGTCTGGCTTTCGAGAAAGGTGGCCGATTTATCCACTATCTTCCCTTCGTAATCGGCCCGGTAAATTCCCGTCGAGTTGAGTTGCTGGCGTAGAGATACGAAGACCGCGGCGGCCACGGCGATGACCAGCGCGGTGACCAGGACGGTCGCCACTTTGTCCGACAACTGCGTGCGCTCTTTGGGGGCGGCGGTCACGGACGCTCCTCCCTAATCAACTCACCGTCCCGCCGCGCACGCCGCCGCACGCTTCCCTCACGACCTCCCGGCGAAGGAGGCGAGCAGGACGGCGATGGCGTCCAGGTGGCTGCGGCGCGAGCTGGATTCCTCTGGGTAGTTGTTGAGAATGATCGAGAAGACCAGGCGCTCGCCCGCGCCGCTCGTGACGTAGCCGGAGAGCGAGGCGACGGCGTTAATTGTGCCAGTCTTGGCGCGCATGTTCCCCTGCGCGGGCGTGTCTCGCAGCCGCGTCCTTAAAGTCCCGTCCACGCCCGCGACCGGCATGGAGTCGCGGAAGGCGCTGGCGTAGCGGTGCGTCGCCATGTAGGTCAAGAGGCGCACGGTCGCGTTGGCCGTGATGTAGTTGTGGCGCGAAAGGCCCGAGCCGTCGGCCATGACGAACTGGCCGCGCGGCTCGACGCCCGCGCCGCGCAGGAAAGTCTTGACCGCCTCGACGCCGTCGTCCGCGCTCGTCCGCTCCAGGAGCGAGACGGCTCCGCCCGGAACACTCGCTTTGCCGAGCGTGCGGAGCAGCAGCTCCGTGTAAAGATTCTGGCTGGGCTTCATCGTCTGCGCGGCGATGACGCTCAGCGGGGGCGACTCACGGCTCGCGAGTTCGACGAGCGATTCCGTCCTGAGCGGCTGAGTCCGGCGCGCGCGCGCGTCCGCGACGAGCGACTGGCCCGTGACGGCGACGCCTTTGGAGGCGAGCGCCGAGCGCAGCATGTAGACGAAGACGAGCGCAGGGTTGGGGACGGCGACGCTCCCGACTAATCCCTTGTCTGTGAGGTCCAGCCCGAGCGGCACAGTCCCGCTGACTTCGATGACGTTCGTCCCGAGCGGGCGGTGGACGGTCAGGTCGCGCCTCGTGCCGCGCGGGCTCGTGGTCGCGCGGTTGACGATCTGCACGACGGGCGTCATCGGGCCGGTCTCCACCACGGCCTGCGAGCCGACGTTCTGGCCCGGTCTGACGAAGAGGTCGAGCGCGTTGTCGTTGACAGTGAGCGCGGAGACCTCCGCGCCGAAGTACCACTGCAGGTCGTCCCACTCCCAGCCGTTGCCCAGGCGGCCGCCCGTAAAATAACTCTCGTCGCCGACGATGTTGCCCTCGACGCGCTTGACGCCGGAGGCCGCGATGCGCGCCGCGAAATCGTCAATGGCCTTGTTGTAGTCCCCGTTGTTGAAGCTCGCCGCGAACGACGGGTCGCCGCGGCCGTAGATGACGAGGTCGCCGCGAATTGTGCCAGAAGCGTCCGGCATGGAGGGCGCGTAGGCGGAAGTCTTGAAGCGGTAGTCCGGGCCGAGCCGGTCGAGCGCGGCGGCCACCGTGTAAATCTTCATGTTCGAGGCCGGGTGCAGGAGCTTCTCGCCGTTCTCCTCGAAGAGCGTGCGCCCCGTGTCGAGCGAAACCACCTTGACGGCCATCTGCGACGGCGCGAGGTCTGGGTTGTTGAGTACCGTCTCGATGCGCGCGCGCAAGTCCTCCAGGGTCTTCGGCGCGTTCGTCCGCGCGGGCGACGAGACGGTCGAAACTGAGCCAGAGCCCGTGGCCGGCGTCGGCGTGGGCTTCGGCGTCGGGCTCGGCGCGGGAGTGCGCGCGGGCTGCGGCTGCGACGCCGTGACCCTGCGCTCGCGCTGCACGGTCGCGGGCCGCGGCGTCTCCTGCGCGACCGCGTTCAGGGCGAGCGCGAAAAGCAGAAGGAAGGAGATGAAGGGGGAAGTCCGGTTCTTCTTAATCGTCATATCAACTCGCACGAAGTTCAGACTGCGGGGAGAGGAACAGAGTAAGGCCCAAACCCGCTCGAAGTCCAATGTCCGAAGTCCAAAGTCAAAGGCTCACGGCTTCCTGACTTCGGACTTCGGACATTGGACTTCGGGCTAGTTTTTTAGACGGCGCGGGCGTACCAGTCCCAGACTAATTCGGTCCAGGTCTTGTAGCCCTGCGCGGTCGGGTGCTTGCCGTCTGCGGCGCGCGGCACGACGAGCGAGTTGGAGTTGTAGAAGTGGCCCGGCTGGAAGTTCTCCTCGATGACGTGCACCAATCCCTTGTCAGGCTTCCAACTCGGCGGGCCGATCCAGAAGGCCGGGCGCGCCCCTATCTCTTCGACCATCTGGCGGACGAGCGGCGCGCGCGCCTCCGGGTTCGACATGAAAATCTCGTTCGAGCCGAGCGCGATGAAGACCACGTCCGGGCGGTAGAGCGAGAGCTTCTCGCGCAGCTTCCCCGCGCCCTGCCAGAAGAGGATGGTCGAGCTGCGCTCCTGCCCGTTGATGAAGCGGCCGCCCACCGCCTCCACCTTCTTCTGCAGCCACGGGCCGACGCCCTCGGCCATCGAGTCGCCCACGAGCAGCACAGTCTTGTTCCGCAGGGAGAGCGGGAAAGCGCCCTCGCCCTCGGCCCAGGCCGTGAACTCTATCTCGCCGCCCGCGTACATGCGCGCGCGGCCGCTCACGACCGGACCCTGCGCGCTCACGACCTCAAGCGTCCCGCCGTTGAAAGCGAACTCCCACGGCAGAGGCTTGTCCGGCGCTTCCGCCTTCACGTCTATGTCGGCGCAGTCGTTGTCGAAGCTCAAGCTGAAACGGAGCGCGCGGTCGGTGCCGAGACTGAGGCCCACGCCCTGCGGCGTGCATCGCGACGCGAGCGCCTTCAGGCGCGGCAGCGGCCCCACGGGCAGCGCCTTCACGATCTCCACGGTCGCCTCCGCCTCGCGCCCCTCCCAAGCCGTTTTCAAAGTCACGCGTCCGGGCTTCAGGGCCGTGAAGGTCCCGTCTTCGCCGACCGAGGCCGTCTGGGCGTCTGAGACGCTCCACTTCACGGCCGCGAGCGGCGCGCGCAGGAAGTCTCGTATCGAAGCGGCGTGCGCCGAGTCTATGTCGTCGTCCCGCTCGCGGTAGTCTTCGTAAGCGACGAGGCG
Organism: Pyrinomonadaceae bacterium; assembly: GCA_035563515.1. GTDB lineage: Bacteria > Acidobacteriota > Blastocatellia > Pyrinomonadales > Pyrinomonadaceae > QHXM01. The sequence continues at coordinate 77,256 of DATMVE010000002.1, forward strand.
CGATTTTTGGCCCACGCCGATGTGCGTCAGGCTGCGCGCGATGCCGATTCTCAGAACGTCCTTCGAAGGTTTCCTGTTACACGCGGGCAGGAGCGTGAGCGCGAGAAGCGCGAGCGCACACGCGCAGGCGAGTTGGGGGCGACTCTTCATTTCCTCAGACCTCTAAAAAATTATTGTCGGAGCCCCGAACGGGGCTCAGGTTTCCCGCTGGATTGAGTTGACTACCTCTTCGGCGCTGGCCGTCGCGGTGCCGACTTTGCCGACGACGATGCCTGCGGCGTGGTTCGCGAGGATGGCGGCTTCGACCGTTGACGCGCGGGCGGCGAGCGCGGCGGCGAGCGTGGCGATGACCGTGTCGCCCGCGCCCGTCACGTCGTAGACCTCGCGCGCGGCCGTCTCGACGTAGACCGGCTCGCGGTGACTCTCCAGGAGCATCATGCCGCGCTCGCCGCGAGTAATCAAGACCGAGTCGCAGTCGAGCCGGGCGCGAATCAGGTTCGCCGCACGCTTCAGCCCCTCGTCCGTGTGGTCGTCCGTGTTCGTCAAGCGTAGCGCCTCGTGGTGGTTCGGCGTGACGAGCGTGGCCGGGCGGTAGGCGTCGAAGTTGCGAATCTTGGGGTCGACCAGCACGGGGATGCCGCGCCCGTAAGCCAGCCGCAGGACTGCGCCGAGGACGTTCGGCGTCACCGCCCCCTTATCATAATCGGAAACGACGAAGGCGTCAGCCCCCTCGATCAACTGGCCCAAAACTTCAACCAGCCGCGCTTCGACGCTCGCGTCCACATGCGCGCGCCGCTCGCGATCCGCGCGCACGACCAGTTGGCTGTGCGCGATGATGCGCGTCTTGACGGTGGTCGGGCGGGACGCGTCCAAGACCAGCGTGTCGTCCGCCGCGCCCGTCTCTTTCAGCTCCGCGCGAAGCCGCTCGCCCGCGCGGTCGTCGCCGACGACGCCGACCACAGTCGCCCGCGCGCCGAGGGCCGCGAGGTTCGCCAGCACGTTGGCCGCGCCGCCCAGGTGCGCGGACTCGCGGCGTATGTCCACGACCGGCACGGGCGCTTCCGGGCTGATGCGCGTCACGTCGCCCCACACGAACTCGTCCAGCATCACGTCGCCGTAGACGACGACCGAGCGCTCGCCCGCGCCGCGCAGGAGTTCGCCCGCGCGCTGTTGAGACATCTGGAGCATTATTCTAAGACTCTCTGGATGGCCGCCAGCACGCGCTCGACCGGGACGCGGCGGATGCACTCGGGCGCGTCGAACTCGGCGCAGGTGTAGCCTGGGCAGGGCTGGCAGGGCAACTCCTCGCGGACGACCTCCGAGGGCGCGGCGGCCCAGGGCCGCCAGTGGGCCACGTTGGATGAGCCGAAGACGACGACCGAGGGCACGCGCACGGCCGCGGCGATGTGCGCGATGCCGCTGTCGTTGCCGACGAAGAGGCGCGAGCGCGCGGCGAGCGCGGTGACTTCCGGGAGCGACAGGTCCGTAAAAGCCGTGACGCGCGCTGACGATTCTTCTGTCAGCTCTGAGATGACTTGCCACTCGTCCGGCGCGGCGGTGGCGACCAGTTGGAAGCCGCGCGACGCCAGGTCTTCGGCGACGCGCGCGAAATTCGCGGCCGCCCAGCGCTTCGTCTCGAAGGCGGCCGCGGGGTGCATGAGCGCGAGCGGGCTCGCTCCGTCAACTCCCGCCTCGCGCAGTTTTTGGCCCACAGTGGCCTTTGCCCGCTCCGTGACGACGAGGCGCGTCCGGGGCCGGTCGCTCACGGGCACCCCTGTCCAGCCCAGGAGCGCCAACTGCTGTTCGGCCGAGTGAGTCTTCTCACTGCCCCACAATTCGGAAGAGGGCGGCGCGGCGTGGTTGTAGAGGCGGCTGTACTGGTAGCTCGCGTAGCCCACGCGGTGTCGCGCGCCCGTCGCCCTCGTCAGGAGCGTCGCGGTCGTCCCGCCGTGAAGGTTGTAGGCCACGTCGTAGCGAGCCGAGCGCAGGCGCCGCGCAACGCCCGCACGGCTCCTGGTGCTGCCGCGCTCGACCGTGATGACGTTATCTACCGCGTCGAAGCCTTCGAGCACGGGCGCGACCCAGCTTTCGAGCAGCACGTCTATCTGCGCGCCCGGGAGGAAGCGGCGCAGGGCGTCGAGCGAGGCGGTCGCGAGCACGGTGTCGCCGATGGAGCGCAGCCGCACGACGAGCACGCGGCGCACCTCGCGCCAGTCCCAGCGGGCGGGCGCGAGCGGGCGCGGCGCGTCCTCGCCCCGCGGCGGCGTGCCCGCGACGGCGAGCACGTCCGGCCCCTCATGCTTTGCCAGCAGACTCTTCATCCTTCTCGACGGTCGCCTCGTCAATCAACATCACCGGGATGTCGTCGCGCACCGGGTAGACGCGCTTGCACTCGCGGCACTTCAGGCCGCTCCCGTCCGGCTTCAACTCGACCTCCGCCTTGCAGGCCGGGCACGCCAGTATCTCCAACAACTCTTGACTGATCGCCATACTATCTCCCCTCTGTGTTCTTCAGCCTCGCACAAAAGGAAGCAAGATTAGCAGAAAACGGCGGCGGGTGACGAGCAGGCACGCGCCTTGACAAAGCGGCGGCGCGCGCCTTAAAGTCCGCCGTTCGCGTCTCCCGCGCTCGTGTTGGCCCAAGTCTACTGGCCGCCAACTTCGTCTTCAATCCGCGATTAACAGATTTCGGTCGGCCCTGGATTCCCTTCGAATGAACATGACAATGAAGCTCTCTGATTCGCCGCGCAGATTCCTGGCGGCACTGCTCATTCTGGCCCTGCTCGCCTCGCCGGCGCTGGCCCAAAACCTTCAAACGGGCGCAGCCGCCCCGGCCTCCGTCCCGGTCAAGCTGGAGACGATACGCGAGGTCACGGCCGCCCTGGCTTCCGAGGAGATGCAGGGGCGCGGGACGATGCAGCCGGGCGGCGAAAAGGCCGCGCGCTACATCGCAGACTACTTCTCGAAGCTCGGCCTCAAGCCCCTCGGCGACGACAAAAACTCCTACTTCCAGTCCGTCAAGTTCAAGGAGACCGTCTACCAGCCGGAGACTTCGCTCAAGGTCGGCGAGGAGACGTTCAAACTCGGGCCGGACTTCGCCGTCGCGCCGCCCGTCAGCGGCGACGAGAGCGCGAGCGGCGACCTGGTCTTCATAGCCTACGGGATGGTCTCCTCCGTGCCGAAGCGCGACGACCTGGCCGGCGTCAATGTCATGGGCAAAGTCGTGGTCATGATCCAGGGGCCGCCGCAGAACGTCTCGGAAGATTCGTGGAAGAAGGCCCAGGCGCAGATAGAGATCATGGTGAGCCTGGTCAAGCGCGGCGTGGCCGGCATCATCTACGTCAGCAACGGGAGGGAGGAGCACCCTTACGCGGAGATGTCGGACTACCTGACGCGCCGGCAGCTTGAGCGCGCGGACGAAGACGAGTGGCCCGAATTCCTGCCGCCCTTCCTGACCGTCAGCGACCAGACCGCCGAGAAGCTGTTCTCAGCCTCGGGCACGACTTTCCGCCAGGCGATGACTGCGGCCGAGGGCGAAGGCTTCAAGCCCATCAGCCTGAAAAAGTCCGCGAAGATTACCGTGCGCCTCAAGAAGAGCAAGGGCGCGGCGAGCAACGTCGTCGGCCTGCTCGAAGGCTCGGACCCGAAACTCAAGGACGAGGCCGTCGTCTTCACGGCGCACTACGACGCTTACGGCGTCGGCGCGAATAACCGCGTCTATCCGGGCGCGGCCGACAACGCACTCGGCGTAGGCGAGATGATCGCCATCGCCGAAGCCTTCTCGAAATCGGCCCAGCGCCCGCGCCGCTCGATGATTTTCCTAGCCGTCACGGGCGAAGAGTACGGGCTCTACGGGTCCGAGTATTGGGCCGAGCACCCGACCTGGAAGATCAAGCAGGTCGCGGCCAACATCAACCTGGACGGGATGGGGACGGAGGTCTACGGCCCCGTCAAGACCATCGTCGGCTACGGCGCGGAGCACTCCAGCCTCGGGTCGATACTCAACGAGTCTGCCGCGGCCGCCGGGCTGAAGATCATCCCGGACCCGAGGCCCGATGAGAACTCGTTCTACCGCTCGGACCACTACGCCTTCGTCAAGAAGGGCATCCCGGCCCTGATGATTCTGGGCGCGCCGGCGGGCGAAACCTCCGCCTGGATAGAGAGGATGAAGCAGTGGGAGAAGACGGACTACCACCAGCCGACGGACACCGTGCGAGCGGACTGGAACTGGGACGGGCCGCACACCGTCGCGCTGCTCGGCGCGGCGATAGCCCTGCGCGTGGCGAACGAGGAGAAGATGCCCTCGTGGCTCCAGTCCTCGCCTTTCAACCGCGAGCGCGGGACGAAAGAGGAACCGCCGCCGATGCCTTAAAAGGATTGTCGGGCGCTTTTCATTCTGCCGACAACTTCACGTAGCGTAACAGTAGGGGCGGCCACGCGTGGCCGCCCCTACTTGCGTTTGATTCTCAACGCCCGTCATGGAATGAGCAGGACTTTGCCCGTGGTCCTTCTCCCTTCGAGTTGCCGGTGGGCCTCGGCGGCCTCGGCGAGCGGGAAGGTTTTCTCGACTCTCAACTTCAAGTCACCCGCGGCGACCGAGGACAGCACCTCGCCCGCGCGCCAGAGCAACTCGTCGCGCGTCGCGGTGTGGTGCGCCAGGGTGGGCCGCGTCAGAAAGAGCGAGCCTTTCTGTGCCAGGAGCGCGGCGTCGAAGGGCGGGACCGGGCCGCTCGACTGGCCGAAGAGCGCCAGCATCCCGCGCGGCGCGAGCGACCCCAGGCTCTTCATGAAAGTGGTCTTGCCCACGGAGTCGTAGACTACCTGTACGCCGCGGCCTTCGGTCAAGCGCCTGACCTCTTCCTCGAAATCCCGTTCGGTGTAAAGGATGACTTCGTCCGCGCCCGCCTCGCGCGCCAGCGCGGCCTTCTCCTCGGTCGAGACTGTGCCAAAGACGCGCGCGCCCGCGCGCTTCGCCATCTGTATGAGCAGCAGCCCGACGCCGCCCGCCGCGGCGTGAACGAGCGCCGTGTCGCCCGACTTCAATTCGTAAGTTGACGTGACGAGGTAGTGCGCCGTCATGCCCTGCAACATCGCGGCCGCCGCCGACTGCGCTTCAATCCCGTCCGGCAGCTTGACCAGCCGCGCGGCCGGGACTGCCGCGTATTCCGCGTAAGCGCCCGGAGCCATCGCGTAGGCCACGCGGTCGCCGACGCCGACCTCGCTCACGTCCGCGCCGACGGCCTCGACTGTGCCAGCCGCCTCAGAGCCGGGCGTGAACGGGAGCTTCATCGGGTAAAGACCCGTCCGGTGGTAAACGTCTATGAAGTTGACGCCCGCGGCCCCCACGCGGACGAGCGCCTCGTTCGCCTTCGGCGCGGGCTTCGACACTTCCCGGAGGGCGAGCACCTCCGGCCCGCCGTGGCTTTCGACAACGATTGCTTTCATCAAATTCAACCTCCGCCGTGTGGCCTTTCACCTCTTACTCACAGTCATCATCATTCCGTGTTTCGGGCGCAGCGTGATGACGGGGCGCGGCTCGACCGGGTGGCCCGGGACCAGGCGCATGCGCCAGCGGCGCGCGAGCGAGGCCGTGAGCAGGATGCCCTCCATCCAGGCGAAGCCCTCGCCTATGCAGCGGCGCGGGCCGCCGCCGAAGGGGAAGTAGGCGAACTGCGGCCGCGCCTCGCGGGCCTCCGGCGTCCAGCGCTCCGGGTCGAAGCGCGCGGGGTCCGCGTAGAAACGCTCGTCGCGCTGCGTGACGTAAGGGCTCAGGAGCACGAGTGCCTTCGGCGGGATCGTGTAGCCCGCGATGTCGAAGTCCTGGAGCGCGAGCCGGCCTATGGCCCACGCGGGGGGATAGAGCCGCATGGACTCGGCCAGGACCATCTCCGTGTAGCGCAGGCGCGGCACGTCCTCGACCGTCGGCTCGCGCCCCGCCAGCACCGCGTCCAACTCTTCGTGCAGTCTCGCCTCGACCTCCGGGTGTTCGGACAAGAGATACCACGTCCACGTCATCGCGTTGGCCGTCGTCTCGTGCCCGGCCAGGAAAATGGTCATCACTTCGTCGCGCACTTGCAGGTCTGTCATCTGCCCGCCGTCGCCCTCCTCGTCGCGCGCGGCCAGCAGCATGGAGAGCAGGTCGCCGCGGTCCTCATTGCTTTGCCTGCGCTCCTCGATGATGCGGTAGATGGTCGCGTCCAGCCTCTTCTTGGCCCGCTGGAAGCGGCGCGCGTGCGGGAGCGGGAGCTTTTCGAGCAGCTCGGAGAAGGGCAGCAGGAGGAAGTTGAAAAGCTCCATCACGGAGGTCAGCGCCTCGCCGATCTCGTCGGCCTCTGACTCCACGTCCGCGTCGAAGAGCGTGCGCGCGACGATGGCGAGCGTGAGGCGCATCATCTCGTGCGAGATGTCTAGCTGCTCGCCGTCGCGCCAGCGGGAGGAGGCGCGCGCGGCGTAGTCCGTCATGACGGTCGCGTAAGAGTTGATGCGCGCGCGGTGGAAGGCGGGCTGTGCGAGGCGGCGCTGCCGGCGGTGGAACTCGTGCTCGCTGGTCAGGAGCCCTTCGCCGAGCAGCCGCTTGGAGCGCTGGAGCGCGCGGCCCTTGATGAAGCTCTGGTGGCGCGTGACGAGCACGTCCTTGACGTGGTCAGGGTGTGCCAGAAAGAAGACTTCCTGCGGGCCGAAGCGCAGGTAGACCACGTCGCCGTGCTCGGCGGCGGCGCGCCGCAAGTAGCCGAGGGAGTCGCGGCGAAAAGCCCTGAAGTTGCCGCCGAGCAGCTTGCCCTTCGGGCCTGGGGGACGCCTGCCTGTCGCCAACTCTCGCTCCTCCTCACGAAACATCAACGGATGACTTCTATTCTTCCATCGCCCGGCAGCGCGGTCAAATAAGATTGCGGACGTGCCCCGCTTGCTCTCGGGGGGCGCGTGTGATAGTGATTGGAAGTCGGAAATTTTCGGCTTCCCGGAAGTAAGGGGTTTGGAAGTTTGTCTTTAGAATTCGCAGTCCAGTATCCGTGCACGCTGCGCGCGCGCTACTCCGAAGAGCACCTGCGCGCGTGGGGCCGCCTGAGCAACATACACACGCGCGTGACGACGGGCGAGGAGGCCGCGCCCTCCGAAGACAAGGTGCGCTTCGTCGAGAACGCGCGCGACGAGCTTGAGCGCACGCAGGCCGAAACAATCATCTGCGCGGCGTGCCCCGCCTGCCTCCCCTCTGACACGGCGGGCGAGGGCGAGCTCGTGGGCTGCCTCGGGCGCGTCACCTACCCGGTCGAGGCGCAGTTCGAGAAATTCCTCGCCGACCGCGTGCAACTGGCGCTGGACACGCTCGACAAGGAAGACCAGCCGCGCCTGCTGCGCATCCTCGTGGACAAGGAATCGCCCTTCGACGGCGAGGGGACCAAAGAGCTGCGGCGCGTGACGACGGCGCAGGGCCTGCGCTTCTACGAGCTGCGGCTGCCGATTAAGCTGACGCGCGAGGCCGCGCACCTGACGACCGACAACCTCTTCGATTTGCTCGCGGGCTTCCGCTCCGAAGACTCCGGCAACACGACCTACACGCGCGAGCTGCCGCACGCGGCCGCGCCCGACTACTACGACTTCCTCGACTACGTCCTGCGCAACGACCTCTCTGAGTCCGAGCGCTCGCGCCTGCACGCGCGCAGCCGCAACTACGCACAGTTCCTGCGCCTGCTCGCCGCCCTCGAACGCGCCGAAGCCCTGAGCGCGCGCGTGCTGATTGATTAACGGTTGATTACTTAAGAACCTGCCAGGTCCGTATCACGACGAGGTCGTCGTAGCTGGCCGCGCGTCTGCCGTTGCGGGAAAAACGCAGAGCGCCCAGGCGCGGGAAACGGGATGTCACGCTACCCGTACTGACGTCAATGACCGAATACTCTTTATCCTCGTTCCCGCTCGCTATCAGTTTCCCGTCCGGGGAGAACACGGCGTAGGTGTAGCCCGGCAGGGTCTTGACCTTCTCGCCGGTTCGGGCGTCCCAGATCACTAACTCACCGAGGGGCCCTGTGTCCGCCGAAGTCTGTTGCTCAGCCGTGCTCACTAGAAAACGGTTGTCCGGCGAGAACCAGACGCCGCTGACATCTTTCTCGTGACCCCGCAGTGTCTGTGCCAATTCTCCAGTCTTAACGTCCCAGACCTCGACCGCCTGTTTCGTGCTCGTGGCTAGTCTGCTCCCGTCCGGCGAGAAAGCGACCCGGCTCATGACGAACAGCGCGCTGCCGTCAATCGACCTCCCCTTCGCGGGCTGGACCGCCGCCAGTTTCCTCGACTGAACGTCCCACACCTCGACGACGGTTTTAAAGGTGTCCGGGTCTGTCTCTACGTCGCTCACGACGGCCAGGCTCTTTCCGTCCGGGGAAAACCTGACAGTCTGCACGCTCCCGGCGCTCACAATCTTCCCCGCCGCCCGGTACGTCTTCGCGTCCCAGAGCGTGACCGTGCGGGCGGCCGCCTCCGCGGTCAGGTTTCCGGGGCCGGTCGCGAACATGGTCCCGTCAGGAGAAAAGGCCACGTCGCCGAAGCCGGACTCCCAGGGGTCTATGACCTTCTTCCTTCTGCCGGTCTGCGCGTCCCAAACTATCAGCGTGCTCGGGAAGTACGCGCACACCAGCGTGCTCCCGTCCGGCGAGAGGTCGAAGTTCTGTATCACGTCGTCGGGCACCGCGCGCCCGTCCGGGTTCGACACGTCGCCGTAGAGCGTCGCCAGCAGCCTCATGTTCAGAGGCTTGATCGTGGTCGGCCCCTTCCACGCGACTCTTTTAGCCGGGTAGCGCCCGGTCTCCTGCGAGATATTTCTGGCCCGGCGCTTCGACTGTGCCAGTCCCGCGCCGCCGAGTAAGCAGACGGCGACGAGTACCGCAAGAACCTGTGTCTTCCTCATAGTTGCCTTTCGTCGGTTTAATCGCTGGCGCGCAGCCTTAATCGCCGTCAATGATGTGGATTGCCTTGACGTACGGGCGGCCCCTTCTGAGGCCGTAGGTGATTCTTTGGAGGTAGAGATTATTGTGGAGCATGCCCTCCTGTTCGAAGGTGCAGGTGCCCCTGCGGCATCGCCGTAGCGTCCCGCCGTTTCGCTGGGAGTCCTGGTTCCCCCTGTTGAGCCACCGCTCCGCGGCCGCGAGCGTCTTGAAACTCCTGGTCACGATTCCACCCGTGATGGAATGCTCGACGCGGATTCTCACCGTGCCTAGATAAGGGCGCTCCGCGTCGAGCCTCCCCAATTCGCCGGCCGCGAAGGCGTCTGCGACCGTCTTGGCGAGTTCCTCGGCGGCCTGCGTTTGAGACGGCGCGTGGGCGCGCGCCGGCCAGACGCCTCCAGCCCTTTGTGCCGTTTGCGATTGAGCGAGGCCGACCGAACTCATTGTCACAATGAGCGCCGTCAGCAGGACGAGTCTGTTTACCATTGTTCTCCTGTTTCTTCTCCTGGTTTGCGATTCGAGCACCTTAAGATGCTTCGGATGAGTCGCGCTTACGCCTTCTCCTCGTCGAGTTGCCGCAGGCTGTCGAGGATGAGGTTGGTGTTGCTGGCGGCGTTGATGGTGACGGGGAATTCCGAGGCGGACCTGTGGAAGTCGAAAGTGCCTGTGACCACTTCGACTATCCTGCGGAAGGCTTCCTCGCCGGCCGCCTCGCCCGACTCCGCGCCGACGATGCGGCCCTCGTTGAAGAGGACGCGGCCCTTGCGCGTGTCGCTCGCGACGGCGAGCGCGCCCGTCAGGCGCGAGTTCTCGATGACCTGCACGGCGTCGAAGATGCTGACGGCCGAGAGGTCGCCGGCGAGCGTCACTTGAGACCTCCTGACGATGCGGTTGGCCTGCACGGCCACCTCGCCCGGCCGCAGAACAGCGGTGGGGCGGCGCGCGCGCCGTATGGCTTCGAGGCCGGAGGCAATCGAGATGCGCGGGTCCAGGTTCTTGGCTTCGATCAGGCGGTCGTGCGCCGCCTGCAAATCCTCGCGCTCTATGTAGAGGCTGGCGAGCGCGAGGCACTGGCGCGCGGCCTCTTCGGGGTGCTTCGACTGCGTGATCTCGCGCAGGCGCTCGCGCAAAGGAATCGAGCGCGGGTTGCTCTCCAGCGCGGCGCGCAGGCGGCGCACGGCGCGCTCCGGCGCTTGATACTTCAGGAACAGCTCGGCGTCGAGCAGCGCCGTCTCGACGTCCCCCTCCTGCTCCTTCTCCTTGCCTGTGAACGTCTCGTTCATGGGTCTCTTTTCGGGCGGTTCGGAAGACCCGCGGCCCGCTCGCGGTGTCCCAGTCAGTTTAGCACAAACGCGCGCGCCGGTTGGCCGTGCGGCATTCTGCGCCCCATCCGACACCATATCGTATAGGCCGTGGAGCATCGCGGGGGCGCGTTGTTTCTTGCGTGCGACATGAAAAAGCGCACTCTTCGTCGCCCCCTCATCCAATCTCTCAACTCGTCCGTCCCAAGCTGAATTTTAATTGTCCTTACCAGCGCGGATAAAAATCACCGTCAACTCCCGACTTCGTTCGCAACCGTACAAGGTTTCCGAGGCGTCTTGCGGGTGAAACATGGCACGCGGGATGCACTATTGGCGGGCGAGAGATCACGAAGGTTTGTTTAACTCGCCGCGCGTGAGCTTCTCTGTCAAGGTCAGCAATTCGAGTCCCCCTTTCTTGAAAGCCTTGTCCGACCGTGCGGGGAGGAGTTTTTACGCATGTATGATGAAATGACGTTGGAAGTCACCAACGCCGCGACCATCAGGCTCGTCAACGCGAGCTGGGCGAACTACCTGACGCGCTTCCTACAGCGCCTCAAAACAATCGGCCGCATTCACAGGGCAGACGGGACCGAAGCCCTGATCAAACGCTTCAAGCGCTCGCGCCCCGACACGTACTTTCACAGCGTCCGCGTCTCGCGCGTCTCGCGCGCAGTCGGGCGCGCCTACGGCTTCGACGACGCGCGCCTCAGGCAGCTCTGCCACACGGCCGTGCTGCACGACGTGGGCAAAATCCTGGTCCCCGAGGCCGTGCTCAACCGCCCGCGCAAGCCCACGCGGACGGAGTTTTTCATCCTCCACCAGCACCCCAGTTTCGGCGCGCTCCTGGCCTCGTACTTCAACCTCCCGGCGGAGCTGCGCGTGCGGACGCAGCACCACCACGAGCGTTGGGACGGGAAAGGCTACCCGCACAAACTGGGCGGCGAAGACATCCCTTTGATGGCGCGCATCGTCCAAGTGGCGGACACCTACGACGCGATGGTCTCGGACAGACCCTACCGCAAGGCCCTCAGCCACGAGGAGGCGGCCCGCGAGCTTCGCCGCTGCGAAGGCAAGCAATTCGACCCGCGCGTCATCGAGGCGTTTTTAGACACGTACCCGACGAAGGAGTCAGAAGTGTAGTCATGAACACATGGATGAAGCGGCGCATCGACCGTTCCCGCGCGCGCTGCCAGAAGACCGCGGAGCAGAAAGAGACGATGCGACGCGAGAAACAAGAGACTGGGCGGAACAAGCAGAAAGCGACGACTCCCCGCGAACTTTCTCACCCCGCCAGCGACAAGTAGAAGCAGGAAAGCCGCCCTCGGTTCGGGGGCGGCTTTCGCCTTCCGTAATCCCAGACACGTTTAGAAGTCGAAGCGTACTCCGACCCTGATCTGCCGCTGCCGTAGTGTGCGCGTCGGGACGAGGAAGGAGTCTATGAATGCCTGGCGCTGTTCGGGCGTGGCCGTCGGGCTGAGGCCGTTGAAGTTGATGAACTCCGTGCCGAAGCTGAAGACGGTCTTGTTGAGCAGGTTGTCGACTTCGAGCGAGCCGCGGATGCGCAGGCGCTCCGTCGGCTTGAACTCGCGCGTGATGTTGAGGTCGAGGAGGAAGAGGCCCGGCCCGAGCCCCGCGTTGCGCGGCAGGTTCCCCGTCTCCCCGATGGTCGGCAGCCGGAAGGCCGAGAGCAGCCGTGTGTCGAGCGGCTCGCCGGGCTCGCGGAAGCGCAGGAGCGAGAGGTCGCCCGTGAAGATGGGCCGGTCCGTGCCCACGTCGTCAAGGTTGCGGTCGTTGCCGCCGATGGAGATGTTGAAGGGCGCGCCCGACGCGACGCGCAGGATGGGCGCGAAGCGAAGCCGCCCGAGCCAGCGCGGCGTGTCGAACGTCCCGGAGAAGACGAAGCGGTGGCGCCGGTCCAGAAGGCTGCGCGAGCGCTCGGCCCGGAAGTCGCCCGGCGTGAGCGCGCTCGACGTGTTGACGATGCCGTCGTCAATCAGGCGCGAGAGCGTGTAGACCCCGCGCAGCGAGAAACCGAAGCCCGACTGGCTGCGGCGGAAGCGGCGGCGCAGCTCCAAAGTCAGCCCGTGGTAGAAGCTGTTGCCGATGGAGGCGAGCTGCTCTATCTGCGTGCGGCTCGGGTCCGGCCTCGTCAGGTTCAGCGTGGAGAGCGCCACGTCGAGCGTCGTGGTAGAACTGACGCTGTTGAGGTTGAAGACCGAAATTGGCACACCCGCTTCGATGATGCGCTCGACGGCGTTCGGGTCCGAAGGGTCCGACGGCGCGGTCGTGAAGCGCACCAACTCGCCGGCGGTCGTCACGTTGTAAAGCGGGCGCGGGCAGCCCGGGCACGGGCGGAAGTTGGGGAAGTCGCGCGAGAGCAGGAAGGCCGAGAGATTGCCGAACCCGGCGGGCGGGCGCGGCGCGTTGGCGTTGAACTCGCGCCAGAGGTGAATCCCGCGGTTGTAGGTGTAGTTGGCCTCGAAGACGAGCGAGCGCCCGATCTCGCGCTCGAAGCCGACGTTCGCCTGGTAGCTCTCGGGGATGCGCAGGTCCGGGTCGAGCCGTCGCGAGAAGTTCGTGTTGAGCGAGCCGAACTCTTCGACGAGCGGGTCGTCCGCGGTGAGCGCCTCGGGGAAGTTGAGGTTCGCGGCGATGAAGGCGCTGCGCTCGGCGGCGGTCAGCGCGCGGCCCGTCGCCGGGTCAACGAGGTCGTTCGTGTCGAAAATCAATTGCTGGCGGCCGAGCGTGAAGTCGTCAATCGTCCGAAGCAACGCGCGGTTGTAGAAGAACCCCGCGCCCACGCGGATGACGGTCTTGCCGGACTTCAAGGGGTCGTAGGCGAGCGCGAAGCGTGGGCCAAAATTGTTCGTGTCGCGCACTATCGTCTCGCGCTCGTACCTGAGCCCGTAGCTCATCGTCAGGTTCGCGAGCAGCCGCCACTCGTCCTGCACGAAGATGCCGAAGTAGGTGTTCCGCTGCTCCGACTCGGTCTGGAAGTTCTGCCGGAAGCGGCTCGGCGCGTTCAGTAGGAAATCTTCGACGCTCGAAAAGTTGAACGTGCCCGACACGTCCGAGAGGTCTATGAAGGTCGAGCGGATGTGCTGGAAGTCGCCGCCGAATTTGAGCGAGTGCGAGCCCGCGACCAACGAGAGCGCGTCCTGCAACTGGAAGCGCGTCTCGCGGCGGTCGGTCGAGCCGCTCGTTGAGGAGCCCGCGATGAGCGTGCCGGAACGTGATTGCGGGTCGTCGTCGGGCAGAGGGTCGTCCAGCGTAATCAGGACGACGGGGCGGCGGTCCGCGGTCTGCCGGACTTCGACCGCGGGCGTCAGGCGCGAGAACTGTATGCGCGTCTGGTTGACGATCTTCGGCGAGAAGACGAAGTTGTCCGTGTAGGAGATGGCGTCGGAGTTGCGCGTGCGGCCCTGCAAGGCTTCGGCGAGGCGGTTGCCGCCGGCGAACTGCCGCATGTTGTTCAGCCGGCCCATCTGGTAAAGCCAGGAGCCGTTGTGCATGTCCGAGAACTTGTGGTCTACGCGCGCCGTGAAGATGTGGTTGCGCGAGGGCGTGCTGATGCCTTCGAAGAAGGGCGAGATGCCGGCCGCGACGCGGCGCGGGTCGATGACGGTCGGCGCGGGCAGCGGGAAGCGCGGGTTCTGCTCGATGGGGACGAGCGTGTCGGTCGTCGCCGTGTCGAAGATGGTGTCGTACTCGTAGGCGGCGAAGAAGAAGGTGCGCTTGCGCCCGTTGTAGAGCGGCAGCCTGACGGGGCCGCTCAGCGTGAAGCCCGGGTTGTGCTGCTCGAAGGGGAGGCGCGGCAGGCCCAGGGCCTGGTTGCGCGACGTGTTGGCGTTGAGAACGTCGTTCTCGTAGAAGTGGAAGAGGCGGCCGCGGTAGCGGTTCGAGCCGCCGCGCGTGCGGATGTTGATGCGGCCCCCGGAGGCGCGCCCGTACTCGGCCGAGAACTGGTTCGTGATGATCTGCACTTCCTCGACGGCTTCGAGCGAGGGCTGGAAGCGTTCGCGCGCGGCGCGGTCGTCGTTGTTGTCGAGGCCGTCAATCGTGATGTTGTTCGAGTAGGCGGGGCCGCCCGAGAGCGAGAAGGTTCCGGCCTCCTCGGGCGTGGTGTTCGGGTTGACGCCGCGGTCTTCCGCGAGGTCGCGCGTCGAGAGCGGCTCCTCGGTGACGCCGCCCAGGGTGAAGATGAGTTCGAGCGGCGAGCGCGAGACGTTCGGCAGCGCCTCGACCTCCTCGGTCATGACGGTCCCGCCGACGACCGTGCGCGTCGTGTCGACGGCGGGCGCGTCCGCCTCGGTGACTACTACGTCGGTGCCCGCCGTCACGTCCGCCGGGCGCATGGTGAAATCGAGCTGGACGTTCTGGCCCGCGATTGTCACGAGGTTCGTCTTCTCCTCGGTCGCGAAGCCCGCGGAGGAGGCGCGCACGGTGTACTCGCCCGGCTCAAGCTCTATGATGCGGTAGCGCCCGTCGTCGTCCGCGACGACGCTGCGCTCGACGCCGGTCTTGACCAGGACGGCCGTGACGGAAGCGTTGGGGATGATCGCGCCGTCCTGGTCCGTGACGCGCCCCGCGATGGTCGCTTCGTCTAGGTCCTGGGCGCGCGCCGCGGCGGGCGCGAGCGCGAGCGCGACGGCCAGCGCCAGCAAAGCGGACGAGAGGCGTGCGCCCCTCACAAGAAGGCGCGAGGGCTGAGGGTTCATAAAAAGTTTAACTCAGAGCTTGAAACGGTCGAGCGGGATACCGAGAAGCCGTCAGTCTGAATGAGCGGCCGTGACAAAGACAGCGGGCGAACTTTATCACCACGCGCGCGGCGAGCACAAGACGGACGTGATGGAGAGTCCTACCGGCGCGAGGTGGTCGTGCGGCGGCGCAGGCGCAGGGCGGCGGCGTGCGAGGCGGGGATGAGCGCCCCGGCCTCGGGCGGGGGCGGCGCGTCAGTGAAGTGCGCGAACTCCGCGGCGTGCGTTTGCAGGTAGTCGAAGAAGCGCTCGAACTCGCGCTGCATCGCGTCCATCTTCTCGCGCATGTTGAGGATGATCTCGACGCCCGCGAGGTTCACGCCCAGGTCGCGCGTCAGGGAGAGGATGACTTCCAAACGCTCCAGGTCGGCGTCCGTGTAGAGCCGCGTGTTGCCTTCGGAGCGCGACGGCTTCAAGAGCCCTTCGCGCTCGTAGAGGCGCAGCGTCTGCGGGTGAATCTCGTACTGGTCCGCCACCGCGCTGATCGTGTATGTCCGAGCCTTTCGTTTCATACGGCACAAACTAAAGGGGCTGTCGCGCCCTCTTCTCTTCATCGTGATCGTCGCCCGGCGTCTGCTGGCTGTCGTAGTAGCCCTCGCGCAAGTCCTTCTGGACGGCGACCGCCTCGGCCGCCTTCGGGTGGAGCCACTGCTGGATGGCGTAGAAGCCCGAGTTCATCGCGCCGCGCGCTATCCCGCTCCCTTTCCGCAGCCGCTCTTCGTACTCCGCCTCCGTCAGCTCCGACTGGCGGCTGATGCGGTGCAGCCCGTAAGCCCCGCACAGCAGAGCGAGCGCCGCGAGACAGAGCCAGAGGAGGTCGTTGCCGTTCATAGTCTCGAATGCTTCGCGCCCGCCGGGCGGTTAAACTTCATTCCAGGCCCATCGCCACGCGCGGGTTCTCGGAGTTCAGTTGCGCGTAGCGCTTCAAGAGTTCTTTGGTCTCTTCCGAAATCACGTTGGGCAGCGTGACCTGCACTTCGACGAACTGGTCGCCGCGCAACTGCGGGTTCCTGAGGCTCGGCACGCCGCGCTCGCGCAGGCGGAATTTCTGGCCCGACTGCGTGCCGGGCGGGATACGGAGCTGCGCCTTGCCCTCGACCGTCGGCACCTCGATCTTCGCGCCGAGCGCCGCCTCCGGCACTGTGAGCGGCACGGTCACGTAGATGTTGTCGCCCTTGCGCGTGAAATACTTGTGCCGGCCGACGTTCGTGATGATGTAGAGGTCGCCCGGCGGAGCGCCCAAGCGGCCGCCCTCGCCCTTGCCCGCGATGCGCACGCGCGAGCCGGTGTCCACGCCCGCCGGAATCCGAATCTTGACGGTCTCCGTCTTCGGCAGCACGCCGCTCCCTTTGCAGAGCGAGCACGGCGGCCGGCGCTTGCCCGTGCCGGAGCAGTCCGGGCACTCCTGCGCGAACTTCAGCCGGCCGCCCGCGCGCTGCACCTGGCCCGAGCCCTTGCAGGTCGGGCAGGTGATGGGCGCGCCGCCCGTGTCGCCAGCGCCGTTGCAGCGCGTGCACTGCTCGGAGCGGTTGACAGTGATGTTCGTCATCAGGCCCGTGATGGCCTCCTCGAACGAGAGCGCCAGGGGCATCTCTATGTCGGCCCCGCGCTTGGGCTGCGGCCTGGGCGGCTCGCGCTCCTCTTTGGCGGAAGACCCGCCGAAGAGGTCCGCGAAGATGTCCCGAAAGCTTGAGCCGCCGCCGCCGCTCGACGTGCTGGTCGAAGACGTGCCTGAAGTGCCCCAGTCGAAGCCTGTGAAGTCGAAGCCGCCGCCCGCGCGGCCGGCGTTCCCCCCGCCCGGAGTCGCGCCGCGCGCCGCCGCCTCGGCCAGGTTGTCCGAGTACTGGCCGAAGCGGTCGTAGACCTTGCGCTTCTTCTCGTCGGAGAGCACGTCGTGCGCCTCCGTGATGAGCTTGAAGCGCTCCTCGGCCGACTTGTCGCCGGGGTTCACGTCCGGGTGGTACTTGCGCGCCATCCGGCGGTAAGCCTTCTTGATCTCCTCCGGCTTCGCGTCGCGCTTGACACCCAGAACCTTGTAGTAGTCTTCTTTCGCCATTCGTTAGTGCATAGTGAATGGTAAATGGTTAATCGAAAAGCAATCGTCCATTAACCATTTACCATTCACCTTTGACCCGCCTTACTTGTTCTCGTCCACGTCAACGTATTCGGCGTCGATGACGTTGTCGTCGCCGCCGCCGCCCGACGAGCCCTGCGACGCCTGGCCGCCGGCCGCGCCCGCGGCCGAAGCCTGCTCGCCGCCCGCGTCAGTGGCTGCGCCGCCGCTGCCCTGCTGCTGGTAGAGCGCCTCGGCGATCTTGTGCGAGGCGGTTTGCAGCCGGGTGAAGGCGTCGTTCATGCGCTCGACGCCGCCCTCCTCGGTCGCCTTCTTGGCGTCCGCGAGAGCCGCTTCGACCTCCGAGGCCGCGCCTGCGTCGAGCTTGTCGCGGTTCTCGCTGAAGGTCTTCTCGACCTGGTAGGTCAGGGAGTCGAGGCGGTTGCGCGCCTCTATCTCTTCGCGCTTGCGCTGGTCTTCGCCCGCGTGCGACTCGGCGTCGCGCATCATCCGGTCGATCTCGTCCTTCGAGAGGCCGCTCGACGCGGTGATCGTGATCTTCTGCTCGCGGCCCGTGCCCATGTCCTTGGCCGAGACGTTGACGATGCCGTTGGCATCTATGTCGAAGGTCACTTCGACCTGCGGCATCCCGCGCGGTGCCGGCGGAATCCCCACGAGGTGGAACTTGCCGAGCGTGCGGTTGTCGCCCGCCATCGGGCGCTCGCCCTGTAGGACGTGGACTTCGACGGACGTTTGATTGTCCGAAGCCGTCGAGAAGACTTCCGACTTGCGCGTCGGGATCGTCGTGTTGCGCTCGATGAGCTTCGTGAAGACGCCGCCGAGGGTCTCGATGCCGAGCGAGAGCGGCGTCACGTCGAGGAGCAGGATGTCCGTCTTCTCGCCCGAGAGGACGCCGGCCTGCACGGCCGCGCCGACGGCGACGACCTCGTCCGGGTTGACACTCTTGTTCGGCTCCTTGCCGAAGATGCCTTTGACAATCTCCTGCACCTTCGGGATGCGTGTCGAGCCGCCGACGAGCACGACCTCGTCAACCTTCTTCGCGTCGATGCCCGCGTCCTTGATGGCCTGCTCGACAGGGTTCTTGAGCCTCTGAAGAATCGGGTCAATCAACTGCTCGAACTTGGCGCGCGTCAGCTTCATCACCAGGTGCTTCGGGCCGGACTGGTCGGCCGTGATGAAGGGCAGGTTGATCTCCGTCTCCATCGCAGAAGACAGCTCGATCTTGGCCTTCTCGGCGGCCTCCTTGAGGCGCTGCAAGGCCATCTTGTCGTTCGACAGGTCGATGCCCTGGTCTTTCTTGAATTCTTCGGTGATCCACTCCATCAGGCGCTCGTCTATGTCGTCGCCCCCGAGGTGCGTGTCGCCGTTCGTGGACTTCACCTCGACGACGCCCTCGCCGACTTCGAGGATGGAGATGTCGAAGGTGCCGCCGCCGAAGTCGAAGACCGCGATGGTCTCGTCCTTCTTCTTGTCGAGCCCGTAGGCCAGCGCCGCGGCGGTCGGCTCGTTGACGATGCGCATGACTTCGAGGCCGGCGATTCTTCCGGCGTCCTTGGTCGCCTGGCGCTGCGCGTCGTTGAAGTAGGCCGGGACGGTGATGACGGCCTTGTCAACTTTTTGGCCCAAATAGTCCTCGGCCGACTGCTTCATCTTTTGCAGCACCATGGCCGAAATCTCGGGCGGGCTGTAGTCCTTGCCGCCCGCGTTGACGCGCACGTCACGGTTGCCGGCGGCCTGAACCTTGTAAGGTACCTGTTTGATCTCTTCGCTCACCTCGTCGAACCGGCGGCCCATGAAACGCTTGATGGAGTAGACCGTGTTCTCCGGGTTGGTGACGGCCTGCCGTTTGGCGACCTGACCGACGAGGCGGTTGCCGTCTTTGGTGAAGGCGACGACCGAAGGCGTGGTGCGCCCGCCCTCCGAGTTGGTGATGACGGTCGGCTCGCCGCCTTCCATCACGGCCACAACGGAGTTGGTCGTGCCCAGGTCAATTCCGATAATCTTGCTCATTGCTCTCTTCTCCCAACATTAGTTGACCGCCCTCCCGGATTGAACCGGGGAAACGGCCTCAAGACGCGCCCGCCGCTCGCTTCTGACTCGCCGCAAAAGGGCACATCCCGCCGCGGCTCGGTGGATTACGGGTTGAACGCAGGCTTAATATAATATCTGAGTCCCTCGTTGTCAAGTTTTAATCAGGTCGCCGCGCGCGTCTTTATGCGGGGACTCAACTGCTGAAATATTAGGCTTTAACCGGCGGGCTGGACTGACCCGGCGCGCTCATTCGCCGTTCTGCCGGCGCTCTTCGTTGAGCAGGCGGGAGGCGAAAAAGATGTAGTGTATGCCGGAAAGGACTGCGAAGCCGAAGACGGTCGTGTAGACGGTCGGCAGGTAGCCGCTCAAGGAAGGGAAGCCCGCGGCGATGAGGATGAAGGCGATGGCTAGAATCTGCACGGTCGTGTTGATTTTGCCGAGCCAGGAGGGGCGGAAGCCGCTGAAGCCGGTGACGATGTTGATGGCCGCGGCCCCCACGACGATGAAAACGTCGCGGCTGATGACGGCCACGGTCACCCAGAAGGGCACGGGGAAGTGTCGCGGCAGGGGATGCGGGGCGATGGCCGGGATGGAAAGGACGATGAAGGAGGTCACGAGCAGGAGCTTGTCGGCGATGGGGTCTAAGATTCTGCCGAGCTGCGAGCCCTGGTCGAAGCGGCGGGCGACGAGGCCGTCCAGGCCGTCCGTCAGCCCCGCGAGGACGAAGACGACGAGCGCCCACTCGAACCTGCGCGCCAGCAGCAGCGAGACGAAGACAGGAATCAGCGCCATGCGGAACATGGTCAGCAGGTTCGGCACGGTCAGGATGCGCGACGAGACGGGCGGGTCCGGGTCTTTGGCTTTTTGGGCTTCGGCCGGCTTGGATTTTCGCTTCTCGTCGGAAACCGGCTGAAGTTTTGGCTTCGTCATTTCGAATCTCGGACGACAAAATCGTGAATCAAAAGCCGCGCATTATAGTGACGAGCGGCGACGCGGCGCAAGCTCAGTGGTAGACCGTCGACGCCGCGGTCGCCTGGTTGTTGCCGCGCTCCGCGTCGGGCGTGGGCGACTCGACCCCGACGGTGTTGTTGACGACCGCCCCCTCGGCCAGGTCCTCGTTGACGGTGGCGACGATGGTGACGGTGGCCGAGGCCCCGCCCGCGAGCGAGGGGAAAGTCACGGCGCGGCTGTTGCCGGTGCCGGCGCAGGTGCCGCCCGGCGTGGCCTCGCACGAGACGAAGGTCAACTGGGCCGGCAGCTCGTCCACGAGCTTCACGTTGTGGGCCGTGTCGGGCCCCTTGTTCGCCAGCGTGATCGTGTAGGTGACGTTCTGCCCGACGGTCACGTGGGCGGGCGACGCGCCCTGCTGCACAGACAGGTTCGCGGACTGCGACATGGGCCAAAAAATCGGCACGAGGAGCACGACGATGGCGAAGACGGCGACGGTCAGAATCGAGCCGACCTTGACGAAGTCGAAGAAGCGGTAGCGCCCCGGCGTGAAGATGAGAACGCACGCGGGCTCCAGCGGCGTCAGGAAAGAGCAGGAGGCCGCGTAGGTGACCATCACGGCGAACGTGCGCGGGTTGAGGCCGAGGCTGACGGCCGTCTTGACGGCGATGGGGACGACGACGAGCGCGGCCGCCTGGTTGGACATCGGCTGCGTCAGCGCGACCGTCAGGACGAAGAAGCCCGCGAGCACGGCCAGTCCGCCGTAAGAGCCGACCCACATGACGATCAGGTCCGCGAGGTACTTGTCCGCGCCGCTCTTCTCCAGCGCCGTCCCGAAACTGATCATCCCGGCGATGAGCACGATCAAGCGCCACTCTATGAGGTCGTAAATCTCCTGCACGCGGACGGCGCGGCTGGCGAGCAGGATGAGGACGCCGAGCAGGACGGCGACCGACAGGGGGACCTGCGGCGGGTGCGTGACGGAGAAGAAGAGGAAGACGCCGAAGGCCAGGAGCGCCCACCGCCGCTTCGCCGCGCGCCCGCGCCGCTCCGACACGTCTTCGAGCAGGAGGAGGTGGCCGTCCGCGACCAGTTGCTCTATGTGCTCGCGCTTGCCTTGCACGAGCAGCACGTCGCCGAAGCGCAGAGGAAGCATGCTGATCTTCGAGAGCAGCGCGACGCCCTGGCGGTTGACGGCGAGCACGGTCAACTGAAAACGCTGCCGGAACTTCAAGCCCTTGAGCGTGCGCCCGGTAAAGTCGGACCCGCGCAGGACCATCGCCTCGAACAGCTCGACGTCGCCCGATTCGAGCACGCGGTCGCTCAGCTTGAAGTCGGCCCTGATTTCTATGCCCGTCTCGCTCTTGACGCGCAGGATGTCCTCGATGCGCCCCTGCACGAGCAGCAGGTCTTCGGCCTCTATCTTCTCCCTCGAACTCGGCGCGATGCGCCCCTGCTTGCCGCGCAGGATGCCGACGACCGTCAGGTCCAACTCGTCCGAGAGGTTCGCCTCGGCCAGCGTCTTGCCGACGAGCGGCGAGCCGGGCAGCACTATCACCTCGGACATGTACTCGCGTATGTGGTACTGCTCGGTGAGCGAGTCTGCGCCGCCGCGCCGCGGCAGCAGTCGCAGGCCGAGGAGCAGCATGTAGAGCAGGCCGGCGGCGACGATGGCGACGCCGACCGGCGTCAACTCGAACATGGAGAAGGGCGGGAGCCCGTAGCGCTGGATCGCGCCGCTCACCGCCAGGTTCGTCGAAGTCCCTATGAGCGTGCAGGTGCCGCCGAGGATCGCGCCGAAGGCGAGCGGCATCATCAGTTTTGACGGCGGCACGCGCGCGCGCGCGCACATGCCCAGGACGACGGGGACGAACATCGCGGTCGTCGTCGTGTTCTTCAGGACGGCGGCGCAGGCCGCGGCGACGACCATCACGAGTACGGTCAGGTTGAACTCACGCCCGCCGGCGATCCTGTGCAGGCGTCGCCCGATGACGTCTATGACGCCCGTCTTGACGAGCCCGCCCGTCAGGATGAAGAGCCCGGAGATGGTGATGACGATGTCGTTGCCGAAGCCGGCGAACGCCTCGCCCGCCGTCAGCACCCCCGTCACGACGAGCGCGATGACGAGCAGGATGGTCACGATGTCAATCGGGATGCGCTCCGTCGCGAAGAGCACGACGGCGACGAAGAGCAGGATGATGACAATCGCGATGGGACTCATAAAATGCTAAGCTAGCGGTCAGTAGTCAGTTATCAGTAGTCAGTAAAGGCTGACGGCTGATTACTGATACCGACTGCTGACTACTTCCAAGGGGTTTCGAGATGACAGAGCATTGCATTCTTGTGATCGAAGATCAAGAGGATTTGGCGGAGCTTTACGAGGCGGCGCTCGAAGAGGCCGGCTACAAGGTCCGCGCCGCTTTCACGGGCGAGGAGGGGATCGCGGAGTTCAGGGCCAACGGCGCGGACGCCGTCCTCCTGGACATGACGCTCCCCGAGATGCACGGCACGCAGGTTCTGCACGAGATACGCAGCGCCAACGCCAAAGTGCCCGTGATAGTGATTTCGGCCGAGACGAGCGAGCAGTTGCGCGAGCAGTGCGAGCGGCTGGGCGTCCAGGCTTACCTGTCGAAGCCCGTCAACTACGACGCGATGCTCACCACGCTCAAGGTCGCGCTCGAAACCCCGCCGGAAGAGGCCGAACTCGTCACGCTCCGCCTCCCGTCGCGCGTCATACGGCAACTGACAGGGGTTGACCCGAACCTGGAGCGCGCGATTACGCAGTTAGTCGAAGAGCGGCAGCAAGTCGAAAGGCACAAGGTGAAGGGCGAAAGTTAGGCAGGACTTTCTCCTTTGATTCGGCCATTATTTTTGCCTCCCCCCTCACTTTGTAAGGCCCGCGGACACGGAAGTGTCCGGGCGGCCTGCCCGCCGTCGCTCTCACAACTCCCTGAAAAGAATCTCAGAAAGATTTCAGAGTTTCCTAAGTACGCCTCCTGAGGCTTGCGGATATTCTCCTTCGTGACAAGGCAAACCGCGCCGGCGCGGGGTCGCAAGTAAGAAATCAGAAATCGCCTGTCCGCCCCAATCCACCTTCTGAGAAGGAGAAGAACCCCATGAGAAGCCCAGTCACCAAGAGGTTAGCTCGCACCGCCGCGATGTTCGCGCTGGCGAGCCTCTGCACCTTCTTGGCCCCGCGGGTCGAAGCCGCGGGCGACCCGTCCAACGGCAAGATTGCTTTCGTGAGCTCGCGCGACGGCAACCATGAGATTTACACGATGAACCCGGACGGCACATCGCAGGTCAATATCAGCAACGACCCGGCGTCCGACGTAGAGCCGGCTTGGTCCCCCGACGGAACGAAAATAGCCTTCGCCCGCAACCTTGATTCGCTCATAGAAATCTTCGTCATGAATGCAGACGGCAGCAACCAGACGAGATTAACCTTCAACTCGGTTGGAGATTATGAACCGGCGTGGTCGCCCGACGGGACGAAGATCGCTTTTGTCAGTACCGGCAACAACAACAACGGTATTTTCGTGATGAACGCGGACGGCACGGGCCGGACACAGTTGACGAACAATACAACCGTAGACTCCTCCCCGGCGTGGTCGCCTGATGGTGCGAAGATCGTTTTCGAGGGCAGCAATGAAATCTATGTGATGAACGCCGACGGTTCGGGTCAAACGCAATTGACGAATAACACGGTGGCCGACCAGAACCCTGCTTTCTCGCCCGACGGGGCGAAGATTGTATTTAATAGAAGGGTCGTTAACGAGACTCACATTTTTGTGATGAATGCCGACGGCACAGGCCAAACACAATTAACAACCCCCAGCCTTAATGTTTCTAATTCTTCCCCGGCTTTTTCCCCTGACGGCGAAAAGATTGCCTTCACCAGCAACCACAATACAACGGGCAATGAAATCTCCGTCATGGGCGCTGACGGCTCGAATCAAACGCAACTGACAAATGGCTCGCCAGGTAACTCTCGCCCCGCCTGGCAGCCGATCCCGGATGGCGATACCATCGGCGTCTTCCGCCCTTCGACCGGACAATTTCTCCTGCGCACCTCCAACACGGCCGGCCCGCCCAACATCACCATCAACTTCGGCCAGTCGGGCGACCAGCCGCTGGCCGGCGACTGGAACGGCGACGGCAAAGACGACGTGGGCGTCTTCCGCAATGGACAGTTTCTCCTGCGCCAGCCCCGCACCTTCGGCCTCGTCAACGTCACTATTGTCGTCAACTTCGGACAGCCCGGAGACCGCGCCGTCGTCGGCGACTGGAACGGCGACGGCATAGACACGCCCGGCGTCTTCCGCCCCTCCACGGGGCAGTTCCGGCTGACCAACAGCCCTAACGTCAACAACTCGACGCCGCCCGCCAGTATCATCGCCTTTTCCGGGCAATCGGGAGACAAGCCCGTCGCGGGCGACTGGAACGGCGACGGCCTCGACACGGTCGGCCTTTACAGAGAGTCCGCCGCGTGTGCCTTTTTCCTGAGCAACAACCACCAATACACGGGCTACATCATCACCACGGGCTTCTGCGCCGCTCCTCCTGTCTTGCCCGTCACAGGAGATTGGAACGCCAACGGCGTGAACACCCCCGGCGTGTACAGCGGGTCGCAGGCGGTCTTCTCGCTGAGCAACAACCTGACCGGCCCGCCGCAGTTTCAAGTCAGTTCCGGTCAGGCCGGCGACTTACCCGTCGCGGGCAATTGGAACGGCAGCAATCCCTGAAGGTGATCGACGATGAAGAGTTGACGACGGGTTTAGATGCGTCGGCTCGCGGCGCGGCGACACTCATCGCCGCGCCGCTCTTTTCAATCGAAGAGTGAGGGCTCGACGGCCGCGGCCGCCTTCTTCGGCTTGCGCTTCTTCGCCGTCTCGCTCTTGGCGGACCCTGGGTGGTGTGCGAGGTGTTCGGCGTTCAATCCCATCTCGCGCAAGTGCGCGGCGAACTTCGGCTCGCCGTGCATGGTGATGATGCGCCCGGCCCCCGAGGCGCGGGCCAGGTGGACGAGCTCGTCGTAGTCCGCGTGGTCCGAGAGCGGGAGCACCAGGTCAACTCCCTTGTACATGTAGGGCGCGCTCCTGTGCAGCGCCCAGCCCGTGAGCATGATGACGTAGCGCCGCTCGATGTTCGTAATCATGGGCTGCTTGCGGCAGCCCGGCGGCGTAATCAGCACGCGCCCGCGCAGGTGTTCGCGGTCGTACTTCTCATAGGGGCCGGAAAACTTCACGCCCAGCTCGCGGTAAATCTCCGTGACGTTCCAGACGGAGCCGTGCAGTGTCACGCGGTAGTCGCGCCTGAGCAGAAGCTCCAGCGCCTCCTGCCCCTTGCCGAGCGCGTAGGCCAGCACCACTGGGACGCGGTCGTCCGAGAGCGCGCGGTCAACGGCCGCGTAGAGCCGCTCGTTCGTCACCACGTCGGGCGGGAAGCGGTAGAGCGGGTCGCCGAAAGTCGACTCCATGACGAGCGTGTCGCACGGGACGATGACGGCGTCCTCGGCCGCCACGTTCGGCCTGAGCTTGATGTCGCCCGTGTAGACGAGCCGCTCGCCGTCGGCCTCGACGAGAATCTGCGCCGAGCCCAGGCAGTGGCCCGCGGGGTAAAAGGTGAGGGCGAAGCGGCCGTAGTCGCGGCGCTCGCCGTAAGGAAGCGCCTCCATCTCCGCGTCGCCGCGGCGGTGCTGGAAGATGCGCGCCGTCTCGGGCGTACTGATGATGGAGCGGTGCTCCGCGATGTGGTCCGAGTGGCCGTGCGAGATGACGCAGCGGTCGCGCGGCCCGTCCGCGTCGAGCCACAAATCCAGGTCGGGCAGGTAAAGCCCCTCGCGGTATTCGACTCTTAACAAAAGCTCAGCCTCCGGCTTTCGGCCCAATTTTGGAACGCGTCTTTTCAGACCGCGCTCGATTCGGGCTTGCCGCCAACCGTCTCGCTTGGTTATCTTCGGGAGAAAGTTTCGCGGAGAATTATATTACACGGAGGTCGGAGTGAAGAACCGCAGATGAGTTCGGGCGAGGAGCAAAAGGTGGTGGTCGCGGGCGAGACGCCGGCCGAGACCGTCTCGCGCTGGCGCGCGGTCCGCAGGCTCTGGCGCGCGGAGATGGTCTACTTCGTCGCGCTCGGCGCGTTCTCTGTGCTCGCCATCTTCGCCTACCTCGACCCTTACTTCGCCTGGGACTTGAAAGTGTCCAGCGCCTTCAACTGGACGAAGTTCACGCCGCCCGGCGTCTTCGGCCTGCTGGAGTTCGTCTCAACCTTCGGCAACAGTTGGACGCCCTACGCGCTGGCCGGGGTGACCATACTGATTTTCCTCCTCACGGGCCTACGCAGCGAGGCAATCGCCCTGCTGATGAGCACGGCCGGGAGCGGCCTCATCAACAGCACTCTCAAGCTGCTTATCGCGCGGCAGCGCCCGTCCGTCTCGGCCTTCGTCCCGGCCTACCGCGAGACCGTCTCGCAGAGTTTCCCGTCGGGCCACGTCACCTTTTACGTCTGCTACTTCGGCTTCCTCTTCTTCGTCGCCTACGCGCTTTTGCCGCGCGGCTCGAACACGCGGCGGCTGGCGCTGGCGCTCGCGGCCCTGCCCGTCCTGCTCGTCGGCCCGTCGCGCATCTACCTCGGCGCGCACTGGCCCTCCGACACCATCGGCGCTTACCTCTGGAGCGGCGTCTGGCTGGCCTTCTCGCTCGCCATGTACCGGCGCTGGAAAGAGCGCAGGACGCTCCACGGCGAAGAGAAAACAATCGAGATACCGGGAAATGAGGCTAAATAGGCGAGCGGCGCGTGCGTCGTAGTCAGTAAGCGGGCGAGACGATAAAGAAATCGTCCGTGATTATGAAGCACGCACGCCCCGCAACTCGATACGCGCGCCCGATTCCTTTATTGCGGGGCGTGCGCGGAGCGTTGCGGCCCGCGCGTATCGAGTTGCGGGGCGTGCGTATCGAGTAATCAGTCGCGCGTATAGAGTTTCCGGCCGAGCGTATCAAGGAAGCGGGCGAGCTTCAGGGGGCGAGGGTGTGCAACTGGAGCCCTTCGGCCCGAGCGTCAAACGCCGCCTGAGCCAACTCCGCGAGGCTGAGGTAGCTGATTTGAGGGTCTTTCTCGACCAGACGCCTTGTTCCTCGCGCTCTTTCATGACCTTCGTGAGGAGCTTATCCAACCCCGAAAGGTCTGCGGTCGTCCCCATCTCCTCCGCGTTCAAGACGACCTTCGCGGGCCGGGGCGGCGGCGTCTGCTGAGCCTGGGGAGTCGCCTGCTGCTGAGGTTGAGAATTAGAGGTCCTGGGCGTCTGCGCGCAGGAGGTGGCGAGCGCGCGAAAAAGCATAACGGCCGCGGCCGCCGGCATCCGTTGCGCCCGAAGGCCGGCCGTCGTTTTCTTAGCCATCCGTTCCTCCCAGGGCTCTGCTCGTCAGGGTGAAGGCAATCTTACGGACTCCGCCTACGGCCTATTTCTTCAGCTCCGGCCTCAGATTCATGTTCCGTATCAGGCGGTGCAGGTAGTTCGGGTGGACGCCGAGGAGCTTGGCGGCCTCCGTGTAGTTGCCGGCCGCCTGCTCTATGGCTTGGAGGATGAGTTGCTTCTTGGCTTCGGCGACGGCCTCGTGGTAGTTCGCCACGCCGACGCCTGCGCCGCGGGCGGCGCTCGCGTGTGCGGCCGATTCGAGCGCGGCCTCGGGCAAGTCTTCCGGCAGGATCAACTCGGTCGTGCCGAGGACGACGGCGCGCTCGACGGCGTTCTCAAGCTCGCGCACGTTGCCGGGCCAGTCGTAGCTTATGAGCCGCGCGCGCGCCTCGCTCGAAATCCCGCGCACGCGCCGGTTGCACCTGTCCGCGTACTTCTGGACAAAGTAGCTCGCCAGCAGCGGGATGTCCTCGCGGCGCTCGCGCAAAGGGGGCATCGAGAACGAGACGACGTTGAGCCTGTAATATAAGTCCTGGCGGAACGAGCCCTGCCTGATTGCCTCTTCGAGGTCGCGGTTCGTCGCGGCGATGAGGCGTATGTCGACCTTGAGCGTGCGCGTGCCGCCGACGCGCTCGAACTCGCGCTCCTGAAGCACGCGCAGCAGCTTGACCTGTAGCACGGGCGGCATCTCGCCGACTTCGTCCAGGAAGAGCGTGCCGCCGTCGGCGATTTCGAGCTTGCCTTTTTTTTGTGCCACCGCGCCCGTGAACGCGCCCTTCTCGTGGCCGAACAACTCCGACTCCAGGAGCGTCTCCGTGAGCGCGGCGCAGTTGACGGCGACGAAGGCTTTGCCCTTGCGCGGGCTGTTCAGGTGTATGGCGCGCGAGATCAGCTCCTTGCCGGTCCCAGACTCGCCCTGTATGAGCACGGTCGAGTTGGTCGGGGCCACGCGCGCGATGAACTGGTAGACCTCGCGCATCCGCGGGCTCTCGCCGATCATGTTGCGCTCGATCTGTATGTCATCCTGCAGGCGCTGGTTCTCGCTTTCGAGCCACTCGACGTGGCTCGCGTTTTCGAGCGCGACGGCCGCGATGCCCGCGATGGCCGTCAAGAGCTGCAAGTGGTCTTTGTCGAAGCGCGTCAAGGGGTCCGACGCGTAGAGGTAGATGACACCCTGCGGCTTGTCGAAGAGCATCAGCGGCACGCAGAGCAGCGCCTGGATGTGCGAGGCAATCAGGCTCTCCGCCTCGTCGAACGCGCCGCTCTCCTGCACGTCGTTGCTCAAAATCGAGACGCCTTCCGACAGCACGCGGTCCGTGATCGTGCGGCTGACGCGCACGGTCTTGTTCGGGCCGGACTGCCTGTCCAGGCCGAAGACCGAGGAGAACTCTTCCGCCCCCCCGCCTTCCGTCAGCAGGATGGCCCCGCTGTCCGCGGGCACGACCTCGAAGATGAGTTCGAGCAGTTGGCGCTGGACGGCTTCGAGGCCGCGCACGGAGTTGATGGTCGTGGCGATTTTCATCAGCGCCGAGAGGTCGCGCGCCATCAGGTGAAAGGCGTCCGCGATTCTCACCTGGAGCGTGTTGGTGCCCGTCGAGAGTCGCCCCTCGTCGAGCAGCACCGTGCTTGAGCCCGCGGGGGCGTCGCCCTCTTCGAGCAGGAAGGAGAAGGTGTAGTCGCCGAGGCGCAGGCGGTCGCCGTGCTCAAGGTAGCGCTCCTTGACCGGCACGTCGTTGACGAAAGTGCCGTTGAGGCTTTCGAGGTCAGTGACTTTGAAGAGGTCGCCTTCGCGCCTGATCGTGCAGTGGCGGCGCGAGACGGAGGGGTCGCTCAGGCAGATGCGGTTGGCCGATTCGCGCCCGATGGAAGTCTCGTCTTCTGTCAGCGTGAAATTCGTCCCCTTCAGGGGGCCGGCGATGGCTGCGAGTCTGGGGTTCATGCTCTCCTACAGAGTCCTGTTTAGCACATTTGGATTCCGCAAGGGTAGCGCCGACGCCGCCGGGTGAGCACTTTTTCTGACACTCGCGGATGGCGGCCTATCCGTTCGGATAGAGTTTGGCGGCCAGCGCCGGACGATTCGCCCGCTGCACTTTTCCCGCCAATCAAGCTCATCCCGGCCTCAATCAAATAGTTCCGGCCGAAGCACGCTTCGCCGCGCGCCGCCGCCCGGGCCGTGGCACGCGGATGGCAATGGTGTGGGGCACGACACGACGAGTTACCAACGGAGAGGACGGTAGCCGCGGCGGGTCGGAAAGTTTGAAAAGGCTAAGCGAGCTGCCCCCCAGAAGCGGGCGCTTTGAGCGCAGCCGGTTTGAGAGTTTCGGTCGCGAGAACCCCCCGCGACCCGCTGCCCCCGAGCGGGCAAGAAGGAGTAGAAATGAAAAAGCAGATTCTGAAAGGCGTCACGATGTTGGCGTCGATCGTCGCCCTCGCGTTCGCCACGGCCCTCGTCACCAGCGCGCAGTCGCGCACACGCCAGGTCAGGGCCGACATCCCGTTCGACTTCGTCGTCGGCGACAAGGCGCTCCCGGCCGGCAACTACACGGTCGCGACCGCTTCCAGTAATTCGCCCGACGCCGTCAGCGTCCGCAGCAGCGACGGCCGCCGGAAAGCGATTCGCCTGACGAACGCCGTCATCGACAACGCGAAGACCAGGCGCGCGCGCCTGATCTTCCACCGCTACGGCCACACCTACTACCTGGCGCAGGTTTGGGCTCCGGGCTCAAGCGAAGGGCGCGAGATGCTGAAGTCGAAGGCGGAGCGCGCGGCCGAAGTGGAATTGGCTCAGAACGCGGCGCAGGGTGAACTGGCCCAGAGCGGCGGCCCCGAGATAGTGACGATAGTGGCCGAGAATGAATAACCCGAGCTGA
This sequence comes from Pyrinomonadaceae bacterium, assembly GCA_035563515.1. Classification (GTDB taxonomy): domain Bacteria; phylum Acidobacteriota; class Blastocatellia; order Pyrinomonadales; family Pyrinomonadaceae; genus QHXM01. The sequence continues at coordinate 107,587 of DATMVE010000002.1, forward strand.
ACCCGAAAGCGCAAGCAACGTCCCCTTGCGCCCCAAGAGCCGAACCGGCAAGCCGAACGTCTCCCCGGCTTGCCGGTTCGGCTTTTTACTTGTCGAGGGTCACGCTCTTGACCCAGGCCGTCCACCAGAGGGCGCGCAGCATCTCCGCCCCGGCGACGAGGCGCTCGACGGCGAAGCGCTTGTGCTCGGGCGAATTGGTCTGCGCGTCGAACTTCGCCTGCTTCTCCAACTGGTAAAGGCGCTCGACGAGGCCGTTGCTGTTTTTGAAGAAGGCGATGGTCCCGGCGCGCGGGTTCTCAAGGACGCGGGGCTGCGGGTTGATGGAGGGCAGCAGGTCGCCTATCACGACGTGCGACTGGACGAACTCGCTCTCGAAGCGCCAGTGGAAAGTGTTGTCGGTCGTGTAGCCGTTCGGGTTGGGGTAGTCTTTGGCCCAGCCGTTGTAGTGGACGGTTGCGTGGTGCGGGTTCGCCCCGTCGCTCACGTAGTGGCCGAGGACGCCCGCGTCGTTGACGATGCGCTCCTCGATCCACTTGCGCGTCCGCTTGTCCGTGGCGTTTCTCCACAGGTGGAATTCCGTCCGCAGCCGCTCGTACAACTCCACGATGCGAAAGGAAGCGAGGCCGGCCTTCTCGGGCTCCTTCAGGCCCGCCTGCGAGAGAGCGGCCAGGTACGCGTAGCGGTCTTCGGCGTCGAGCGCGGCGGGCGGGACCATTTCGAGGTCAAGAAAGTGGTCGTAGGAGAACGCCTCGTTCATCTCCAGGAGGGTCTTCGAGCGCCAGCGGTCCGGCTCCGGGTTGAGGTATTCGAGTTGCGCCGTCGCCTTGCGGAAAAACTCCGGCATCTCTTTCGGCAGGCGCGCGGCGGCCGCGCGGCCCGAAAGTTTGTGCCCGTGCTCGCCCCAGGCGAGCGACACCGGCGGCCTGACGAGTGAAGCCGAGAGAAGCAGCGCGAGCGAGAGCGCCGCGGCGGTCAGTCTTATTCTTCTGTTCATATCACTGCGCGTAAACTTCGACGGCCGTCACGTCTTCGACGAAGCCCTCGTAAACTTTCCTGAAGCGCGCGCGCACCTCCTGCATCTTCTCACGGTTCTCGAAGTAGGTGCGGCCGCGCTGCAAGACGAAGTAGGTCGGGGAAGAAATGTCTTCCAACTTGAAATTCGGGTCCGAGAGCACGCGCGATTGCAGGTCCGTGCGCCCCAGCTTTTCGAGGTAGTAGCCGACGACGCCCGGCGTCTCGTGGACAATGCTCGCGCCCTGCGGCGCGGTCCGGGCGACGAACTCGATGGCCTCCCTGAGCCCGTCGTCGTAGAACTCGTCGTGCGGGAAGAAGTGGCCCGCGCGCGCGCCGCCGAGCGCGTTCGTGTAGGCGGCGTAGTGCGGGCAACTGCTGTAGGCGGACCAGGCGGGCCACGCGACGAAGACGAGGAGCGTGGCGATGCTCGCGAAGCGGAGCGCGCGCTCGCGGCCCGCGGCCTTGAATCGGGACGCGGCCCAGCGGACGAGCGCGACCACGCCGACCGCCGCGATCATGTAGAGGAAAGGCATGAGGCTCAAGGCGTAGCGCAGCCACTTCGCGCCGGCCAGCGAGTAGGGCACGATCCAGAGCACGAACATCAGGAGCAGAAAGCCGTGGCCCGGCTGCCGCCAGCGCCTGACGCACTCGATCAGCCCGACGACGAAGGCGGCGAGCACGGGGAGCGGAACCTTTATCAGCAGGAAGAGCGCGTAGAAGTAAAGGGGCGTCCCCCAGAAGGGCGAGCTCGACATGTTGTTTTTGTAGAGCACGTCGCCCATCAAATAGCCCGTGTGCGAGAGCAGTTGCTCGCTCGTGTAGGCGCTCAGGTAGGCCCAGGTCTGCGGCAGGAGCACGGCCGGGTTGGCGATTAAAAAGACGAGGCCGAAGATCAGGTAGAAGTGCCAGGGCGTGTGACCCGAGGGCTCGCCGGGCTCCTTCTTACGCACGCGAAAGTAATGGTGGTAGAGCATGTTCAGCCCGAAGAATTGTGGGAAGTACTTCGAGGCGATCATCAGGCCGAACGACGCGCCGGAAAGAAGGTAGCTCCGCCGCTTGACGCGCGCCTCGCGCGGGCCCGCCTGCTTGGCGCGCAGGTAGAAGTAGAGCGCGAAGAGCATGAAGAAGACGAGCAGCGTGTCTTCCTTGGCGATGCGGTTGAAGGTGATGGCGTTGACGCCGAACGTCCAGAAGGCGGCGGCCAGAAGGCCCGTCCAGCGGTCGAAGAAGGCGGCCGTCAGCAGGAAGAGCGGGATGGCCGTCAGCGCGCCGAAGAGGATGTTGGGGAAGCGGAGCGCCGCCTCGTCGCTGATCTGTGTGGATGAGCGCGCGTTCCAAGCCTGCTGCGCCTGGACCGAGACGAACATCAGCGACTTCATCAGCATCGGGTGCTCGGCGTTCGGGGTGATGTCGCCCTGACTGTAGGCGCGCACGGCGTTGAGCTTGTTGACCTCGTCCTCGGCGAACCCGATGGCGCTGATGCCGTTCAGGCGCAGGCCGAGGCCGAGGACGACCAGCACCGCGAGCGCCAGCACCACGCCGCGCTCGCCGGCGAGCGCCCCGCCGCGCCCGACGACCTTAGGGGAAGCAACCGCCTCGCTCCCGACCGGATTTACTTCGACAGAATGCGCCAAGCAATCCCTTCACTTTCTTTGCGCCTCCAGCGCCTTTGCCCGAGGAAAAGTCTCTCGCAAAGACGCCGGGGGCGCAAAGAGGTTCTACCCTTGTTCGCTGACGCGCGGCGCGGCCGGCGCGCCCATCTCCTCGGCCAGCGCGTCCTGAGTCTCCTCGACGACCGCCTGGGTCGAGAGCCCGCGCCGGATGAGGAAGGCCACGCCGAGCGCCGTCCAGCAGATGACGCGCGCCTTGCGGACGACCCCGAGCGTGATGCCGCTGGCGTCGCGCAGCAGATTTTGAGTCACCCAGTTCGAGCCCGCCTCGTCCACCCCCGCGCGCAGCGGCACGAATTTGAAAACTACGTTGATGATGCGGTTGACGGATTCGAGGACGTAGGCCGCCAGGAACGGCGGCGGCGAATCCCGTATGAAAGACAGGGTGACGTAAACTTCTAAAACGCCGGCCAGGTGGAAGCAGACTTCGAGCAACAGGATGAGCGCGCAGCGCGCCTTGTTGCGCGAGTAGAAGCTGTAGATGGTGTCCTCGACGGCGGTCGTGCTCGCCTGCTGTTTCTCCTTCAGGAACCGCTTCCCCAGCCGACTCTTCCGCAGGCGCGTGAAGGCGGCCGTGATAAACCTCCAGCGCATCCGGTAAACAATCAGCCCGAAGAGGATGATCGCGCAGACGACGCCGAGCGAGATCAAACTCATCAGGCGCAGCCCGCGCGGCAGCGTAAAGTTCAGGAGCAGCGTCACGATGCCGGAGAGGATGAAGAGCGCTACCGAGAGGCTGTAGAACAGGTTCTGGACCGCGAGCGCCGAGATGGCCGTCACGAGCGGCACGCGGTCGCGCACGAGCGCGGCCTTCGTCGGCTCGCTCGCGACCAGGCCGAGCGGCGTCAGATTGCCCATCGCGTCGCCGACGACGTAGGCGCGGAAGGCGTCGCGGAAGCGCAGCCGCTCCTTGCCCGTGAAGCAGAGCACCCACCCGAGCGTGCGGACGACGTAGCGGATGCTGGAGATTGCCAGCACGAGCAGGAAGCCCGCGCCCAGTTTCCTGATGCCTGAGGCGACTTCGCCGGGGCCGGCCTTCCACAGGAAGTAGACGAAGAGCAGGAGGCCGAACAGCGCGAAGACGATTCCGATGGGCTTTAATCTTTTGGACGGGTCCGGGGTGTTAGTGCTTTGATTCATTCGGGACATCTCGGGACGAGTCTACTTTTCTCGCACGCGTGCGAGAAACAAGCAAGATACGGTATCAGGCCGCTAAGCTCAACCCGGCAAGGCGCGTGCCCGCGGGCCGGAAGCGCGGAATTCCAGGCCGCATCGCGCCGGCGGGGAGCCTTGCGGGGCAAGATTAGTCTGACGATTGTCAGGCTAAAGAGGCGGCAAGGAAAGACCCTGAAAGGGCCTCCCCCTTTGCCTTTGGCTTTTTACTTTGCCTTCCAGAGTTGACCGGAGGCGCGCGTCTGAGCGATGCTACAGGGTCAACCCAATCAAGAAATTTTCCTGCGAGCCGGAATAGCTATGAGTAAGACGATTGATGAGCAGGCGGGGCGCGCCCTGACGACGCTCAATGAGGACGAGGAGATGTTCCGGGCGAGCGTGCGCGAGTTCGCCGAGGGCGAACTCAGGCCGCGCGTCGAGGAGATGGACGAGGCCGGTAAGTTAGACCCCGCGCTCGTCCGCCAGTGCTTCGACCTCGGCCTGATGGGCATAGAGACGCCCGAGGAGTACGGCGGGGCGGGGGCTTCGTTCTTCACGGCCATCGTCGCCGTCGAAGAACTCTCGCGCGTGGACGCCTCGGTCGGCGTCTTCGTCGACGTGCAGAACACGCTCGTCAACAACGCCGTCCTGCGCTGGGGCAACCCCGAGCAGAAGAAAAAATATCTGGCACAATTAGCCGCGGAGCGCGTCGGCGCTTACGCCCTGAGCGAGGCGGGCTCAGGCTCGGACGCTTTCGCCCTGGCGACGCGCGCCGCGGACGCTGGCGACCACTACGTCTTGAACGGGCGCAAGCTCTGGATCACGAACGGCAACGAGGCGGAAGTCTTCATCGTCTTCGCGAACGTGAACCCGGAAGCGGGGTACAAGGGCATCACGGCCTTCATCGTCGAGAAGAGTTTCGAGGGCTTCGCGGTCGGGAAGAAGGAGAACAAGCTGGGCATCCGCGCCTCTTCAACCACCGAGCTTATTTTGGAAGACTGCCGCGTGCCGAAGGAGAACGTGCTCGGCGAAGTGGGCAAAGGCTACAAGGTCTCCATCGAGACGCTGAACGAGGGGCGCATAGGCATCGGCGCGCAGATGATTGGGATCGCGCGCGGCGCGCTCGAAGCGGCGCTCCGGTACACGTCGGAGCGCGAGCAGTTCGGCAAGGCGGTGAACGAATTCCAGGGCGTGCAGTTCCAGTTGGCCGAGATGGCGACCGAGCTTGAAGCGGCGCGGCTGATGGTTTATAACGCGGCCCGGCTGAAGGATGCGGGCCGCCCCTTCGTCAAAGAGGCCGCGATGGCGAAGCTCGCGTCGTCGCGCGCCGCCGAGCGCATCAGCTCCCGCGCCATCGAACTCTACGGCGGCTACGGCTTCGTCAAAGACTACCCCGTCGAGAAATTCTGGCGCGACTCCAAGATCGGAGCCATCTACGAGGGCACGTCCAACATGCAGTTGCAGACGATTGCGAAACTCATCATCGGGGGGAAATAGATCGTGAATCATGGCTGAGTCGCGCATTGAGACTTTCAAAAAGATGCTGGAGTCGGAGCCGGAGAACGCGCTCGTGCGGTTCGGGCTGGCGAACGAGTACCTGAAGGCGGAGCGGTACGAGGAGGCCATCGCGGCGCTCAACGACTACTTGCAGCGCGCGGACGACGAGGGCGCGGCCTTCGGGATGCTCGCGCGCGCCTACGAGCAGACCGGGAGGCGCGAGCAGGCGCGCGAGGCGTACCAGCGCGGGATCGAGGCCGCGAGCCTGCACGGCCACCCCTCGATGGCCGAGGACTACCGCATGACGCTTGAGTCTGATTACCAGGATTAGAAACGGGCGGGCCGTATGAAGACCGACACCAAAATTTTAAAACTCGTCAGGAGAACTGAGACGATGGGAAGCGCACAGGCGACCGCGGCGCGCGAGCACAAGGGGCTCGACCGCGAGCAGATGATCGAGATTTACCGCACGATGTACATGTCGCGCAAGATTGACGACAAGGAGATTCAGCTCAAGGGCCAGAACAAAATCTTCTTCCAGATTTCGGGCGCGGGCCACGAGGCCGTCCTCGTCGCCGCCGGGCTCGCGATGAAGGCCGGCTACGACTGGTTCTACCCCTACTATCGCGACCGCGCCCTCTGCCTGCAACTCGGCATGACGCCGCTCGAACAACTGCTTTCGGCCGTCGGCGCGGCCGACGACCCCAACTCGCACGGCCGCCAGATGCCCTCGCACTGGGGCCACAAGGGTCTCAACATCGTCTCGCAGTCTTCGCCGACCGGCACACAATTCCTGCAAGCCGTCGGCTGCGCCGAGGCCAGCCACCGCGCCGCGCTCGTTGACGAAATCAAGGACAAGGTCGTGGGCTTCAAAGGCGACGAGGTCGTCTACTGCTCGGCGGGCGACGGGACGACGAGCGAGGGCGAGTTCTGGGAGGCGCTCAACACGTCCTCGAACCTGAAGCTGCCCGTCGTCTTCCTGATCGAAGACAACGGCTACGCCATCAGCGTCCCCGTAGAGGTGCAGACCGCGGGCGGCGACGTGTCGAAGCTCGTCGAGGGCTTCCCCGATTTATACATCCAGAGGTGCGACGGCACGGACCCCATAGAGTCTTTCGAAGCCATGCATCGCGCCGTCGAATACTGCCGCGAGCGGCGCGGCCCCGCGCTCGTCCACGCGAAGGTCATACGCCCCTACTCCCACTCGCTCTCGGACGACGAGAAGCTCTACCGGCCCGACGAGGAGCGCACGTCGGACGCCGAGCGCGACCCCATAGAGCGCTTCGGCGGGCTGCTCGTGGAAGAGGGCATCGTCACGCAGGACGAGTTGCAGCAGCTCAAGGACGAGGTCCACAGGGAAGTCAACGAGGCGGCCGACCTGGCGCTCGCGAGCGCGCAGCCCGCGCCGGAGACGGCCGCGCTCTACGTCTACTCGCCCGACGTTGACCCGACTTCGGAAGAGTTCGACACCGAGGAGGGCGCGGAGCTTTCGGGGAACGCCGGCACGGTCGTTGACCTCATCAACCGCTGCCTGCACGAAGAGATGGCGCGCGACCCGCGCATCATGGTCTTCGGCGAGGACGTGGCCGACTGCTCGCGCGAGCAGAACCTGGACAGGGTCAAGGGCAAGGGCGGCGTCTTCAAGGTGACCGCGAATTTGCAAAGAAAGTTCGGCGCGGCGCGCGTCTTCAACTCGCCGCTCGCCGAGGCCAACATCGTCGGCCGCGCGACGGGGATGGCGACCCGGGGACTAAAACCCGTCGTCGAGATACAGTTCTTCGACTACATCTGGCCCGCGTTTCACCAGATTCGAAATGAGCTGGCCGTGATGCGCTGGCGCTCGGGCAACGAGTGGAAGTGCCCCGTCGTCATACGCTGCCCCGTCGGCGGCTACCTGAAGGGCGGCGCGGTCTACCACTCGCAGAGCGGCTCGTCCATCTTCACGCACACGCCCGGCATACGCGTCGTTTACCCCGCGACGGCGCTCGACGCCAACGGCCTGCTGCGCACGGCGATTCGCTCGGACGACCCCGTGCTCTTCCTTGAGCACAAGCACCTTTACCGCCAGGCGTACAACAAGTCGCAGTACCCTGGGGACAACTTCATGATCCCGTTCGGCAAGGCGAAGACCGTGCGCGAGGGGACGGACCTCTCGATCATCACGTTCGGCGCGCTCGTCCAGCGTTCGCTCGTCGCGGCCAAGCAGGCCGAGCAGCAGCAGGGCATCAACGTGGAGGTGATCGACCTGCGCACGCTCTCGCCCTACGACTGGGAGGCGATTGCTCGCTCCGTGAAGAAGACCAACCGCGTCATCGTCGCGCACGAGGACTCGCGCTCGTGGGGCTACGGCGCGGAGATCGCGGCGCGCATCGCCGACGAGCTGTTCGAGTACCTGGACGCGCCGGTGCGCCGCGTCGCCGCGCTCGACACCTTCGTCGGCTACGCCCCCCAACTCGAAGACGCCATCCTCCCCCAGGTCGACGACGTGGCGAAGGCCATTACGGAGTTGTATAGCTACTAGAACGATTCTTCCGTAGGGGCGGGGACGAGCCCTGCCCCTGCGGTTCTACCGTACGCCTCACGTTCAATCGAAAACCGCCATCGGTGCTCAACGCCTTTCCGTCTTTATCGGAAATTCTTACATGTATGTATCGTATCGTTCCGCGCCCGTTATTCCCGCCTTCCGTTTAACTCCCGCTATTTGTCCAGTTGATTTCCCGCGCTGGTTGGCATGGTGATTGCCAATCTATTCCGGGACACTTATACCCCTACAACTAAAATTCCTGAGCTATATAGGAGGGAGAAAACTGATGGGCAGACGTTTGATTTCTGTTCTGGGAGGACTCGTCCTCTCGCTCGCCGCCGCCGGCACGGCTCTCGCGCAGGACCCGCAGCCGACCACCACGACCACCGTCACGACCACAGAGACCACGGCCGTGCAGAACGCCGACGGGACGTGGACCGTCGTCGAGTACCCGGTTGACAAGGAAGTGACCGTCAACCTGACTCCGCTCAACATCCAGAACGCCACGGGCCGCGCCGTCATACACCGCATGGCCGACGGCACGATGATTAATCTGAACCTCGCGGGCCTGCCGGCGGACCTGAGCGCGCTTAACCTCTACGCGGTCGACCCGCTCAACAAGGTCACGCTGCTCGGACCCGTCACGGTCGCGAACGGCGCGGCGACGCTGAGCACCAGGACGCCGCTCGACAAGTTCATGCTCGTGCTCTCGCCCGAAGGCAACCTGACGACCATCACGCCGCAGACGCCCGTGGTCTTCCGCAGCGCGGTGCCGGATGGCTTCGCCATCATCCCGGTCGCCAGCACGGACAAGGACGGCGCGGCGGTGGGCGAAAAAGTGGCCGCCGTCTCGACGCCGGGCACGACGCCCGCCTACGGCGCGCCGCTGCTCAACGTGCCTGGGATGAAGCAGGGCGAAGACTCCATGATTAAGGTCAACTTCACGGGCGCTCTGACGGGCGCGCGCGCCAACATCAAGATCGAGCCGCGCAAGGACGGGCCGACGATGGTCACGGCGCGCTTCCACGAGTTGAAGGAAGCGCCCGCGGGCCAGACCTATGTGCTCTGGGCCGTCTCGCCTGACAACAAGTTCGTCAAGCTCGGCCAGTTCGTCAACACCGGCACCAGGAACGAGGCGGAGATCAAGTCCGAAACCGCCCTCCAGGACTTCGGCCTCTTCGTCACGCTCGAAGACCCGGCCGCGACCTCGCCGCACGGCACAATCGTCGGGACGTTCCTCAGGTAAAACTGGACCGTTTCGTCGTTCGGACGAAAGAGGCCGCCCGGTCATAAGGGCGGCCTCTTTCTTTCTCCCCGCTGGATCAGTGCTCGCCGGCATTAGCCGCGCGCCGGGCGCCCCGAAAAATTATTTATGCTTGTTCCGGCGGGCGCTGTGCTATATTGGCTTGGAGGACGGGCGTATTCCCGGCCCGCCCGGCAGACCTGAACCCCAGCGGTCAAGCTGGCCGACAATCCCGGCAAACAGTAGAAACTTCGGCGGCACCTCCGCCGTACTCCCCAAACATCCAGGGGCCTTTTCAGCTCATTACAGATTCCCCTCGCCGGGCAAGACCTTTTTGTCCGAACGAACGAAGGACAAGAGTTATGATTCGCAAGCTTCCCCCATGCTTGGCGCTCGTTCTGCTTTTCGCCTTCTCCGCCTTCGCGCAGGAGACGCTCCCCGAACTCATCCGCCGCGTCAAGCCCTCGGTCGTCGCCGTCATCACCTACGACGCCAAGGGCGAAATCCAGATGACGGGCAGCGGGTTCTTCATACGCCCCGGCCAAGTCCTGACCAACCTTCACGTCATAGAGGGCGCGAGCCGCGCCGAGGTGCGCACGCTCGACGGCAAGGGCAGGACTTACCCGACCGACGGCGTCGTCACCCTGGACGACGAGGCGGACCTCGCCGTCCTGAGCGTCCAGATGCCGGCCGACCGCGCACGCTCGCTCGAAGTCGCCGACTCGCTCCCCGAAGAGGGCGAGCAAATCTTCGTCGTCGGCAACCCGCTCAGGCTCGAAGGCTCCGTCTCCGACGGCATCGTCTCGGCCGTGCGCGAGGTCCCGAGCCTCGGCGAGATAGTGCAGATCACGGCCCCCATCTCGCACGGCAATTCCGGCAGCCCGCTCCTCAACATGAAGGGCCAGGTCCTCGGCGTCATCACGATGAAAGTGACCAACGGCCAGAACATCAACCTCGCGCTCGGCGCTTCTCGCCTGCGCCAGCTCAAGTCGGGGACGCTCACGTCGTTCGCGGACCTCGCGGCGCGCAACAAGACGGGGCCGCCCTCGGAGATGCTGGCCGAGTGGTGGTACCGGAACGGGTTGAACTCGCTCTGGCTCGGCAACTACGACAGCGCGCTCGGCTACTTCGAGAACGCCGTCAACAAGAACCCTAACCGGGCCGAGGCCTGGATTCAGGTCGGCTACTGCAAGGTCAAGCAGGGCAAGAACGCCGACGCCATACGCGCCTTCCAGCGCGCCATACAACTACGGCCCACCTCCTTCGAGGCGTACAACAAACTCGGCGACGCCTACTACTACGCGAGCCGCTTCAGCGAGGCCATAGAGGCGTACAAGCAGGCCGCGCGCCTCCGCCCCGACCTGGCCGAAGCCTACTACAACCTCGGCGTCACCTACCTCGAACTCGGCGACCGCGAAGCGGCCGGCGTCCAACTCCGCGCCCTCCAGCCGCTCGACGACAAGCTCTATAAGAAGCTGCTCGGGGAAGTCCAAAGGTAACGGAAGGCGGGAGGCGGAAAGAAGAAGGCAGCCGCGTGTGATTAACGCGGCTGCCTTCTCGTTTTGGGTCTTAACTGCCGACTGCCTACTGCCCGCTGCCTACTGCCTGCTGCCCTGTGAACACGTTCTTGTCTATCCGGGCGGGGTCGCCGAGGACGACGAAGCGTATGTTGCGCATGTATTTTTGGGCCACGCGCTGCACGTCCGCGGGCGTGACGGCGCGCAGGTGCGTGAGCATGTCGAAGGAGTGACGCCAGCCGCCGCCGATCAGCTCGTACTCGGCGAGGGTCGCCGCCTGCGCCGCGTTCGTCTCCTGGCCCATGTAGTAGGTCGTCAGGTACTGCGAGACGACGCCCGAGATGTCCTGCTGGCCGATGGGCTGGGTCTGTAGACGGCGGATTTCGTCGAGCATGACGCGCACGGCCTGGTTGGCGTCGACGGCCGTCACGTAGATGCCGCCGACGTTCGCGCCCTGGCTGCCCAGGAAGGCGCTCGGGGCGTAAGAGAGGTTGCGCTTGACGCGCACCTCCTCGAAGACGCGGTCGCGCAGGATGCTCGCGGCGATCTGCATCGCGTGGATGTCGTCGGCCGTGAGCGCGGGCGCGCTGAAGACGCCGTTGACGTAGTTGGTCGGCAGGTTCCGCTGCGTGATTTCCAGCGTCGGGGTGGTGAAGGCGAGCTGCGGCACGGGCTCGGCCTTGTAGTCGCCGCCCGGGAGCTTGCCGAAAGCGGCGGTGATGCGCTGGCGCAACTGCGCCGGGTCCAAATCGCCGACGACGACCAGGAGCAGCCGCGAGGTCTGCATCATCTGCTGGTGATACCTGCGCACGTCTTCGAGCGTCAGGCGCGAGACCGTCTCGGCCGTGCCCTGCGGGCGGTTCAGGTAGGGGTGGCCGGCGTAGGCCACGCGCTCCTGCAACCTTTGCAGGTAAGTGTCCGGGTCGTCCGAGTCGTCGCGCAGCGACGAGACCGTGCGGGCCTTGACCAGCTCGAAGTCTTCCTTCGCGAAGGTGGGCCTCAGGGCCACGTCCGTGAAGATTTCCCACGAGCGGTCGAAGTTGGCCCGCGTCGTGGTGAGCGAGAGCACGGAGTAGTCGTAGTTTTCGCTCGACCCCAGGACGGTGCCCATGCGCGAGAGTTCCGTCCGCAGGCGCTCGCGCGGGAAACTCGCGCTGGCTTCGGTCGCAACGTCGAGCATGAGCGACTCGATGCCGGCGTTCTCCGCCGTGATGTTGCGCGAGCCGCCGCGCAGGAAGAGCCCGGCGGCGACCGTCTGGCTGCCCTCGCGCCGCTTGACCAGGACCTTCATCCCGTTCACGTCGAACTCGGACACGAGCGCGGCGGCGCGCCTCTCGGCCGCGTCCGCCTGTGCCCCCGCCTCGGCCTTCGACGGCTGCTCCGCCTGCGTCACCTTCGGCTTCTCGGCATTGTCCTGCGCCAGCGCCGCGACCGCGCCGCCCGAAGCGAGCGTCAGTAACGCGACCAGGACGAGCGAGAACACCGAACTGATGAAGTCGAAACCGGAGCCGGCTTGTCTGTCACCGCCTGCTGCCTTCCGCCTGCTGCCTGCTGTTCTTCTCATTGCCCGATTAACTCCTCCGGTGTCAACTGAATTCGCTGCTGATCCTGCGCGGAAATCAGGGCGAGGCCGACGTGGGGCTTGCCCTGTATGTAAGTCGTGATGTAGCGGCTTATGTCGGCGCGCGTCGTGCGCCGCAGGTTCTGCAAGTAGCCGCGGAAGTATTCGAGACCCGTAGAGGCCCACCAGAACGAGAGCGTGTGCGCGTACTCCGAGAGCTTCTCGCGCGAGTAGAGGTCGTCGGCTTCGAGGAGCGCCTTCGCGCTCTCAAGCTCCTCGTCCGTGAAGTAGTCCTTGTCGTTGAAGTGCGCGACCTCGTTGTAGATGGCCTTGAGCGCGGCGCGCGCCTTATCGGGCGGCATCTGCGCGATGATCTGGATGGGGCCGATGTTGCGCTGCGTGTAGTAGCCAATGGTGACGCCGTTGACCAGCCCGGTGTCCACGAGCGCGCGCTGGAAGCGCGAGTTGGGCTGCGTGACGATGAACGAGAAGACGTCGGCCGCGTAGGTCGCGGGGTTGTCCTTGCCGATGGAGGGGCCGTGCCAGCCGATGTTCAGGATGACGTTCTGGACGGGCTGCTGGACGACCGCGCCCTGGCTCTTTTCGAGCGGCGGGTGCTCGACCAGCGGGAACTCCGCGAACGGGTCCTTCTCGCGCTTCGGCCAGTCGCCGTAGAACTCCTGGGCCATTTTGAAGACCTCGTCGGGCACCACGTCGCCCGTGACGACGAGCGCCGAGTTGTTCGGCACGTAGTAGCGGCCCTGGATGAGGCGCATCATCTCGGTCGTCGCGGTCGAGACGGTCTGCCGGCTGCCGAGCGGGTCCTTCCGGCTCGGGAACTTGTAGAAGAGCCGGTACTTCATCTCGTGGTCGAGGTAGTAAAACGGGTTCGACTCGTTGCGGTCGATCTCGCCGATGATGACCTGGCGCTCGCGCTCGAACTCGCCCTGGTCGAAGAGCGGGTAGCGCACGGCGTCGCGCATGAAGTTCATGGCGGTGCGCAGGTTCGGGCTCGTCGTCGTGAAGTAGTAGTTGACGACTTCCTCGCGCGTCTGGGCGTTGTAGGCGATGCCGAGCTGCCCGATCCTTTGCAGGTAGTCCTCGGCGTCGCGGATGGCGCGGTTGGCCTTGAAGAACATGTGCTCGTAGAGGTGCGAGAGGCCGTTCAGCTCGGGCGGCTCCGTGTAGGAGCCGTTGCGCACGGCCAGCTCGATGGTGACGAGCGGGACCGAGTGGTCTTCGAGCACGATGACTTCGAGGCCGTTCGCGAGCACGCGGTTCAGGAGCTGGGCCTGCGGCGCGCGGGCGGCCGCGACCCTCGGCCCGAGCGCGGGAGGCCGGAGCCTCGGCGCGGCGGCGCTCGCCGGCTGCGCCAGCGTGGGCGCAAGGAGCGAGCCGACGAGGGCGAGAATCAAGAGATGACGTTTCACGAAAAAACTCCGTTCGTTGGTTTCTTAGAGAAAATTTACCACAAACATCCCCGGCAGGGCTTGTCCCCGCGAGTCCTAGAACGATTGAGGCCGGTTTGATGTTGCAGAAAGCCGCGGGGATGTCACAAGAAAAGGAGGGATGAGGGATGAGGGATGAAATTAAAGCGGTTGCTTTACTTCATCCCTCATCCCTCCAATCACCCGCCGTAGGACTCGTCCTGCTCGATTTTGGAGAGGACCCAGTCGAATTCGCCGCTCGTCACTTTGCCGCGGCAGTATTCGCAGATGCCCGTGACGTTGATCTTGAGGGGCGCGCCGCAGTTCGGGCAGTTGAGGTCCGCGCGGGCGTGCGCGGCCTTCGCGCTGCGGTTGCGGATGAAGGTCCAGTACTCGCTCCAGCGCCTGAGCTTCTTGTTCGAGCCGCTCCTGATCTTGCCCTGCGCGTCCACGGTGTAGTCGTAGCCCTCGGCCCAGATGCGGACGGTGATGGAGTTGTAGAAGGCGTCCTCCCTGATCTTGACGGGCTGCATGCGCGTGATGCGGAACTGGTCGAGCGCGTTCCTGAGGCCCTGCCGCTTGTAAGCCTCGATCCAGTACTGGTGCATCTGGAAAATGTTGTCCGTCTCGTGCGGGCGCGCCCGCTCCCACTGCAACGTAGACCAGGCCGATTGCAGCTCGTTGAAGATGAGCGCGACGCGCGCATCGAACTCCTGCCAGCGGAACTCCGGGTTGTTCTGCTGGAAGTAGTTCCTGACGTTCTCGAAATTCGGCTGGACGACGGACGGGTAGTCTGTGCCAACTTCCGGCACGTCCGAAGTCAGGAGCGGCCCGCGCGCCTCGCGGCTGGTGAGCGTGACTGAGCGCACGAACCACTGGAACTCGCCGCTCTCTATGCGCGCGCCGCAGAAGGCGCACGCGCCCGTCGTGTCTTTCATCAGCGCCGCGCCGCAGCGCGGGCAGTGGAGCGCGGTGGCCTGAGCGGGCGGCGGCGAGAGCACTTCGCGGTTGCGCTCCAAAATCCAAAGCTCTCTGACGTAGTAGGCCGTCTCCGTCGTGCGGCCGTCTTTCGTGCCGACGATCTCCGTGTAGTTCGCCTCGAAGACGACGCTGATTTTGACGACGGGCGTGGAGAGTCCCTGCACGCCGCCGATTTGCATCGAGCCGACGATGACGCCCGTGACGGCTTGCAGGTTCGGCGGGTTGCGCTGCATGAGCGCGTTTCGCACGTCCTGGCCCAGGTAGGGCGAAAGCTCGTCGAGTTTCCCGCGGCCGCGCGCCTCGTGCGCCCTGGCGTAGAGCGCGTAGCAGAAGTCCGTGAAAGTGATTTCGGAAAAGTTCGGGTCGAACTTCCTGAGTTGGTTGAACTCCTGCGCGAAGGTCCGCTGCTTGGGCGCGCGCGCGGGCGGGTCCGCCGAGCAGATGGAGGGCTGCTTCTTTTTACTGTCCGAGCGGTAAATCCAGATGATCCCGATGATGACGATGATGTCGAGCGGGATGCCGATTGCCGGGTACTCGACCGTCAGCAGTATCAGGCGGAAGAGCAGCCAGAGCAGAAAGCCCGCACCCTCGCCGCTGCCGCCGCCGCCGCCGCCGCTGCCCCCGCCGTAGGACTGGCCGCCGCCGACGCGCGCCCAGGCGTCGGGCGCGAAAAGTGAGACGGCGAGCAGCACGGCACAGACCGCGAGGCCCGCGACGAGGAGGCGTGAAAGTAGCTTGGTGCGGGGCGTGCGGTTCATTTCAGTTCGAAGCGCGGCATGTCCGGCAACTCGTTCGGGTTCTCGCCCGTCGGCGGGAGATGTTCGGCTAAGAGGACGCCCAGCTCCTGAATTCTTTGCCTGAGCGTGTCCAGCGAGGGGATGCGGCCCGCGCGGTGCAATTCATAGACGCACTCGTTCCATTCCAGGGGCGGCACGGCCTTCAGAATCCCGCGGTCCGCGATCAGTTCCAGCCGCCGTTCGAGCAGGGAGAGGTAGATGAGCACGCCCATCTCGGCGTCCGTGTTGGCGATTCCGGCCTCGTAGAACATGGCGGCCGCGCCGTTCCTGACCGCCTGGGCGCGGAACTCTTTAGTCGTCAGCAGCCGGCGGAGCGCGCTGCTGCGCGACGTGACGAACGCGCCGAGCGCGAAGAGCAGGACCACGTCAATCGCGACCCAGTAGTGCTGGAACTCGAAGGGCGAGAAGAGCAGGAAGAGCAGGCCGAGGAAGGCCAGGATCGCGCCGCACAGATAGTCCGCGTGGCGGTAGACGGTGGAGCGAGCGCGCACCACGATCACGATTTCGGCGTCCGTCTGACTTTCGACCTTACGAACGGCCTGGGCCAGTTGGTCGCACGCGGACTGGTCGAACCGTGGGCGGCTCATAAGGGGATTCGTGATTGCCTTCCTCGCGGGCGCGCTGGACTTCGGCAAAGCGGCCGCTATCTTGCCACGTCCCGGCGGCGGGCGACAAGTGTATAAGCCTCTACGACAAACTCACACCTTTCTGAAAGCTAAACCCAAAGGGGCGGTCAGTCGTTGCCGTACGACTTGTGTCCCGAAGTCCGCCGCGCCCCCAACGGACTGTCAGGCTGCCATTGATAAATCTATGTTTTTCTTGTAAAGGATTGGCGAATGGAGGAGAGGAATGGACGCCATAGAAAAAATCGACGACCGTTTCCAAGGTGTGAATCATGGCGAGATCAGACGGGAAGACCTGCTGAGTATTTTTCTAGACGTTTTCGACACGGTAAGGTACGGGAACATAGTCCCGGCCCCCGCCGCGCGCCCTATAGATTCTACCTACCTGAATAATGAAGCGTTCTGGAACGACGCCAGATCAAACAGACATTTTGAAGGGATGCGCGTCGCCCTAAAAAAATTTCACCTGACGGAATGGCTCCCTTCCGCACCGGGCCGGTACTATACTGGTGGGGCAAGAGAAAGTAGGAGAAGGGCCAGGCTCCACCTCAATCACGGCCGAGGCGAATATGACACATTAGGAAAATACGGCATGGTACTGGGCGGCGTGGGCTGCATACGCCTGCTGTCTAAAGAATACGGGTCTGACCTGATTTACTTTCTTTGTGCTTCGTCAACTGGCATCGCGCACCAGGGAATTCCGTTAGCCGTAACTGAGGGTGCTTACCGGGAGGCGATTCAGTCTATAAAAGAATACGGCGGGTGTGTCGCCAACATTGTGGGCACAATTCGGGCGCTTCCGATTCTTTTCGCTACTCTGGAATATGATACAGAAATACCGAAATACTGTATTTTCGTCGATAGTAAAAGTGATTTGGAGATTAAGAGAGATTCGCAATCGGACGAGTTGCTGGCGACGGTGGCGGTGACTTTTTCAAGACCGTCTCAGTACCGTGGCGAATTTCAGGAAGAGGAAAAGTACCGTGGGATTGTCACAACAAAGGCGTGGTCATTCGCCTCCTTCAAGCCCAGCTTTGATGAGGGTAGTTTAAGGGAGGCCGTCGATTGGATGAAAGATTATGCCATCCGTCATTCCGGGTTCGATGAGCCTGAGATTCTTGCTGATTTTGACGAACATCACGAGTATTTCGGAAGAAACGTAGAGTTCCCGTTAGGGGACCTGTCGCGCGGGCTGGTTGATTCCAGCCGGCTGGATTCATACGCACGTAAATTCGGGGTCACAATCATTAAGGAGGTTGTTATGGGAGACAAATTCGAGAACATACATCACGCTACGATAGTTAACCGCTCGGTCGTCAAGGACGCTTTTAATAATGTGGATGAAGAAACGGCTGCGGCTCTAGAAACAGTGGCCGACGAAATCGAGCGGGCAAAAAACGCGGACGCCACCGAGAACTTTAATTCCTTCGCCGAGGAGTTACGGAAGCCCGAGCCAAAGAAAGCTGTCTTGCGTACTCTATGGACCGGGGTCACCACCGCCTTGCCGAGCATCCTTCAAATGACAGACGTGGTAACGAAGATCTCCAAACTATTTACAGGGTGAGTAACGTCTCGGTGCTTTCGATTCGCCGCGGCGGCGCGGCGCAACAACTCATTCGGACTCGCGGCCTCAATAGCCTCCGTCCCGTAGTCGTAGGACAGCTTGCGGCTGAGTGTAGCAAACCCGGCACGGGTGATTCCACGCGTTATCCTCCGTGGTCTCTCCCCGTTAGTACGGCCACCCGCGGCGGGGCCGGTAATCACGGAATGCGCCCGATCAATTTATACAACCCTGGGCCGGTGGCGTGCCGCCCGTACGACCCGCGCGCGCCGCTGGTCGCGAGCCGTCTGCGGGAGATGATTCGCGGCCGCGCGCCCGCGGTCGAGGTCGAGCACGTAGGCAGTACGTCCGTCCCCGGATGCGAGGGCAAGGGCTACATAGACCTGCTGGTGCTCTACCCCGAAGGCGCGCTCGAAGCCGCGAAGGACGCGCTCGCGGCGCTCGGATTCCAGCCGCAGACCTCGCGCGACCCGTTCCCCGAGGAGCGCCCCATGAGGGTGGGCTCCTTCACGTTCGACGGCCGGGAGTACCCGATACACGCGCACGTCGTCTACAGGGATTCGGCGGAGGCCGTCGAGTTGATTTGGTTTCGTGAGAGGCTGAGGTCGGACGCGCGCCTGCGCGAGCAGTACGTGGCGGAAAAACGACGAATCCTGGCCGCGGGCGTGACCGACCAGTTAGACTACTGCGTGAGCAAAGGCGCGTTCGTCGAGAGAACTCTCGCGGCGAGGGAAAGCGCGTAGGGCGGGAGGCGCGCCCTAACGCCTCATTCGAGCCGGCCGACCTTTCATCCGGCCGTCGCAAAGGAGGATGTATGCGAAGAAGGATATTTTCAGTCACCGCCGCCGGTTTAGTCGTTTCGCTCCTGGTCTCGCTTCTTCCCTCGGGACGCGCGCAGGCGACGAAAGTCACCACCAAACTCTTACACAGTATCCCGGACAGCTCCTCCCACCGCTGGAGCCCCGACAACAGGACGCTCGCCACCGCCACGCAGCTCGCGGGAGGGCGGAATTTGATCGTGCTGTACGACATGGCGAGCGGCAAGCCCAGGGCCGACGTGAGAGACGAGGGCGCGGGGCCGTTGCCCGCCTCGCTCTCCTTCACGCCGGACGCACGAGCGCTCATCGTCCACACGGACCGCGTGCGCCTCTACGACGCGAGCGACGGCCGCCTGCTGCGCCAGTTCGCCGAAGCGACACAGCCCATCACCTACTACGACCGCATATTCAAGCCCGAAAGAAAGACCACGTTCGACTCCGACCCCGGCAGCGGCTATGAGTCGACTTATACCGACTACCCCAGCGACGAGGAGGTGTTGAAGGAGCTGCCCACGCAGTACGTCGAGGAGAGCCGGGGCATCAGCCCCGACGGTAAATCGCTACTCGTCCGCGCCGCAGAGGGCAAGGCGCAGGTCTACGACCTGGGCACGGGCGAGTTGAGGTTCACGCTTGAGCCCGTGCCCGACGCGGGAGTCAAGAAGGGACAGAAGGGCTACGGCGACGCGCTCGGCGAATTCAGCCCGGACGGCAAGCTCATCCTGACCACGCACCGCAACCGCACGCCGCGCCTCTGGAACGCGGCGACGGGCGCACTCGTCGCAGACCTCGCGCCGCAACCCGGCGTCGTCATCGGGGCGCGCTTCAGCGCCGACGGCAAATTCATCGCGACGACCAGTTTCGACCAGGGGGTGGTGAAGATTTGGGACGCGGCCACGGGGAAGCTGCGCCACACCGTCGGCTCAGACAAGGACCGAAACTACTTCGCCGCCTGGAGCCCCGCGAGCAACTCCTTCGTCACGAAAACGCGCAAGTGGGAAGTCAACATCTGGGACGCCGAGACGGGCGCGCTCGTCGCCAGGCTCGACGGCAAGGCGGTTAAAGAAAAGTTCGAAGACAATCTGACCTTCCTCTACAGCCCGGACGGCAGGCTGCTGCTCACGAAGGCGCGGCACCCCGGCAGCTTCTGGGGCGCGCTCGGGGCCAGGGGTAAGCCCAAGCTGATCGCGCACCTGTGGGACGCGCGGACGGGCGCTCTCGTCGCGTCCTTGCGCGACAACAAGGCGCGCAGCCCCCGCGACTACCGCCACGATAAATTCTTCTGGGGGCCGGCGGGCGATTTCGTGATTACTGCGGGCGCGACCGTGAAGATTTGGGACCGCCGCGGCGCGCTCGTGGAGGAGCTTGAGGGGAACGCCTTGACGGCGGCGAGCCTCAGCGGCGACCGCAAGCTCCTCGCCGTCACGAACAACCCGCTGGACTTCAGTCTGGGCACGACCCTCCTTCTGACGGCCAGAGCCGTGGTTGGCAAGCTGCCGACATTTGAACCGCCGAATACTAACGTCTGGCGGATCGAGAACAATTAGCCGTCGCGCGCGAGGGGGCCGCCTTCAAAGTGTTCACGGAGATAGACGAACCTGGCGTCTGGCAGCGGCTGTTAGACAGGTTCTTCCCCGTCGAGATAGAGTCGAAGCCGGACGTGCTCGTCATCGAAGACCGCCGGCCCGGCGACGGGTTCGTCGTGTCGGTCACAATCGCCGCGCTCTCGCTCGTCATCCCGGCGATTCTGTTCAAGCCGCTCGTCTCAAGCGGCATCTACTGGCCGCTCGCGCTGCTGCTCGCGCCCGCCCCCATCTTCATCGTCAACAGTCTGCTCGCGAGCTTGCGCGAAAAATACGTCTTCGATAAAGGGCGAGACGCGTACACGCTCACGCGGCGCAGCGTCGTGAAGAGTAAAACGCAGGAGGGCATGCTGAGCGAGATTCGCGCCGTCCAGGTCGAGAGAACGGTCGTGAGTTCGACGGAGCCCGAGCACCAGTCGCGCGAAATCTTCCGCGTCGCCCTGCTGTTGGGGCAGGGAATGCGGCTGGGCTCGTCCGACATCGTGCACCTGCGCGAAGGGACGCCGGTCGGCTCGAACTACTCGAACGAGGCGCAGATGGCCTCGGCGATTGCCGGCTTCCTCAAGCTGCCGCCGCCCGAGACGGTGAAACTCTGAGCGCGCTTTCTCTTGCCGCCGCCAGCCGAATGGAAAGATAATCGAGGGCATGAAGAGCTACAGGAAAGAACTCTGGTTCGACGTGCCGACGCGGCGCGCCTTCATCAACATCACGCGGCAGGTCGAGGAGTGCTTGCAGGAGAGCGGGGTCCGCGAGGGGCTCGCGCTCGTCAACGCGATGCACATCACGGCCTCGGTCTTCATCAACGACGACGAGCGCGGGCTGCACAAGGACTACGACAAGTGGCTGGAGCGGCTCGCCCCGCACGCGCCCGTGGACCAGTACGAGCACAACGAGATCGGCGAGGACAACGCCGACGCGCACATGAAGCGGCAGGTGATGGGGCGCGAGGTCGTCGTCGCGGTCACGGAAGGAAAACTCGACTTCGGACACTGGGAGCAGATTTTCTACGGCGAGTTCGACGGGAAGCGAAAGAAGCGCGTGCTCGTCAAAATCATTGGGGAGTAGTCAGTAATCAGTAATCAGTAGTCAGCTAAAACCAAAAGCGTTTTTCTTTTTGCTGACTACTGATTACTTTATTTACGATGCAGAGAAGAGAGCGCATCATCAGGATGGTTAAGGGCCGGCTCCTGCGCAGAGGCAGGCCGAGGCTCCTGGTGTCGCTCATTCTGGCGTTGACGGGGCTGGCGGGCTTTCTGGTCTCCTACGCGCTGCTGCACTCCGGGATGACGCGCATGTGGCTGCGCTACCCGCTCGCCATCCTGTTCGCCTACTGCGTATTCCTCCTGCTCCTGCGCTTCTGGCTGTTCCTTCAGCGGCCGCCGAAGGTCGAGATAGAGGATTTCGAGGACGTAGACACCAACTCGCCGTTCGCGGGCGACAATTACTTTGAGCCGCGCGCCGGCCGCTCAGACCTCCACAGCTTTGTCCGCGAGGGCGACGCGGGCGCGGGCGGGAGTTGGGGACAACAAGCGCCTGTCTCGTCGTCCTCATCCTCGGCGGCCGCGGGCGGCGGGTCGGGTTCATCGGGCGGCGGCTGGGGCTCCCTGGATTTAGACGAAGGGTTCTTCATCGTCGCGGCCATCGCGGTGATAGCCGGGGCGCTCCTCGCTGTGTTCTACGTGGTCTACGTCGCGCCCGCGCTGCTCGCGGAGATTCTCGTGGACGGAGTTTTGGTGGCGGGCCTTTACAGGGAGCTGAAGGGCGTCGAGCAAAGACACTGGCTGCGCTCCGCCGTGCGCAAGACTCTGCTACCGGCCCTAATCGCCGCCGCCCTCTTCTCCCTCGGCGGCTACTTCCTGCAACGCGCCGCCCCCAAGGCGCGCTCCGTCGGCGAAGTCTGGAAGTACGTCACGGAAGATTGAAGCGAGAGTTTTTTCTTTGACCCTGAAAGGGTCGCACATGGTAGCCGGGGGCAGGCAAACGAATGTTTGCGCCGCCCCCGGCTACCATGTTTATCCCCTTCGGGGATTCGCTCTACCCTCTTTCGTAGAAGGCGACTTTGAGGTTCTCTTCCAGCTCAAGTGTGTCGCGGGGCTTGAAGCCTGCTAAAAAATTCTCGGGCATGAAGGTGTCCGCGTCTTCGACCGCGAGCGGAATCTCTGTCACCACCCAGCGGTCTATCTCCTGAAGAAAAGTCCTGTAGACCTGCTCGCCGCCGATGACGTAGAGGTCGCACGAGAGGTAGGGCGCGAGCGAGAGCACGGAGAGCTTGTCGCGGAGCACGACGACGGAAGCTTGCGGCTCGATCTCGCCCCGCGTCGTCATGACGACGTTGAGGCGGTCGGGCAGCGGCCGCTTGAGCGAGAGCCACGTCCGGCGGCCCATCACGCAGACGTTCCCCACGGTCTGCCGCTTGAAAAACTTCAGGTCCGCGGAGTAGTGCCACGGGATCGTGCCGCCGCGCCCGATGGCCCCGTTGCGGTCCACGGCGACGATGCCGATGATTGCCATGCGCTACAAGGTAATTCAGGACGCGCCGAACATCAATCAAATTTCCGCCCGCGTGCCGGTACGCTATACTTGAACCACCTTTCAAAATCCAAGGCCATTCTCAAGGGGGAAGATTGATGAAAAAGCACGGCCCGTGGACGATCAAGCGGACGCGGCGCGTCTACAAGAACGAGTTGATGGAAATCTCGGAGGACGAAGTCGTCAAGCCGAACGGCGAGGAGGGCAAGTACGCCACCGCCAGGCTGGCCGACGGCGCGGGCGTGCTCGCGCTCGACGAAGAGGGGTTCGTGTATCTGGTCAAAGAGTTCCGCTACGCGCTCGGGCGCGAGGACGTGGAGATAGTCGGCGGCGCGATTGACGAGGGCGAGGAGCCGCTCGCCGCCGCGCGCCGCGAGCTGCGCGAGGAGTTGGGCATCGAGGCGAAGATGTGGACGGAACTGGGCCGCGCGACGCACTCGACCTCGATGGTCAACTCTTTCTCGACGCTCTTCCTCGCCCGCGGGCTCTCCTTCACCGAGAAGGAAGAGGACAGCGGCGAGGTGCTCGAAACCGTCAGGATGCCCTTCGCGGAGGCGGTCGGGAAGGCGCTCGGCGGCGAGTTCGTGCACGCGACGACCTGCGTGCTCATCCTGCGCGCGCGGGAATACTTAGAGAAAAATTCATGAACGAACAGTTGCGCTCGCTCTTCTCCCACAC
The DNA here is from genome assembly GCA_035563515.1 of Pyrinomonadaceae bacterium. GTDB lineage: Bacteria > Acidobacteriota > Blastocatellia > Pyrinomonadales > Pyrinomonadaceae > QHXM01. Next base: position 130,759 of record DATMVE010000002.1, read on the forward strand.
GGGGCAAGTCGTCTACCTGAACCACGCGGCCGTCTCGCCGCCGCCCGTGAAGACGGTCGAGGCCGTCGCCGCGCAGATGCGCGACGTGGCCGAGCACGGCTCGCTCAATTACCGCAAGTGGGTGGCGGTGAAAGAGAGGGCGCGCAGGATGGCGGCCGAGATGCTCGGGGCGCGGCCAGAGCAGGTGGCCTTCACGCGCAACACCTCGGACGGGCTCTCCACGATTGCGAACGGCTTGAATTGGCGCGCGGGCGAGAACGTCGTCACCTTCAGGCGCGAGTTCCCTTCGAACGTCTACCCGTGGCTGCGCCTGAGGGAAGCGTTCGGCGTCGAAGTGCGCTTCTGCGAAGAGCGCGGCGGGCGCGTTGACGTGGAAGAGATGCTCTCGCTGATTGACGACCGGACGCGCGTCGTCGCCGTCAGCCAGGTGCAGTACGGCTCCGGCTACCGCGCGGACCTTGAGCGCCTGGGCCGTGCGGCGCGGGCGCGAGACGCCCTGCTCGTCGTGGACGTGATTCAGGCGATGGGGGCCTTGCCCGTCAACGTCGAGGCGCAGTTGATTGACGCCGCGGCCGGGGCCGGGCACAAGTGGCTGCTGACGCCCGAGGGCGTCGGCCTGCTCTACCTGTCGGACCGCGCGCGCGAGCGCATACAGCCGACGCTGGTCGGGTGGACGAGCGTGCCGCAGCCCGAGGAGCGTGACAATTTCGAACAGGGCTGGGCGCGCGGCACCCTCGCCTGGGAGACAGGCACGGCCCCCACCGCCCTGATTCACGGCCTGGAAGCGAGCCTCTCCCTCCTGCTCGAAACGGGAGTCGAGCGCATCGCGGCGCACCTCCTGGAATTGACGGACTACCTTTGCGAGTGCCTGGAGGGGCGCAATTATGAGGTCGTCAGTTCGCGGCTGCCCGCCGAAAAGTCGCAGATCGTCTGCCTGCGCCACGGGGGCGAGTGGACTGCCGCCGCGCTCTACAGCCGCCTCAAGAAACAGAACATCGTCACAGCGCCACGCGGGGACCGCCTGCGCGTCGCCCCACACCTCTACAACACGGCCGAAGACATCGAAGCCCTGTTGAGCGCCCTGCCATAAATTAATCGGAGGTTCAGAAGGTGCGACCGTTTATCGGTCAAGAGTACACACGCTCTGTACGGGATGAGGACAGGTTTGGCCAGTTTTTGAGCTCATCTTGGGGGTTGACGCTGGCCTGTGAAGTGCGTCTTTGCTCGATTACAAGGGAAAAAGGGCGAGTTTGAAAAAGTTGGAGGAAGTACCGTTCTGGTGGCACGGTCGTTGCTCTAGATAGTCAACGATAAAATAGGAAGGGTACATAAGGGTAAATCGGGTCAGGCTCGGAGACGGCAGTGAGTGAAGGCTTTGGGGGAGGCGTTCTCTCACTTTAAAAGCAGCGGCGGCTCTTTCGGGGGAACGGGGTTGTCGCAAGCTTAGCGGTCAAAGGGCACAAGTGCTGGGCTGCTGGTCGGCGTCCTGCAAGAGGCTTGGGGGAGCCTCACAGGAAGACCAGCAGCCCGCAACTTTCTCGAATAGGACAAGGGGAAAAAATTTAGCCGCCGGAGTTGGGGGATTCCGGCGGCTAAATTTTTTTGTGTGCGCTTTCCGTCCTCAACGGGCGACGGACTTCTCGTCGCCCGCCGTCAGGAGCTTCGAAGGGTCTGTCTCGGCCGTCATCTCGTCAATATTGAGGCGCAGCATGCCGCCCGCGTCCGAGTAGCTTTCGGACGCGGCGCGCTGTTTCATCTTGCGGCTCAGGTAGAAGGCCCCGCCGAAGACGGCCCCGACGCCCAGACAGATGCCCACGAAGATGCCTATCGTTTTGGCGATGCCGAGGATGAGGCTGACGGCCTGGCGCGTGTGCTGCTTTTCGGCGCGCGCCCAGAGCAGCGGGTTCTCGCCGAGCCACTGAATCTTCTGCTCCCACTTCACGCCGTCAATGAGGCGCGCGGCCGCGGCCTCGTCCGGCGCGCCGAAGACGAAGACGGCGTAGTTGCCGACCTTGCGGTAGGCCGAAGGCGTGCTTTGCCCCTGCGCGCGAAGCTCCCCGAGTCGCGCCGCGATGCGCGCGTCCGCGTCGGCCGCCAACTGGGGCGTGGCGTACTCGACGATGACGAGCCGCGAGGCGTCGTAAGGGGCCGTGACGGCCTCCGCGCTTCCGTCGAAGTTGATAACGTCGAAGACGGGCTGCTGGCCCGCGGCGTTCTGCAAGACGGGCAGGCTGACGGCGTAGACGGCGCGGTCCTGCGCCGCCTCCCACTCGGGCAGGTGCTTGACGAGGAACGGAATCTCCTTTTCGGCCTCGGGCAGCGTGCCGGCGTAGTCGCGCGCCAAAGTAATCAGGCCGCCCCCGTCTTCGCCCGCCCGCTTCCTGTGATCTGTGACGGTTACGAATACATGGCCCTTATAAAAGACGACGTTCCCGGAATCGGCCACACCCGCCACGCCCACGTCGCTCAACTTCGTCACCTGCGCGGGCGTCGCGCCCCTCATGCGCGCGGCCTCGCGGGACAAGAACGAGTAGGCGACCGCCTGCGACCGCGTGACGGCGACCCTGACCGTCAGGCTCTCGCCCTTAGGAGAGACGTACAAGCCTTCGGCGCGCTCGCGCACCCCGTCGTCTTCCGCCGGCGCGGCGTCGGGCGAAGGCGAGAGGAGCGGGCGCGGCGACCCCTGTAGGCGAAAGTCGCTGACTGTCTTAGGGAACAGTTTGGCGGCCTCCGACGCCGAGTCCTGCCCGGCGGCCGGGACGAGCGAGAGCAGGAGGAGTGAAAGAACTGCAATAAATCTCAGTGAAATCTGGCGCAAAACAAGACCCTCTTAAATATCAAATGTGACAACAATACGTTTAGAACCCACGCACCGGTTGGATGTTCCACGGCGCAGCGCCGTTGCTGTCCGGCCTTTAGTGGAAGCGGCGCAGCTCGCGCAGGAGCAGGTCCGCGTACTTGCGCGGGTCGTGTATGTTGCGCAGGACGGTCGAGCCGCCCAGCTCGCTCGCGTTGTCGATGACGACGTTGCCGTAGCCCATCAGGCGCTGGAAGATTGACGACGAGACGGTCACGTCCTGGATGTTCCTCAAGGGCAGGTTGCGCGTCGTGCGCGCGATGAAGCCCTCGTCAATCTCTATCTTGTGGTTCGTCAGCTTGTACTCGACCATGTTCCGCTTGACGTGGTAGTAAGCGGGGATGAGCAGCAGCGCGAGCGCGAGCAGGACCGAAACCCAAGTGGGCAGCGGGGTGTAGGCCAGCAGGATCACCATGATGATCGCGCCCAGCGCCGCCAGGCCGTAGCCGAGCTTGATGAAGAAGAGCGTCGGGCGGACTTTGAAAACCTCGCGCTCGACATCGCTCGTCCGCTCGACGCGCTGCGCGGCGCTGTAGGCGGGCGCGGGCGGCTGCGGCGGCGGTGGCGCGACGTACGGCTGCGGCTGGTAGGGCTGCGGCGGATAAGGCTGCTGGGGGGGCGAGCCGGCGTAGCGTGTCGCTTCGGGGTCGGCGGCGGGCGCGCCGCAGCCCGCGCAGAAGCGGGTGCCGGCGGCCATGTAAGTTCCACAGTTGGTGCAGTGCATCTTCTAAGTCACCTCACTCTACGGTCCCGGCCAGGCGCACGCTCCTCAAGAGCTCGACCGGGTCATATGGTGTCACGTGTACGCTGTGCGCGCCGAGCTTCAGGGCCTCGCGCCGCGCCTGCTCCTGGCCCGCCGGGAGCAGCATGACGACGGGCAGACTCAGCCGCCCGCCGTTCTGTTTGCGCAGCCGCCGTATGGTCTCCACGCCGTCTATACCCTGTAGGTCGTAATCAAGCAAGAGCAGGTCGGGCCGCTCTATGCGCAGGAGGTGGAGCGCCTGCTGCCCGTCGAAGGCGGCGCGCGCCTCGTAGCCCGCCGAGCGTATGAGCGAGTTGACCTGCGCCATGCGCGCCGAGTCGGAGATGGTCAGAAGCAGGCGGCGCGGCATGACGGCCCCGCTCGCCCGCCGCTCGCGCTCACTCGCGGCGGCCTCGGCCGCGCGCGCCGCGTCCTCTTCGCTCGACTGAGCAGCCTTCGCCGGCTGAGCCTCCCGGCTCGGCTCAGTCTCTTGAGCCGCCTCAATCTCTTTCGCCGGTTGCGCCTCCCGCCTCAGCTCTTCCGCGGCCGCGGGCTCCTCCGCGGCTTCCATCTCTCCCGGCTCGGCGGCCGAGACAACGGGCGCTGGCGCTGCCTGCGGAGTCGGCGCTTTCACTTCCTCGACTTCCTGCGGCCTGCGCTGCGGGACTTCACGGGATGCGAGCGGCGCGGGCGGGAGCCTCACGTCCATGTTCGCGTCGTAGGCGACGACGCGCGTCGTGCTGCCTTCCGCGCGGGCGACGGCGACCGCGCGCTCCGCCTTCTCGATGAGAGTCTCAACGTCGCCGCCGTGAGCCGGGAAAGACGCGACGCCCGCGACGAGGTCGTGCTCGGGGTAGTCTTCGGTGAACTCCCTGTGCAGCCGCGTGAGCGCGGCGACGGCCGAGCGCGCCTTCATGTGCGGCAGGTAAATGACGAGCGTCGTCGGCCCGTAGAAGGCCACGCCGTCCATCCGCCGCAGATTCAGCTTGAGGAAGGCGTGCGCCTCCGTCAGCGTGCGGTCGCGCGCCGTCTTGTCAAAGGTCTCGGCGTCCCTGTCCTTCGCCGCGACCGCGTAGACGAGGGCCAGCGTGCCGCTCACGCCCGCGCGCACGTCCTCGCGCACGGCGTCGAGCATGAACATGAAATTGTCTATCTCAAGCCGCCGGTCGCTCACGACCGAAGTCGAGCGGCGGTCGACTTCGACGCGCCAGAAGAGCGAGTCTAGCCGCGCCAGAATCTCCAGCGGCGGGGCCGAGAGGCAGAAATAATCGTCCGCGCCGACGTACTGCGCCGACGCGCGCAAGGCGCGCTCGTCCTCGCTCCACGCGAAGACGACGGGCAAGGCGTAAGTCGCCGTCTCGGCGCGCAGGCGTCGGGCGAGCGCGACCGATTCGTTCTCGCCGTCCGTGCCCGTGGGCGCGACGACCATGACGACCACGTCCGGGCTGAACTCGCTGATGGCGCGCGAGGCGTCGGCCGCGGGCGCGGTCCGCGTGCTGTAGCCCGACGAGGCCAACTGCCGTTCGAGGGCCAGGCCGTCCGTCCCGGCCACCACCAGCGCGCGCCGCGGCCGCGCGGGCGTCGCCGCTTCGGCCGCGCTCTCTTGTGAATTGTTCGCAGGGTAACTCGACACCGACTGGGGAAGCCTCCTAAGGACAGGCGTACACAGACTCGCGTGCAATCATACATAAAATGGCGCGCGCCGAACAGAAGCCGCGCCCGAAGACAAGAATAACGCGGCTCGACCGCTCTGGCAGGGCACTTGCTCTTAAGCCGTTGGCGCTTCTTACGTGACACGGAAACCGTACACTTTTCGCGGTCTGCGCGGAAGAGCGCCGGGCGGCTTCAGTACAGCGGAAGGCCGCGCCGCTTTAGAACAAAATTTAGTAACGGACAACTAGGAGGATGAATTAAATGGCGGAGACAACTGGTACATCAGCGGGACGTTCGCGGACGGTGACGGGGCTCTTCAGGGACCGTGAAAGCGCCGAGCGCGTTTACAATTCGCTGCGGACACGCGGCTATAGCGACGAAGACGTCAGCCTGATGATGTCTGACGACACGCGTAAAAAACATTTCTCGGACGACGACGACAACAAGACGGAATTCGACACCAAAGCCTGGGAAGGCGCTGGCAAAGGCGCGGCCATCGGCGGGACCGTGGGCGCGACGCTCGCGGCCATCGCGGCCATCGGCACAAGCGTGGCGCTGCCCGGCATAGGGTTGTTGGTCGCAGGCCCGCTCGCCGCGGCGATCGCGGGTGCCGGCGCTGGCGGATTGACCGGCGGCTTGATCGGCGCGCTCATCGGCTCGGGCATCCCCGAGGACCGCGCGAAAGACTACGAGCGCGGCATCAACGAGGGCGGCATCCTGATGGGCGTCAACGCGCGCAACGACGAGGACGCCGAGTACTTCGAGAACGACTGGCGGACCAACCGCGGCGAGCACGTTTACCGCTAAGCCGCCGCGGCATTTGAACGGGCATAGAGGGAGGACTACATGATGCGACGAGCTTCAGCTCTTCTGTTGGCGCTGGCGCTGGCCGGGCTTTCGGCAGCGTGCGGCGGCGACAGCGCCACGAACAATTCGGGGGGCGCGAACAGTAACGCCACCCGGAACGGCGTGGTCGAGACCAACGCCAACGTTCCGCCGAACATGAACAACAGGACCGCGCCGTCCAACACCGCCACGGTGCAGAACAACAACGGCAACGAGAACACGGCCGGGGTCTCCACGACCAACAGCACCGGCAACACAGGTCACAAGAACAGCAACGGCGGGCACTAGTAAAAAGGTAGAAGTAAAAAGGCGAAAGGGAAGACCGGGAGCCACGCTCCTTGTCTTCCCTTTCGCCTTTTACCTTTCGCCTTACCTTTACTGGCTGACGAGTTGGAGTCTGCCGTCGGGGAGGCGGACGGCGTAGACGTTGCGCTCGAAGGTCGGGGCGGGGGGCGCTGTTTGCGTCGTCGTCGTCGCGGCCCTCGGCGCGGGCGTCATGGTGTGTGCCGCCTGCGCCATGTTGCCTCCGCTGATCTGCGCGTAGCGCAGCGAGATGCGGCGCACGTACTCCTGCGTCTCGCGGTAGGGCGGGATGCGGCGGCCGTACTTCATCACGGCACCTTCGCCCGCGTTGTAGCCCGCGAGCGCCAGCGACACGTCGCCGCCGAAGTAGTCCAGCAGGTAGCGCATGTAGCGCGCGCCGCCCTCTATGTTCTGCTGCGGGTCGAAGATGTTCGTCACGCCGAAGCGGCGGGCCGTCCCAGGCATCAACTGCATCAGCCCGCTCGCGCCCTTAGGCGAGACGGCCCCGCGCTTGAAGGCGGATTCGGTGTGCATCTGCGCGTAGAGCAGCACGGGGTCCACGCCGTTGCGCACGCCCGACTCCACAATGAAATTGTCCACCTTCGCGTCGCCCGTCGTGTAGGGGCCGAGCGTCGTGCTCATGCGCATGCTCATCCCGCGCGGCGCGGCGCTGTAAAGTATGGGCGTCGGGCGCGCGACGTTCGCGCCCGCCTGCGGGCCGATTGCCTTCGCCGTCGGGCGCACCGCGCCGCCGGCCGGCGGCAGGACGGCCGTCGTCCTCACGGTCTCTATGCGCACGCCCGCGGCCGTGTCGAAGTTGTCGTAGCGGTAATTATTTTGTGCCAGGGCGGGGGCGGCGCACGCGAGCGCAAAGAGACAGAGCAGGGGGAACTTTTTCATGAGTCTCCAGGCGAACTAACTTTAAATTCTGATGGCATCGCCTCGGTAAGGACTTCTGAGGCCGGGCGAGCGCGGCATTGCAGGGGCAGAAACTAAATCGTGACTGAGCCTCGCTGATGGCAAGCCTCAATCACAAAGAAATAGTAGCACGCGGCCGCAACTCTTGCCAATCGGTTTTTCCGGGAGGGCTGAAACCCTACGTTTCGGGCGGAAGGGATTGACAGGGGATGTATGATGTTGGGGCTTTACACTGGTTTCCACCCGCCACAAACGAGTGCGCCCCCCTGGCGCTCCTCATTAATCTGTAAGGAGAACAACATGCGAAAACTCTTCATGGCGGCAGCCACTCTGCTGCTCGCTCTCTCCGTCGGCGCGGTGGCACAGAACGAGTCCGCCGGCCAGGCCAACTCCAACACCTCGACCCAGAACGCCAACACCAGGAAGAAGCGCGGCCCGGTCTTCCGCGCCACCAAAGACCAGATCAAACAGGCCCAGTCCGTCCTCAAAGAGCGCGGCTTCTACGCGGGCGAGCAGACCGGCAAGCTGGACCCGGACACGCGCGCCGGCCTCAAGAAATACCAGGAGGCCGAGGCCCTCAAGGTCACGGGCACGCTCAACCGAGTCACGCTCGAAAAAATGAACATCACGCTCACCGACAGGCAGAAGACAATGTAGTAGATTTAATCATTGCGTGTGCCGACGGTGTAGATTCAGTCTGAAGTCTAGTTGTCAGAAGGCGGCGACTCGCCGCAGAGGCGCGGAAGACGCGGAGAACGCGCAGGGAGTAGATGCCCTTTCGGTCCTCCGCGCCTCTGCGGCGAGTCTCATCTCGCCGCGCACTCACCTCCGAACTGAACCGCCGCCGAAAATGCTTTGGCGGTATAATCCGTTGGAGGCGACGGCTGCCCCGTTGCCACCGGGCGTCCGGTCGAGTGAATGCGATGGACCCTGAAGAACTTCTGCGGGCGGGTAGTAAAATCCTTGAACCGCTGATGCGGCCGCACGGCTTTATCTTCGTCGAAGGGTTGTCAGGCAAGAGCGGGCACGGGGACTTCGCCCGCGGCGATTTCGTGCGAGGCGAGCGGCGGCTCGAATTACACTTTCGATACACACTCGGCCTGGTGACATATCATGTAGGGTCGAATTCAGTCTCGCACGAGTCTTACATGCGGGAGCTGCTCGGACCCGGCGGAACGCATCAGTATCCGGGGTTCTCTGACGACCCGCTTGATGGGTTTCGTCACCTTGCGCATGACGTCGAACGCTTCGCCGATGACTTCCTGGTCGGGAGTGGGGAGGTGTTGGCCCGAGCCGCGTTAAAGGAGGCGGCGGAGGAAAAAGCGCAGCAGGCGTTGGACATGGCCCGCGCGGTCGGGGATACGGAGAAGAGAGAAGACGCGCGCCGCCTCTTCCGCGAGAATAATTTCAAAGGAGTCGTTGAGCTTCTGGAAAGTCTCGCTTACCCGGAGCTGATGACGCAGGCGGAGAAAAAATATCTTGATATCTCCAAAAGGAAAATCAACTATCGTCTATAATTGATGCGGCGACGGCCGACACGCTCTTTCAAACCATCAAGTGCCGTAACGAGGAGTCGAAGATGAGGAAACTTGCGATTCTTATCTGCCTTGCCGCGCTCGCGCTGGCGGGTTGCACGTCGAAGGTCACGGGGGCGCTGGAAGTTGACGGCTCTCCCTTCGAGGTGAAGGAGTGCCGGTCGGGGCAGGCGTTCGGGTTCCCCGGCATAGAGTTGACGGACGCGGGGGGCCGGCGGCTGCGGCTGCTGGCTAACGCGGACGGCACCTGCTCGGCGGCGCTGTTCAAGGGCGACAGCGCGACGGGCGACCGTTTAGGCGAATGCGGGACTCTGACCGTGCAAGCGCAGTCGAGCAGAATCAACTCGATCACCAACGTCATGGGCAAGGCCCAACTGGCCTGCGAGGCCGGCGGTCACAAGGTGTCAGGCAGCATCGAATTCGAGAACTGCCACTGACGCGAAAAGCAAATGCGGAATGCGGAGTGATGAATGAAAGACGAAAGCCTTTTAATTCATCACTCCGCATTCCGCATTGCCTTCTCAGGCTAGCAGTCGTTCGATGACGCCGTAGCTCGCTTCGAGGGCTTCGGCGAGTTTCTCGGGCTGCGAGCCGCCGCCTTCGGCCATGTCGGGCTTGCCGCCGCCGCGGCCGCCGACAATCGGCGCGAGTTCCTTAATCACCTGACCGGCGGGCACGCGCTTTAACAGGTCGGGCGAAGTGCGGACGATGAGCGAGACTTTGCCGTCGCCGCTGCGGCCGAGGACGACGACGCCGGACTTGATGCGCGCGAGCAAGGTGTCTGAGAGTTGGCGCATCGCGGCGGCGTCCAGGCCGCCGGCCTCGCGCGCGAGGACTTTGACGCCGCCCGCGACCTCGCGCGCCTCGTCGCCGTTCGACGATGACCCGCCGCCCGTCGCCAGTCTCATTCTCAACTCTTCCGCCTCGCGCCGCGCTTTCTTCAACTCCTCCTGAAGACGCCCGACCGCCACGGGGATGTCGTTACGCGAGGCGCGAAGCTCGGTCGCCACCTGATCCACGAGCGCCTCGGTCTCCTGGAAGCGCGTGAAGGCGTCCGCGCCCGTGACGGCGCGTATGCGGCGCGTGCCCGAGGCGATGGACTCGTCGCTCGTGATCTTGAAAAGCCCTATGTCGCCCGTCGCGCGAACGTGCGTGCCGCCGCACAACTCCTTCGAAAAGACACCGCCCGCCACGCCCGGCACACTCAGCACCCTTACTCTCTCGGCGTACTTCTCCCCGAAGAGCGCCATCGCCCCGGACTTCATAGCCTCGTCGAGCGAGAGCACGTCCGTCTGCACGCGCTCGTTGCGCAGGACGTGGTAGTTGACGAGGCGCTCCAATTCCGCCGTCTCGTCGCGCGTCAGCGGCTGGTAGTGCGTGAAGTCGAAGCGCAGGTAGTTGGGCGCGACGACCGAGCCCGCCTGCTTGACGTGCGTGCCGAGGACTTCGCGCAGCGCCGCGTGCAAAAGATGCGTCGCCGTGTGGTTGCGGCGCGTGGCGTCGCGCTTCTCGGCGTCAACCTGCGCGCTCACTTCGTCGCCGACCCGTAGCGCCCCGCGCTCGACCGTGACGCGGTGAACGACGAGGCCGGCCGCGGGCGAGACCGTGTCGTTGACGACGGCGTGCACGTTGCTCCCGACGAGCGCGCCCGTGTCGCCGACCTGGCCGCCCGCCTCCGCGTAGAAGGGCGTGCGGTCGAGGACGACTTCGCCGTCTTCGCCCGCAGTGAGTCCTTCGACCTCTTCCTCGCCGTTGATGACGGCGACGACGCGCGCGCCGTCGAGCCGCGTCCCTTCGTAGCCCGTGAACTCGCTGCGGCCCACGCGCTCCGCGACCTGCGCGTAGACGGGCTTGGTCTTCGTGCCGGCGGCCGAAGCCCCGCGCTCGCCCGCGTGCTGAATCTCCCGGAGCGCCTGGTCGAAGGATTCGTTGAACGTCTCCTCGTCCAGTTGGAAGCCGCGCTCCTCCATGCTGACGCGAATCAGGTCGCGCGGCGTCCCGAAGGTGTCGTAGAGCCGGGCCAATTCTTTGTAGTCCGGCATGGAGCCGTCGTGCGTGACGGAGAAGAGCGAGTCGAGCTTCTGTAGCCCGACGGTCAGGGTCGAGCCGAAGCGCTCCTCTTCGAGCTTGACCATGCGCTCTATGAACTCGCGCGCCGCCTCAAGCTCCGGGTAGGCTTCAGACATCTGCGTGACGACGAAGTCCGTCACTTTGTGGAAGAACGAGCCCTCGAACTGGAGCGTGTGGCGGCCCTGGTAGATGGCGCGGCGCATGATTTTCCGCAGGACGTAGTTGCGCCCCTCGTTGCCGGGCAGGATGTTGTCGGCAATACTGAACGCGGCCGTGCGCGCGTGGTCCGCGACGACGCGCATGGCGAAGCCCTCGGGCGTCTCCGGCTCGTAATGACGGTCGGCAAGTTGCGCCGTGAACTCTATGATCGGGCGAATCAGGTCCGTGTCGTAGTTCGACTTGACGTTTTGCAGGACGACCGTGAGCCGCTCTAACCCCGCGCCCGTGTCAACGGAGGGCTTCGGCAGGGGCGTCTGCACGATTTCGCCCGAGGCCGACTTGGCGCGCTCGTACTGCATGAAGACCAGATTCCAAATCTCCATCGTCGTGTCGCCCGGCCCGTTGACCAACTCCACGCGATTCTTCGAGGGGTCCGCGGGGTCTTCGCCCATGTAGTAATGAATCTCGCTGCAAGGCCCGCACGGGCCCGTGTCGCCCATCTGCCAGAAGTTGTCCTTGCGCCCGAAGCGCAGGATGCGCTCAGGGGGCGCGCCGACCTCCTGCCACAAACGCTCGGCCTCTTCGTCGGCGGGGACTTCGTCGTCGCCCTCGAAGACGGTGAACCAGAGGCGCGAAGGCTCAAGGCCGTACTCGTTGACGAGCAGGTCCCAGGCGAAGCGTATGGCGTCCCGTTTGAAGTAATCGCCGAAGGAGAAATTCCCCAGCATCTCGAAGAAGGTGTGGTGGCGCGCGGTCTTCCCGACCTCGTCGAGGTCGTTGTGCTTGCCGCCCGCGCGGATGCACTTCTGCGAGGTGACGGCGCGCAGGTAATCGCGCTTCTCCACGCCCGTGAACACGTCCTTGAACTGGTTCATCCCTGCGTTGGTGAAGAGCAAGGTCGGGTCGTTGGCCGGCAGCAGCGGGCTCGAAGGCAAAACCCTGTGCCCGTTTCTCTCGAAATACTCTAAGAACTTTTGGCGAATCTCGTTTCCAGTCATAATGAACAAATCCCGTCTTCTCTGCGTAAAAATAGAAGTTTAGCACGCGCTCCGCACCTGGGCGAAGCAGCCTCAGGAAAAGTGCCACAACGGCCGCCGCCGTGGTGTCTTGATGTTAGACCAGTAAAGCGCGCGAGCCAGCATGCGGGGTCGGCCGCTCTCCCGTCCCGCAACTTAGCCGAAGATAAATTAAAGGAAATCGAAGATGAGAAACGCCCGCAAAACCGCCACGGCCCTCGCCTTGACGGCCGCCTCCTTATTCTTAATCTCCGGGCGGCAGTCGGCCGCGCAGGTCAAGCCGCAGGCCGCGGCCTCCGCGCTGAAAACAGACGCGAAGAAAGAGGAGCTGGCCGCGAGTCTCGAAAAACTGATCCCGCAGTTGATGACGGAAGGGGGCGTGCCCGGCCTCTCAGTCCTGCTGATACACGACAACAAAATTTTCTGGCAGCGCTCCTTCGGCGTCGCGAACGCGGAGACCAAGCAGCCCGTCGCGTCCGACACGGTCTTCGAGGCGGCGTCTTTGAGCAAACCCGTCTTCGCTTACGGCGTGCTGAAGCTGGCCGACGCGGGCAAGCTGGACCTGGACACGCCTCTCGTCAAATACCTGCCCGGCGCTTACGTGGAATCGGACGAGCGGCTGAATCAGATCACGGCGCGCATGGTCTTGAGCCACCGCACGGGCTTCCCCAACTGGCGGCGCGGCGACCAGCTCAAAATCAACTTCACGCCCGGCGAGCGGTTCAGCTACTCGGGCGAGGGCTTCGTCTACCTGCAAAAGGTCGTCGAGCGCCTGACGAATCAACCGCTAGACGCCTTCATGCAGAAGACTGTCTTCGGGCCGCTCGGGATGACGAGCAGCAGTTACGTCTGGCAGGCGGCTTACGAGTCGCGCAAGGTCTACGGGCACGACCCGTTCGGCTCGGTCACCGGCCGGCGCAAGCCCGCGGAGGCGAACGCGGCGGCGAGCCTGCACACGACCGCCGAGGACTACGCGAAATTCGTCACGGCCGTGATGACGGGCGCGGGGCTCAGGAAGAAGACCGCGCGCGAGATGCTGACGCCGTACGTCAAAGTGCAGGAGGGCTGCACGGACTGCGTCACCAACCCTTCGGCGGGCGCGCTCTCGCAGACTGTCTCGTGGGGGCTCGGCTGGGGCTTGCAGCACACGGCCGACGGCGACTCCTTCTGGCACTGGGGCGACAGCAACAACGATGCGCAGGCTTACGTCGTGGCCTTCCCGAAACGGAAACTGGCCCTCATGGTCTTCGCCGACAGCGGCAACGGCCACTCCATCATCCCGCGGATAATCGACGCGGCCATCGGCGGCCAGCAGCCCGCCGTCGGGTGGCTCAATTACGACCCTTACGATTCCCCGTTCAGGGTCCTCGCCAGAGACATCCTCGCGCGCGGCGGGGCGGCCATCAGCGAGTACCGCGAGCGCAGGAAAGCGGGCGCGGCCCCGCTGCCCGAAGTGCAGATGAACAGGCTCGGCTACGCGCTGCTGTCAAAGAAAATGCTCGACGAGGCGACTGAGATTTTCAAACTCAACGTCGAGGCGTTTCCCGACGCCTGGAACGTCTACGACAGCCTCGGCGAAGCCTACATGCTCAAAGGCGAGAAGGAACTCGCGATAAAAAATTACCGGAAGTCCGTCGAGCTGAACCCGAAAAACGAGGGCGGCATCGAGATGCTCAAGAAGCTCCAGACGCAATGAGGGAAAAGGAAGATCCCGCAGGGGTCAAACATGATAGCCGGGGGCAAGCGAGTGCGCGCGAGCGCACGACGCGCCGCCCCGGTCGGGCGTAAAAAACATTCCGACCCCGGAGGGGTCGCGCCTTCGACGTCGAAGGCGCGACCCCTCCGGGGTCTTTCCTTTTTGCCTTTTATCGGTTTCCTTTTGCCTTACTCTTCCTCGTCTGTCGTGGCGCGGACTTTTTGCGAGACGAGGTCGTAGGAGAAGCCCTGGCGTAGGAGGTGGTCGAAGAGGCTTTTGACCTCGGCGCGCGTCCGGGGGCGGCCGCGCAGGCGCGTGCGCTTGGCGATGGCGCGGTCGATCAACTCTTCCTCGGGCGTCTCCTGGAAGACGAGCTTGAGGGCCTCGTCGGCCGTCTCGCGGTCAACCTTCTTCAGTTGCAGGTCGCGTTGCAGGCGCTGGCGGCCCACGGGCTTCTGGCGCACGCGGTAGGAGGCGTAGCCGAAGGCGAAACGCTCGTCGTTCAGGTAGCCGTACTCGCCGAGCTTGACCAGCACGGCCTCCACTATCTCCTCGTTCGTCCACTCCTTTTCGAGCAGCCGCTCGCGCAGCTCCGCCACGGAGCGCGGCTTCGCGGCCAGCAGCTTGACCGCACGCTGAAACGTCCGCTCCCGCGCCTTCTCCGGGTTGATGGGCCGCGCGGCCTTCTCCGACTCCTCGCCGTCTGGCCGCCTGGCTTTCGACTTCCAACTTCTATTACGCATCGGTCCTCACACTTTATCGCAACGCGAAAGCCACCCGCAATTGCGGATTGAAGCTATCCTCAATCTATAATCTTCCTCATGGACGGAGTGCTGATTGTAGACAAGCCCGCGGGGCTGACCTCGCACGACGTGGTGGCGCGCGTGCGGCGCATCCTGAAGGAGCGCCGCGTGGGACACACCGGCACGCTCGACCCGTTCGCGACGGGCGTGTTGGTCGTGCTCGTCGGGCGGGCGACGCGGCTGGCACAGTTTCTGAGCGGCGCGGTCAAGGAGTACGAGGCCGTGGTCCGCTTCGGGTACGCGACCGACACGGGCGACCCGACGGGCGCGCGCCTCCCCGCGCCCGAAGCGCAAAACGAAGGCGGCGGGCGCGTTCATACGTGGGGCGACGCGGAGGTCTTGGCGGCGCTCGCGAGTTTGAGAGGGGAGATAGAGCAGGTTCCGCCCATGTACTCGGCGAAGAAAATCGCGGGCCAAAAACTTTACGAACTGGCCCGGCGCGGCCAGGAGGTCGAGCGCCAGGCCGTGCGCGTCACCGTTCACGAACTCAGCGCCGAGCGGCGCGGCGGCGAACTGCTCAGACAAAACGAGGACGGGACTCAAGACCTTTCCGTGCGCGTGCGCTGCTCGGCCGGGACTTACGTCCGCACGCTGGCCGAGTCAATCGGCGAGCGGCTCGGCTCCCCCGCGCACCTCGCGGCGCTCCGGCGCACGCGGGCCGGCGACTTCGGCGTCGAGGACGCCCTGGGCCTTGACGACTTGAAGACGGAGGTGGAGGCGGGCGCGCACCCGAATGATTTTCTTCTCCCTCTGGAGGCGGCGTTCTCCGGGCATCCCTTCGTGCATCTAACGGCCGACGAGGCGCGGCGGGCGCTTCACGGCATCGCGTTGCGCGTGCCGCCGGGCGGCCCGGCGTGGCGCGAGGACGAGCCCGTCGGGATGCGCGGCGCGGACGGACGGCTGATAGCGGTCGGCTTCTACGACGCCGCGAGCCGCACTCTGCGCCCGCGCGTAGTTTTCTCCCCATGAAAAATAAGCATTGACTTTCGGGCGGCTTGACTGTGCTATACTTACCGCCCAAGAGGGAAGCGTGAGCGGGCCGCTTCCGGCGAGACGCGTCCCGTCCTCCCGCTAAATTGAAAACAGACGATCATTGAACCAGAGTAGAGGGTCGAGGGATTGCTCGACGATGCGCCGCACGAACGGGGAGCGCGCGATGCGTTGTGCATATCGAGACGGAGTTTCCGACCCCGAAGGGCGGCCCCCGCCGTGCGGGCCGCACGCGAGAACCAGAAGGGCGTGCTTTCCCACACGCCGTCCACGCGCGCTTTAAGCCAGAAGAGGTACTAAGAAGGCTATGCAAGAGCAGGATGGCAACAAATTCAACATCAGCGAGCGGCTGGAAGACTTGCGCCGCGAACGCGAGGCGTTGCGCTGGGAAGGCTCATTCCGCGATTATTTCGAGTTAGTCTCACAGAACCCCCGCATCGCCCAGCTCTCGCACGCGCGCATCAACGACATGGTCCACGCGCGCGGCGTCGAGAAGCTGAACGAGGGCACCCGCGACGAGGTGTCGCGCTACAACTTCTTCGCCTCGGAACTCTTCGGCATAGAAGAGCCGATTGCGCGCATCGTCGAATACTTCAAGAGTGCCGCGCAGCGCCTCGAAGTCCGCAAGCGCATCCTGCTGCTGATGGGTCCCGTCGGCGGCGGCAAGTCGACAATCGTCACGATGCTCAAGCGCGGGCTTGAGGAGTGGACGCGCACCGAGGGGGGCGCGGTCTTCGCCATCAAGGACTGCCCGATGCACGAGGAGCCCCTGCACCTCATCCCGCAGGAACTCCGTCCCGAAATCGAGAAGCATTACGGCATCTACATCGAGGGCGACCTCTGCCCGCAGTGCCGCTACGCGCTGGAGCACGAGTACGGCGGCCGCCACGAGGACGTGAAAGTCCACCGCGTCGTCTTCTCCGAAAAGGAGCGCGTCGGAATTGGCACATTCTCGCCGTCGGACCCGAAGTCGCAGGACATCACGGAGCTGACGGGCTCGATCGACCTCTCGACCATCGGCGAGGTCGGCGTCGAGAGTGACCCGCGCGCTTACCGCTTCGACGGCGAATTGAACATCGCGAACCGCGGGCTGATGGAGTTCGTCGAGATGCTGAAGGTTGACGAGAAGTTCCTGTACTCGCTCCTGACGCTCTCGCAGGAACAGAACATCAAGACCGGGCGCTTCGCGATGATTTACGCCGACGAGGTGATTCTCTCGCACACGAACGAGAACGAGTACATCTCTTTCGCCGGCAACCGCAAGTCCGAGGCCCTGCAAGACCGCATCATCCTCGTGCGCGTGCCGTACAACCTGCGCGTCTCGCAGGAGGAGCGCATCTACGACAAGCTTCTCAAGCAGTCGGAAGTCCTCCGCAACGTCCACATCGCGCCGAACACCTTGAAGGTCGCGGCGATGTTCGCCGTGATGACGCGCCTCGAAGAGCCTAAGCGGCAGAACGTGGACATCGTCAAGAAGATGAAGCTCTACGACGGCGAGGACGTCGAAGGGTACAAGTCCAAGGACGTGCGCGAACTCAAGGACGAAACCGTGCGCGAGGGCATGGACGGCATAAGCCCGCGCTACATCATCAACCGCCTTTCGTCCGCGCTCGTGCGCGACGGCGTCACCTGCATCAACCCGATTGACGCCCTGCGCGCCATCAAGGACGGCTTCGAGCAGCACACAGGCATCAGCGCAGACCAGCGCGACCGCTACCTGAATCTGATTTCGGCGGCGCGCAAGGAGTACGACGAGCTGGCGAAGATCGAAGTCCAGCGCGCCTTCGTCTACTCGTTCGAGGAGATGGCGCGCACGATGTGCAACAACTACCTGGACAACGTCGAGGCTTACTGCAACAAGGAGCGCATCAAAGACCCCATCACCGAGGAGGAGATGGACCCCGACGAGCAGTTGATGCGCTCCATAGAGGAGCAGATCGGGATCAGCGAGAACGCGAAGAACACCTTCCGCCAGGAGATTCTGATACGCATCAGTTCTTACGCGCGCAAGGGGCGCTCCTTCGAGTACAACTCGCACGAGCGTTTGAAGGAGGCCATCGAGAAGAAGATTTTCGCGGACCTGAAGGACGTGGTGAAGATCACGACCTCCGCGAAGACGCCCGACCCGGACCAGTTGCGCCGCATCAACGAGGTCGTCGACCGGCTCGTCAAGGAGCACGGCTACTGCCCCGTCTGCGCCAACGAGCTATTGTCCTACGTCGGCACGCTGCTCTCGCGCTAGCGGGCGGAACATTCAATTCGTAGGTCGACAACTTCTCGCGCCCGCGCTCTTCTCCCAGGAGGGTGCGGGCGTTGAGGTTTAAAGACGTGAAGAAACGTTACTGGATAGCGGGGGCGTTGGGAGTCGCGGGCGCGGGCCTCGCCGTCAAGCTGCTGCGCCGCCCCGATGATGTCGTCTGGGACGAGCACGCGCACGAACTGCACCACGCCGAGCGCTCGCGCTTCGCGGAGGTGGACGGAGTGCGCTTGCATTACCAGGAGGCGGGAGCAAGTGACGCGCCGGCCGTGCTGCTCCTGCACGGCTTCACGGCGTCGAACTTCGTCTGGAAGGAGACGCTCCTGCCGCTGGCCGAGAGTGGCTTCCGCGTCATCGCGCCCGACCTCGTCGGCTTCGGCTTCTCTGGAAAACCGCGCGACGGCGAGTACACGATTGACGCGCAGGCCCGCGCGGTCGTCGGGCTGATGGACGCGCTCGGGGTCGAGCGCGCCGCGCTGGTCGGGAGTTCTTACGGGGGCGCGGTCGCGGCCACCTGTGCGCTCGACTACCCGGAGAGGGTCGCGCGGCTGGTGCTGGTGGACGCCGTCATCAACGACCACGCCAAGCGCAGTCTGCTGCTGCGGCTCGCGGCCTCGCCCGTCGTCGGCGACCTGCTTTCGCCGCTGATGCTCGGCTCGCGCCGCCTGCTGCGCTCGCAGTTGAGGAAGGGCTACGCGCCGGAGAACAGGCACCTCTTCGACGAAGAGAGGGCGTCCGCGCACAGACGCCCTCTCTTCGCCTCCGGCACGCAGCGCGCGGCCATAGCGACCCTGCGCCGCTGGCAGGCCGGCCGGGTCGAAGAGGAGGCGCACAGCATCACGCAGCCCACGATGCTCGTCTGGGGCGAGACTGATCCCATCATCCCGCTCGCGCACGGCCGGCAGCTCAACCGCGCGCTGCCCGACTCGCGCCTCGTCATCTTCCGCCGCTGCGGCCACATGCCCATGGAAGAGCGCCCGCAGGAGTTCGCGCGGGTGTTGACGGACTTTCTGGGCGAGAGGGAAATAGCCAGCGCGCGCGGGGCGGGCCGCTAAACCTCAATCGTGAATGGGCCACAAGCTTTTCCATTTACGATTCACGATTTACGATTTACGAGGTTCACATGTCCATACAACGCAACGACTGGTCATTGCAGCGCAAGGGCATCATCGACCAGGAGCGACACAAGGAGCGGGTCAAGGAGGCCATCAAGAAGAACCTGGGCTCCATCGTCTCCAACGAGGCCATCATCCTCTCGGACGGCAAGCGCACGGTCAAGGTGCCCATCCGCGCGCTCGACGAGTACAAGTTCCGCTTCGACTACCGCAAGCGCAAGCACGTCGGCCAGGGTGACGGCAAGACGCGCGTCGGCGACGTGATCGCGCGCGAGGGGCAGCCCGGCCAGGGGCAGGGCAGCGGCCAGGCGGGCCAGGACTCGGGCGGCGAGTACTACGAGGCCGAGGTCAACATCGAAGAGATCGCGGCCCTCATCTTCGAGGACTTGCAGTTGCCCTTCCTCGAAGAGAAGGCGAAGAAGGCCGTCCAGGCGAAGACGACGCGCTTCAACGAGATTCGCCGCACGGGCGTGATGGCAAACCTGGACAAGCGGCGCATGATTCTCGAAAACATCAAGCGCAACGCGCGCGAGGAAGGGCGGGCGCGCTTCGGCAACGTCAGGAAAGAGGACTTGAGGTTCAAGACCTGGGAGGAGAGCCTGCGCTACGAGTCGAACGCGGTCGTGCTCTCCCTGATGGACGTGTCGGGCTCGATGGGCGAGTTCAAGAAATACATCGCGCGCTCCTTCTTCTTCTGGATGGTGCGGTTCCTGCGCACCAAGTACGACAACGTGGACATCGTCTTCATCTCGCACCACACGGAGGCGCGCGAGGTCAGCGAAGAGCAGTTCTTCACGCAGGGCGAGTCGGGCGGGACCGTCGTGTCGAGCGCCTACCAACTGGCCCTCGACATCATCAACGCGCGCTACAACCCGAAAGACTGGAACATCTACCCGTTCCACTTCTCCGACGGCGACAACTATTATTCCGACAACGAGGAGGCCGTGCGCCTCGCCGACCAACTGATCGAGACCTGCAATCTTTTCGGCTACGGCGAGATCGGCGAGGAAGGCGCTTCGAGCTACCGCCGCTCCTCGGGCGCGCTGCTTTCCATCTTCAACGACCGGCTGAGGAACAAGGAGCGCTTCGTCGGCGTGCGGATTGACGACAAGGAGGACGTTTACCCGGCGCTCAAGCAGTTCTTCGGCCGCCGCGGCGTCGAGGCTTGAGAGCGAAGTTTGTCATTCAGGTTGGCGATGCCCGGCGGCAGTTCAATTCCGGGGCGCGTCAGTAAGGAGAAGCTTATGACCGACAACGACGAGCTGCCGGAGCGGGATGACGACGAGGCGCGGGGGGAGGACGACGAGGAGTCGCGGCGCAAGTTGGACTTCGTCCTCAACCAGCAGGCGCAGTTCGCCTCCGACGCCGAGCACATGAAGGAGGCCGCGGCGCGCATCACGGGCGTCATCGAGCGGCTGACGAACGTGCTCTCGACGCTCGCCGACTCGCAGATCAGGACGGAGAAGAACGTCGGCGCGCTGATCGACAACATGACCAAGCTCATCGAAGCCCAGGCGCAGTTGGCCGAGTCGCAGGCGCACACGGACCGCCGGCTCGACGCCCTGATCGACGTCATACGCGAGGAGCACGACGGGAAGTCCGAAGACTGAAAAGACGGCGAAGAAGGTTTTATGCACGACCGCGAAATCAAAGACCTCGAAAAAGCTCTTGAGCAAATCTGGGAAGTGGCCCGCAAGTTCGGCCTCGACCCCTTCCCGACCCGCTTCGAGATCGTGCCGGCGAGCGTGATGTACGAGATAGGCTCTTACGCGCTGCCCGGCCGCTACTCGCACTGGACGTTCGGCAAGGCGTACCACCGCATGAAGACGATGTACGACTTCGGCCTCTCGAAGATTTACGAGGTCGTCATCAACACGAACCCCTCGTACGGCTTCCTCCTGGAGACCAACAGCCCCATCCAGAACAAGCTGGTGATGGCACACGTCCTCGGCCACGTCGACTTCTTCAAGAACAACGTCTACTTCTCCAAGACCAACCGGCGGATGGTCGAGGCCGTCTCCAACCACGCGAGCCGCATGACCGGGTACGAGTTCAAGTACGGGCGCAAGGCGGTCGAAAAGTTTCTCGACGCCGTGCTCGCCATCGAGGAGCACATCGACCCGAACTTCTTCATCAAGCGCGAGCGCCCCGAGGACGCCGAACGCAAGCGTCTCCAGCCGAAGCCCGTGGGCCGCTACGACGACCTCTGGCAGCTCGGCGAGAAGAAGGAGCCCGAGCCGGTCGAGGAGGAGAAGCCGCCCGCGGACCATCTCCCCGAGAAAGACCTCGTCTACTACATCATGCGCAACTCCCCGCACCTACAGCCCTGGCAGCGCGACGTGATGGCGATGATCCACGACGAGATGCAGTACTTCGTCCCGCAGATGCAGACCAAGACGATGAACGAGGGATGGGCCAGTTTCTGGCACTCGCGCATCATGCGCGAACTCGACCTGACGGACAGCGAGCACCTGGAGTTCGCGGACCTGCACTCGGGCGTGGTCTCGCCGCACAAGGGGCAGTTGAACCCGTACTACCTCGGCTACAAAATCCTGGAGGACATAGAGCGGCGGTGGGACAACCCCACCGAGGAGGAGCGCGAGAAGTTCGGCATCGAGCCGGGCTCGGGGCGGGCGAAGATTTTCGAGGTGCGCGAGCTGGACAACGACGTGTCGTTCCTGCGCAACTACCTGACGGAGGACTTGTGCGAGGAGCTTGACCTGTTCGTCTACGAATTGGTCGAGGAGGAGGAGTGGACGATCACGGAGAAGCGCTGGGAGCGCGTGCGCGACCAGGTCGTGGCGAACATGACCAACTTCGGCTTCCCCTACATAGAGGTCGCCGACGGCGACTACAACAACAACCGCGAACTCTACCTGCGCCACGCCTACGAGGGCGCGGAGCTCGACGGCCGCTACGCCCGCAAGGCCCTCGAACACGTCTACACGCTCTGGGGCCGCCCCGTCCACCTCGAAACCGTCGTGGACGACGAGCGCGTCCGCCTGCACTACGACGGCCAGGAGCACGACGAGGACTGAGCGCGGGCCGAAGTTTGTGGCGTGCGGGCGGGAAGTGAAACTTTTCGGTCATAATTGGCACTAACTGGAGTGTCAGTCGTGTAAAGAAAAATAAAGGCCGTGACCGTCAGAGGTTTATCTTAACTGCCGTCCTCTCCGGCGCAGCGCGCGACGCTGAATTCGGGGAGAGACAATGAGCGCTCTGTTCGCACGAATGAAATCGCTGACGGCGGCGCTCGCCGCGAGTTTTCTTTTCTTAGGGGCGACACTTCCTTCCGCCCGTTCTCAGCAGGCAGAGCGCGATCTCGCGTTCCGCGACGTGGACGTGTTCGACGGCTCGCGCATGATTCGCCGCACGACCGTCCTCGTCCGCCGCGGCAGGATTCGCGCCGTCGGCAGGAACGTCGCGATCCCGCCTTCAGCACAGGTGATTGACGGCAGGGGCAAGACTCTCTTGCCCGGCCTCTTCGACGCGCACACGCACCTGGGGATGATGAACGGCGAACAGTTCCTGCGGGAGGCTCTGGACTTCGGCGTCACCACGGAGTTAGAGATGTGGGGAGGCGAGACGAGTCTGGCGCTCAGGAAGAAGATGGCCGCCGGTGGCTTTTCGGACATGGCGGACTTACGCACGGCCGGCACAGGCGTCACCGCCCCGCGCGGACACCCGACCCAGATGGGCGGGCCTCCCTCACCGACCTTCGCCCCCGGCGACGACGCCCAGGCGTTCGTCGATGCCCGGATCGCGGAAGGCGCGGACTACATCAAGATTATCTACGAGCACGCGCACCCCACGCTGACGAAGCAGCAGCTCGAAGCCGTTGTCGCCGCGGCCCACCGCCGCAAGAAGCTGGCCGTCATTCACGTCACCACGCAGGGCGAGGCGCGTGACGCCGTCGGTGCCGGGGCGGACGGCCTGGTGCACATCTTCTCCGATTCGCCGCCCGCCCCCGGCTTCGCGGAATTCGCCGCACGGCACCGCGTCTTCGTCGTCCCCACGTTGAGCATCATCGAAACGGCGACCGGCGCGTCCGACAAGCCCTGGTGGCAGGACGAGCCGCACGTCGGCCCATACATCACGCCCTCTATGCGGCGCGTGCTCGACCGCAAATTCCCGCCCGGTTTTCGCCCGGAGCTGAAGCTCAATCATGCGTTGGCCGCCGTCGGCGCGCTTCATCGTGCCGGCGTGCCGATTCTCGCGGGCACCGACGCCCCCGGCCCCGGCGTGGCCCACGGCCTGGGCCTCCACCGCGAACTGGAGTTACTGGTGCGCTCCGGTCTCATGCCGATTGAGGCGCTCGCCTCGGCGACCTCCAGACCCGCACGCGCTTTCGGCCTGCGTGACCGCGGGCGCATCGCGAAGGGGCTGCGCGCCGACCTGCTACTGGTCGACGGCGACCCGACCGTCGACATCACGGCGACCCGCCGCATCGTCGGGATTTGGAAACTCGGCATTCCCCACCCGCGGGCGGCGCTCACGCGCACCGCCCCTTAAAAAATTGTAACCGGGAACTCACCCCGCGCGTCTTACAACTTGATGGCCGGATTGAGGCGCTTATTCTCCCCTCATGTCTCTGATCGGGCTCGCAGCAAATCAACATCATTGGAGACTAAAAAAGGGATGAAATTAAAGAGAATCATTGTGGGCGGCGTGTTGGCGGCGGTCGTCACACTCGCGGGCGTGGTCGGGCTGGCTCAGCAGACGCAGCAGGGGCAGGAGGGCCAGGGCAATCAGGAGCGCGGCTGGCATCGCGGCGGCAAGGGCCGCGGGATGCGCGGCGGCGGCGGCTTCGGCGGGCGCTTCTTCGAGAAGCTCAACCTGACGGACGCGCAGAAGGAGCAGATGCGTCAGATCGCCGAGCGCTACCACGAGGGCTTCAAGGCTCAGCGCCAGGCGAGTCGCGGCGAGCGCCGCGGAGGCTTCGAAGCCTTCTCGGGCGGCGCGTTCGACGAGGGGGCCGTGCGCGCGGCCGCGCAGGCTCGGGCCAACGCACAGGTCGAGAGGGAAGTCGCGCGCGCTCGCATGATGCACGAGATGTACAACGTCCTGACGGCGGAGCAGAAGGCGCAGCTGGCGGCCGAGCGCCAGCAGCGTGAGCAGCGCCGCCAGGAGCGCCGCGCGCGCCGCCAGTCCGGGGGCGTCACGGAGCAGTAAGCAAGAGTCCCGACCGCGACAGGGGGCGCAGGCCCTCGCAGCCGGCCCCCGCGCGGTCTGGCACAAAAAGTTTAAGAATAAGGGGTGAAGTATGAAGAGAGTTTTCGGAGTAGTGATGTGCCTCGTCCTGCTCTCCGCGGTGGTGAGCCCCGCTTTGGCGCAGGGCTACCGGGGGCGGTACGCGGGGCGCGCGTCCACGTATAGAAGGTATGACGACTTGCAGCGCCGCAGCTATTACGGGCGGCGCTACGACAACCGCTCCTTCTGGGAGCGGCACCGCGACAAGCTGACGGTCGCGGGCGGCGCGGGCGCGGGCGCGGCCATCGGCGCGATGGCGGGCGGCAGGACGGGCGCGGTTATCGGCGCGCTGTTGGGCGCAGGGGGCTCGGCCCTCTACACCTACAAGCTGCGCGACCGCAACAACCGCAGGTACTACCGCCGCTGGTAAGTTCATCGAGCAGGGGAAGGTAAAATAAGGCGGCAGCCCTCAGACAGGGGGCTGCCGCTTTATTTTCGGCGGCGAATGAGGAATAGTTAGCAAAACAATTCCGCGAGAGCCGGGGGAAAACCAGCGAGCGATTGATGGACGAGACGGTAGAAAACTCCGCGCCGCCGGCGGAAGACGTGGCCGCGCCCGACGACGCACGGCTCGTCGGGCGCGTCGTCGCGGGCGACGAGGACGCCTTCGAGGAGCTTTTCAACCGCCACCGCCGCCGCGTCGCGCTCATCGCCAGCCGCTTCTTCCGCCGCCGCGAGCAGATAGAGGAGATCATCCAGGAGAGTTTTACGAAAGCCTACCTGGCGCTCGCGGACTTCTCCAACGAGCGCGAGACCTCTTTCGCCGCGTGGCTCGCGCGCATCAGCTTCAACACCTGTTACGACGAGCTGCGGCGGCAGAAGCGGCGGCCCGAGAGCGCCATGAGCGAGGTCACCGAGGACGAGTCCGAGTGGCTGAAGGGGCAGTTGCGCGCCGAGGGGGCCGGCGACGACGTAGAGGCGGCGACGGTCGCGCGCGATTTGGCACACAAACTCCTGTCGCGCCTGAGCCCCGAAGACCGGCTGCTGCTCGTCATGCTGGACGTGGAGGGGTTGTCCGTCAGCGAGATCGCGGAAATAAACCGCTGGTCAGTCTCGAAAGTCAAAGTGCGCGCTCACCGGGCGCGCGCCAGTCTGCGCAAGGTGCTCGGCAGGTTTCTGTAACCGGCCGCTCCGCGTGCGCGTTTTCAATTACGGGGCTGGCCGAGCCGGCAGCCCGCAAAGAGCAGGTAAAAAGCGATGGTCGTCAAGAAAAGAGATAGTGTGTCGGAGGAGCGTCTCGACCGTTTGGGTCGCGGCCTCGTCCGCGCCTCGGCGATGAACGAGGCCGAGGCCGAGGCGGCCGCCTCGTCCGGCTTCCTCTACGCGCGCCTGCGCTCGCGCATCAAGCAGAGCGAGGAGCGCGAGGGCTGGCTCGTGACGCTCAGGGTCTTCTGGCGGGCGGTGCCCGCGATGGCCCTGGTCGCGGTCCTCGCCGTCGCGCTCTTCATCTCAACCAGCCTCGGCGCGGGCCCGTCCGACGTGGCGGGCGACGAGTCGCCTCTGGACATGACGACCGAGGGCGTGGTCTTCGCGGACGCGCGCAACATGTCCAGCGACGACGTGCTGGCGACCATTCTGAACGAGGACGAGCAGGAGGCTTCGAGATGACGCCGCGCGGAATGACTCGACTCAAAATCTGGCTCGTCGTCGTGGGCATCTTCCTCCTCGGGGGCGTGACGGGCGCGGCGCTCGACAGCGTCTACAGGCTGAAGGCCAGGGGCGGGCGACACGAGGAGCGCGACAAGCGCAAGTTCGAGATGATGAAGCGCGACCTCGGCCTGACGGACGAGCAGTCCGGGCAGATTCGCGCCATCCTCGACGAGACGCGCAACGAGTACAGGGCGCTGCGCGAGAAGTGCCGCCCGCAGTACGACGCGGCGCGCTCGGCCGCGCGCGCGCGCATACGCGCGTTGCTCAACCCGGAGCAGCAGCAGAAGTTCGACGTCAAGGCGGCCGAGCGCGACGCGAAGCGCGGACGCGGCGACGACGGCGAACGTTGACCTTTTGGCCCAAACTCTCTCCCCGCGTCCGGGACGCATACGAAGCGCGCCCGGCTTTGTCAGAGCTTTCGCCGAGGAAGGGAGGACGCGCCGTGAATCACCTTAACGACCCCGTCAAGAGATTGGTCAGACGTTTTGTGAGCCTTCCCCCGAACGCCCGGCTGAGAGTCGCCGGGAACCTACTGCGCTGGCGCGACGAGAGTGAGCCGACGGCGCGCTCTAAGAGCTTCCTCGAACAGTTCTGGGACGAAGTCGAGGCGGCGCACGGCGACGGGCTCTACACGGCGAACCCGTTCGCACGCGGGCCGATCTCTTACGGCGCTCTGAACCTCCCCCAGCAACGTCTTGTGCGTCTTTCGTGCTAACTTCTCCACACGAGAAGTCTTCACTGAAAGACCAGCTTAAAATCCTGAGCAGTCCTTTGCGTCTTCGCGCCTCAGGCGTGAAATTAACCTCACGCCTGGGGCGCGAAGGGGTCGGGCCGGCGGGCGGCTTGGGTTTCAGAAGGTACTCATACGAGGTTATGAAAATGAAAAAGCTCTTACTTGTATTCGCTCTGGCGTGCGCGGTTTTCACGGCCACGGCGCGCGCGCAGAACGGTCCGGCGGACGCGATTCGGCCGGGCCAGGAGCAGTTGATCGGCGAGATCACTTCGCTCGACGCGGGCTCGGGCCAGGTCACAGTCAAGACGAGCGCGGGGCAGAACGTCACCTTCCAGGTCGGCGACGAGACATCCTTCCTGCGCATCGCGCCGGGCGAGCGCTCGCTCGACAAGGCTGAGAAGATTGCGCGCGCGGACATCGCCGTCGGCGACCGCGTGCTCGTGCGCGGCGGCGCGACCGGCGCGACGAGCGGTCAACCTTTCACCGCGCGCCAACTGATAGTCGTCAGCCGGCAGGCGCTCGACAGCCGCCGCGAGCGCGAGCGCGAAGACTGGCGCAGGCGCGGGCTTAACGGGCGCATCACCGCGCTCAACGCCGCGGCGAAAGAGATGACCGTCTCCGTGCGCTCGCGCGAGGGCGCGCAGGACGTGGTCGTCGGCGTCACGGACGGCGTGCGGCTCCTGCGCAACGCGCCGGACTCCATGCGCAGGGAGGACGCGCGGCCGAGTTCGTTCGGTGACTTGAAGGTGGGCGATCAGATTCGCGCGCTCGGCGAGAGGAGCGCGGACGGCGCGCGGTTCACGCCCGAAGAGATCATCGCGGGCGCGTTCAGCAGGGCCAGGGGAACCATCGTCGAGGCGAACGCCGAGCGCGGCGAGGTCACTGTCAAAGACGAGCAGACGGGCAAGACTCTGACAGTCGTCGTCGGCAAGAACTCTTCGCTGCGGCGCATCCCCGCGGAGTTCGTAGAGGAGATGGCGCGTCGCAGGGAAGAGCGCCAGCAGCGTCGCTCGGCCGAGGGCAACTCCGCTGACGGCCAGCAGGGCGAGCGCCGCCGACGCGAGAACCGCGAGGGCGGTTCGGCAAATGAAGGCGAGCGCGGCGGGCGTCAGCGGCGCGGCGGCGGCGGCCCGGGCGGCGGCGGCTTCCAGCGCATGTTCGAAAACCTGCCCGCCGTCACCGTCAGTGATTTGAAGAAGGGCGACGTGGTGATGATCACGGGCACGCCCGCCGCGGCCGACGCTTCGCGCGTCACGGCCATCACGCTCGTCACGGGCGACCCGGAACTGATGAAACGACTTCAGCAGTTCCAGGGCCAGGGCGGCGGCCAGCGCGGCATGAGCCCCGGCCTCCCAGGCGACGTAGTCGGCGGCGGCACGGGCGACAGGAACCAACCGCAGTAACAGTGCTGAGGACTGAGTGAAGGCTCAGCCGACTCAGTCCTCAGCACTCAGTACTCAGTACTTTTTTTTCGGGGTCAGAGGGCTATGCGATCATACAGGGGATTGGTCTGGCAGATATTTTTGGCGGCGTTCATCTTCGTGCTGTTCTGCTCGAAGGTGAGCTTCGGGCAGCAGTCGTCCGGGACGTTGCGCGGGCAGGTGGCCGACGAGTTGGGCGGGCTGATTGTCGGCGCGACCGTCACGGTGGCCGACGCGAGCGGCGTCGAAAAAACCGCGACGACGGACGACGAGGGGCGCTACAGCTTCTCGTCGCTCGCGCCGGGCCGCTACACCGTGCGCGTCTTCGCGCCGGGCTTCGCCGCTTACGAGAACGCGGAGATTGAGGTCGCGGCCGGCGGCACGGACCCGCTCAACATCACGCTGCCCGTCGCCATCGAGGAGCAGGTGGTGACGGTCACCGAGGAGTCCGAGATCAACACGGACCCGGAGAACAACGCGGGCGCGCTCGTGCTGCGCGGCGCGGACCTGGACTCTCTGCCGGACGACCCGGACGCGCTCGCCGACGCCTTGCAGGCGCTGGCCGGCCCGTCGACCGGCCCCGAAGGAGGCGGCGAAATCTTCCTCGACGGCTTCTCCGGCGGGCGGCTGCCCCCGAAAGAATCTATCCGCGAGATTCGCATCAACCGCAACCCGTTCTCGGCCGAGTACGACCGCATCGGCTACGGCCGGATAGAGATTTTCACGAAGCCGGGGACGGACAAGTTCCGCGGCCAGGCGTTCTTCAACTTCAACGACGAGAGCCTGAACGCGCGCGACCCGTTCGCGCCCGAGCGAGCGCCCTTCCAGCGCCGTCGCTACGGCGGAAATTTAAGTGGCCCAATCGTCTCGAAACGCGCCTCCTTCTTCCTGGACTTCCAGCGCAACGAGAGCGACGACAACGAAGTCGTCAACGCCGTCATCCTCGACCCGGCGCTCAACCCGACGCCGTTCGGCCTGGCCGTCGTCACGCCGCGCCGCAGCACCACGTTCAGCCCGCGCCTCGACTGGCAGTTGAACCAGACCAACACGCTCGTCGCGCGCTACTCTTACGAGCGCTCGCGCCGCGAGAACGTGGGCGTCGGCGACTTCTCGCTTTTGTCGCGCGCCTACGACACTTCCGGCACGGAGCACACCTTGCAGCTCACGGAGACGGCCGTCATCAACCAGAAGGTCATCAACGAGACGCGCTTCCAGTACGTGCGCTCGCGCGACGTTTCCGAGGGCGACGACTCCACGCCGACCATACGAGTGCTCGAAGCCTTCACGGGCGGCGGCTCGCAGGTGGGCCTCTCGTTCAACAACGAGGACCGCTTCGAGCTTCAGAACTACACCTCCTGGACGACGGGCAACCACTCGCTCAAGGCGGGCGCGAGGCTCAGGCACACGCGCCTGACGGACTCGTCGCCGCAGAACTTCGCGGGCACCTTCACGTTCTCGGGCGGCACAGGCCCGCAGCTGGACGCCAGCAACCAGGTGGTGCTCAGCGGCGGGCAGCCCGTCATCATCCCCCTGACGAGCATCGAGCGCTACCGCCGCACGCTGCTCTTTCAGCAGCAGGGCCTGACGCCCGCAGAGATTCGCGCGCTCGGCGGCGGCGCGACGCAGTTCTCCATCGCGGGCGGGAACCCCCTGGCGAACGTCACGCAGACTGACTTCAGCCCATTCATCCAGGACGACTGGCGCGTCAGGCCCAACCTGACGCTCTCCCTGGGGCTGCGCTACGAGGCGCAGACGAACATCGACAGCAGCCTGGACTTCGCGCCGCGCGTCGCCTTCGCGTGGTCGCCGGGCGCGGGCGGCGGCGGCCAGCAGCAGCAGCGGACCGTCATCCGCGGCGGCTTCGGCATCTTCTTCAGCCGCGTGGGCCAGAACCTGACGCTCCAGGCCGAGCGCTTCAACGGCGCGAACCAGCAGCAGTTCGTCGTCACGGCCGACAACGCGAACGGCCTCGACGTGCTCAACCTCTTCCCGGCCGTGCCGTCGCTCGAAGACCTCGCGGGCTTCAGCATCCCGCAGACGACGCGCACGCTCGCGGGCGACCTGCGGACGCCGTACACGATGCAGACGGCCATCAGCGTCGAGCGCCAGTTGCCCCACCGCATCACGCTCTCGGTCAACTTCGTCAGCGCGCGCACGCTGCACGTCCTGCGCTCGCGCAACATCAACGCGCCTCTTCCGGGGACGTTCGTTCCCGGCGTGCCGGGCAGCGGCGTGCGCCCGTTCCCCGGCCAGGGCAACATCTTCCAGTACGAGTCGAGCGGGCGCTTCAACCAGAACCAGTTGATCGTCAGCATGAACAACCGCTTCAGCCCGAAGTTCACAATGTTTGCGACGTACACTTTGAACGACGCGAGCAGCGACACGGACGGGGCGGGCTCGTTTCCCGTCAACCAGTACGACCTCGCCTCAGAGTACGGGCGCTCGTCCCAGGACATACGCCACCGCTTCTTCATCGGCGGCCAGGTCAACGCGCTGCCGTGGGGCATACGGCTCAGCCCGCTCGTCACCATCAACTCGGGCCGGCCCTTCAACATCACGACGGGGCGCGACACGAACGGCGACACGCTCTTCACGGAGCGGCCCGCGTTCGCCACGGACCTCTCGAAGCCGGGCGTCGTCCTCACGCGCTTCGGCGCGTTCGACCCGAACCCCGAGCCGGGCCAGGAACTGATCCCGCGCAATTTTGGCACAGGCCCGTCCTTCTTCACGGTCAACCTGCGCGCGAGTAAAACTTTCAGCTTCGGCG
>DATMVE010000003.1:0-97801 GCA_035563515.1 Pyrinomonadaceae bacterium
GCCCCTGCGACGCCACGCGCGCCGCCACCTCCGCGCCCAACCCAATCGTCGCCACGTTCAGGCAGATGAAATCCCGCCCCTCCTTCGACAGCCTCCCGTGAATCACGTCAATCGGCCGCGCTCCAACACTCTCTTCCCCGCGCGCGTGGGCGATGAAGAGGCCGAGCCAGTCTTCCAGCGGCCTGCGGCGTCCGCCCGCCAGGCCGCGCGCGAAGTCGTCGCCCGTGCCCGCGGGCAGGACCGCGAGCGCGGCAGATTCGTTTATAGGCGAAGGCGGAAGAAAACCGTCCTGCCCTTCGGCGAATTCGAAGAAGCCGGAGGCCGCTTCGCTCAGCGTCCCGTCGCCGCCGACGACCGCGACCGTTTCGTAGCCCTCGCGGAGCGCGTCGCGCGTGCGCCCGGTCGCGTCGCCCGCGTGCGCCGTCTCGTGCGCGTCGAAGTCGAGACTGTTCTCCGTGAGTGCGGCTTTGATTTTGGGCCAGGCGCGGCGAGCGCGGGCGGAGGTCGGGTTGATGATGACGAGCGAGCGGTGCGGCCTGTTCATGTGCGCGGACACTCTACCACAGTGAGGCGCGGCCCGTAGTTTGGTGGTAAGCTAAAGGCATAACAGTATTGCCGAGGAGGCTTGTGGATGCGCGCAGTCGTCATCGTCTCGCACGGGGGCGTGGAGGGTCTTGAGGTGCGCGATGTCGAGCGCCCGCCCGCCCCGGCGGCCGACCGCGTGCTCGTGCGCGTGCGCGCCGCCGCCTTGAATCGCGCCGACCTGCTCCAGCGCAAAGGGGTCTACCCGGCCCCGCCGGGAGCGCCGCAGGACATACCGGGGCTGGAGTTCGCGGGCGAAGTCGCGGAGACGGGCGGCGAGGTGCGCGCCTGGCGCGCGGGCCAGCGCGTCTTCGGCATCACGGGCGGCGGCGCGCAGGCCGAGTACGTCGTCGTGCCCGAGAGCACGCTCGCCGAGGTTCCGCCTAACCTCGACTGGCACGAGGCTGCGGCCGTCCCCGAAGCCTTCATCACGGCGCACGACGCGCTCTTTACGCAGGCGCGGCTGGAGATGGGCGAGAGCGTGGTCGTCCACGCCGCGGGCTCTGGCGTCGGCTTGGCCGCCGTCCAACTGGCGCGGGC
The DNA here is from genome assembly GCA_035563515.1 of Pyrinomonadaceae bacterium. GTDB lineage: Bacteria > Acidobacteriota > Blastocatellia > Pyrinomonadales > Pyrinomonadaceae > QHXM01. The sequence goes on from DATMVE010000003.1 coordinate 1,123, forward strand.
CGCGGGCGCGCGCGTCTACGGCACCTCGCGCACGGCCGAGAAGCTGGAACGCGCGCGCGGTTATGGTCTGGACGAAGCAATCGCGGTGGGCGACGACCCGACTGCGTTCGCGGCGGCCGTGCGCGAGTTGACGGGCGGGGCGGGCGTTCAGGTCATACTCGACTTGGTGGGCGGCCCGTACTTGCAGGCGAACCTGGACGCGCTGGCCTTGCGGGGCAGGCTGATGCTCGTCGGGACGACCGCGGGCGCGAGCGCCGCGCTCAACATAGGCGTCGTGATGGGCAAGCGGCTCCGCATCTTTGGCACAGTTCTGCGCGCGCGCTCCGTCGAAGAGAAGGCGCTTGCCACGCGCCGCTTCGCGGCCCACGTCGTCCCGCTCCTTGAGCGCGAGGCCGTGCGCCCCGTGATCGACAAGGTCTACAGCATGGACGAAGTGCGCGAGGCCCACGAGCGTCTGGAATCCAACGCGAGCTTCGGCAAGATCGTTCTGAAGATTGCCGGCGACTGAGACTTGGTCAAAAGATTTTTCAGAAACCTGTGGGGGAGCCGACGGCCCCTTTGGCTCGCGGCGCGCATCGCGCTGCTGCTCGCCGCGGGCCTCGTCGCGTTCGTGATGCTGTTCGAAGATCGGTTCATCTACTTCCCGAGTAAATACCCTGAAGGCGCGTGGGACGTTGGCGGGCGCGGCGCGGCTTCGGTGAAGGTCGAGGACGTGTGGTTTCAGGCTTCGGACGGAATCCGCCTGCACGGCTGGTACTGCACGCCGCGCGACGCCGCCACCGGCGAGGCTCAATCGCAAAGGCGCATGACGCTGCTCTGGTTCCACGGCAACGCGGGCAACATCACTTCGCGCTTCGGGATGATTGAAAGACTCGTCGAGCTGCCCGCGGAGGTCTTCATCGTCGATTACCGCGGCTACGGCCGCAGCGACGGCAGCCCGTCAGAGCAGGGACTTTACCTGGACGCGCAGGCCGCCTGGGATCACCTGACGGGCGCGCGCGGCATTCCTCCCGCGAACGTCGTCGTCTTCGGCGACTCGCTGGGCGGGGCCGTCGCGATTGATTTGGCGGCGCGCGTCGAGCCTGCGGGGCTCGTCGTGCAATCGAGCTTCACCTCCATACGCGACATGGCCGGCGAGGTGATGCCGTTCGTCCCAGGCTTCATCCTGCGGACGAAGATGGACTCTCTGAGCAAGATCAAGCATGTCCGCGCCCCCAAACTTTTCATACACAGCCCGGCCGACGAGATGGTCCCCTACCGCTTCGGCCGCGCGCTGTACGACGCCGCGCCCGCGCCGAAGCAGTTCCACGAGGTCAGGGGCGCGTCGCACAACGAGACCGACCTGGTCGGCGGCCGAGCCTACTTCGACGCCATCGGCGAGTTCATACGGGCGTGCGCGCCCGCGAGTCAGGATTCTCCCTGAATCGGCGCGATTCTTCCGCGGCCGGGGATGAACGTTCTCTCGCGTGAGAACGTCGTCCTCACCCTCGGGATTGACGAGCGCACGCCCGAGAACGTTCATCCCACGCGAGAGAACGTCAATCCGACTCGCGAGGATGGCGTTCCCGCACGCGGGAACTTTAATCCCGCGTGTGAGAACTTTGATCCCGCGCGCGGGAACGCCATTCCCAGGTGTGGGGAAGGCGTTCTTTCGTGTGAGAATCGTGGTCGCGCGCGTGGGTAAGGCGTTCCCGCGCGTAATGTCCCGCATCCCCCCGGGATGCTCTTTAAACGGCAGCTTGGATTATTCTAGGGGCTATAGATGATCTCACGTTTACTCTTCTACGCTTTCCTGTCGGCGCTCGCGTGCGCCGCCGTTTACGGCACAGACGAACGCCCAAACGCGGAGGAGCCGCAGCCGGGCGTGGCGCGCGAGTTGGCACGCTTCCGAGCCGCGCACTACGGCAACGTGCGCTACAAGCTGCAAATTGACCTCGCGCCGGGCGCGGAGTTGATGAAGGGCTCCGAGGAGATTCGCGTGACGCTCGACGCGGAGGTGAAGGAGTTAGTCCTCGACTGGCGCGTGGCGCAATCGAAAGAGGGGCAACCGCGGGCGCGCGTCTGGGACATAGAGGCGAACGGGCGCGCAGTGGCGGACGCGCGCGAGGTCAACGACCACATAGTGATTCCGGGCGCGTACCTGACGAAGGGCGAGAACGTCGTGCGGCTCAAGTTCGAGTCGCCCATCTCGACCTCCGGGAGCGCCGTGACGCGCTACCTGGACCGCGAGGACAAGTCTGAGTACCTGTACACGCTCTTCGTCCCGTCGGACGCGAGCACGGCGTTCCCGTGTTTCGACCAGCCTGACTTGAAGGCGCGGTTTCAGTTGAGCGTGAGCGCCGTGACCGACTGGCACGTCGTCACCAACACCGGCGCGGAGACGGTCACGCGCAGCGGGACGAACAGCTTGTGGAAGTTCGGCGAGACGGAGCCCTTGAGCACGTACCTCTTCGCCTTCGCCGCGGGCCCCTTCAAGCAGTTCGAAGATAAAACCTCGCGCGTGCCTATGTCGCTCTTCGTGCGGAAGTCTAAGGCCGAGCGCGCGCAGAAAGAGTTGGCCGAGGTCTTCCGCCTGCACCGCGAGGCGCTGGAGTTTCTCGCGAGCTACTTCGACTTCAAATATCCTTTCCCGAAGTACGACATCGTCATCGTCCCCGAGTTCGCCTACGGCGGGATGGAGCACGCGGGCGCGACCTTCCTGCGCGAGGAGAGGATTCTCTTCCCGACCGACCCGACGGCCGTAGACTTCGCGGCGCGCGCCGAGTTGATCTGCCACGAGGCCGCGCACCAGTGGTTCGGCGACCTCGTCACGATGCGCTGGTTCGACGACCTCTGGCTCAAGGAAGGCTTCGCCACCTTCATGGCTTACAAGGCGATGGAGAAGATTCTGCCGGGCCAGAACGCGTGGAAGATTTTTTACCAGCGGACCAAGCCCGGCGCTTACACGACCGACGTGACGAAGGGCACGACCCCCATCTTCCAGGAAATCCCGAACCTCTCCGCCGCGAAGTCTGCTTACGGCAACATCGTCTACCTGAAGGCCCCTTCGATGCTCAAGCAGGCGGAGTTCTATCTTGGCCCGGAGAAGTTCCAGCGGGCCGTGCGCCAGTTGGTGCGCGAGCGCGCGTTCGGCAACGCCGAGTGGGCCGATTTGGTGAGGGCGTTCGAGCGCAGCGCGGGCCGCAAGCTGGACGACTGGGCGGCGGCGTGGGTGCGGAGGCGCGGCCTCGCGCGCGTCCACGTCAACTGGGCCGCGGACGCGGCCGGGCGCATAGACCGCCTCACGCTCTCGGAGCGCGACGTGCTCGGCGAGGGCGGCGCGTGGCCCATGCGCGTCAAGCTGCTGCTCGCGGACGAGTCGGGCAAGCCGGAGACGCTGACGGTCACGCTCGACGGCGCGGGCGAAACGAGCGTGAAGGAAGCTCTGGGCCGGCGGCGGCCGGCTTACGTCTTCGCCAACTACGAGGACTACGGCTACGGGCTCTTCCTGCTGGACGACGTGAGCCGCGCCTACGTCCTGGAACACCTGGGAGAAGTCAAAGATGACTTCCTGCGCGCGCTCCTCTGGGGCTCCTTGTGGGACAGCGTGCGCGAGGCCGAACTCGCGCCCACAGCCTACGTCGAGTTGGCGATTAAACTGCTTCCGCAGGAGCGCGACGAGGTGACGGCGCAGGGCGTGCTCGCGCGCGTGCAGGCGGCCTTCAACCGCTACCTCTCGGACGCGCAGAAACGCGGGCTTGCGCCGCGCCTCGAACGCATGCTCGCGGACCGCATGCTGAACGCGGAGACAGCCGGGCTACGCATCACCAGCTTCCGCGCCTTCCAGGGCGTGGCGTCGACCGACGAGGGGCGCGCGACGTTGAAGAAAATCCTGCGCGACGAACTGAAGATTCCAGGCATGCAGCTCCGCTCGCGCGACCGCTTCGACATCATCACGGCGCTGATGACGAACGACGACCCGTCGGCCCCCGCACTGCTCGAAGCGCAGGGCAAGGCTGACACGACGGACGACGCGCGGCGCTACGCTTACGCGGCGGGCGCGGCGCGCGCCGACGCCGAAACGAAGAAGAGATATTTCGACGCCTACCTGACGGACGCGAAGCTCGCCGAGAGCTGGATCGAGGCGAGCTTCGGCCCCCTGAACTCCGTCCAGCAGTCGGGGCTGACGCGGCCGCTCTTAGACCGCGCGCTCGCGGAACTGCCGCGCCTGAAGCGCACGCGCAAGATATTCTTCGTCAACGGCTGGCTCTCCGCCTTCGTCGGCGGCCAATGCGACCCGAGCGCGCTCGCCGTCGTCCAGAACTTCCTTCAGCGCGAGAGCGCACTCGACCGCGACCTCCGGCTCAAAGTGCTCGAAGTCGCGGACGGCCTCGAACGCTGCGTCAGAATCAGGGGGCGCTACGCGAACGAAAAGTGAAGCGCCGAAAGGCCGCCCGGCGTGATAAACTTAAAGGCAACGATCCACCCCGTTCAGCTTGAGATGAGGCTTTCATTGGAGGCTGAGAGATGACGACAGAAGTAATCAACGAGGAAGCGGAAGAGCAGTCGGTGCGCTACAAGGCCACGATAGAAGAGTTCTGGGCCTTGCCGGAGTCCGTGCTTCCCGTTGAGTACATCAACGGGGAGATCATCATGGCTCCGACGCCGACAGTCCTACATCAGACAGTGCTGCGAAACCTCTTCCGCATGTTGGACGAATTTGTCCTGCGGACGAAGATCGGCAGTGTCTTGCTTTCTCCGCTCGACGTGGTTCTTCCGAGCGGCGACGTTGTCCAGCCGGACGCCTTTTTTCTGACGAATGAAGAAACGTCGCGCGCCAACGAAGCCAACCGGGTGCAGGGCGCGCCGTCGTTTTTGGTCGAAGTCCTCTCGCCCGGCTCCGTCAAGCACGACGCGCGGACGAAGCGCGGGCTGTACGAGCGGAACGGCGTCCGCGAGTACTGGATAGTTGACCCCAGGGCCAGGACAGTCGCGCAGCTCGTCCGGCGCGGCGAGCACTTCGAGTTGACGGAATTGGGCGAGGGCGACACGATTCGCGGCGTCGTGCTCGGCGGCTTCGAGACGACCGTCGGCGCTCTAGTCAACGACCGTTGAGAAAAGCGTTCCCGCTCTTTCATCAAGCAAGCAGGTTATGGACTCGACAGCTTTTCTCGTCATCGCCATCATCGCCATCGTCGCGCTGGCGCTCATGCTCTTCCTGGCCTTGTTTGAGCCGGGGCTCGCCTACAAAATCTCCGCCTGCGAGACGGACCCGCTCGACTCCGACGACTTCATCTGCGTCCTCGAAGCCATCACGGACTCGAAGATTCACCGCCACGGCAGCGTCGAGGTCCTGACCAACGGCGAGGTCTTCTACGAGGCCGAACTCGAAGCCATTCGCGGCGCGCGCCACAGCGTCAACATAGAGGCTTACATTTTTCAGAAGGGCGAGGTCACCAAAGAATTCGTCGAAGCCCTGACAGAGCGCGCCCGCAGCGGCGTCAAGGTTCGCATGGTGCTCGACGCCGTCGGCAGCTTCGCGACGTGGGAGAGCTACTTCGAAGGCTTGCGCGCGGCCGGCGGGCGCGTCTGCTGGTACCACCCGCTGCGCTGGTACACGGTGGCGCGCTTCAACAACCGCACGCACCGCGAGATCGTCGTCGTCGACGGGCGCGTGGGCTTCGTCGGCGGCGCGGGCTTCGCGGACCACTGGCGCAAAGGCGACGAGAAGAACCCGCGCTGGCGCGACACCATGTTCCGCGTCGAGGGCGAGTCGGTCGCCAGCATCCAGGCCGGGTTTGTCGAGAACTGGCTCGAAGCCTCGGGCGAGATTCTGACCGGGAGAGAATATTTCCCGCCGGACGAGACGGAAGAACCTTTGGAGGCGATTGTCGTTGACAGCTCGCCCTCGACCGGCGCATCCACCCGCGCGCGCATCCTTTTCCAAACGCTGCTGGCCTCCGCGCGGAAGACCATTCACATCACCACGCCCTACTTCCTGCCCGACCGCAGCGCGCGGGCCGAGATGGTGCGCGCCGTGCGCGAGCGCGGCGTGGAGCTGAAAATCATCGTGCCGGGCGGGCACAGCGACCACCTGCTGACGCGCCGCTCGTCGCGCCGCCTCTTCGGCGACTTGCTGAAGGCCGGGGCGAAGATTTACGAGTACGAGCCGGCGATGATTCACGCCAAGACGATGATCATCGACGGCGTGTGGAGCATCGTCGGCTCGACCAACTTCGACAACCGCTCCTTCGGCCTGAACGACGAGATCAACCTCGCCGCGCGCGACGAGAAACTGGCCGCGCGGCTCGCGGAAGATTTCAGTACCGACCTCGCCGCGAGCCGCGAAGTCACCTACGACGAGTGGCGCAGCCGCTCCATCTTCGAGCGCATGCACGAATGGCTCGGCTGGGTCCTGGAACGACAGCAGTAGGCAGAAGGCAGTCGGCAGTCGGCAGTTAAGACCGACTGCTTTTACTGCCCACTGCCCACTGCCCACTGCCTTATGCGTATCGTTACTTACAACGTTCACAAGTGCCGCGGGATGGATAGGCGTGAGCACCCGTCGCGGATAGCGGAGGTGTTGCGCGAGACCGGGGCGGACGTGGTGGCGCTCCAGGAGGTATTGAGCGTGGAGGGCGGGGCGCGCGAGCGCCACCAGGCCCGATTCCTGGCCGAAGAGCTGGGGATGCACTACCACGTGGGCGAGACACGCAGGCTGCACGGCGGCGCTTACGGCAACGTGACCTTGAGCCGCCTGCCGTTTCAACGCGTGGACAACTACGACATCACCTGGAGCGGGCGCGAGCCGCGCGGCTGCCTGCGCGCGGACATAGCGGTCGAGGCCGGGGGAAGCACTCGGCTGCTGCACGTCTTCAACATACACCTCGGCACGGCCTTCATAGAGCGCCGGCACCAGGCGCGCCGCCTCGTCGGCGACGAGATATTGAGCAACAAAGAGTTGGAGGGCGCGCGCGTCGCGCTCGGCGATTTCAACGAGTGGACGCGCGGCCTCGCGACCCGCCTGCTCGGCACACACTTGCAGAGCGCGGACGTGCGCCACCACTTGAAGCGCGCACGGACTTACCCGGGCGTGCTCCCGCTCCTACACCTCGATCACGTCTACTACGACGACAGCCTGGAACTCGTCCGCCTGACCCTGCACCGCAGCCGCACGGCGCTCGTCGCCTCCGACCACCTGCCGCTCGTCGCGGATTTTGAATTTAAATAAAAAGGTACAAGGCAAAAGTAAGGCGGGGAGCCACATTAAGAAGTGGTTTCCCCGCTTTATTTACTTTTACCTTTTACCTTTTTACTTTTGCCTTTTCCCGTTGCGTTTTGACGAGGGGCTCGGCGCGGCGGGCGGCGGCGTCTGTGATGACCGAGAGGCCGGAGACGCGCTCGCGCGCGAGCGAGCGCATCAGCTCGGCTGCCTGCGCGTAGGTCAGCCCCATCGCCTCGCAGCCGCGCTCGCTCAGGACCGCCCAACGCTCCTCGGTCAGCTCGCTCATCTCGCGCGCGCCCTCCCCTTATTCGGCCGCTCCCTCATTTGTCCGGCAGCTTCGCCTCGTTCGTGTACTTCCACTGCGCGTCCGAGCCCTCGGCGGGGCACGCGGCCCTGTAGTTGTCCACGCGCAGCTCTGGCATCTGCCCGTTGGCCGCGGGGGCCACGTAGACGACCGACGCGGCCAGCCCAGGGTTGTTCTCCAACTCGGCCTCGCAGGCGTTGAAGTAGGTCGTGCCGAAGTCCTTGACGACGCGCAACTGCCCCTGCTGGACTTGCACGAGTTTGGCCCACTCCATCGCCTGCCCCGCCTGCATGTAGTAGTAGCCGAGCAACAGTTCGTTCACGTTGTCGCGGTTGAGGTCGAACGTGCGGACGACGAGCGAGAGGTTCGGCACGGCGTAGTCTGCGACGTAAGTTTCGCCCGAGAAGATTGCCAGGTACTTGGGGCCGTCGTTGTCGGCGGGGCCGCCCGAGTGTGTGTCTATGATGTAGGCAGTCTCTTTCGCGCCCGCGGCCGTGAAAGAGCCCTCGGCGACGGCCGAGACGGTCGCGTTGCTCATCTCGCCTTGCAGCTTGTCCCAGAGGCTTCCGCCGCCGCCCTCCTGCCCGCCGCCCTCCGCCTGCGGCGACGCCTCGGGGCTCGCCGTCGGCTGAGGCTGAGGCGACTTCTCCTCGTGAGCGCGCGCGACCGCCGTGATGATCCTCTCCTCCACGGCCTTGTCGAGCGTGGGGCGCGGCAGGGGGTCGTGCTTGCGCCAGTCGTAGAACACGTCTTTCGCCGCGGCGAGCGCGAGCGACATGGGCTGCTGCTTGCCGCGCAGGAGGTCCGCGAGGTTGCCGGCCGAGGCGGCCACGGCGCGGCCCGACCCCGTTTCGACGACGACGCCTATGACTTCGCCCTGCGCGTTGAGGAGCGGAGCGCCCGCCATACCCTGCGCGGCCTGCGCGTTGACTTCTATACGGTCCTCGTCGCCGTAGCCCGAAATTGTGCCGGGCGCGTAAGCCGCCTCGGCCTTCGTGCCCGCGCCGACGACGGCCACCTTGTCGTTGAGCGTCGTGTCCTTGCGGTTGCCGAGCGCGAGGCCCGGAGCCCTGGCCCGCGCCACCCGGAGCGTCACCAGCCCGTGCGCGCGGTCGACGCCCGTGACGCTCGTCACTTCGAGGGCGTTCGTCTGGCCGACGAACGTGACGCTGCCGCGCGTGGCCCCCTCTATGACGGGGAGCGCGGTCACGAGTTCGTCCGACTTGAAGAAGAAGCCGCTGGCCTGGCGCGTGACGCGGCCCGAGGCGTCCTGCATGGTCACGCCGACGACCGAGGGCAGCGCGTCGCGGAAGGGCGCGGGCACGGCGTCGTAAGCCGTCGGGGCCGTGGCGGGCGTGACGGGCCTCTTGCCGGACGCGCGCCAGAGCAGAAGGACTGCGACCGCCATCGCCAGCGCGAGCGCGATGCCGCCGCCGATGAGCCACCACTTTTTGGCGCGGGACCGCCTTTCGGGAATGGCCCGGTCGGCCGCGGCCACGGCAGCGCCCCCGCCGTTGTTGGGCCGCGCGGGCCGCGCGGCCGCCGTCGGGGCCAGTACCATCGTCGGGTCGCCGCCGATGCCTATGGCGGGCAGCCGGCCCGAGCGCGGCGCGGGCGGCGTGGTGACGCGCGTTAGCTCATCGTCCTCGACGGGCACGGCGTGCGCGAAGGCCGCCTGCGGTTTCTCCGCGAGCGCGGCGCGCATCTCCGCGGCGTTCGCGGGGCGGCGCGAGGGCTTGAGCGAGAGCGCGCTCATCAAGAGGTTCGAGAATTCCTCAGGCACGTCCGCGTTGACCGCGTGCGCGGCGGGCAGCGGGTCTTCCTTGTCGTCCAAGAGGTCTGCCGCGCGCTTGAGCGCGTCTTCGGGCGCGCGGTTCGTCAGCAGGTGGTAGAGCGTGGCGGCCAGCGAGTAGAGGTCCGAGCGCGGGCTCGTGCGCTCGCCCTGAATCTGTTCGAGCGCGGCGTAGTTGAGCGTGTAGCCGACGACGCTCAGGCCCGAACTTGTGCGCGTCATCTGCCCGGCCACGCCCTTCGCCAGCCCGAAGTCCAGGAGCACGACCTTGCCCTGCGCCGTGAGCTTCAGGTTCGCCGGCTTGAGGTCGCGGTGAATGATGGGGGGCTCGTGCGTGTGCAGGTAGTCGAGCGCGTCGAGCAGGTCGTCGGCCCAGCGCCGGACTTCCGAGGGCGAGAAGGGGCGCGAGCGCCGCGAGAGCAGTTCGCCGAGGTCGCTGCCCGGAATGAACTCCATGACGAGGAACTGCCCGTCGTCCTCCGTGAAGTGGTCAATCACTTTCGGGAGCACGGGGTGGCGCAGGTTCGCCAAAAGCCTCGCCTCGCGCTCGAAGGCGCGCTTCAATTCTTCGGTGTCGGCCAGCGTCTCCTTGAGCGCGACCGTGCGGTGCAGCCGCTCGTCCACGGCCTCGTAGACCGCGCCCATCCCGCCCTTGCCTAACTGGCGGACGATGCGGTAACGGCCTTGCAGGACTGTGTCGGCGGCGGGCATCGCGCGTCTCTCCCAGGTGACTTCACGCATGAGTTTATCTTTAACCGGGGAGATTTGCTAGACGAACTCACGCCGGGCGAATTGCTGAAAAGCAGTAATCAGTAGTCAGTAATCAGTAGTCAGTTAAAAGAAACCATTTTTGGTTTTAGCTGACTACTGATTACTTTAACTAAAGTTGCTGAACAGGACGGCGTCGCTCGTGACGATGCCGCGGGCGCAGGCGAGCTGGCGGCCGTCGCGCGACCACTCGAAGGCGAAGATGAGGTCGGATTTGAAGTTGGTCAACTGCGTGGGCTCGCCGCCGTCCACCGGCTGGCTCCAGACGTTCGAGACGCCGCTGCGCGAGTCGACGTAAGTGAGCGCCGTCCCGTCCGGCGTCCAGCGGACGTAGTTCGTGGGCAGGTTGAAGGTCTTGACCGGCGGCCCGCCCTCGAAAGGAATCAGCGCGATGACGAGTTGCGTCTCGGGCCGCTCGTCCCAGTAGTAGCACGCGATCATCTTCCCGTCGGGCGAGACCATCGGGCCGACGGAGAACTTGTCGCTGAGCTTCACGGGCTCGCCGCCGTCAATCGGCACGCGCCACAGGTTCGGGTTCGCCGCGCCCATCGAGGTGAAGACGACCCACTTGCCGTCGGGCGAGAACGAAGGGTTGCGGTCGTAGTTGCCGTCGGTCAACTGCCTGGGGTTCGAGCCGTCCGCCTCCATCCGCCAGATGTTGTGACGCCCGTCCTTGCGGTCCGAGACGAAGACTATGTAGCGGCCGTCGGGCGAGACCGCCTGGTTGAAGTTGGTCCCGGAGTCGGAAGTCAACTGCTTCTGGTTGCTGCCGTCGGCGTTCATCACCCAGAGGTCGCGGTTGCCGGAAACGTCCGAGGAGTAGACGAGCCGTCCGTCCGGCGTCCACGCCCCGCCGTAGAACTTGGCCGCGCCCGACGTGATCTGCCTCGCCTGGCTCACGTCCACCGGCGTCGCGTCACCGCGCAGCGCCGAGCCGCGCTGCGCCGACGAAGAGTTCGCGCCGAGCCCCGGCGCGACCCAGATGTTCGTGCTCTGGTCGTAGCGCACGGTGACCAGGTCGCCCGTCTGGGTCGCCACGCTCACGCCCGTGTAGTTGTTCAGGTCGTTGGTGACGCGCCGCGCCGTGCCCTCGGGGTAGGAGACGTGCCAGATTTGCGAGAGGCGCGAGTCCCTGTCCATGGCGTTAATCAGTATCCCGCCCCCGTCCGAGAGCCACGCGAGTTGGCCCACGCCCGGCCACTTGTCCTGCGCCAGGGGCTTCTCCGACCCGTCCTCGACGCTCACCTCCACGACCGTCATCTCTTTTCCCGCGGACGTGTTCCCGGCCGAGACGGCGATTGACTTGCCGTCGGGCGACCACGCGAGCTGCTCGTAAAACTTCGGCGACTTGGCCGACGTCAGCCGGCGCTCCTCCGTGCCGTCCGAGTTCGCCAGTATCAAAGCGTACTCGGCCTTGGTCGGCTCGCCGCGCATGAAGGCCAGTTGCTTGCCGTCTGGCGAGAAGGTGACGGGCGTGTCTACGTCCGCCGTGACCTTCTTCGGCGCGCCGCCGAGCACGCTCACCTGGTAGAGTTCGCGGATCGGATTGTTCGGCACGCCCGCGATGTAAAAGACGTGGTTGCCGTCGGGCGAGAAGGTGACCCCGAAGAACTCCACGGACGCGGGCTCGACGATCTGCAAGTTGCGGGACGTGGCGACCTGGCGGACCCAGACGCTGCGGCGGCCCGCGTCGTTGACGATGTAGGCGACGATCTTGCCGTCGGGCGAGATGGCCGCGCCGGTGCTCTTCCCCGTCGTCGTCAGCCGCGTGACCTTCATCGGCTGGAGCGCCTGCGGGGGGCGCTTGGCGCGCTGGTGCAGGTACATGTAGACGAGGCCCGTGATGGCCGCGGCGAAGACGGCGACGAGCGCCAGCACTGTCCACTGTTTGAACTGGTCGCCGCGGGCGGGCTGCACTGCCGGCTGGCCCGAAGAGAGCGTGGCGCGGGCCGCGGGGACGTGGCTCGTGTGCGCCCTCTCGGTCTCGAAAGAGTTCTGCGCGCTGATGGTGTTGAACGCCGCGAGGCTCCGCGCCTCGGGCGGGACGGAGGTTTCGAGCTTCGTCTCGAAGTCAACTTCCTGCTTGAGCGCGCGCAGGTCGACGAGCAAGTCCTTGACCGTCTGGTAGCGCTCCTCGCGGTCTTTCCTGAGCGCCTTGCGCAGGATTCTTTGAAGCTCTGACGGCGTCTCGTAAGGCCCGCCGGGCAGGGGCGGCGGCTCGCGGTCGAGCACCGCCACGATCACGTCGCTCGTCGTCTGGCCGGCGAAGGGCACGCGGCCCGCGACCATCTCGTAGAGCACGCAGCCGAGAGACCAGATGTCGGTGCGCGCGTCGAGTTGAAAACCCCGCGCCTGCTCGGGCGACATGTAGGAGACGGTCCCCATGACCATGCCGGGCGAGGTGTTGACCAGCATCTTCGTCTGCGCTTCGGTGTCCACGAGCGAAGCCTGCCGCTCGGTCGGCTTCGCCAGCCCGAAGTCCAGGAGCTTCACGTAGCCGTCCTTGCGGACCATGATGTTCTCGGGCTTGATGTCGCGGTGGACGATGCTTGCGGAGTGCGCTGCCGTCAGCCCGGCGGCGATCTGGGCGGCGATGTCCAGGGCTTCGGAGAGCTTCAGGCGGCGGCCGGCCATGTGCCGGCGGAGAGTGGTGCCGTCGATGTACTCGGTGGCGATGAAGTGCGCGCCGTTCGTCTCGCCGATCTCGAAGATGGTGAGAATGTTCGGGTGGTTCAGGGCCGAGGCGGTCTTCGCCTCCTGGACGAAGCGCTGCATGCGCTGCGTGTCGGCGGCGATCTCGCGCGGCAGAATCTTGAGGGCGACGACGCGGTCGAGCGTGGTGTCGCGCGCGAGATAGACTTCGCCCATCCCGCCCGCGCCCAAGTGGGAGCGGATTTCGTAGCGGCCTAGACTCGTGCCTGTAGTGATTGCCATCTGAAAATTTGTATGCAACGGTGCGCGCCAAAGAGAATCCGCGCGGATACTTCTTTGATACGCCGCCCCGACGATTTTAGTTGCGTTTGACTGATTGCGCCAGCAGCGCGCCCCAAACTTTAAAGCAGTGACGAAACCGGGTATTACGCGTCCGCCGCGCAGCGTATCCCAGCAAAGGCGATGCGGAAGTGGCGGCGGAAGAAGTTACGAAACGAGATGCGCAGCACGGAGCGGCGCGTTGCCCAGGAGCCGCCCTTCAGGACGCGGTGGTCTTCGTCGAACCAGACCTCCGAATATTCCGGGTAAGGGAAAGCCTTGAAACCTGGGTAGCCCGCGAACGGGCTGCTCGTCCACTCCCACACGTTGCCGGTCATGTCGAAGCACCCCGACGCACTCGCGCCGCCGGGGAAACTCCCGACAGGGGTCGTGCCCCAATACGAAAAATTGTAATTGCAGAGCGACCCGGAAGGCTCCTCGTCGCCCCAACTGTAGCGGCGCATCTTTTGTCCGGCGTCATCCCAGCCCGCGGCCTTCTCCCACTCGGCCTCGGTCGGCAGCCGCTTCCCCGTGAAGCGCGCGTAAGCTTCGGCCTCGTACCAACTGACGCCCGTGACCGGGTGCCGATTGCCTAACCCCTCTTCGCCGAACATCGTTCGCACGCGCCAGCCGCCGTTTTGTTTCGTCCAGTAGAGCGGCGCTTGCCAATCCTCCCGCTCGCGCCACTGCCAACCCTCATCACTCCAGAACTCGCGCCGGCCGTACCCGCCCTCCGCGACGAACTGAGCGTACTCCTCGTTCGTCACGAGCAGCCTGTCCAGCCTGAACGCGGGCACGTGGACCGCGTGCGCCGGACCCTCGTTGTCGTAAACGAAACCTTCCCCGCTCGCCCCCAGCACGAACTCGCCTGCGGGGATTTCGACCATCCCCGGCGTTGGCGCTTCGGTTCGAGGGGCGACGCCCGGCCCCGCACCTTCCGCCGCGGGCCGCGTCTTCTTCGCCGGGCCGAGCAGTTGGAAGAGGTAGGCGAGCGTCTCCTGGTGCTGCTGCTCGTGCTCAAGGACCAGGCGGAACACGTAGCCGTCGCGCAGTAGGCGTGCGTCCCCTTCGCCGAACTCCGCGCCGCCGAGATGCTCTAAGGCCCTTTCGCGGACGCGCGCCAGGTAGCTTTCCATCTCGCGCCGCGTGGGCAAATCGCGCGACTCCTCGCGCGGCGTGTTGATGGGGTCGAAGATGCGCTCGTAACGCTCGTCGGGCGCGGGTTCATTCTTCAGCTTTTGCAGCAGCCAGTAAGCCTCGAAGACGCCTATGTGGGCCAGGTGCCAGATGATCGGCCGGAAGCCGAAGCCCGGACTCTCGTGCAAGTCCTCCTCGCGCGCCAAATCGAAGAGCGCGAGCGTTCCCGCGCGCGTCTCCTCCATCTCGCTCCTGATCTCTTCCGCCAGCCGCTCAGCCAAATCTGTTCCAGCCCCCCGCCGCGTATTGTGTCTGCCCGCCGATGAGCTATCATAGCAGAAGGACGAGAACGGGCGGACGTGCGTTATCAACGTATTTCAAATCTCAAATCCCGAATTTGAGATTCCCAGGAAGGTAAGCCGAGGCTTTTACATTCGCATCACCAGGCCAAAGGACTCGCAATGCCCGTGAACGCGCCCGACAACTCTCACGCCGAACGTCTGGTCATACACACCCTGGTCCGCGAGGACGCGCGCCAGCGGTTCGCGTCGGACGTGCGCGCCGGACTCTCCTCGCGCCCGAAGCACCTTTACCCGAAATACTTCTACGACGAGCTGGGCTCGCAGCTCTTCGAGGCCATCTGCCTGCTGCCCGAGTACTACCTGACGCGGGCCGAGAACGAGATACTCGCGCGCCACTCGGACGCGATTGTTAATGAAGTCGCGGGCGAAAAGGTTTCACTCGTGGAGATGGGCAGCGGCAGCGCCCTCAAGACGCGCCTCGTCATCGAAGCGCTCCTGAGAAGGCAGCCGGAGTTGCTCTACACGCCCGTGGACATCTCCGCCTCCGCGCTCGAAACCAGCTCGCGCGTGCTCCTGCAATCTTACCCGCAACTGAGAATCGACGCCTACGCGGCCGACTACTACGACGGCATCGACGCGCTCACGGAGAGGCCGCGCGCCGGGCGCACGCTCGCGCTCTTCCTGGGCTCGAACGTCGGCAACTTCGACCCCGATGAGGCGCACACTTTCCTGCGCGCCCTGCGCCGCGTGCTCGCGCCCGGAGACGCCCTGCTCCTCGGCGCGGATTTGAAGAAGTCCGCGAGCGTGCTCGAAGCGGCCTACGACGACTCGCTGGGCGTGACGGCCGCCTTCAACCTCAACCAGTTCGCGCGAATTAACCGCGAGCTGGGCGCGGACTTCGACCTGCGCGGCTTCCGCCACCAGGCCGTCTACAACGAAGACCGCGGCCGCGTCGAAGTCTACATCGTTAGCGCGCGCGCCCAGCGCGTCTCCATCCGCGCCCTCGACATGGAGATCGAGTTCGACGAAGGCGAACGCGTCCACACGGAGAACTCTCACAAGTACGACCTCGCGGGCCTCTCGGAACTCGCGGCCGCGACCGGCTACACGCGCGCCCGCACCTGGCTCGACGAGCGCGAACAATTCAGCAGCAACCTCCTCATCGCCGTGGAAAGTAATCAGTAGTCAGCAGTCAACTAACAATGCTTCAGGACGAGACAATGGAATCGCGGGGCGGCTGCGCGGGGGCGGAGGTGGCGGCGGCGCGCGAGGTCTTCCCGCTCCTGACGGACCCGGTGAGCGAGGCGAGCGCGCCGCTCTTCGTGGAGAACCTGCGGCGCGGCGCGAAGCCACGCGCGGACTGGATGTGCGGCGTCGAGTTCGAGCTGTTCGGCTACGACGTGCGGCGCGACTACGAGCGCCTGCGGCCCGCGCAGGTGCAGCGCGTGCTCGCGGGCTTCGCGCCCAGCTCGAACAACCTCGTCCACGAGGAGAACGTCCTCGTGGAAGTTGACGCGGGGCAGATGAACCGGCTGACGGTCGAGCCGGGCGGGCAGGTCGAATTCTCCGGCGCGCCGCAGCGCGACCTGGCCGACGTGGAGCGCGAAATCCGCCGCTACCTCGCGCGCCTCAAAGAGATCGCAGAGGGTGACTGCCTGGCCTTCCTCGCCGTCGGCTTCGACCCCTTCCGCACGCTCGAACAACAGCACTGGTTCCCGAAGGCGCGCTACGAGGTGATGCGCCCGTACCTCGGCCGGCGCGGCGCGCGCGCCTGGGACATGATGACGCGCACCTGCGCGGCGCAGACCAACCTGGACTACGGGGCGGCGGAAGACCTGGCCCAAAAATTCCAGCTCGGCAACCGCCTCGCCCCCGTCGTCACGGCCATCTTCGCCAACTCGCCTTTCGAGGACGGGCGCGAGTCCGGCTACAAGTCGACGCGCGCCGCCGTCTGGCTCGACACGGACCCGGACCGCACCGGGGCCGCGCCCGCGGCGCTCGCGCGCGAGTTCTCGCCCGACGAGTTCGTCCGCTACGCGCTCGACGTGCCGATGATCTTCGCGCAGCGCGGCGGGCGCTACCTGGGCGGGCCGACGGGGATGAAGTTCGGGGAGTTTCTGGCCCGAGGGTGCGACGGCGTCTTGCCGGTCTTCGGCGACTGGGCAGACCACCTGACGACCATCTTCACGGACGCGCGCCTCAAGCAGCACCTGGAGCTGCGCAGCGCAGACAGCGGGAGCCTCAAGATGACGCTCGCGCTCCAGGCCCTCTGGAAGGGCCTGATGTACGACGCGGGCGCGCTCGCGGAAGCCCTCAGACTCGCGCCCGCGCTCAGCCCTTCGGGGATGCGCGAGCTTCAGGAGCGCGTGGCGCGCGACGGGCTCGCGGCGAGCTTCGAGGACGTGAACGTGCTCAACATCGCCAAGGAGGTCGTCAGCCTCGCGCGCGGCGGCCTCGAAAGGACGGCCGCACGCGAGGCCGCGTACCTGGACATACTCTCCGAGCAGGTGATAGAGGACGAAGTCTGCCCGGCCGACATCCTGCTCCGCAACTGGCACGGCTCCTGGCACCGCTCGCCCAAACGCGTCGCCGAATACCTGCGCATCGCATAGAGCAACAATTCCTTTCGCGTCTTTCGAGTGAGACTACTTTTTCACTCTGGAGATGCCAAGAACTACTTGACGCTTGTTTTTCCGATGTTAAGCTCACGGCAGTCGTGTGCGCGTGCTCGGCGCTCGGGTTGGGGTGAAGACATGGGAAACATTTCCGGCCTCTTTGGCTCAATCAAAAAAAGACTCTTCTTCCTCAGCTCGTTCGTGAGCGCCGGGGCGGTCGCCGCCTTCGTGGCGTCGGATCAGAGCGCGGGGATGGCCGTCACGGTCGCGCTTCAGACGCTCGCGGGTTTCGCCTCCAACCTCGGCTCCTCGGAAGTCTACGACATAATCTCCAAGCGCATCACGCACGAGGACGTGCTCCGCAACAAAGACCTCACACGGGCCGTGAGAAACGCGATTCGTGATGTCCTGTTAGCGGAAGCCGACGAGGCCCAAGTCGGAGAAGACAGGGAGGCGCTGCGAACGATAGCCGACGCGCCCCCCGAAACGTGGGAGCTGGTCGAAGTCCTGCAAGGCGACGCGCTGGAAGGAATCTCCTCGGAGAACCTCTCGGAGATGTTCTCGAAGACGCCGGAAGAGTTCGCGGGCGTTAAAGCCCTGGAGCCGCAATCGTGGCGCGAGCTGCTGCGCTGGCTGGAGAAAGAACAGTCCGTCGCCCGCATGAAATCCGTCTCGCTGTCCGAAGAGGCGCGTCGTCGTGCGGCCGCGAAGCTGCACGAAAATTTCCCGCGAGTCCTGTACGAAACGCTCAAGGAGGATTTCAGTAAAGACGGCAAAGCCTACGGCGGGCTGCTGCTGCAACTGGTCGGGAAGATCGCGGCCCAACAGGTCGAAACGCTCGACGAAGTGAAAGCCATCGCGCGCGACACGCGAGAGTTACCCGCGGGGCTGAAGAGAGTTGAATCGAACACGGAAGAGATACTGCGGATGCAGCGGCAAGGCGTTGGGCCCGCGCGGGCGTCGGCCCTTTGCAACCTGCCGCAGCGCAATCAATTCTTCACGGGCAGGGAGAGCTACCTTCGAGAGCTGCGCGACGAGTTGGTCGCGAACGCGCGCGCCGCGTTGAGCGGGATGCCCGGGGTCGGGAAGACGCAGACGGCGGTCGAGTACGCTTACAGGCAGTTCAAGGATAAGGCTTACGCCCACGTCTTCTACGTCCACGCCGCGAGCATCGAAGAACTGCTCACGGACTTCGCGTCAATCGCGCGCCACCTGAACCTGCCCGTCAAGGACGAGCCCGACTTCAACCGCATCGCGGCCGCGGTCACGGCCTGGTTCGAGCAGCACGACGGCTGGCTCCTCATCTTCGACAACGCGGACGACCTGAAAGTCCTCTTCCACGACGGCGACGCGCCCGAGGAGCGTCACAACTACATCCCCGCCAACCGCCGCGGCCACGTCCTCCTGACGCGCCGCCCCGAAGACGCCGGCGGCGTCGCGCGCACGATTGAGATTAAAGAGATGGACTCGGACGAAGGCGCGCTGCTCCTGCTGCGCCGCGCCGGCCACCTCACGGACAAGAGCGCCGGCCTGGATTCCGTCGCACCTGAAATAGCCGCGGCCGCGCGCAAACTGGCACACGAAGTCGGCGGCCTGCCCCTCGCCCTGGACATCGCCGGGGCCTTCATCAAGGAGACGCGCACGCCGCCCGCCGAATACCTCTCGCTCTACCGCGAAGCAGGCAAGACGCTCCGCCGGGAGCGCGACGAGCAAGACCCCTACAAACACTCCGTCGCCACCGTCTTCTCCCTCGCCTTCCAACGCCTCGCCACGCCCGACACAGACCGCGACGCCGACGCCACCATCGCCCGCGCCGCCGCAGACCTCCTACGCCTCTGCGCCTTCCTCGCCGCCGCCGCCATCCCCCTCGAACACTTCACCGCCGGTGCGTCACACCTGGGCGACGACCTCAGCCGCGCGATGGCCGACAAAATCCTCTGGGCCAAGACCAAGCAAAGACTCCTCCGCTTCGCCCTCCTCGACCCCAACCCCGACAGCCAAACCTTCGACACACACCGCCTCGTCCAAGCCGTCCTCCGCGACGAGATGGACAATGAGACGCAATGCCTCTGGACAGAGAGAGCCTTGCTAATGCTGGATAAGATTTTTCCCTCGCCTGGTGATTTTTCTAATTGGAATGTATGTGATCTTCTCCTGCCTCACGCTTTGGATTTCATCGCTCACGGCCAGGCGTGCAATTTTAGAACGAAGAAAATGGCCCGACTGGTTAATGAAGTCGCTTTTCACCTTGAGAGTCGCGCGCGTTACGACGAAGCCGAGCCGCTTTACCTACAGGCGTTGGAGATTAGCAAGGAGGTCTTAGGAGAGAGGCATTCTTATACCGCGGGTTCCCTCAACAATCTGGCAGGATTGTATTACAGGCGCGGGAGCTACGAAGAAGCCGAGCCGCTTTACCTACAGGCGCTGGAGATTCGCAAAGAAGTCTCAGGTGAAAAGCATCCTGACACAGCGATCAGCATCAACAATCTTGCATTGTTGTATCGGGCGCAAGATAGCTACGAAAAGGCCGAGCCTCTTTACCGACGAGCCTTGGAAATGTGGAAAGAACTATTAGGTGAAAAGCATCCTGATACAGCAGTGAGCCTCAACAATCTGGCAGGATTGTATTACGCGCAAAAGCGTTATGAAGAAGCCGAGCCACTCTTTAAACAAGCGCTGGAGATTCGAAAAGAAGCTTTAGGTGAAAAGCATCCTGACACAGCAGTGAGCCTCAACAACCTAGCAGAATTGTATCGAGTACAATGTCGCTATAAGGAAGCTGAGCCGCTTTTCAACCAAGCATTGGATATTGCTAAGGAAGTCTGGGGTGAAAAGCATCCTAGCACAGCACCGTGTCTTAACAATCTAGCAGGATTGTACTGGGCTCAAGGCCATTACACCGCTGCCGAGCCGCTTCTTGTACAAGCATTGGAAATCCTTGAGCAACAGTTTGGCATGAATCATCCACACTCTAGACGTTGTCGTGAGAATTTATCTACGCTACGAAAGCGGATGTCTGCGCAGACCCGAGGCAGGGAAATGAACGGCGATGACTTAGAAGGTGGTAAAGATTGATGGTGATGGCGGTGTAAAGCCTGAGACAGTTTCATGAAGAAAGTAAACCCTCAGTCGAGTTCACAGGAAAGTCTGGGGCCGGTCGTCCGGTTTCGCGGGGTGAGTTTCAGTGTGCCGGGCGGGGGTGCGCCGATTATTGCTGAGTTGAGTTTGGAGGTCGAGCGGGGGGAGACGTTGGTGCTGTTGGGGGAGTCCGGGTGCGGGAAGACGACGACGTTGAGACTGGTGAATAGGTTGCTGTTGCCGACGACGGGGGAGGTGTTGGTCGAGGGGAAGAGTACGCGGGAGTGGGACGCGATACGGTTGCGGCGGCGGACGGGGTACGTGATTCAGGAGGCGGGGTTGTTCCCGCACTTCACGGTGGAGCGGAACGTGGCGCTCGTGCCGAAGTTGGAGAGGTGGGAGGAGGGGCGCGTGCGTGAGCGCGTCGGCGAGTTGCTGCGGCTCGTCGGGTTGGACGCGGAGCGATTCGCGGGGCGCTACCCGTTCGAGTTGTCGGGCGGGCAGCGCCAGCGTGTCGGCGTGGCGCGCGCGCTCGCGGCCGAGCCGCCGCTGCTCCTGATGGACGAGCCGTTCGGGGCGCTCGACCCGCTGACGCGCGCGTCGCTGCAAAGGGAGTTCAAGGAACTTTCAAAACAACTCGGCAAGACCGTCATCTTCGTGACGCACGACGTGAGGGAGGCGCTGCTCCTGGGGACGCGCATCGGCTTGATGAGCGCGGGGCGGCTCGTCCTGCTCGAAACGCCCGCAGGCTTCCTGCAAAGCTCCGAGCCGCACGCGCGGGCGTACCTGGAAACGATACAGACAAATATCTGAACCGCGGGATCACACGACACGACACTGACAAGCAGGCTCCTTCGTGTCGTTTCGTGTGATGCGCGTGGTTCGTTTCTTTCCATCGTCGAAAGTCATAGGGGTGAGCGTTGAGCGGCTGGCTAAACTTCCTGAAAGCTAACTGGCAGGACATCGTCACGCTCGTGGGCGAGCACCTGGTGCTCGTCGTCGTCTCGACCTCGATTGCCGTCGCCATCGGCATCCCGCTCGGGATACTGCTCTCGCGCCGCCCGCGCCTGCGTACGCCCGTGCTCGGCTTCGCCAACGTCATGCAGACCGTGCCGAGTTTGGCGCTCTTCGGCTTCCTCATCCCGCTCCCGCTCCTGGGCGGCATAGGCGCGCGAACGGCCGTCGTCGCGCTCGTGCTCTACGCGCTGCTGCCCGTGATTCGCAACACAGTGACAGGCATCCTCGGCGTCGACCGCAACGTGCGCGAGGCGGCGGTCGCGATGGGGATGACCGACCGGCAGATTCTCTGGCAGGTGGAACTGCCGCTCGCGGCGAGCGTGATTCTGACGGGCGTGAGAGTCGCGGTCGTCATCTCGGTCGGCGTGGCGACGATTGCGGCGGCCGTCGGCGCGGGCGGCCTGGGCACGTACATCTTTCGCGGCCTCCGCCAGTACGACAATAATCTGCTGCTGGCGGGCGCTGTCCCCGCGGCACTGATGGCGCTCGCCGCGGACTTCGGGCTCGGCCTGCTGGAGAAGCGCTTCGACCCCGCGCGCAAGCGGGCGACGAGGAGAAGGCCGGCGGCCGTGCGCGCCCTCGCGTGGGTCGCGCTCGCGGCCGTCTTGCTGGGCGGCGCTTACCTCATGTGGCGCGCGTCGCGCTCTGCCTCCGCGCCGGGCGCTGCCGACCGCCCGCGCGTCGTCGTCGGCTCGAAGGATTTCACGGAGTCGGTCCTGCTCGCGGAGATTTTCGCGCAGATGCTGGAGGCGCGCGGCGTCGAGGTCGTGAGGACCTTCGAGTTGGCCGGGAACCTGCCGCACGAATCGCTCCTCGCGGGAAAGATTGACGCCTACCCCGAATACACCGGCACGTCTTTCATGGCGATTCTCAAGCGCCCGCTCGACACGGACCCGCGCAGGGTTTACGAGGCCGTCAAGCGCGACTACGCCGAAAAGTTCGACGTGGCCGTCAGCCTGCCGCTCGGCTTCGACAACACTTTCGCTGTGCTGGTGCGCGGCGAGGACGCGCGCCGCCTTAACCTGGAAACCATTTCGGACGCGGTGCCGCACGCCGCCGGCTGGCGCGCGGGCTTCGGGCAGGACTTCATGTCGCGCGCCGACGGCTACCCTGGGTTCGCGCGCACCTACAACCTCCGCTTCGCCTCGGCCCCGCGCGAGATGGACTTGTCGCTCACCTACCGCGCGCTCGCCACGCGCCAGGTCGATCTCATCGCCGGCAACTCGACCGACGGCCTCATCTCCGCCCTCGACCTCTTCCAGCTCGAAGACGACCGCCGCTACTTCCCGCCCTACGAGGCGGTCATCCTGATTCGCCGCGACACGCTCGCGCGCGTGCCCGTCGCCGCCGAAGTCCTCTCGCTCCTCGAAGGCCGTCTCTCGACCGAGGAGATGAGGCGGCTGAACTACGAGGTGGACGGGGACCGCCGCGACAAACGCGAGGTCGCGCGCGACTGGATAAGAAAAACAGTGACTGGCGGCAGGTGACAGGATAGAATCCGGCCCCCGAATCGAACGCATTCGATCCGGCCCAAAATTTATCGCAGGAGGAAACCACCATGCGCAGGAAACGCACGAAAGCCGGCCTGACCGTCAACGCCATCGCCGGCACTCACGTCGTCACGCTGGGCCTCAACCTGAGCGATGCGAAACGCAAAGGCTGCCTGGGCTTCGCCGTCCAGCGCGAGGACCACACGGAAGACGAGAAGGTCTGGATGCGCGGGACGAAGACCTTCGAGGCGACCATGCCGCACCCGGACCCGGGCGAGCAGGTCTCCACGCGCGACCACCCCGTCCAGACCTTCCTCTGGGCCGACTACAGCGCCAAGCCCGGGTACGAGTACAGCTACACGGTGCTCCCCCTTTACGGCACGCCCGCGAGTCTCAAGGAGGGCGACGCCCTCAGCGTGCGCGTCAAGACCGAGGAGGAGTTCGGCGGCCGCCACTCCGTCTTCTTCAACCGCGGGGCCGCCGCCTCGCAGGAGTACGCACGGAAATTTAAGAACCGCTACCCGCACGAAGTCGGCCCGCGCGCCTACGAGTGGCTCTCGCGCGGGCTGCTCGAAGCTCTGCTCACGTTCCTCGGGCGCGCGAAGGGCTCTGCCTACGCGCTCTACGGCGCGGTCTACGAATTCCAGTGGCCCGCGGTCCTCGAAGCGCTCAGGGACATCGCCAAAAGCCAGGCCCGCGTGCGCGTCATCTTCGACGCCATAAAGGGCGACGCCAAGCCCCGCGCGAAAAACCTCAAGGCGATAGAGGACGCGAAGATCAAGGGGCTGACCATCGAGCGCAGCAAGGGCACGCTGATGCACAACAAGTTCTTCGTGCTGACGAAGAACGACAAGCCCGTCGCCGTCTGGACGGGCTCGACCAACCTGACCGAGAACGGCATCTTCGGCCACTCCAACTGCGGCCACGTCGTCGAGGACGCGGGCGTGGCGCGGGCGTACCTGGATTACTGGAACGAGTTGAAGGGCAACCCGACGAACGCCGAGTCGAAAGACTGGACCGAAGTCAACAACCCCGCGCCCCCGGTCCCCTGGGACAAGGCCACGACGCCCGTCTTCTCGCCGCACCGCGGGCTCGCGGCGCTCGACTGGTACGCCGAGATCGCCAACAGCGCCAAGCGCGGCCTCTTCATGACCTTCGCCTTCGGGATGCACAAGAATTTCCTGAAGGTCTACGAGCAGAACGACGGCGTGCTGCGCTTCGCCCTGATGGAGAAGGAGGGCAACGGCAAGGGGCTCGCGCAAGGAAGGATAGACATACGCCGCGTGCGGAAACTTCCGAACGTCATCGTCGCCCTCGGCAACAGCCTCACGCTGAACGCCTTCGACCGCTGGCTGAAGGAACTGCCGCAGCCGACGCCGCACGCGCACGTCAAGTGGATTCACACGAAGTACATGCTCGTGGACCCGCTCGGCGCAAAACCCATCGTCGTCACGGGCTCGGCCAACTTCAGCGGGGCGAGCACAGACACCAACGACGAGAACATGCTCGTCATCAGGAACGACAAGCGCATCGCCGACATCTACCTCGGCGAGTTCATGCGGCTCTACACGCACTACGCCTTCCGCGAGGTGGTCGGCTTCATGCGCGCGAAGGAGGGGGCCGAGGCCGTCTGGCGTCCCAACTACCTGGACGACGACCCCGCGCGCTGGCAGAAGGACTACTTCGAGAAGGGCGACCCGCGCTCCCTGCGGCGCGAATACTTCGCCGGCCTCTGAAGGGCGGCTTCCGAAAACAAACCGGAGGGGCAGGGCTCGTCTCTGCCCTCACGAATTGCGGGATGCGGATTGCGGCGGCTGCTCGCCGACGACGGTCCGAGAACTTATTCGCCGCGGCGGACCCGAATTCGCTACCGAAAAAAAATTCGTTGACAGGCCGCGCCGACGGGCGTATAAGCGAGCATCACCCGTTAACCTCCACCCTGGGGGAACTTCACAAACCGCCCTGCGAAGGCCCCTGCACAGTCCCGCCCGCAACGTTTGCGAAGGAGTCACTGTGAAATCTCCCAGCGGCCCGAACTCTCGTCGCCTCGTCAGGTCCGTCCCCCCGTCATCCGGGGAAGAGGATAAAACCGTGCCCCGCGTCGCAGCAGGACGCCTGCGGTCAGGGCTCATCGTCGTCAGGCTCCTGAGCCTCTTGGCCCTGGCGCTGTGCGGCGTGGAGAAAGCTGCGGTCGTTTACGCGCAGCCGGGGCGGGAGGTCGTCGCGGTAGTGAACGGGAGGGAAATTTCCCAGGGCGAGGTTGATAAAGCCATCGCCGCGCAGCTCCTCCCGCTACAGCGTCAAATCCACGCCCTCCGAAAGACCGCCCTGGAGAACCTCATTCAAAGAAGACTCCTGGAAGCCGAGGCCGGCAGGAGGGCCATTTCCGTCGAAGAGTTAAAGAGCGAATTCACGGCCGGGGGAGTCGAGGTCAGCGAGCGCGACGTCGAGCAGGAGTACGCCGAGAATCGCGCGGCCTTCGGGGCCATGAGCGAAGACGAGGCGAAGGAAAGGCTCAGGCTCGGTCTGGAAATCGAGGCGCGCATGAGTAAATACCGCGCCGCTCTTGAGAGGCTCAAGCAAAGCTCCCGCATCGAACTCGCTCTGGAAGAGCCCGCGCTGGCGGCCGGGGCCGTCGAGGAGGGGGACGCCCCCTCGACCGGCGGCCAGGAGGCGGCCGTAATCATCGTCGAATTCTCAGACTTTCAGTGCCCCTTCTGTAAAGCCTCTCAGGGCACGCTCAAGAAGGTGTTGCAGGCCCACGGGGACAAGGTCAGGCTGGTCTTCAAACACCTCCCGCTGGAAATCCACTCCCAGTCATTTTCGTCGGCGCGGGCGGCCTTCTGCGCCGGGGAGCAGAACTCGTTCTGGCAGTACCACGACGCGCTTTTCGCAGCGGACGACCTCTCGCCCGAAAAGTTCAAAAGCATAGCGGCCCGGCTCGGCTTAGACCTGCCCGGATTCGCGGCGTGCGTCGATTCCGAGCGCTCCCGCGACGCCGTGCTGAAAGACGTGCGCGAGGCCGGACGGCTGGGGATCAAGGGGACGCCGACTTTCATCGTCAACGGGACCCTGATCGAGGGCGCTCCCGACTTCGACGCCTTCAACGGCATCATCGCGCGCAAACTCAAAGACTCTCCACCCATCGCCCCCAAATAATCCGGCCCCCTTGCCGGGATGACGGAAGGAGATGACATGAAGACTCGCACACGGCAATTCACCATTCTTTGCCTCGTCGGGCTGGCCCTGGCCTGTCCGGCCGGGCGACAGGCTTTGGCTCAACAGGCCGCGGGCCAGAGAGCGGGGGCCGCCATGAGCCCCCACGAGAAACTGATCAGGGCGACCTACGAGAAATTGACCAGGCTCAACAAGGCCATCCTCAAGATGGACGGCAACCGTTGGGACCTCTACGGCGGCGACCCGAAGGAGTACCCGGCCGAGGAACTCGTTCTCAAATTCCAGTTGAGTAACTTTCGCGTCGGGCCGATTGATGAAATCCTGAACGCCCTGTATAGAAAAGTTAAGACCGACCTGACAGGCGAGATCATTGAGGTCTCGCGGACAATCACGCGGCATAATCAGGAGCCCGAGCGAGTCGCTTACGCGGCGCGGTGGGCTGCCGGCCAATACGCCGCCTTAAGCGACCGCCAGTGGACGATCAAAGACCTCTTCGGATTTGAGGCCCCGAAGTACGACGACGTCGGCGAGTACGCGTCCTATGACGTGACCGTCTCCTTCAAGGGCAAGTCTCGCACGTACAGCGCCCTGGTTCTGTTCCACAACCCTCACGGCTCGGTCGTAGACCTCCGGCCCAGTTTCTGGGACTCCGTGGTGGGCTCGGGCGGCACCCTCAACGACGTCTGGAATGAAGAACGTCCCCCCATCGGTGAAGAGGACGACTCTTCGCCCGGGATAGCGCCGGCGGCCGCGCCGCGGGTCTCTTCACGGGAGTTCAGTCACGCGCCCGCCCGCCGAGCGCGACTGCCCCTCGCGCCGAAACGCCCCCTCCCGGCACTCACTTCTTACCTGACCAGCAGCTACTCGACGTCAAACACCGGACCCGTCGTGGAAAGCTTCAACGAAGACAGGCGAGAGCACGACTCGGGGTTCCACGGCCATAAGGTGTCGTTCCAGGGCCAGTGCACGGCGTCGGGGAGCTACCAGCTCTGCAAGGTGAATGTTTTGGGCATCATTCTCTTGGAGAACGGCACGCTCAGCAACTGGTTCTACGTCCACAAGAAAAAGGACGATAAGAACGTGCAGACGGCGACCGGCCCGCGCGGAACCGAAGTTGATTGTTACACGGGGCACGGCCTCGCCGTCAGTAGCTGCCTCAACGACTGCAACGTCGGCCTCCAATTCCAGGGCGGCGGCGCGAGCATGACGGCGAGCGGCGGCAACCTGTGGACCGGCACCCTGCTACACAAACACGTCTGCAAACTCCCGGCCTCCACTGCGAGCAGCAGTTGCACGACGCCCGGCTTTAACGGGACGTGCCCGGCGGGCACGACCTACAACACCTCCAACGGCCTCTGCTGCACCTCCAGCGGCACCTGCAACACGACCTTCGCCAGCAAGTGCTACATGTACGGCGGCGACTACGACCTCTTTACCTGTACGTGCACGGGCTGCGACACCTGCGGCGGCTCGCCCATCCTGATTGACGTGGCGGGCGACGGCTTCGCCCTGACGGACGCGGCCGGCGGCGTCTCCTTCGACCTCAACGGCAACGGGACGAGGGATCAGCTGTCGTGGACGAAAGCCGGGACGGACGACGCCTGGCTGGCGCTGGACCGTAACGGCAACGGCACGGTAGACAGCGGGGCCGAGTTATTCGGGGACTTAACGCCGCAGCCGGCCTCGGCGAATAAGAACGGGTTCGTCCCGCTCGCGGAGTTTGATAAAGCGGACAAGGGCGGCAACGGCGACGGGGTGATCGACGGCAGGGACGGCGTCTTCTCTGAGCTGCGACTGTGGCAGGACGTAAACCACAACGGGATTTCAGAGGCCGGCGAGTTGCACACCCTCCCGTCACTTGACGTCACCGCGCTGCGCCTGGACTACAAAGAGTCGAAGAAGGCCGACCAGTTCGGCAACCAGTTCCGGTACCGCGCGAAGGTGGACGACGCTAAGGGAGCGAAGGCCGGGCGCTGGGCCTGGGACGTGTTCTTAGTCTCCGCCCCGTAGAAGATGTGACTTGATCGGCGGACGCCCGCAGGCCGGCAGCGGCTTGCGGGCGTTTTTTGTTTGCAGTTAGAATCAGCCCGCAGACAATCCCGGCACCCTTAATTTATGGCACAAACGGAACACGAGGTGGACATTCGCACGGGGCGGCGCGACGGCGACGGGCACATCCGCGTCTCGCTCTTCATGGACGAGATGGTGGCGCTCGCGCTCGAAGGCCACGGCGAGCGCGCGCCCACGCTCTTGCTCACGCTCGAACAGGCGCGGCTGCTGCAAGACGCGCTCGCCAGGTTAATCCCGCTCGCGGAAGAGGGCGCGCGTAAAGAGGAAGACGCCCGCGCGGCCTGGCGCGGCGAAGAGCGCAGGCGTCTGGCGAGCTGAAAAAGCAGGTGACGGGACACAAAAGTCAGGAGTCAGAAGAAAGCCCGGATGCGGTCTTTCCTTTCTTCTGACTCCTGTGTTCTGACTTCTACTGTTCTCTATTTTCTAGCCAGCACGACGCGCACCGGCTCGCTCAGCGTGTCGAGGGGGACTTCGATCTTGACGGTCTTGTAGCCCTTGGCCTTGACCTTGAGCGTGAGTTTGCCCATGTGAATCGGGGGGAGCACGGCGACGCCGCGGTCGTCGCTGGAGTTCCATGACTCGCAGAAGAAGCCGTCCGTGCGCTCGGACTCCAGGTGCGCGTAAGCGCCTTCGACGGGGCGGCCGTCCTCGTCCACGATGCGCAGGTCCAGGCGGCCGACGCCGTTAACCTCTTTGGGCGCGCGGCCCATGTTGGGGATTTCGTTCGGGTTCTGGTTTCCGCCCTCCTGGGTCTGCGCGAGGCCGAGGCTGAAAGACGCTACGACGATGAGTGCGGCGATAAAAAACTTACGCATTTCTTAATCTCCTGAAATTTTCTTGAGCTGTTAATGAGGTCGGTTTACCGGGGGTTTCGGCTGCGTCCGTTCTGATGCGCCGAGCGCGCGGCCCAGTTGCACGCCGCACGACTTAAGATTATCAGCCATCCAAAAAAATTGAAAGGCCAAATTTCGGGCCGCCCGCGCGGCCGCGTTCGGAAGGAGAAAAACCCTTGAAGAAAATCTTCGTCCTCCTGCTCGCCCTGCTCTCGCTCTCTCACGCCGCGGCCGACGCGCAGCCCCGCGCGGGCGGCAACCAGAAAACCTCGCTCGTCTTTATAAGGGCGGGACGCCTCGTGGACGTGCGCTCGGGCCGCGTGCTCGAAAACCAGGGAATCCTGGTCGAGAACGACCGCGTCAAGGCCGTCGGCCCCTTCGACAGCCGCACCTCCCTCGTCCACCCAGGGGCGCGAATCATAGACCTCTCGAAGGCGACGGTCCTGCCGGGCCTCACCGACGCGCACACGCACGTCCTGCTGCAAGGCGACATCACGGCCGCAGACTACGACGAGCAGTTGCTCAAAGAGTCCATCCCCTACCGCACGATACGCGCGACGGTCGCGGCGCGGACGGCCCTGATGAACGGCTTCACGGCGCTGCGCGATTTGGAGACGGAGGGCGCGATGTACGCGGACGTGGACGTGAAGACGGCCATCAACCGCGGCGTCATTCCGGGGCCGCGCATGTTCGTTTCGACGCGCGCCTTCTCGGCCACGGGCATGTACCCGCTCTCCGGCTATTCGTGGGAACTGAAGATGCCCGAAGGCGTACAGATAGTTGACGGGCCGGACAACATACGCCGCGCGGTGCGCGAGCAGGTCAAGTACGGCGCGGACTGGATCAAGTTCTACGCCGACCGCCGCTACTTCATGAAGGACGGCGCGCTCCACTCCTGGGTCAACTTCACAGACGAGGAGATGAAGGCGCTCGTTGACGAGTCGCACCGCCTCGGCCGGCGCGTCGCCGCTCACGCGATGGGGCGCGAAGGAATTGAAGCCTCATTGCGCGTCGGCGTTGATTCGATAGAGCACGGCTACGGGCTGGACGAGGAGATGATGGACCGCATGATCAGTCAGGGCACGTACTGGTGCCCGACCATCTACGTCGGCGTCTGGGTCGCCGAGGGCCGCGCGGCCGCCGGGGCTCCCATCTGGCTGACGATGCGCGACCTCGAAGCCAAGGCGTTCGGCACGGCCGTGCGCAAGGGCGTGAAGATAGCCTACGGGACGGACGCGGGCGGCTACAGTTGGGACGTGAACCAGGCCAGGGAGTTCGCCTACATGGTCCGCTACGGGATGACGCCGATGCAGGCGATTCAGTCCGCGACGACCGTCGCCGCAGACCTCCTTGAGAGGCCGAACGACATGGGCGCAATCGAAGTCGGCAAATACGCGGACATCATCGCCGTCTCGGGCGACCCGACGCGCGACATCACGGAACTAGAGCGCGTCCGCTTCGTCATGAAAGGCGGCGAGGTCGTCAGGAACGACTTCGGGCGCTGACGCTTGCCGGTTTAAGATTTTCGCGCGACACTGAAGACGCATCTGACAAAGCGGGAGAAGTAGTTGTGAGTTCGAAGGAAATTTTCGCGGACGACGCTCGCGGCGAGGGTAACCCGAGCAGGCGGTTCGTCATCATCCTGCTGGCCGTCGTGTCGGCGGCGTGCGTGCTCGGCGCGGCCGCGTACTTCGTCGCCAGAAACAGGGCGGCGCGCGTCAATAGCGCAGCGCCGCCCCCGCCCGTGTCGAACGAGGCCCAGGCGAACGAAAAGGCTGCGGCCGACAAGTCCTGGAAGATCGCGGGCGCGCTCACGGAAGCCTGCACCTGCTCGGTCCCCTGCTCGTGCAACTTCGGCGAGGGGCCGTCGCCGCACTCCTACTGTTACCCGTTCTACTCGTACCACGTTCGCAAGGGGAACTACGGCGACGTGGTGCTCGACGACTTGCACTTCGGCTCGGCTGACCTGAAGAACGGGCGCTACATGTTCATGGACGAGCGCGCGAACGACCGCCAGCGCGAGGCGCTGCGCGTCATCATGGCGCGCGTCATAGAGCGCGCGCCCGCGGACGGGGCCGAGCAGAAGGCCAAAGAGATTGAGGACAAGATCAGCTACACGAAGGTGGAGCAGGAGTACGACGCGAGGAAAAATCTCCTGAAGGTCGCGGACCTCGGAGAGTTCGCCGCCGACTACATCATGGGCCTGGACAAGTCAGCCCCCGTGGTCGTCCGCAACAACACGACGTGGCGCATACACGACTCCATCAAGGCCAAGACGAGCGTCTATAAGGTCAAGGCCGCGCGCGACCAAGTGGACACGAAGAACACGAACAGCAACCAGGGCGACTTCGAGTATTCGGGCGACATGACCTTCGGCGGCGCGGTGCGCTGGAACTGCGGCGCGGACGCCAACCGCGCCGCCCACGGCGACGGCGGCGAGCAGTCCTGCCACAAGTAACGTTTGGAGGTGTTTTATGACTTGGGTTGACGTGGTCATTCTACTTCTGGTGGCGGGCCTGTGCGGCGCTTTGGGGCAGGCCATCAGCGGGTTCTCGCGCGGCGGCTGCCTGGTCTCCATCGCGCTCGGCTTCATCGGCGCGATCATCGGGATGTGGATCGCGCGCTCGCTCAAGCTGCCCGAGCTTTACACGCTCGAAATCGGCGGGACAAGGTTCCCCATCATCTGGTCAATCATCGGCGCGACCCTCTTCGTCGCCGTCATCGGGTTGATAACGCGCAGACGAGTCTGAAAGGCGGCAGGCAGTGGGCAGTTAAAACCCCATGCCGAATCTTGACCCTTAATCTTCAGGCTTCAAGATTCCTGATACTCACCGACTGCCCACTGCCCACTGCCTGCCGCCTACTGCTTTCTGGACTCGCGGAGCGCTCATCGGCTACACTCACGGCAAACGTACAGTCGCTTTCTCAGGGTTTTAGTTTTTGACACGCCGGGCGCTTCGGTTCACGGGCACCGACGCGCGCGGCCACTTTTTCTTCGCGGCAGATTCGTCTCTTTTTATGACCGCTCTCTTTTCAAAAACCCGCAGGCCGCGCGGCGCGCCCGACCTCTCGGAATACCGCAAGCGTTACCCGCTGACGGTCGCCAGCTTCGGCGCGCTCCCGGACCGCGAGGCGTGGCTCGACCGCGTCTGGCAGGCCGACCGAAACTTTCACGAAGCCCTGGCGCGCGGGCGGCAGACGCGCGAGGCCGTGTTGCGCGGCGCGCCTCCCGCCTCACTCGCGGTCGAGGGCGAGTTCGAGGTCATCTACGCGGGCGGCGCGCTCGGCCTGCTCCACGCGGCCGTCATGAGCTGGCGCTACAAGCGGCGCGTGCTGGTCCTGGACCGGCTTCAGGTCGGGAGC
Organism: Pyrinomonadaceae bacterium; assembly: GCA_035563515.1. Classification (GTDB taxonomy): domain Bacteria; phylum Acidobacteriota; class Blastocatellia; order Pyrinomonadales; family Pyrinomonadaceae; genus QHXM01. The sequence continues at coordinate 33,243 of DATMVE010000003.1, forward strand.
GCCGGGCGCGACTGGAACGTCTCCGGCGAAGACCTGCGCGCGCTCGAAGCCGCCGGGCTTTTCACGAAGGAAGAGGTAGAGGCCGCGGTCGTCAACCGCTACCGCTCTGGCTTCGTCAAGTTCCACGACGCGGGCTCGCGCGTCAAGACGCCGCCGCTCTGGGTCAACGGCGTGCTGGACGTTGCGGTCGCGGCCGACCAGCTCCTCGCGCGCGCACGCGCGAAGGTCGAGGCGAGCGAAACGGGTTCCGCCTTGATGAGCGGGCTGCGCTTCGTGCGCTGCTACGTGGAGCCGCACCGCGTCTCGGTCGAGGTCGAGGAGACGCGCACGGGCCGGCGGCGGCTGTTCAGTGCGCGCCTCTTCGTCGACGCGACCGACGCGGACTCGCCCGTCTCGCGCCAGTTGAACGACGGGCGCAGCGTGACGCACGTCTGCCCCGCGGTCGGCACAATCGCGCGTGGCTTCGCGCGCGGGGCGGGACCGGACCAGGTCGACTTCAACGTGGGCGAGATTCTGGTCAGCAACGAGGACGCGCGCGACCACAGGCAACTCATCTGGGAGGGCTTCGCCGGGAGCCGCGCGCGCGACGAGTACGCGACGCAACTCTTCTTCTACGACGCGGTGGACTCGCCCGCGGACAAGTCCCTGCTCGCGCTCTTCGAGCGCTACTTCGAGACCCTCCCGCGCTACAAGCGCGCGGGCGCGCAGTGGCGCGTCGTCAGGCCCGTCTTCGGCCACGCCCCGGCGTTCAACCGGCGTGGACTGGCCGACCGTGCGCGGCGCACGGCGGAGGACCGCGTCCTGCTGGTGGGCGAAGCGGCCGCCGCGGCGAGCCCGCTCACGCTCAACAACACTGGCGCGCACGCCCGCGCCTTGCAGTGCCAGACGCACCTGACGGAATTGGCCCTGAAGGCTGACCTGCTCGACGCCGCCTCTCTCTCCGAGATCAGCGCGCGCGAGCCGCGCGTCGCGGAGTTGGCGAGCTTCGCGGAGTTCCTGCGCCCGACGCCGAAGAGCGCGCCCGGCGCGGTCAACGAGACCCTGAACGCCGTGATGGCCGCCCTACACCAGTTGGACGAGCGCGTGAGCCGCGAACTCTTTCAGGACCGCATGAGCTTCAGCGCGCTCAAGCGTCTGCTCGGCCGCACGGCCAAGCTCTACCCGCGCATCTTCCAGCGCGTGCGCGAGCACCTCGGCGCGCGCGAGACCTTCTGGTGGCTCGCCTCCATCGCCTCGGCCGCCTTCAGAGAGCGGCGCAAGGCGCGCGCCGCGATGCCCGCCGGAGCGGACCACACCGAAGACGCCGCGCAGGAGTTCGCCCGCCACGTCCAACTGTACAAGAGCCGTGAGTCGTGAAGGCCGATGCCGCCCGCGGGTTCACGAAAAGATGCGCGCCGCGCGAGGTCTGCAACGTAGACCTCTCGCGCGGCGCGCATCTGTGAGGCTAACTGCCCGACGTTTCGCACACTCGCCGGGCAGTTAATCGTTAATCACGATCCGGCCTGCCAAATTGCCTCGCCGTCAGTCGCCCGGCGTCTCCGGGTCGCCCGTCTTGGTCGTCGTGGCACTGTCGGTCGTCTCGGTGTCAGTCGTGCCGCCCGTCGATGTGCCAGAGCCGGGCGTCTCCGGGTCGCCCGTGTCGGTCGTTGGTGTCGTGGTGGATCCTGGCGTCTCCGGGTCGCCTTTGCCTGTCTGTTTAGTCATGGGCTTTCTCCTTTTTCAGTTGAGGTGAGTTACCTTTCGGCGGTGACTGCTTCGCCGAGTTGTTTGTGCGAAAACTCTATGTCGGGCCGCTTGAGGTAAAGCTCCGTCGCCGGGTCGCCCCACTTCTGGCGGAGCCGCGAGAGCACCTCCCCGGCGCGCGCGAGCTGCGCGGAGGCCGCCTGGCTGTCGCGACCGAGGCGGCTCGCCCGCGCCGCGACGACGAGCGCCCGCCACTCGGATTCGAGCTGCCCGCCGCGCTCGAAACTCTCCTGCACTTCGAGCGCGAGCGAGCGGGCGCGCTCGGCCTCGCCGGCCTCAAGCAGCACTTCCGCGAGCGCGAGTTTCGTCCTCGATAGCAGCGCCGCGTCCCCGCCGCGCGCCGCCAGCTCGACCGCCGCCTCACACTCCTTGCGCCCCTCGGCGGCGTGGCCGCCCCCCGCCAGCGCCTGCCCCAGCACGGCCCTGGCCTGTTGAAAGATTCCGTCGAAATGGCCCGCCGCGAGTTCCAGCGAGCGCCGGGCCGAGGCGACCGCCTCCGGGAAGCGGCGCTCGCTCAACTCGATCTCCGCCCGGTGCAAAGGCACTTCGGCCAGGACGGGCTTGACGCCGCCCTCGGGCTGGCCCGCCAGTTCCGCCGCGTGGTCGAGCGCCGCGCGCGCCTCGTCGCCGCGGCCGAGCCGCCAGAAGACGTAGCCGCGGTTCATCAGGTTGTAGGCCATGTTGCGCCGGTCGTCCAGAGACTGCTGAATCTCGAAGCTGCGCGTGTAGTGTTCGAGCGCCTCCGGGTAGCGCTCCTGCTCGGCGAGCACCGTGGCGATCTCGCCGTAGGAGAAAGCCACCTGCGACTTGTAGCTCGTGGACTGTGCCAATTCCAGCCCCTTCTGGAAGTAGCGCAGCGCCGCCTCGTAATCGCCCTTGCGCCGGTTGGCCCGGCCCAGGATCGTCAGGCAGGTGTGGACGTTCGAGCGGTAGCCGCCCTGCTCGAAGAAGGTGAGCGCCTGCTGCGCGTAATTCAACCCCTCGTCCGTGCGCAGCCGCTGGATGTAGAGCGTGGCGAGGTTTTGCAGGACCTCGGCCTCGCGCAGCCGCGACTTGTTCCGCTTGGCGAACTCCAGCGCGCGCCGGTAAGTCGCCTCCGCCTCGTCGTACTTGCTGGCGAGGTAGTAGGTGTAGCCGAGGTTCTTGAGCCCGAGCGCCACGGGCTCGTCCAGCCCGCGCTGCTGCGCGAAGTTGATGGCGTCGTTGGCGTAGCCCTGGGCCTGCGCCGTCTGCCCCTCCGTGTAGGCCAGGCGGCTCAGTTGCAGGAGCGTGTTGATGCGCTGCGAGTCGTTGCCCCCGGCGGTCGCGAGGTCCAGGGCGCGCTGCAACTCGGCGCGCGCCTCCTCCAGGCGGCTCGCGCCGATCATGACCTGGCTGCGCTCGTAGAAGACGCTCGCCTGCCCCTCGAAGTTCCCGGCCGGCTTGTAAATCTCCTCCGCCTTCTGGAAGGCGGCGAGCGCGCCGAGCAGGTTCTGCTGGCGGCCGTAGAGGACCCCGGCGCGCAGGTACGCGAGCGCGTTCTGCTGGTCCAGGCCCGCGGCGTGCACGTAGCTCTCCACGGCCTTCGCCGTCTCGCCGTTCTTCTCGTAGGCCCGGCCGAGGTCGACGAAGGCGTGCGGGTCCGACGGGTTCGCGCGCGCGATGTCGTCGTAGGCCGTGACGGCGCGCGTGAAGTCGTTGGAGACGAACCCGTTGACGGCTTCGAGCGTGAGCGCGTCGCGCTCGGTCAGCACGGAGCGCTCGCGGACGAGCGGCGAGACGCGCAGCATCTCGTCCTTGGCGTTGTCGGCGTAGCCCATCTCGGTCCACGCCTCGGCCAGGCGCGCGCGCGCCATCGCGAACTTGGGGTCGGCCTCAATCGCCTTCGTCAGCTCCTTGCTCGCCTGGTAGTAAGCGCCGCTGCGGAGCGACTCCAGCCCGCGGTCGTACCAGCTTTGCGCCTCGGCGGGTGCCTTGTAGGGCGCGGGCCTGAGCAGGTAGGCGACGCCCCAGACGGCGAGCCCGAAGGAGAGGGCGGCGACGAGGATGACGGCGTAGGAGACGCGCGGGCGGCGCAGGTTCTCGGCTATCGAGAGGAGCGCGCTCGAACGGTGCGTCGTGCGGGGCGTGCCGGAGGGCGCGCCCGTGCGGTGCAGGTCGTCCCGGATGCGCTGGACGCGGCGCGGGTCGCCCGCGACCTTGTGGCGGACGGCGCGCAGGTCGTCGATCATCTCCCGCGCCGACTGGTAGCGGGCCTCGGGCCGCTTCGCCAGCGCCTTCATCACGACCCGGTCCAGTTCTTTCGGCACGCGCGGGTTGAAGGTCGAGGGCGGCGGCGGGTTGACGTGTATGATCTGCGCGCCGATCTCGATGACGCTCGCGCCGGAGAAGGCTGGCCGCCCGGCCACGCACTCGTAGAGGAGCGCGCCCAGGGCGAAGAGGTCCGAGCGGCCGTCCACCGGGGCGCTCGTCGCCTGCTCGGGCGAGAGGTAGAGGGGCGTGCCGACGACGATGTCGCTGCGCGTGCGCGTGGCGAGGAGCGTGCGCGCCTCGGGGTCGCCGTGGCCGTGCTCCTCGTTCAACTGCTTGGCGAGGCCGAAGTCCAGCACCTTGACCTGGCCGCGCTCGTTGACGAAGACGTTCGAGGGCTTGATGTCGCGGTGGACGATGCCGGCGGCGTGCGCCTCGCCGAGCGCGTCGGCCACGTCCGCGATGATCTCGACGGCGCGCTCAAGCGTCAGGTCGCTCTCGTCCAGGACCTCGCTCAGGGGGCGGCCGCGGACCAGTTCCATGACGATGAAGGGGAAGCCCTCTTCGGTCTCGCCGTAGTCGTAGATCATGGCGATGTGCGGGTGCGAGAGGGCCGAGGCCGAGCGCGCCTCGCGGAGGAAGCGCGCCTTGAAGTGGTGCGCGTCGGTGTTGGCCGGGGAGAGGAACTTGACGGCGACGGGGCGGCCGAGGTGGGTGTCCTCGGCGGCGTAGACCACGCCCATGCCGCCCTCGCCGAGCCTCTCTAAAATCCGGTAGTGTGAAACGACGCGCCCGATCATGGTTAGGGGCTTCCCGATCCAGCGGAAGAAATGCAACAGCCCGCCTTGTCAGAGGCGACGGCGACGGGTTAGGCAGGTTCTGAGCCAGAACTTTCGTTCAACGCTCATTCTGCGCCAATTCCCTGAAGAGAGCAAGAGGAAGCAGGCTGTAAGCAGTGGGCAGCAGGCAGCGGGCAGTGGGCAGTGCTTGAGTGTCGGCAAACTTGAGTCCTAAGGATTAAGAATCAAGATTCCGCATCAGAGCTTTTACTGCCAACTGCCTGCTGCCTGCTGCCCACTGCTTTACGGCAGTGTCGCTTCGCGGACCTGGCGCTCCTGTTCGGCGCGGAAGCGGCGCAGGGTATCGCGCAGGTCCGGGCGCGTGTTGGCTAGGATTTGGACGGCGAAGAGCGCGGCGTTGGTCGCGCCGGCCTTGCCTATGGCGAGCGTGCCGACGGGGATGCCGGCCGGCATCTGGACGATGGAGAGCAGGCTGTCGAGCCCCTTCAGCGCCTTGCTCTCCATCGGCACGCCGAGGACGGGAATCAGTGTCTGCGCGGCGATGACGCCCGCGAGGTGCGCCGCGCCGCCCGCGGCCGCGATGATGACTTCGAGGCCGCGCGCCTCGGCCGTCTCCGCGAAGTCGGTCGCGAGCTGCGGCGTGCGGTGCGCGGAGATGACCCGGCACTCGTGCGGGACTTGGAAGCGCGTCAGCATGTCGTCCGTGTGCTGCATCGTCTCCCAGTCGGACTTGCTGCCCATGATGACGGCGACCAGCGGCCGCGCGCCTTCCTCGCTGCGGGTGGAATCCTCGATTTTCTCTTCAGTCTCGATCATCCGTTTTACGCTCCTTGGTCTAAAGAGTAGCCGCGCTCGCCGTCGAAGTTGTAGAGGTTTTCCGTCTTGATGAAGTCGAAGCCCCCGCCGCCGATGCGTTCGAGGAGCCGGACGATCTCGCCGTGCTGGATGGTCGCGCCAGCGGCGCGCGGCATGAAGCGGCAGCGCCAGTGGTCCGAGCAGAAAGTCTCGGAGTTGCCGCCGGGCCAGACCTTGACGCCGCGGTTGCTGATCATCGCCAACTCCAACTGCTCGCCCGCCAGCCCCTTGAGCGAGTCGCCTAATTCGTCGGCCGAGCCTTTGATCCAATCTAAGAACACGTCCACGCCGACCAACTCCTTTTTCGCGCGCGGCCGCTCGGCGACCTTCGCCGCGGGCGCGGCCTCGGCGCTCGCGCCCGCGTTGTACTTGACTGCCTTCAAGGTCTGCGGCGCGCGCCCCAGCCGCTCGACCACCGCCTGGGCGAACTCTTTCGTCCCGACCTTCTGCTTGCTCACGCCCTCTTCGTAGATGTCGTAAGTGTGTATCCCGTCCTCGATGGTGCTGAGCCAGGCGTTGTGAACGCGCTCGGCCACGTCGGTCTGGTCGATGTGCACGAGCATCATGATCGCGCCGAGGAGGAGGCCCGAGGGGTTCGCCAGATTCTGCCCGGCGCGGCGCGGGGCCGAGCCGTGAATGGCCTCGAACATGGCGACGTTCTCGCCTATGTTGGCGGAGCCTGCGAGGCCGACCGAGCCCGCTATCTGCGCGGCCACGTCCGAGAGCACGTCGCCGTACAGGTTCGGCATCACGACCACGTCGAAAGCCTCGGGCGTGTCCGCAAGCTTGGCCGCGCCGATGTCCACGATCCAGTGCTCGTTCTCTACCTCCGGGTACTCCCTGGCGACCTCGTCGAAGACCTTGTGGAAGAGGCCGTCCGTGAGCTTCATGATGTTGTCTTTCGTGAAGCAGGTGACCTTCTTGCGGTTGTTGCGGCGCGCGTACTCGAAGGCGTAGCGCACGATCTTCTCGGAGCCTGGGCGCGAGATGAGCTTGAGGCACTGTATGACCTGCTCGGTCTGCCGGTGCTCTATGCCTGCGTAGAGGTCTTCCTCGTTCTCGCGGACGACGACCACGTCCATGTTCGGGTGCTTGGTCTCGACGAACGGGTGGTAGGAGACGCACGGGCGCACGTTGGCGTAGAGGCCGAGCGTCTTGCGCACCGTCACGTTCAGGCTCTTGAAGCCGCCGCCCTGCGGCGTCGTGATGGGCGCTTTGAGGAAGACTTTCGTGCGGCGCAAGGAGTCCCAGGAGCTGGGCTCTATGCCCGCGCTGTTGCCGGCGAGGTAGACCTTCTCGCCGATCTCTATGGTCTCGATTTCGAGCGGCGCGCCGGCCTCCTTCAGGATGTGGAGCGTGGCCGCCATGATTTCGGGGCCGATGCCGTCGCCGTGCGCGACCGTGATGGGAACGCTATTCGACATGATGAAAGCGCCTTTCGGTGTGGATTAGAAATTGACTTAAGAGTGCAGCACTATATGCCAAAATCGGCGGCGCAGGCAATGAGGCCGGAAGAGAATCGGATGGGCGAAGGCGCACTCGCGCTGAAAAGTCCGGCGGCAGTCACGCGCGTGACTGCCGCCGGACTTTTTCACATGTGCCGCGAGGGTTGTCCTTTGTCTTTGGTCAGTGTTTCATCTACACCGCCATCTTCCGGGCCTTCGCGCGGACGAAGGCGTAGTTGAGGAGCGGGAGCGAATTGAAGTCGGCGGCCTTGCCGCAGAATTCCTTCGCCTTCGCGCCGTCGCCCTTGCCCTGGTAAGCCTGACACAGCCGGTAAAAGTTCTGCGGGTTCTGCTGGCCCGTCTGCTGTAGCTCCGCGATGGCCTTGTCGTAGTCCTTCTCCGCGAGCGCGATCATGCCGTCGAGTTGGTGCGACTGCCGGACCTGCGCCGGGTTCTTCGCGCCCTTGCGGAACTCGTCCGCCTCGGCCTTCGCCTTCGCCACGTCCTTCATGCCCAGCGCGACCGTCGCCAGGTTGTAATGGTGGAAGAGCCTCGTGTTGTCCTTAATCTCCTGAGACAGGCTGGAGCCTTCCGTCATCTTGAGCAGGCGCTCGAACTGCTCCTTCGCCTCGGCGTACTTGCCCATCTCGGCGAGGATCGTCCCCTTGTTCTGCAAGTCGCCCGCCATCGCCGCCACGTCGCCCGATTTCTCGGCTATCGCGTACTGCTTGTCCACGTCTTCGAGCGCCTTGTCCAGCTTGCCCGCGTCCACGTCAACGACCGTCTGGCCGAAGAGCGCGGTCCGGCGCTCGCCGTCGCTGCGCGCCTTGTCGGTCATCTTCTGCAACTCGGCCGTCGCCTCGTCGTGCTTGCCCTGGTACATCAGGGCGGCGGCGGTCGCGAAGTGCGAGTTGACGAAGTTGGGCTGGATGGAGAGCGCCTTGCGGTACTGCGCGATTGACTCGTCGAAGCGGCCCATCTTCAGGAGCAGCTCGGCGTAAGAGTCGTAAGGGTTCGGGTCGGTCGGGATCAGCTCGACGTACTTCTTGAAGGCCGTCTCGGCGTTCGCGTAGTCGCCGTTCTGCCTGTAGGCGTAGCCGAGGAGGTTGAAGGCGTTCGAGTAGTTCGGGTTCAACTCGGTCGCCCTCTTGTACTCCGCGATGGCCTGCGCGTAATCCTGCTGGCCGAAGTAGTAGCCGCCGAGGGCGAAGTGCGCGCGCTCCTCGTTCGGGTGCATGGCGATGAGCTTGTCCAGATGCTCCTTCTGCTTCGCGGTGTTGCCGTTGGCCCCCGCCTCGGCCGCGAGGATTTGCAGCCGCTCCCCTTCGGAAGCCTTGTCGGCGAGGCCGACGGCGTGTTTCAGGTGTTCGAAGAACTCCTTCGCGGTCGGCGAAGAGTTGGCGCGGGCCAAGTGCGCGGCGGCGAAGTTCGGGTCGAGCGAGATGGCCCTGTCGAAGTGCTGCACGGAGTCCTGTATCAGGAGCTTATCGGCCAGGTCGCGCCCTTGCAGGAACGCCTTGCGGGCCTCGTCGGACGCGGTGGTGATCGGGAGTTTCCCGGCGGCGGGCTCGGCCGCGGAGGTCGCAGGGTTGGTCGTCGTGTTGGTCGTATTTGTCTTACCATCGCCGCTCGACGTGGCACAACCGCTCCACGTCGCGGCACAAAGCGCAACAATCGCGCTCAAAATGAAAAGCTTGTTACGGCGCATCGCACATCTCCTTTGAAAGTAGGTTAGGCCAGTGACTCGCAACGGGGAGAACGGTTGCGTCACTGTCTTTACAAAGCGAGGTCGGTCGAGCCTTGTGGAAAAGGATTGAGGCGCTGACAGCGTCTCGGATAATGCGTGTGTGTTTCAGCGCCCTTCAGTCTTGAACGAAAAGAGGGGCAGATATGTTCGGCTGGTTGACGTATGGAAGTGGGGATGAAGTCGAGAAATTAATCATTATATCGGACGGGCGTCCGAAACAATGGAACGATTCCAAAAAGCCGCTACGCGATGCGCCCCAGGTCAGTGCCGCCTGCGGTCGCGAGCGGGTCCGCACCGTTGAGTACCCGCCCGCTTGCGGCAGGCGGTACTGCCCCGGCGTTACTCGTCGCCCTCAGATTTTCCGCAACGCGATTGTGCGCGGGATCCCCTGCAAGTCTTTGTGAATGTCGAGGAGTTCCCACACGCGCGGGTCAATCAATTCACTCACGGCCTCGTGCTGGTCGAAGCCTATCTCCATCAGGAGGTGTCCGCCCGAGTGTAGAAAGTGCGGCGCTTCGTTTATCAAAGCGCGTATGACGCGCAGGCCGTCGCCGCCGGGCGTGAGTGCCACGCGCGGCTCGTGGTCGCGCACCTCGCGCTGCAGCCCCGCGAGCGCGCCCTCCGCGACGTAGGGCGGGTTCGAGACGATCATCTCGAAGCGTGCGCGTGAAGAATCGAGCGCGCCGAGGCCGTCCGAGGCTACGAGGTGGAAACGCCCGCTGACGCCCGCGCGCGCAGCGTTGCGCGCGGCCACGCGGAGCGCAGGCCGTGAGATGTCCACGCCGACGGCCCGCGCCGAAGGCAGTTCGTGCAGGAGACTGACGGCGATGCAGCCGGAGCCCGTGCCCACGTCGCAGACGAGCGCGGGGCCATCCGTCTCGCCCAACAAGTCGAGCGCCGTCTCCACCAGCAGCTCCGTTTCGGGGCGCGGGATGAGCACGTCCGGCGTGACCTCGAAGTCCAGTCTGTAAAACTCCTGGTGCCCAGTGATGTACTGAAGCGGCTCGCCCGCCGCGCGCCGCTCGACCAACGCGCGCAGGCGGCTCACGTCCGACGGCGCGAGCACGGTCTCCGCGCTCGTAATCAAAAACGTGCGGTCGCGCCCCGTGACGTGCTCCAAGAGCGAAGCGGCCTCGCGCCGCGCCTCGGGCACGCCCGCGCGCCGCAGGATTTGCGCGGCCTCGACCAGGGCCCGCGCGATGGTGAACTCGGTCGGCATAAGTAACGTAAATCGTAAAGGGTAAATCGTGAATGGTAAATGGGTAAAACCTGTCTTTTACGATTCACGATTTACGATTTACGATTCGCGGCCTTATAATGCGAGGCATTCGTTACGCTCGAACAGTTTCGTTGACGGCGGCCCGGCGCGGCGCGTGTGTGCGCCGGCGGCGCGGGCGCGCCGGCAGATTCAAGGAGGAGAAGAGTTGAGAGCGGAAATTCACATAGAGGGCATGCACTGCGATTCCTGCCCGATAGACATCAAGGAGACGCTCGAAGATACGGCCGGCGTGCGCGAGGCCGACACGTCTTTGAAGCGCAAGACAGCCATCGTCGAGTTCGACGAGAACACTGTGCAGTTGACGACACTCGTCAAGAAGATTCAGGACCTGGGATACACGGCGACCGTTTCCGGCCAGCCGCAAAGCGAGGTTGGGGCATGAGCGAAGAGAACATCAGGGAGACAACATCCGAAGAGGCCGTGGACGACCGCGGCACCAGCCAGTCGGAAGGCCGCGCGCTCCTGCGGCACCTGCGGGACAACGGCTTCGAGGGGAGCGACGAAAAGCTGGCCGTCGCCTTGGGCCGCCCCGTCGAAGAGGTCGAAGCCTGGACGGGCGGCTCCGAGGTCGTTGACGACGATGTCGTCATGAAGGCCCGCGGCATCGCCAAAGAGCGGGGAATAAATATCGAATAAATCAAGTGCCGAGTGCTGAGGACTGAGTAAAAAGAAAGCAAGTTCTTACTCAGTCCTCGGCACTCGGCACTATTAAACAAATGAACGAAAAGATTGACCGGGCCGCGGCGGCGCTCGTCGAGTCTTACGCGGCGGACGAGCTGAAGATTCACCACCTGGACCGCCAGCCGCTGCCGTCGCACGCCGAAATCATACGCGTGCTCGTCACCATCCACGAGCTGCTCTTCCCAGGCTACATAGGGGCGCAGGGGCTGGAGGGCGCTTCCTTGCGCGCGCACGTCGAGTCGCGCATGGCCTGGCTCTTCGAAGTCCTGACCGAGCAGATCAAACGCGCGCTCCGCCACGGCAACAAGATCGGCGAGGCGTCCGACGTGGCCGGGCGCGAGGCCGAAGAGTGCGCCGCCTCCTTCCTCTCGCTCTTCCCTACCTTGCGCGAGGTGCTGGCTACCGACGTGCAGGCAGCCCTGGACGGCGACCCCGCGGCCTCCTGCCGCGACGAAATCATCTTCAGCTACCCGAGCATCTACGCCGTCATGGTCTACCGCCTGGCCCACGAGCTTCACAAGATGCGTGTGCCGCTCCTGCCGCGCATCATGACCGAGCACGCGCACCACCGCACCGGCATAGACATTCATCCGGGGACGCGCATCGGCTCATCCTTCTTCATAGACCACGGCACGGGCGTCGTCATAGGCGGCACGGCCGTCATCGGCAACAACGTCAAACTCTACCAGGGCGTGACGCTCGGCGCGTTCTCGTTCGACAAGGACGGCACGGGCCACCTCGTGCGCGACACGAAGCGGCACCCGACCATCGAGGACGACGTGGTGGTTTACGCCGGCGCGACCATCCTCGGCGGCAACACCGTCGTCGGGCGCGGGAGCGTCATCGGCGGCAACGTCTGGCTGACGCACTCCGTCCCGCCGGGCACACTCGTCCTCCGGGAATCTCCCAACGTGCGGATCATCCCGCCGGACGAGGCGGCCGCCTCGTAGCACGAACGCGCGAGGCCGCGCGGCTCCGCTACTTGTTGAAGACGAAGAAAATCAACACCAGCGTCAGGGCGAAGGCGATGACGGAAGAGACGATGATGTAGGTCGTGATCTTCGAGCTGTTGGACAGCCCCGTCTTGCCGTTGTATTCGAGCGCGCACGTCCCGCACCTGACGTGGTCGAACATCTTCGGCCCCAGCGCCCCGCCCCACCACGTGAACTTCACCTTCTGCGGGCCGGGGCTCATGCACCTCGGGCAGGAGACGTATTCGCCCATCCCAGGCTGCGGGGCGTAGCCCTGTTGCGGGTAGCCCGGCGGCGGATAGTTTCCGGGCGGCGGGTAATTTTGTGGCGGGTAATTTTGCGGCTGGTAGCCCTGCTGGTAAGCCTGCGGCTGCGGCGGGTAACCGGGCGGCGGCGGCGGTGGCGCGTAAGGTTGCGGGGGAGGAATCGGCGGCGCGCCGTGCGGGCTGTACGCGGCCGGCATCAGCGGGGCCCCGTCGTGCGCGCAGTTCGTCATCGTGTCGTCCGTGTAAGTGCGGTTGCAGTTCGGACAGCGTTTCATGAAATTCCCTGCCTCTGGTTTCCCGTGGATTAATGACCCGTGTCTGCTGATACGCCAGATCGGAAACTAAGTCAACGATAATTTGGAGCGCGGCGCGGCGCTCACCTCACCGCGCCGCGCGGGAGCGCCGCCAGGGGCTGAGCACGAAGTGCGTGGGCTTAGAGGTCGGCGAGTCGCGCTCGGACCGTATCAGACGGCGGCGCTTCAGGAGCTTGAGCCCGCTCTGCACGGCCGTCTTGGAGAGGCCCGTGTCGTCGGCTATCTCCTGTAGGCTCGCCCGCAGGGCACGCGTGCGCGCCCCGTTGGTGCGGGCCCAGAGGTGTAGGAAGACGATGAAGGCCGACGGCTTCTGCTCGTGGCCGACGAGGTCGCGCATCAGCGGGTCTATGATGTAGCCGTCGAAAGTCACCTTAACCATGCGGGCATTTTATCACTATAGTTTTATAAAATATAGCCGTAAAAGATTAACTGGACAGCGCGCGGTGGAAGTGCTATAGGCTCGCCACGGCCGCGCGCCCGCGGCGCGGCCCAATCCACAGACTGAGGAGGGGCGAGATGATAACGTCCATAAAATTTGTGAGCATCCCCGTGAGTGACCAGGACCGCGCGCTGGCCTTCTACACAGAGAAGCTGGGCTTCAAGGTCGTCACAGACCAGCAGTTCGGCCTGGGGCAGAGGTGGATCGAGTTGCAGGTCGGCGGGTCCCCGACGCGGCTCGTCCTTTTCACCCCGGAGGGCCACGAGGACCGCGTCGGCGGCGTCTTCAACGGGGCCCTGGCCTGCGACAACGTCGACAAGACTTACGAGGAATTGACGCGGCGCGGCGTGGAGTTCGCCGCCCCGCCGAAGCACGAGCCGTGGGGCAGCGTCGCTATTCTCAAGGACCCCGACGGGAACCAGATCGCGCTCTCGTCGCGTTAACTGCCCGAGGGCTGGTGGACACGGCCGGCGAGCCCAAGCCCGGACGGCGGGCCGGCCGAAAGGGCCTCGGCCCCCGCGCGCGGACAATTCGCGGCCCCGTTGCCGGAAGCGGCCGCCCATTCGACCTTTCTACAGGATATAGAAGGAAACGTTCGCGTTTTCCCCCGTAAAGACTCGGAACCCCCGTGGCGCATCAGCTCCGGGGGTTCAGTCATTAAAGGGGGAAGTTAAACAAAGTTGGTACGAAGGAGAGGCTCCACGGGATGAGCGTCCTCGCAAAAAGCATTCTTCTCTTTTGCCTGAACTGGCTGGACGCGCAGTTGACTGTGTTCTGGGTGCGCGGGGGCGTGGCGACTGAGGGCAACGGGCTGATGGCGAGGCTGCTGGAGCTGGGCGACGCTCCCTTCATTCTGGTCAAACTCGCGGTCGGCGGGCTGGCGGCCTACACCCTCTACCGCTGCTCGCGCTACAAACTGGCGCGGCGCGGGCTCTCGCTGGTGCTCGGCCTTTACTTGGCGCTGATGCTCGTCCACGCGGCCACGGGCATGACCGCGCTCGGGTGGGAGGCCCCCGAGAAAATCGTGGCCTTCGTCTGCAACCTGCCCAACAACCTGCTGGCGCTCTTTTCCTGAGAAAAGATTCAAAACCGCTAGGGCGCGTCGTCTGTCGGTCGTGACGGACGACGCGCCCTCAACGCTTTCTGCGCTCAGGTTTCATTGTCAGTAGCGCCCGCCACCGCAGGCGGTACTCACCCTGGACGTACTTAATTCCGCGGAACTTCTGCCGCCTCCCGCCGCAATATAATAATGTGGCGTCGTCATCCGGGCGCGCGGCCCAGTTTTTATTGGCACAGGCGGGCGGCGCGGGCGTTATAATCCAGGCGAGCCCGGACAAAACAATTCGCCCGCGAAACGCGTTTACCGGATTGTCCTCGCGGGCGCTCCGGCGCTAAATTAACGGGCCGGAAACGCTGGCCGCCGCGCAGGCATCATAGCTACCGATTGCCAGCGGGTGATTAATTTTCGAGAGAGATTGAGAAGAAAGCCATGTACAGACTCTCCACACGCCAGATACTCGGAATTGCATTGCTCTCGGCGCTCTTCGCCGCGGCCTCCGTGGTCGTTTTCACGCGCCTGACGCGCCACTTCGAGCCCAACTCGTCCGCCTTCACGGAAGCGCAGCCGCCGAACGTCACGGACCCGGCGCTGGCGACAGACGAGCAGAACAACGTCGAGGTTTACAAGGCCATCTCGCCCGGCGTGGCCTCCATCAAGTCGACATCCTACAGGCAGGACTTCTTCGGCCAGGTCGAGGAAGGTCAGGGCTCCGGCTCTGGCTCCGTGATAGACTCGCAGGGACACATCCTGACCAACTATCACGTCATAGAGGGCGCGCAGAAGCTCTCCGTGAGCCTCGGCGGCGACAAGACTTACCCGGCGCGCGTCGTCGGCGGCGACCCCGACACGGACCTCGCGGTCATCAAGATCGAAGCGCCGCCCTCGGGCCTGACGGTCGTCCCGCTCGGCGACTCCAACAACCTCGTGGTCGGGCAGAAGGTGCTCGCCATAGGCAACCCGTTCGGCTTCGACCGCACGCTCACGACCGGCGTCATCAGCGGCTTACAGCGCCCGATTCGCGCGCGCAACGGGCGGCCCATAGAGGGGGCCATCCAAACGGACGCCTCGATTAATCCGGGCAACTCTGGCGGGCCGCTCCTGGACTCGCACGGGCGCATGATCGGCATCAACTCGCAGATTCTCTCGCCCTCGGGCGCGAGCGCGGGCGTAGGCTTCGCCATCCCCGTGAGCATCGCCAAGCGGGTCGTGCCGGAACTGATTAAGAACGGCGTCGTCCGCCGGCCGAAGCTCGGCGTCGGCACGCGCGACGTTAAGTACTTGCAGGGCCAGGTGGAGCTTCCCGTCTCCGAGGGCGTGATGATCTGGGAGGTCGTGCCGAACGGCTCTGCCCACGCGGCCGGACTGCGCGGGCTGATGCAGACCGAAGAGGGCGACATCGTCATGGGCGACATCGTCGTCGCCATCGACGGCGAGAAGGTCTCCGAACGCGACGACCTCTTCCGCATCCTGGACAAGCGCCAGATCGGCGACGTTGTCAAAGTGGACATTTACCGCGAGAACCGCAGGATGACCGTCAACGTCCGCCTGCTCGAAGCGCCCGACGCGCGGCGCATAAGGCGGTAAAGACAGGGTACAGGGGCCGGCGCTCAGTCAAAGGCTTTTCACTGACCTTCGGCCCCGACGCCCGGCCCCATGCTTGAGCTAGACCATTTCATCAACGAAGGCTTCGGCTGGGTGTGCAAGCATTGCAGCGCGGAGATGAGGGCGCGCGTGGACGCAAAGGGCGACACGCGCGCACGCTTTTTGAGAGAAGGCGAGGCCGAGGATAAAGAGCCGCGGCTTTCGACCCCGGCACTGGCTCGCTGGACGAGTCCCACACGCCGCGCCCTCGCCTGCCCGCGCTGCGGAATCGAAGAGATGGTTAACAAGGCGTGAGAGGTTAGCGGCCTGAACCGAGCAGTCTCTTCAACTCACTCAGTCTTCCTTCCGGCGCGCCGTAGCGCTCGCGGTAGTCGCGCACGCTGCGGTTGATGACTTCCGCGGCTTCCGCCCGGTCGTAAACGTCTGCGATCTCCACGCGGCGCGGCGCTTCGTTCGGGAGTTGCTTGTAGCTCAGGAAGTAATGCTTGAGGCGGTCAACGAGCCCCTCCGGGCAGTCGTTGATGTCCCGGAAGTGGCCGTAGGCCACGTCCGACTCCAGCACGGCGATGATCTTGTCGTCGGCCTCGTTGCCGTCAATCATGCGCAGGCCGCCGACGGGGACGGCGCGCACGAAGAAGTCGCCGTGCGTGAAAGCCTTCTCCGACAGCACGCAGATGTCCATCGGGTCGCCGTCGCCCCGTATGCCTGGGCGGCCCACGCGCTCGGAACAGAGTTGGCCCACGAGGTCGCCGCAGTAGGTCTGCGGGATGAAGCCGTAGAGCGTCGGGCAGAAACTTGAGAAGCGCTGCGGGCGGTCCACGCGCAGGTGGCCCGAAGGCTTGTCGAGTTCGTACTTCACGGCGTCCGTCGGGACGATCTCGACGTAGGCGTTAATGACGCGCGGCGCGTCCGCGCCCGGCGTCACCCCGTGCCACGGGTGCGCCTGGAAAAGTATCCCCAGCAGGTCGTGTAGCTGTGCGTCGTCGGCTGACATACGTTCTCAAACAAGGCGGATTATATAACACGCGGCCGCGCGCCGAAGAAGTCGTCGAACGCCTCCCTCAACTCTTCGCTTCCCTGGTACTCCCGCACCGTCACGCCGGGCGAGCCCGCGACCATCGCGGAGAGCGCGCGCCCGGACTGCGGGCGGAAGAGACAGAGGACGGGCTTGCCCCACTCGGTCGCCTTGCCTATCTCGTAGCCGACGCCGAGACTCGGCACGGTCACTTCGGCCACGAGGTATTCGGCTTCTTTGAGCCACGCGAGGTCGCGGTCGTGAATGTCCCGGTCGCCGCCGACCTCGCCCACGCCGGTCAACTCTGGATTGCCGACGTGCTCGGTCAGGACCTGCCCGTACTGGCCCAATATTTCGATAATCTCGAAGTAGAGCGCAACGTCTTCGCGCCCGCCGCGGATTGCCCCCGCGAAATAGATTTTCATCAACGCCGCTCCTGCGCCCGCCATCTTACGACAGCCGCCGCGTCCGCGTCGCGCGTTAAATGAAAAAGAGAGGGGCCGCCGAAGACTAACGCCCCGGCGGCCCCTCTGTGTTCACGGGCCGGACGGTGTAGCCCGCCCGGCCCGCGTGTGATTGTCAGACTACCTCACGACGAACTTCAGCGTGTGGGTTACGGGGTCGCCCGTCACGGTGAAGCTCAGCGTGTATTCTCCCGGCGCGAGACCCTTCGTGCTCAGGTTGAAGATGTAGCCGCCGAGGCTCGGGTCGTAGCGGAAGTTGTTACCCGGATTCGCGTTGCCCGAGTCGAAGTTCGTGCCCGAAGGCGCAGGCGTGATGCCGGTGACGTGAACGGTCAGCGACGGGCTGGACAAATTGTTGCCCGCGGCGTCCACGAGTTGCAGCTTGACGGGAATCGTGCTGCCGCTCTTGTGCGCCTTCGTCTGGTCGTAGAGCGCCACGACGCCGTAGCCCACAACGACCTGAACGGTGCTCGTGTCCGTGTTGCCGTGGCTGTCCGTGACCGTCAGCGTGACCGTGTACGTGCCGACCGCGCTGTAAGCGTGGCTGCCCGTGACCGTGTTGCCGCTGACCGTGCCTGCGGACGAGGTGCTGTCACCCCAGTTCCAGGTGGCCGTGTGCGTGTCGCCCGCGTCCGCGTCCGTGAAGTCGGCGCTGAAGCTGATTGCGCCGTTCACGATCGCCGGATTCGGCGTCGCCGTAATCGGCCCGACGACCGGCGGGGCGTTCAGGTCGAGCCCGACGATGACCGGGTCGTGATCCGACGAGCGGTACGGCGTCGGCTCGTAGAGGTCCTGCGTCTTGAACTCCGTGTTGTAGTCGAGCACCAGGGGCTCGTCCGCGTTAATGTGCCATTCCGTGACGCCCGTCACCTGCGCGTCCATCGTCGCGGTCGCGAGCGCGTGGTCGAGGTAGCCCGAGAGCGACTGGAAGACGTACGAGTAAGCGTGGTCACCGATGAA
Source organism: Pyrinomonadaceae bacterium (assembly GCA_035563515.1). GTDB lineage: Bacteria > Acidobacteriota > Blastocatellia > Pyrinomonadales > Pyrinomonadaceae > QHXM01. Next base: position 51,113 of record DATMVE010000003.1, read on the forward strand.
CCGCTCGATCTCGTTGACGAGGCCGCCGTCGGTCAGGATGTCAATCGGGTCCTCCTCGCCGTAAGCGTTGAGGTCACCCATGACGAGCACGTCCGGGTCGCCCGAGGCGGCCTTGACCTGCTCGATGAAGAACAGCAGGCGGTGGGCCTGGTTGATGCGCGACTGGTTGTCGCAGCCCTGGCCGTCGCCCTGGTCCGCGTCGGGGCCAACGTCGCTGGCCGAGCAGCCCTTCGAGGTGAAGTGGTTGACGATGAAAGTGAACTTCTCGCCGTTGGCGACCGACTGGAAAGTCTGCGCGAGCGGGTTGCGCGCGCCGATCCAGGCGTCGTCGCCGTCCGTGTCCACGTCGTTGACCGCCGGGCCGACCGGGGTCACGCGCGCGGGCTTGTAGATGATCGCGTTCTGAATCAGGTCCGTGCCGGGATTCGTCCCGACGCGGAAAGCGTAGGTTCCGGGTGCGGTCGCGGCGTTCAGGCCGTTGACCAAATCCTGCACGGCGCTCGTCGGCCCGCCGCCGTCGTTCTCCATCTCGCTGATGCCGAGCACGTCCGCGTTAATCGTCGTCAACGAGGCGATGATCTTGGCGCGCTGGCGGTTGAACTCGTTAAGGTTGCTCGCGCCGCGCGCGGTCGGGAAGCCGCCGGGTCCGCCGTCCAGGCCCGTGCCGTTGCCGTTGAAGTAGTTCAGGACGTTGGAACTCACGACCTTGATGTTGCCGCCGACCGCCGCGGGCGCTGCCGGGCGCGGGTTCACGACCGTGAAGACGGGCGCGATGGTCGGCTGGATGCGGTACTCGTTGAACCTGTAGTCGAGGACGCCGGTCAGGCCCGCGACCGTGTCGCCGAGGCGGCGCGTGTTGTCGGCGCTGAGGTAGGGAATCGGGTTCGGGTTCTGAATGTTGAGCCCGTCGTCGAGCAGGATTTTACGGCGCAGGATCGAGTTGAACTCCTGCTGCACGGGGCTGCCCGGCGCGTTGCTCGGCTCAAGGAAGTTGGTCGGCTGGAAGAGCCGCCCGTCCGTGGAAAGCATGATTTCGCCGAAGCGGCCGAGGTTGAAGACCTCCGAAACCGTCAGCGTCTCGGGGATGTTGACGAGCATGCCTTCGTAGCGCTCAATCTCGCCCTCGACCGATTCCGGCAGGTGGACGGTCGTCACCGCGATGGAGCCGCCCTCGCCGCAGCGCGTGACGCCCGCGGCGTTGCTGTTGATTTCGGTCAGGCCGTTGAACTCCGTGACCGTGCCCTTGACGGCCACGTCGTCGCCGACCTCAACGTCCGTGGCGGAGGGCGCGAAGACGAAGATACCGTCGGAAGTCGCCGCGTTGCCGTCGCCGGCGGGGTCTTGCAGGTAGAAGCCGCCGAAAGTCGTGGCGCCCTGGAAGTCGCCGACGACCACGCCCCTGATTAAGTGAACCTCGCCGACGTGATCACTCGCGACGTCGTCGCCCTGGATGACGGGGATTTTGGTGAAGGGGCTCGTGCACGGGTCCGCGCCCGTCGCGAAGCTCCACTGGTAATTGGCGGCCATGAAGTCCGGCGGGTCGTTAACGTCCTGGTCAGACACCTGGCTCGCGTTGACGGTCACGGTGCAGGTCTCGCTGAAGGCGAAGTCCGAGTCCGGGTTGAGCGTGTAAGAGATGGGCCCGCCGCTCGTGGTCGCCGTGTGCAGGCCGCTCGACGTGCAGGAGATGGTGTACCAGGTGCCGGCGACGTTGACCGGCTCGTTGAAGGTGACGGTGATGTTCGCGCCTTTGGCGACGTCCGTCGCGCCGTTGGCGGGAACGGTGCTGGAGACTGCCGGCCCCGTCTCGGTGACGCAGTTCGAGGTGTGCACGCCCAGATTCGCCGTGTCGTTGGTGGCGAAGCCGTCCCACTGCACCGAGGGGTCGAAGGAGTCGTTCGTAACTGTGTCGCCGCCGCAGATCGTGGGCTTGCGGCGCAGTGTGTTGTCGGCGGTGCTGGTCGACCCCGTCCCCCACTCCGTGCCGGGGTCGTTGCCTATCTGGCCGATAACGTCAATGATGACGCTGCCCTTGCGCAGGACGACGGCGTCGTTGCCGTTATACCAGCCCGCGCTATTGGTCTGATCCCTCTGCGCGATGATATCAGCGAGGGTGGCGCTGCCGTGGGCCAGCACGTAAACGTCGCCAGCGGCGACCGTGCCCGTCAGGTTGATGGTCAACCCGGCAGAGGTGCTGCCGTTGGAATACATCTGGACGTTGTAACTGTTCGCGGCGAGGTCAACGTTCGCGCCGGTGCCGTTGTAGATTTCCAGGGCCTTGTTGTTGGAGGTGCCCTCTATGTACTCGGAAAAGAAGAGGTCGCTCGCCGCGGCCGAGGCCGTCGGCGTCGTCTGGAAGAACCCTTGCAGCGGGGTGATCGAATAAATTAGAGCGACGATGACGAAGAGCGCGAAAAGACTGCGCACGGCGCGGAAAGAAATTCTTCGGCGGACAAGGAAATTCGGCATAACTATCCTTTCAGGGGATGGGCTATCTAATCTCGTTGAAACGGGGGCTTTGAACAATCACAAGAATCCGGGGCTCGGGCGCACATCTCGGGCGCGTGAGCAAATCTTTTCCTCAGGCAAAAAGAGAGATATTGTTACCGCACGAATGGAACTCACCTGGCACTCGTCAAGGTTGAGGCTTTGCGAAAATTCGCCGAAGGCTTCCAGAGAGTAACACCAGACAAGGACTGGGCAGTTTAGTTAAAGAGCCCGGCGGTGTCAAATTAAATCGGTGTTAGCTGCGGGACGACGTACAGCCAAAAGTTCACGAGCCACGAAAACACGCGAAGAGGCGCGGAAAGGGTTGTCCCCGCTTCGCGCCGCTTCGCGTGTTTTCGTGGCTCGTTCTCTCCAGTCGTTCTACTGCTTCAGCTCGAAACTGGCCGGCACGAATTCCATCGCGGTCATCACGCCGTCGGTCTTACTCTTCGCGGCCTCGGCCGCGCGGTAGGTGATGACGACGAGGCTCTCGGGCTTGCGCGCGCCGCAGCTTATCTCGCTGCCGGCCTCCTGCGTGAAGGCCATGATGTGCAGGCTGTTGAAGCTGTCGCTCTGGAGTTTCAGGACGCGGTCCTGGAGCTTGACGTGGAAGACCAGCCCCTTCGCGCTGCACTCTATTTTCGTCAGAAAACCTTGCACGCGCGTTTCGCCTTCGAGCGGCTGGCGCAGGGCCGCTTCGAGCGCGGACCTCATGGCGTCTTCGACCCTCTGGTCCGACGCCTCGCCGTCCGAGCCTGCGCCCGGCTCGCCATCGCGCGCCCCGTCGCGCCTCCTGAGCAGCGGCGCTTCTCCGCCGCCGCCGCTCGGCCCGACGCCCCCTTCGGCGCGTGCCTCGCGCATCTTCTTGTAGCGCTCCATCTGCGCCTGCGCCGACGAGATGGCGTTCAGGAGCGACTGCGCGTTGGCGCGCATCTGCGGGTCGGCCCCGTTCTGCGCGAGCGGCTCGACCGTGCGGCGGGCCGAGTCGAGGTCCTGCCGGTTCAGGTGGATTTGTGCCAGGACGAAGAGGTACTCGTCGTTGCCCGGCGCGAGCGCGCGGGCCTTGTTGATGAGCTTGACGGCCTCGTCCAGCTCCTCGTGCCTCACCAGGTTGACCCAGGCCAGCAGGTGATAACTCTCGGCGAAGTCGGGCTTGAGCTCGATGGCCTTCCGCAGAGCCGAGCGCATCTCCCCGGCCGTCTCGTCCGCGTAGCCCGAGACCATCCCCATCTCGTTCATACCCGCGCGGCTGAGCGCGTAGGCGTAGTAGTAATGGGCCAAATAATTCTGCGCGTTGGCCGCGACGGCCTGCTGTAGGTGTAGCCGCGCCTCATCAAACTTCCGCTGCCGCATGCGCACCATGCCGAGCGAGGCGTGGGCCATTCCCAGGTTCGGGTCGAGCGTGAGCGCGCGCTGGAGGTGCGCGGAGGCGTCGTCGAGCCGGTGCGTGTGCAGGAGCAGGTCGCCGAGGTAGGCCGCGGCCTCCGCCTCCGTGATGGGCGCGCTCTGCATCGTCGCGTCGAACTCCAGCTTGCGCTCGAAGGTCGCGAGCTGGCCGCGGAAGCTGCGGCCCTCGATGTATTTTTTCAGCTCCTTCTCCATCCCGGCGAAGTCCGTCTGGAAGGCGTCGCGGAAAGCCTGCTCGGTCGGCGTCTTCTTGAGCACCATGTCGAAGAACTTAGCCATCTGCTGAAGCCGCTGGCCGTTGTTGCCGTTGATGAGGTAGTGGACGAGCGCCCACGCCTGCGCGTAGAAGAGCCCCTTCGTCTCGCGCTTGTTGCGGTGCAGCGAGTAGTAGTCAACGTCGAAGAGCGTCTTGAGCGGGATGAGCTTTGCATCCCTGAGCAGGAGGATGTGGTTGTCGACGAGGCGGCCGAGGTAGACCTTGCGGTCCTCCTCTATGCCGAACGTGCTGTAGTACTCGGCCAGCCCCTCGTTGAACCACGGCGGCACGGCGGCCTTCCCGAAGTTGTCGTTGATGAGCAGGTGCACGAACTCGTGGTAGATGGTGCTGAAGGGATCCTCGCCGCGCTGCTCGGTCGTCAGGGTGATGTAGTTGACCTCCTCGCCCGGCTGGAAGTAGCCTGCGACTCCTTCGCTGACCTTGCCGTCCACCACGGGCTTGTAGGGCTTGTAGGAGCCGTCGCTCTTGAAGACGACGACCGTGGTCGGCACGGGCGAGTTGAAGCTGGCCCCCTTGAGCAGCCGCGTGAACACGTCGCGGAACTGTTCGAGGCGCGTGGCGACGCGCCTGATCTCCTTCTCGCTCGCGTTGCCTATGAGGAAGAAGTGCTGCGAGCGGACGCTCGTCCAGGTGTCCTTGGCCGCCGCGGCGGGGGCCGTGAGCGCGAGCGCGAGCGCCGCGAGGGAAATTAATGCTAAACGTCTCATCATTGTATGTCTCGGGATTAAGCTCGGGAGAAGGTGAGGTTGACTGCAAGAGCGCGGCCTTGAGTCAACGGAAGTCGGGAACCGCAAGCAAGGGAATATACGGACAGGGGCAGGTTTTGTCAACGCGCATTAAGGCTTTGTAAGGTGTATGAGGTCATGTCTCAAAAGTGATGTTGGCGGTTATGGCTGTCAATGTAGAGCTTCAGGACGGCCTCGTGCATCGCCGGGCTCTTTGAAAAGCAGATGGTCCGCCGCTGCAACCTCTTGAGGTGTGTGCGGAAGTTCAAGTTCTGGCGCTCAATGTCCTGCGTCCAGCGTTTCCCGACCCAGTGTTTGGCCCACGGGATTAGCTTCCCGTAAGCTTTCCACTCGTCGGTACAGAAGCGCAGGACTCGGCAACCCTTGAGTTGGTTGAGGAGCCGGCGGCAGTTGCGGTCGGTGCGCTCGCCGATGAGCCAGGCCACGATCTGCTTCGACTGCGGCTCGAAGGCATACCAGAGCCAAGCCTGCTGCTCCTTGCGCCCGACAAACGACCACATCTCATCCACTTCCAGTTCCGTGACGTGCTCGGGCGGGCGCGGCCTGCGGACCCGTGAGGCGTAATGGCGCAAGAGCTTCAGGACTGTGTTGGTGCTGATGCCCAAGACCCTAGAGATGTCGCGGATGCCGCAGCCGTTCAAAGAGAGCGGCACAATCAGCCGGCGCACCTCCGGGTCATGCCCCCGGCTGGTGTAGTCGGTGATGAACTGCCGGCGACACCTTCGGCAGCGGTAGCGTTGTTTGCCGGCCCGAGTTATGCCATGCTTGATGACGTCCCCGCGGGGACACCTCGGGCAGGTAATCTCTTTTGTTTGCACGACTCAAGAATAACCTGCCCGAGTCTTTTATTCTCAAACATCACTTTTGAGACACGACCGGTGTATGATGAGAGCAGAATGAACGAGACCTCTCCAGACGACGGCCCGGCCGCGGAGGGCACGCTCGCGGCGTTGCGCGAGTTGCGCCGCGGGCTGCTGCACCTGCACAAGGCGCTGCTGGACGACGAGCGCGCCTGGTACGAGCAGGAGCACGGCGCGGTGTCGAGCGGCGAGTTGCTGCAACTCGTCATCGGTCACGAGCAGTTCGCCTGGCTGCACTCCGTCTCCGAGTTGATCGTGCGGATAGACGAGTTGCTGGACGCGGACGAGCCCGCGACCACCGGCGACGCGAAGGCGCTCTTCGCAGAGGTGCGCGCGCTCGTCAGGCCGAACGCCGAGGGCGCGGAGTTCGAGCGCAAGTATTACGCGGCCATACAGCGCGAGCCCGCGGTCGCGCTCGCGCACAGGGGCGTGACGAAAGTCCTGCCGCGCGACGCCTGAATTTTTGGCCTGAAATTTTTGACCCGGAGGGGAGCGCACTTATGAAGGACGAACGTGAAACGGTCAGGCCCGTCGGCGACGGCGACCACGCGCTCGGCCCAGAGGCGGCGGGCGCGAGGATTCTACCCGAAGGCGGGGAGAGCGCCGGACTGCTCGGCCGCCTGAGGAAATTCCGCGCGGGCGAGACGCGCTCGCGCTTGCGGTGACTTTATGAAAAGACCGATTCGCATCTTACTGCAAACCACCATCCCCGCGGTTGAAGACGACTGGCACGTGGGCCGCTTCTCACTGCTCCGCGATTACCTCGGCGGGCTCGAAGACGGCGAGGGCCGCCCGCTCTGTGAAGTCACGGCGCGCGACCGCGAGACGAACGCGGAGGGCGACGATGCCTTGTTGAGCAGGCTGGACTCGACCGACTTCGACGAGCTTTGGCTCTTCGCGGTGGACGCGGGCGACGGGCTGAGCACGGCCGACTGCGAGGGCATCACGCGCTTCCGCCAGCGCGGCGGCGGCATCCTCTCGACGCGCGACCACCAGGACCTGGGCTCCTCGCTCTGCACGCTCGGCGGCATAGGGCGCGCGCACTTCTTCCACACCAAGCACCAGGACCCGGACGAGACGCGGCGCGAGCGCGACGACCAGCAGACCAGAGATATTACCTGGCCCAATTATCACTCCGGGAGCAACGGCGACTACCAGCGCGTGACGACGGTCGGGCCGGCCCACGAGCTTCTGCTGAGCGCCTCGTCCGGTTCGGGCCGCGTAGAATATTTCCCAGCGCACCCGCACGAGGGCGGCGTCGGCGTCCCCTCGGACGCGGACACGGCGCGCATCATAGCGACCGGCACGAGCAAGGTCACTGGGCGGCCCTTCAACCTGGTCGTCGCCTTCGAGAAGGAGGAGGACAGCCACGGCAACACGCTCGGCCGCGCCGTCGCCGAGTCCAGCTTCCACCACTTCGTGGACTACAACTGGGACACCTCGATGGGCTGCCCCAGCTTTCTCGCGGAGCCGCCCGGCGACCAGATTAAGAGAGAGCCCGAAAAGCTCGAAGACATGAAGACCTACGTCCGCAACCTGGCCCTCTGGCTCGCCGGGTGAGTTTTGTTCGTGAAGTTCAACTGAAGGACTGCCCTCCGCCTGCCCGAGCCCCGCCGAAACACGCAACGACGGGGCGCTATTTTTCATCTCAATAACGGCGCGAGTGAGCCAGGCCCGGCCGGCTAACAGGTTCGTCACGGTTTCCCCCGCGGGCTTTAACTTAAGAGCGCCGGCTACAGTCGTTCACGGTCAGGTAAAATTCATTCACCAGTTTTTATGAGGAAGTTGTTCTTTTCAATCGCGTTCATGCTGGTCGTGGGGCTACTCGTACACTCTTGCTGGTCGCTCATCACCGAGAGAGTGCCCGCCGCCAATCTTCTGTCTTTGAAGCACGCGCGGCTGTACATGAGTGAGCCGGACCAGAAACTAATCATGCCCCTCCGCAGCGTCCGCGTCAGGCATGTCAAAGATAGCTGGCACGCGCCGCGCGACGGCGAACGCATGCATCAGGGTCAGGACATCTTCGCGCCGCGGGGGACGCCGATTCACTCCGCGACCGAGGGTTACGTTGTGCGGATCGGGGAGAATCGTTTGGGCGGCCAGACGATCTCCGTCCTGGGCGCGGGGGGCAGAGTTTACTACTACGCGCACCTGGACTCTTACGCGCCCAGCCTGGACGTGGGCGATTACGTCACGCCGGAAACAGTCCTCGGCGCGGTCGGCACGACCGGGAACGCGAAAAATACTTCGCCTCATCTACACTTCGGGGTTTACGCAGCCACGGGAGCCATCAACCCTTTGCCCCTCCTGGCCGACAGGTCTTGAGACGGTACTCTGAAAAATAAGAAGCGCGGGCGGGAGAAGGTGTTCATCCCGCCCGCACTCCAATTTTCACGTCGCTGAAATATTTCTGAAGCGGTGCTCTGCACGCTCTAATTACTTCTGCGCGCAGAGTACAACCCCGTGAAGATGTATTCGGTCTTGCCGTCCGCGCCGGGCACGAGTGCTACGTCGTTTTCGAGTTTGTCGCCGAATGAGAGAACCTGCGCGCCGGTCTTGCTCAACTCGTACTCGGCTTCGGCGTCCCTGAAGAAGAGTTTTCCCCCCTTCGCGACGATCTCCCAGGTCTGCGGGCCGTTGACGTACTTGCCCGTAAAATTCGCGAGGTCCGCGGCCGCGAGCGGCAACTTCTCTTTCTTCTTCTCGGCTTCGGCGGGCTTGAGCGGGAGCAACAGCTCCCTCGCCTTCTCGGTCGTCTTGGAGAGCGTGATGCCGCTCTTGTTGGTGACGACGACGACGGCGAAGCGGTGCTCGGGGGACATCTGGAGCATGGAGCCGTAGCCGCGGCTGAAGCCCCCGTGCATCACCATCCTCACGCCGCGGTCCTCGAAATTCAGCAGCCCGTAGCCGTAATGCACCTCGGGCGCGCCGGGCATCGCGACGTGCCCGCCCGAGAGGCGCTTGAGGAGCGACGTGGAGAGAACCTGCGCCCCGTCGAGGCGGCCTTCCGCCATGAGCGCGATGGCCCAGCGCGAGAGGTCGTTGGCCGAGGAGTAGATCGAGCCGGCGGGCCACTGCGCCACGTTGTCGTAGGCCGGCCGCACGACGGCCACCTTCCCGTCCGCGCCCCCCGCGTGGCCCACCGCCAGCGGGTAGGTCATCGCCACCAGCGGGCGCAAGGTCGTGCGGCGCATGCCCACGGGCTGAAACAGCAACTCGTCCATCATGTCCGCGTAAGGCTTGCCCCCCGCCTCTTCCAGCACGTAACCCGCCAGCCAGAAGCCTGGGCTCGAATACGAATAGACTTTCCCAGGCTCGCCGAACATCACGTCGTCTTTCCAGGAGCGAATCATCGCGCCGAGCGCCGCGTCGTCGTGCGACTGCGGCGGCGCGGCGAAATCGCCCACGCCCGCGTTGTTGCTGATTAACTGGTGTGTGGTGACCTGTGCCAGTTTCGGCGGGAGGCCCCTGGCGTATTTGCCTACGGGCTCGTCCAGCTTGATGCGGTTCTTGTCGGAGAGCGCGACCAGGGCGGCCCCCGTGAACATCTTCGTCGTAGAGCCCAGGCGGAAGAGCGTGTCGGGCGTGACCGCGCCGCCCGCCTCGATGCTCGCGACGCCGAAGCCCTTAGCGAAGACGACGCGCCCGTCGCTGATGACTGCGACCGCGGCCCCAGGCGTGCCCGTCTCCTTCATCTCGGCCTCGATGACTTTTTCCAACTCGCCGAAATCGACGGCGCGCCCGCCCTGCACCGGCCGCTCGCCCGCGGGACCGGCGGGAGGGCCCGCGGCCAAGATGGCGACGGGGGCGATGGCGAGCAGAAACAGCACGCCGAGCAACGTAAAGCAATGCGGAATGCGGAGCGATGAGTGATGAATTAAAGAGAGAGTTTTTAATTCATCACTCATCATTCCGCATTCCGCATTTCTTCCCATCCCCGTTAATTTTCTTCTCATCACTGTTATCTCCTGGCGATCCAGCCGTACTGCGTGTTGGAGGGCTGCGGGTTCTCCGCGCGGTACTTCGTCTTCAGTTTCGAGATGTAGTCCTTCGGGATCGCGTTCATGCGCGCCCGCACGTCAACACCGTAGACGCGCGCGCCGTTGAGGCCGAGAATCTTCTCCTTGACCTGCGGCGTGAGCGGCTTGTAGCCGAAGCGGTCGATCAACTCCTGCGGCATCACCAGACGGCGGAACGCCTCTATCTGCCACTGCGGACTCCCCCACCAGATAGAGTCCGTGCCCCAGAGCACGTGGTCTTCGCCGAACGCTTGAATGATCATGCCGAGGACGTGCGCGCAGAGCATGGGGTGCGTGATGACCATCATCCCGAAGGTCGTGCCGAGGTCCATGTAGACGTTCGTCATCTTCGGGTTCTTCCTGCGCGCCTCGCAGAGGTCAGAGACCCAGGGGACGTAAGAGGTGGTCTTGAAGTTGTCGCGCGCGGCGGGCTCGGCGTCGCGCAGCCCCTTGAAGGCGGAGTGGTAGATGAGGAAGTTCAGGTCGGGGAAATCAACGGCCGCCTTCGGCACGTCGCGCGCGCTCGAACGCTCTATGTTCCAGCCGGGAAGAGGCAGCCCCTTGTGCACGCAGATGTTTTTGATCCCGACCTTGCGCGAGTATTCGTAAGCCGGGTAGGCGAGCTTTTCGTCGTCCATCCACCAGCCCTGGTCCGCCTCGCTGAACGCCTGTCCGGGGTAGCCCTTCCACGCGTCCACCTTGAGCTTCTCCCTCTGGTACTGCATCAACTCCAGGTCGCGCCGCCCGTCATTAGGGCGTATGAGGCCGTGTGCCAGTAGGCGTTTGGACTTCGCCAGCCCGTTAATCTCGGCGCGCGTCTCGAACATCTCCGCGGGCGGCAAGACGTTCTCCGCCTCGGTCGGCGCGGGCAGGCCCGTAATCACCGCCATCGTGGTGTCGCTGTCGAGGAAGATTTCCTTGATGTAGTTGGCCAGGTACAGGTCGGCCATCTTGTGCTCGCGGCCGCGCAGCTCGGGGTTCCAGTTCTCGGCGTAGTTGCGGTAGCCGAGGACGAAGGGGATGTTGCGCCCGGCGGCGACGTGGTGCGTGTGCACGTCGAAGATGAATTGGCCTTTGGGCCATTTCTCGGCGCGCGCCTGGGCTTCGGTGAGCTCGCTCGCCTCCACCTCGAAGAAGCAGCCGAAGACGGAGTTCATCGCGAGGAAGGCCGCGGCCATCCCGCCGGAGGTTGCGAGAAACTGGCGGCGACTAACGTTCAACGTCTTCGCCGTGCGGTCGGCCAACTCGGTCAGCCGCGCTTCGACCTGTTTCTGTTTTACGGTCTGCGGGATGGGCAGGAACTCTTCGTTCGAGACGACCTGCGTCGGGATGGGGAGCCGCAGGCCGCGCTCCTCGTCAACGTCGCACTTGCGGACCCACGGGTCGGCCGCCCGCTCGGATTTTTTACTTTTCATCACGGTTCAGAGTTGCGGGCATCCTCTTTGCGCCTCCAGCGTGAGGAAATCTCTCGCAAAGGCGCAAAGACGCGAAGGAATCAGTTGCTCGTTTTCTCGTCGAGCGCGTGCTGAAAGAGGGGCGCGATTTCGTCCAGGCGGCGCTTCAATTCCTCTTCCGTGAACCAGCGGCCGCGCACCATAACGCCCGCGCGGCGCTCCGTGTTGCCGACATCTTCGAGCGGGTTGGCGTTGAGGAGAATCAGATCGGCGCGCTTGCCCTGCTCGACTGTGCCAATCTCTTTGAGCGCGCCCAAGTATTCCGCGGGGTTGCGCGTCGCGGCCGCGAGCGCGGCGTAGGGGCTGAGGCCCGCCGCGTTCAGATTCTTAATCTCGCGGTGCAGCGCCCAGCCGTAGAGCAGGAACAGCTCGGGCGTGTCCGAGCCGGCCATGATCTTCCCGCCCGCGTCGTGAATCTCCTTCACCAGCATGTCGCGCACGCGCACGTACTTCATCCTTCGCGCCTCCGACGCCTGTCTCTCCAGCAGTCGCTTGTTCCCGGCGAACCAGGCGTCGCGCATCTGCGTCGGCGCGAACCGAAACTCTGGCAGCGCGCGAATCTCGTCTTCCTTCATGCCGAAGCCGTAGACCATCTTGAAGAAGGTCAGGGTGGGCGTCGAGTAGATGTTTGCGCGGGCCGTAGCTTTCGCGATCTCGCGGACCTTCGCCTCGTCAATGTAATCCAGGCTCTCCCAGTTCTCCTTGCGGAAAAGTCCTATGTCCGAGACGGAAGTCTTAATCGGCGAGTCGTCCTTCAGGACGGATTCGAGGTAAGCGTCGAGGTGCTCTATCTGCTGCCCGGCTTCGAGCGCGCGCCGGACGCCGACGCGCGTGTCGACGTGGCCGACGACGCGTATCTTCTCCTTCTTCGCCTCCGAGACGACGGCCTCGTAGACTTCGGGCGTGATGAAGTTGGTCAGCTTGATGAAGTCGTAGCCCGCGGCCTTGAAGTCGCGGACGGCCGCGCGCGCCTCGTCGGCTTTCGTGACCACGCGCCCGTTGAAGGTCGAGCCCTGCTTGCGCCCAGTGAGCTGCGGGCTCGCCACGTAAAGCGTAGGGGAGGCGAGTTCCCCTTTCGCGATCCGGGCGCGGTACTTCAGGTGTTCGGGCGTGCCGATCATCAGCCGGGCTGTGGTCACGCCGTTGGCGAGCATGAGGAACAACTCTTCGTCGGCCAACTGTTCGGGGAACTGGTCGTCGTCCGAGAAGAGGTGCGTGTGCATGTCAACGAGGCCGGGCATCAGGTACTTGCCGCGCCCGTCCAGGAGACGCGCCCCCTTCGGAGCTTTCAGCCGGGAGGCCGGGCCAATTTTGTGTATGCGCCCGCCGCGTATCACGACGGTCTGATCCTCCAGGACGCGCTCGCGGTCCATCGGGATGACGTTGACGTTCGTGATGGCGATCAGTTGCTTGTCGCCGTCGTCGGGCGAAGACTTGGGGGCGGCGGCCGCAAAGCCGGCGAGCGCGAACAGGAGCAGCAGGAGCGTCGTAGCGTAGACTCTGGTCTTCAAGGGCGGCGTTCTCCTTCGTGTGCGGGTCGGTCCTGACAGACTTCTCAGGCAGAGCGTACCCCCTTGTACGACACGCCGGAGGTGGACGTTCGGAGAGATTTAAGAATTTTCGGCGGCGGGAAAGCGATTTCCGATTGGACGTAAGGCGTTCGATAAACTGTAGGGGCAGGGACGAACCCTGCCCCTACAGAAATTTCCCCACTTGAATTTTACAGCGGGTTGTTACTCATTCAACGCGGCGTAGGTGAAGAGGCGGTAGCGGTAGCCCTGCTGCTCGCGTATGTTTTTGGCGACGACGCCGTGCAGGTTCTCGTCCCAGGTCGTGTACTGCTCTATGAATTTGTCGGACGCGGCCTTGTCGCCTTCGTACTGGACTTCGAGCACCTTCGCGAGCATCTTGCCGGCGGTCGAGTGGTACTTGTCGTAATTGATCTTCAGCTTCCCCGTCGCCCTGTCGAACGAGAGGAGCCCGTTCTCCATGAAGAAATTCCACTGCATGAGCTGCATGGTGTTGTAGGGCTGGTCGCGGCGCGGCTTGTTGTTCTGGAGCACGCGCAGGACGCCGCTCGCGTAGACGGCGCGCAACTGGTCGGCCGTGTAGTAGCCCTGCTTCCTCAAAGCCTCCGCGACGAAGAGCGAGACTAGGTCGGCCTTCATCTCCTCCATCGCGGAGGAGTTCTCACGGAGCGCCTCGTCCAGGTCTTGCCCGGCCTTCGTCAAGTCCACGCCCAGATAATGGCCCACTTCGTGCCAGAGCGTGCGGTAGAAGTTGCCTTCGGAAGTCAGCTCTTTGTGGTGAGCGTCGGCGACCGCGGCCGCCCAGCGCTTGTTAGTCCCCTCGAAAATGTTCGGTTCGCGCATGATGTTCGCGCGCAGCAGGATGGTGCGGCCGTAGCGGCGCGCGAGGTAGCTCTCGTTCGGGAGGATGGTCGCGGTGTTGCCGCCGCGCGACTGGCCGAAGTCCGCGACCACGTCGTAGACGCCGACGGGGATGTCCTCCCTCACCTTCTTGTGGTGGTCGTAGGGCAGAGAGTCTTCGAGCGCCTGCAAGCCCTTCATGGCCTGGCGGAGCGCCTCTGTCTCCTGCTGCCGCTTCTTCAGGAGGCTGAAGGCGAAGAAGGTCTTCACGCCGTAAAGGTCGTCGTCGTAGACCTCGTAAGAGCCTATCTCGGCGTTCAGGTTCTTGAAGCGCCCCGTGATCCAGGACGCGTCGCCCGACTCGTAATCGTCCGAGAGCAGGTCGCGCGCGCGGTTCCTCAAATAGCGCGCGAACTCCTCGTCGTCCTTCCGCACGGCGTCGGCCGCCTCGTTCAGGAGCGCATGCGCTCGGATTAACCGGTCGGCGTAGGCGACCGAGTAAGGCACCGCGTAAAAGGCGGACTCGTCCGGGCTCGCGTACATGGCTTGAAGCTCCTTCTTCAGGCCGGGGTGCAGCGTCGCGAGCACCGGGTACTGCGTGAGCGTCCTGATGTCGCGCAGCAGGGACGGGCGCTCAGCGCGGCGGACGACCGAGCGCAGGTCTAAGAGCGATTCGCGCTTTTCGGGGTGCGCGGCGAGGTAGGCGTCCAACTGCTCGCGCCTGACGCCGAGCGGGTACATGTTGGAGCCTTCCTGGCGCGGCAAAACTGGCACAAAAGCTTCGCGCTTGTTTTCGAGCGTGTTGGCAATCGGCCCCTGGTTCAGGCGGTAGAGCGCGAGCAGGTTCTGCGTCTCGCGCGGGCGTCCGAGCTGCGCGTCCAGCTTCGTGAGCTTGTCGAACGACGCGCCTGCCTGCGCGTGCAGTTGCTCCTCGTAGATTTGCTGAAAGATTTTGCCGACTTCGAGCAGCCTGGCGACGGCCTCGCGCTCGCCCGCGGTCAGGGACGAGAGGTCCGGGTCGAGCCGGATGGTCTGCGTCTTCTCAATGATGGGCTGGCTGCGCTCCAAGCGCCAGTAGCCGCGGGGCAAGTTAGTCGTGGCGGAAGCGGAGCGGTTGGCCGTCTGCGCGTAAACGAGCGCGCACGAGACGAGGGTCAGAATCGCGTAGGCGAAGAAGATTTTGGTGACTGTGATTTTCATCTTTGTAGTTGTCATGTACAGGGTCGGTGCCGCCTGCCGCGAGCGGGCGGGCGCTGACTAAAATTTTACGAACTCGAACTTGAGCCGGATGCTGCGGCCGACGCTGTTGTAGAAGCTGCCGAAGGACGCGCTGTCCAGGTTGTTCTGTACGTCGCGCGGGTTCCAGTGGTTCGTCACGTTGAAGAACTTGATGCCGACGCGCCCGCCGTACTTCTTGCCGCGGAACTGTGCCGGAATCACTTTCCAGGAGGGGACCGGCACCCTCAAAAACTTCGTCACCTGCAAGTCTAGCGAGAAGAACGCGGGGAAGCGACCGCCCTGGTTGCGCCCGCCGACGAAGTCCTGCTCCTCGTCCACGAGTGAGAACGGGAAGCCCGACCGCCAGTCAACGACGGGCGTGGCGACGATCTGTTTCGGCAAGCCTATGTCGCCCCAGAAGAGCAGCCGGTGCGGAGCGTCGAAGGGTTGCAGCGTGAACTCGTTGGGCCGAATCACGGGGTTGCGCACGTTGCCGAAGTAGGTGTTGAAGTCGTTCGTGTCGCCGACGGCGCGCGCGCGCACGTAGGCCGCGAACAACTGGTGCTTCTCCTGCAAGCGGTAGCGCCCCGCGACCTGAAACTCGCGGTAACGCGCGTCGCCGTCGTTCTTCAGGAGCAATAAATCATCACCCGCCGCACCGAAAATTGGCTCAATTACGAAATCGCGGCGCGTCCTGCGCTCCTCGTAGCCGAGCCTGAGGAGCAGCCTGTCCGTGATGTCCTGGTCGAGTTGCAGGTTCCAGGCGACGCTGTAAGGGTTCTTGAAGTCATCATTCTCGACGACGTTTCGGAAGCGGCGCGGCCCGTCGAGGACGCCCGCGCCGTCCGGCGCGAACGTGGTCACGACGAAGTCCTGGTACTGGTCGAAGACGCCGACGCCGAGAGGAATCTTGTCGTAGAAGAGGCCGAGGCCGCCGCGCAGGATGGTGCGCGCGTCCTCGAACGGCGAGACGACGAACCCTAAGCGCGGGGCGAAGTTGTTCTCGCCGCCGATCCGGTCGCGGTCGAAACGCACGCCGAAGTCGAGCGTCAGGTGCCGGTTGAAAATCCACTTGTTCTGCGCGAAGGCCGAGTACTCCGTGTTGTCGCGCCCCAACTGGCCCACACCCGCGAACTCGATCAACTGGCTCGCCGTCCCGTCGGCGCGAATTATGCGCACGGGCAGGCTCACGTCGCTGCCGTCGAACGTCGTGTGGCTGACGTTGAGGCCGAACTTGAGCGCGTGCTGCCCGTGCCACTCGCGCGTCGGGAGGTTCAAAACTTCGAGCCACTCGTAGCGGCGGCTCTCGCGGTGCTGGCGGTCGAAGAAGCCGCCGAACCTGCGCTCGGGCGCGATCTCGTAAGTGCCCGCGTCGTTGCCGTAGATGTCGGCGTCGAACTGCTTGACGCTCAGGCTCGACTGCAAGAGCGTGCCGCCGCCGAACGTGGCCTGCTCGTTGACGGCGAAGAACCAGCCGCGCTGGTGAAAGTTCGCGGTCGTCTCGGCGGGGTTGAAGGTGTTCAGGTTGTAGCCGTCAATCTTCTGCGGGAAGATCGAGAGACTGACGGCCAGCCGGTTCGAAGAGTTGATGTTGTAGTCGACGCGCGAGAAGGAGTCGAAGCTCTCCAGCCTGATGTCGCGCTCGGCCTCGGGCAGGCTCTCGACCTGCGTTCGGATGAAGCGGTATTCGAAGCTCTGGAAGAAGAAGAGCTTGTCTTTCTTGATGGGGCCGCCGACGGCTACGCGCGGCGTGGTCGCGCCGATGCCGTAGATGCTGCCGCCGCGCAGGCGCGGGCGCGGCAGGACGTTCGTCAAGAGATAGCGGAATTCGTTGCTGCCCGAGCGCGTCTCAATCGTCGTGACAGCGCCCGTGAACTTGCCGTACTCCGCCGAGTAAGGGTTCGAGTAGACCTGAACCAGCTCGACGGCTTCGAGCGGCAGGTCGACGGCCGAGATGCCTGTCACGGGGTCTGTCGCGTTGAGGCTTGAGACGAGCACGCCCGATTGGCCCGCGCGCGCGCCCTTGACGGCGAGCATGCCGTCGGGTCCGCGCACGACGCCGGGCAGGAGCGGGAGCGCCTCCTGGTATTTTTCGCGCGCGAGCGGCGCGTTGCGCAGGGTGTCCGTGGTGACGACCGCGGGCACGGTCGATTCGGTCTTGCGGCTCTCGCGGTCGTCAGTTTCGACCGTGACGGTCTCGCGCGGGGCCAGCGGGTTCAGGAAAATGTTCAAGTCGACGGAAGCCTCAATCGGCACCATGACCTTGTGCTCGTATTTTTCAAAGCCCTGGAGCTCGACCGTGACGACGTAGTCGCCCGCCACCAGCCCGTCGAAGACGTACTCGCCCGCCTCGTCGCTCGTCGTTTCAAGCGCGCGGTCCTGAAGAAGGCCGCCCGTCAAAGAGACGGTCACGCCCGGCAGCGCCTCGCGCTTGTCGGCCGTGACGGCGACGACCTTCCCTTTAATCCTCCCCGCCTGCGCGGCGTGCGCGGGGAGCGCGCAGACGAAGACCAACAGAGGAAGCAGGAGGACGAATTGTGTGAAGCGGGCGCGGCGTCCGTGAGGCGTTACGGAGCCGGGGATTTTTACAGCCATGACTTTACGTACATCTATCGAAAGCGGCCAACCATAAACCGGAGAGATGCCCGCAATAATACGACAGCGGAACAACCATAAGCCAGAGTGAAGAGGACGTAAGAAGCCGCCGGCGTTTTCTGACCCTGAAAGGGTCGCACATAATAGCCGTGGGCAAGCGCGTGAGTGCGCCGTCCCCGGCTATCAGGTTCATCCCCTCCGGGGATAATTCTTCCTCAATCGCCTATCGCCTCTTTAACCGCCGGCCACATCGTGTCTGCCCAGTAAGCGTAGCCTTCGGCGCTCGGGTGGAATCCGTCGTCGGAGAAGAATTCGGGGTGCGTGGGGATGACGCGGTGGGTTTCGGAGTAAACGTCAACGACGCTCAATTCATAGCGGCGGGCGATTGTTTCCAGTTTTTCGTTGAAGAGTTGTATGCGGCGGCGCGTCGCGTCGCGCTCGCTCGGGGGGATGACGGGCGCGAAAGAGATGTCCGGGACGTTGGTGACGACAACGCGGGCGCTCGTCTCCGTCGTGAGCCGCCGGACAATCTCCTCGTAGTTGCGCGCGAACCGCTCGGGCGTCAACCCGTGGCCGAGGTCGTTGATGCCTATGCCGAGCGTGACGAGCGTGGGGCGCGCGCTGATGGCCGGCTGCAACTGTCCGCGCAGCACGTCTTCGGTCGTCGCGCCGCTCACGCAGAGGTTGATCAGTTTAGAGTCCGGGCGCTCGGGCTTGATCCTCTCGAAGAGGCGCGCGACGTAGCCGCCGCCCTCGCGCGCGCCGACGCCGACGCCCGTCGAATCCCCCAGCGCCGCGTAGACCACGGCCGTCTTCGGCCGCCGCGATTCTTCAACGCCGCCACTACCGCCCATGTTCGTCTTGCTTCCCTCTTTTCGTGTCGAATCCGATTGCGCGCACGCGGAGACGATCAGCGCCCCGCAGGCAAGAAAAAACAGGAGCGCGCGGACGCACTCGCTGCCGTTTAGTCTCTCGCTCCTCAACTTCGCTTCCCCCTTGCTCTACCTGACGGGCTCGCGCAGGACAACTTCGGCGGCCTGGGCCGCGACGCGCGCGGCCGCGGGCTGCGCCTTCTTCAACCCCGCGACTTGCAGGAGCGACTCGCCCGTGCGCGAGAGCATCCGCACGAGGTCTCCCTCTTCGGCGCGCGTCTCGCGCACGAGGTCCGCCCACTCCGTGCCCGCGGCCCAGTGCGCGGCGGTCGCGGCGGCCGAGAAGTTTATCTCGGGCGCGGGCTCCAGGCCCTGATTCCATTCTTCGGTGGCAACTTTATAGGCGACTTCCTCGAACCGCGCAAGCGCGTTCACCAGGGGGTCGTCCAGCTCAAGCTCGCCGTAGTCGCGCTCGGCGTCCGACGCGAGCGCGGCCATCAGCCCGGCGGCGCGCACCGCGTCGAGCGACGCGAAGAGGTTCTTGTCGAGCGCCTCGCCGACGAGGAGCGGGCGGTCGACATGCAGGTCCGCGAGCCAGCGCCCGCGCTCCGTGACGCGCTCGCGCGCGAAGTCCAGATACCCGAAGGCCGCGAGAACTTTCGCGCGTCGCTCGAACGGCTCCCACACTTCGGCGCGGATGCTCTCGATGCGCCGCTCGGCGCGCTCGACGCGCTCCGCGTCTTCGATGACGGACCACAGCGCCTCGACGCAAGCGCTTCTTTCGTTCTCGCTCAAATTGCCGGGCGCGATCTTGTCAATCATATCGTTGAGGACCGAGACGGCGGCGTCCTCGCCCCCGCGCGCGTCAGCGAGCTTGGGCTCAGAAAGCGCCAGCTCGCCGCCGCGGCTTCTGACTTCGTCGAAAGCCTTTTCGATGCCGTCTTCCGTCAAAGGGTAGACGGGCGCGTAGACACGCCCGACGCGTTCGAGCGCGAGGTTCGCGCCCCGGCCGTCCTCGCGCATGCCGACGAGGTTGCCTCCGCGGCGGCGCAAAACTATCAACAACCGACGCCCGTTGCGCCCTATGCCGACGACGCGGCCGGGCACGATCACTTCGTCCAGCCAGCGGAACCACATCTCGGCGCGCGTCTGCGGCAGAGTTTCCAGCAGCCGCTGGCGCGCGCTCGCCAGGCGTTCGAGCCCGCGCGCGACTTCCACGGACAAGTTGCACCCGGCCGCTTCCAGTTTCTCGCGTATCAGCCGCTCGGCCTCGTCGCGCTCGCGCTCCTGACGCGCGACACGCCGCGCCGTCTCCCTGTGCGCGAAGCTTCGCTCGGCTATCTCGCGGACCCGCGCGAAACTCTCGTAGGCGTCGAGCAGGTTGAGCAGGCTGGAGTAGGTCGCGCGGAACTGACTTTGGAGCGGGTCGGGCGGCGAGGTCAGCAGTTCCGCGATGCGCGCGGGGTCCTGGTGGAGTCCGGGCGCTGCGACGACGAAGCCCACCTTGTCGCGCCCGCGGCGGCCTGCGCGTCCCGTCATCTGCTGAAGCTCCGAGGCCGAGAGCGTGCGCCAGCCGCTGCCCGTGCGCGCGTCGACGTTCGAGATGACGACCGTGCGCGCCGGAAAGTCGACGCCCGCCGCGACGGTCGCCGTCGCGAAGATGGCGTCTAGGAGTCCGGCGCTCATCAGCCGCTCGATGACCAGTTTCCAGGCAGGGATGTGTCCGGCGTGATGCGCCGCGACGCCGCCCTTGATGATGGTGTCCCAGTGCCTGTGGCCGCGCACCTCCGGGTGCTCCGTGACGAACTCGCGCATGATGTTGCGCCTCGCCTCGCGCCGCTCCGCGTTCTGCTCGCGGCGCGCGAGCGCGGCCTCCTGCGCCGCCTCGTCGCAGCGCCGCCGCGTCGGCAGAAAGACTATGGCCGGCAGCAGGTCGTAGGATTTCAGAGAGGCCAGCAACTGCGCGGGCGGCATCTCCGGCATGTGCAGTTTCAACGCCGGCCTCCCCCTCTGCGCGACCGCCAGTCGCGGCGCTCAGTTCGTTGCTGCCGCTCCCGCTCCTGCTGCTCGCCGAGGCGCGCGACTTCCGCGTTCAGTTTTCCGGCGTCGTTCAGGAGCGGGGTCAACTGCCCGTCCGGGTAAAGGAACGCCGCGCGCAACGGCACGGGGCGCGCGCCCGGCCGCTCGACCACGCCGCAGCGCACGCCGCGCACTTCGGAAATCCAGGAGGCGAACTCGTCGGCGTTCCCGATGGTCGCGGACAAGAGCAGCAGCCGCACGCGCGGCGGCGACAAGATGATCGCCTCCTCCCAGACGTGCCCGCGCTCTTCGTCCGCGAGGTAGTGCGCCTCGTCGAGGACGACAAGGTCCCCGCGTATGTCGCCGCCGCCGCGCAGCGCGTCGAACAACTGGTTGCGGTAGATTTCGGTCGTGCCGACGACGAGCGGGGCGTCGGCGTTCTCCTTCCGGTCGCCCGTCAGGATGCCCACGCGCTCGTCGCCGAACTCGTCCCTGAACTCCTGGTACTTGGAGTTCGTGAGCGCCTTGAGCGGGCTCGTGTACCAGGCCCTCTTCCCCGCGGCGAGCAAGCGCCGAATCTCCTCGCGCGCGATCCAGGTCTTGCCGCTCCCAGTCGGCGCGGTCACGAGCACGTCCTCGTATCCGAGCGCGGCCAGCGCCTCCAACTGGAACGGGTCCGGCTTGAACGGGGCGGGCGCGGGTGTGCCAATTCCTTCGAGCAGGCGGCGCACGTCGCGCGACGGTGGGCGCTGGCCGGCGCTCAAGGGCTGCTGGCGATTGACAGGCGAATCTTCGCGCGCGGGCCGCGACTTTTCGTCCCCCCTGCGCCTGCCGCCCTCCCGCTCTTCACCCTTTCGGCCGCGCCCCTTGCGGCGGCGGTCGTTAACACGTTGGCGTGGCATAGCGTCATTCTAACATTGCGGAATGCGGATTTCGGATGGCGGATTGATAAGATTGTCTCCAATCCGCCATCCGAAATCCGCATTCCGCGGTCCCGCTGCCCCTACAATTCTGGGCCGCCAAGTGGTAAGTTTAGGGCCGGCGGGCCGCAACGATTCCGGGGCGTTTGGCGTCTAAGGTTGGGCACGCCGCCGACGATCGTGGGCGCGCCGGGTGAGGCGAAATGGCAGAGCTTTTCGAGAATTTCGAGGTCAACAAAGCGCCGCGCTGGCCGAAGCTGGCGCGCCTGACAGGCGTCTCGGCCGTGTTCCACGTCCTCTTGTTCGTGGCGTTTCTTTATGTGCCAATCCTGCGCGAGGCTTTCCACATCGCCGACAGGTTCTCCGACGCGGAATACGTTGACGAGGACTACGAGAAGATCAGAATCAGGGACGTGACGATGCTCGGGCCGGGCCAGCGCCT
The DNA here is from genome assembly GCA_035563515.1 of Pyrinomonadaceae bacterium. Taxonomy (GTDB): domain Bacteria; phylum Acidobacteriota; class Blastocatellia; order Pyrinomonadales; family Pyrinomonadaceae; genus QHXM01. The sequence continues at coordinate 72,798 of DATMVE010000003.1, forward strand.
GCAATACCCGCCCGGATACTTTAACGACCAAATCCCAGGCCCCGAGGCCGTCATACCGCCCGCGCCGGAGCCCACGCCCGTGCCGACGCCCGTCCCGACTCCGACGCCGACGCCGACGCCGACGCCGACGCCGTCTCCCAGCCCCAGCCCGACGCCTTCGCTGGCCGCCGGGGGCGACGCGACCACGGCCAACGCGAACGCGTCTCCGGCCGACGCGAAGGGTGAGAACGACCTGGACAAGGTCGCCGAGCAGAACAAGGTCAGGCGGCCGCGCACGGTCAACAAGCGCCCGTTCGTAGACCTCCTGGTCAAGTACAAGGAGATGAAGGATAAGGGCGAGCTGAACCTGGACAACCCCTTCGAGATGACCATCGAGGCCGACCGCAACCCGGACGGCACGCTCCGCAACGTCGTCATCAACCGCAAGTCGGGCGACCCGAAGCTGCAAGAGGCCGCGGAATCATTCGTCCAGGCCCTGAGCGCGTCGGGCGTGCTGGACTTCCTGGAAGGGACGGACCACCTGGTGCTAACGATTAAGCTGGACGGGTCCGAGATGAACTTCACCGCCGCGAGCGAGATGCCGTCGGCGGCCGAAGCCAAGCAGAAGGCGCTCGGCTACAACGCGCTCCTGGTCGGCGGCGCGTTCCTCAAGAAGGGGCGCGACGAGGCGACCATCATGAACAACACCAAAGTCACCGCAAGCGGCAAGCAGTTGGTCGTCAGCTTCAATCTGCCGCGCGCGGCCATCACCGAAATGATTAAGAAGCAGATACCTGCGACCTAGCTGTTAAAAAGCCGCGCTTTTGTGTAAGCTAGGAGGCGGGTTTGATAAGTCGAACGTGAACGCACCTCGGAACAACAACGCCTCAATTTTCACCGCGGTCATGTGCGCCTGCCTCGGCGTGCTGGTCGCCGGCACGCCCACGTACGCGCACGCGCGGCGGGCGGCCAGTGAGGTCTATCGTTTCGAGAACGCGTCCGCCATACGCTCCACGTTCGCCCCGTCGGTCGTCGTCACCCTTCGGAAGTTGAAGTCGGACGGCCGCTGGCTCCCGCGCCCCGCGGCCAGGGACGGGGCCACGGCGGGAGTGAATTTTTATCAGAACGACAAGCCTTTAGCGTCCCTCCATCAAGTCGTCACAGTCACGCGCCTCGCCCGCGCGGGCCTCTCGGAATCATTGGCGTAATCGCCGAAGGCACTCTGAGCAGCACAGCGAAGACGACGCGCACGCCCTTCAAACTGACTCGCTTGCCAGCGGTTTCGCCGCTCCCTTACAATCGTCGGTTGCAAGCCCCTTCGACTGATTCGGCAGCAACCCCCTTTGGCCCGTGCGCCCCCTTTTCACCTGACAGGATAAGAACGCCATGATTGATAAAGTTTTGACCAAGATTTTCGGGAGCAGCAACCAGCGCTTCCTGAAAACCGTCCAGCCCGTCATTGACCAGATTAACGCGCTTGAGCCCTCGGTCAAGCGCCTCTCGGACGAGGAACTGCGCGCGCGCACCAGCGAGTTCAAGGAGCGCGTCGCACGCGCCGTCGAGGGCGTCACCGACAAGGATGAGCGCAAGCGGCTCGAACGCGCCGCCCTGGACGAGCTTCTGCCCGAAGCCTTCGCCACCGTGCGCGAGGCGAGCGTGCGCTCCACGGGGATGCGCCACTTCGACGTGCAGCTCATAGGCGGCATCGTCCTACACCAGGGCAAGATCGCCGAGATGCGCACGGGCGAGGGCAAGACGCTCGTCGCCACGCTTCCCTCTTACCTCAACGCCCTGACGGGCCGCGGCGTCCACGTCGTCACCGTCAACGACTACCTGGCCTCGCGCGACGCCGAGTGGATGGGCCAGATTCACCGCTTCCTCGGGCTCGAAGTCGGCTGCATACAGAACGACATGGACGATTTCGAGCGGCAGGCAGCCTACGGCGCGGACATCACCTACGGGACCAACAACGAGTTCGGCTTCGACTACCTGCGCGACAACATGAAGTTCGATTTGGCGACCTGCGTCCAGCGCGGCCACTACTTCGCCATCGTCGACGAGGTGGACTCCATCCTGATTGACGAAGCCCGCACGCCGCTGATTATCTCGGGCGCGTCGGACGAGGCCACCGACAAGTACTACAAGGCCGACGCCATCATCCCGCAGTTGAAGCGCGGCGAGGAGAAGGACGAGGGGCCGGGCGGCAAGAAGATTAAGACGGGCGACTACGTCGTCGACGAGAAGCAGCACACGGCCGTCCTGACCGAAGAGGGCGTGGACAAGGCCGAGCGGCTCCTGGGCGTCGGCAACCTCTACGACCCGTCGAACATGGAGATGCTCCACTGCGTCGAGCAGGCGCTGAAGGCTCACACGCTTTACAAGAATGACCACCAGTACGTCGTGCAGGAAGGCGAGGTCATCATCGTCGACGACTTCACGGGCCGCCTGATGAAGGGCCGCCGCTGGTCCGACGGCCTGCACCAGGCGGTCGAGGCCAAAGAGGGCGTCAAGATCGAGAAGGAGAACCAGACGCTCGCCACGATTACGCTCCAAAACTATTTCCGCCTTTACGAGAAGCTCTCGGGCATGACGGGCACGGCGGAGACCGAAGCGGCGGAGTTCCACTCGACCTACAAGCTGGACGTGGTGGTCATCCCGACGAACCAGAAGATGATTCGCCAGGACAACCCCGATGTCATCTACCGCACGATTGGCGAGAAGTGGGACGCCGTGGTCGAGGAGATTCAGGAGTGCCACGAGAAGGGGCAGCCCGTCCTCGTCGGCACGGTCTCGGTCGAGAACTCCGAGCTGATTTCGCGCCGGCTGCAGAAGGTCGGCGTCCCGCACAACGTCCTGAACGCCAAGTACCACGAGCGCGAGGCCGAGATCGTCGCGCAGGCGGGCCGCAAGGGCGCGGTCACGATTGCGACCAACATGGCGGGCCGCGGCACGGACATCCTGCTCGGCGGCAACCCCGAGTTCATGGCGCGCGAGTTCCTGAAGAAGCAGGAGATTGACCCGGACGAGGTCACGGACGAGCAGTGGGAGGAGGCGGTCGAGCGCGCCAAGCGCCTCGTCGAGGAGGAGCACAAGGAGGTCGTCAGCATCGGCGGCCTGCACATCATCGGGACCGAGCGCCACGAGTCGCGCCGCATCGACAACCAGTTGCGCGGCCGCGCGGGACGCCAGGGCGACCCGGGCTCGTCGCGCTTCTTCCTCTCTCTGGAAGACGACCTGATGCGCATCTTCGCGGGCGACCGCGTCAAGGCCCTGATGCAGCGCCTCGGCATGGAGAAGGGCGTCGCCATCGAGTCCAAGATGGTCTCGAAGCGCATCGAGGGCGCGCAGAAGTCTGTCGAGGGGCGCAACTTCGAATCGCGCAAGCACCTCCTCGAATACGACGACGTGATGAACAAGCAGCGCGAGACGATCTACGGCCTGCGCCGCCAGTTGATGGAGCAGCCCGACCAGCGCGAGTACCTGATTGGCGAGACGGGCGTCGCGCGCGACCTGCTCGCGGACTTGACCAAGCAGTACCTGAACCCGGAGGCGGACCCCGATGACTGGGACGTGGAGAACTACGCCATCCAGCTCCACTCCATCTACGACTTCGACGTTGACGCCGAAGGCATCGACTTCGAGGACTCGACCTCCGAGGACATCGGGCAGGTCATCTGGGAGAAGCTCAAGGCGAAGTACGCCGAGAAGGAGGGGCAGATCGGCGTGGAGGCGATGCGCACTTACGAGCGCATCATCATGCTCAACATCATCGACGCGCAGTGGAAAGACCACCTGCTCTCGATTGACCACCTGAAGCAGGGCATAGGGCTCGTCGGCTACGGTCAGAAAGACCCGCTCGTCGAGTACAAGAAGCAGTCGTTCGACCTCTTCCAGGAGATGCTCGACCGCATCGACCAGACGACCATCCGCTCGCTCTTCAACCTGCAAGTCGTCACGGAGCAGCCGCCCGAGGCCCTGAGACAGAGGCGCGCGCCGCGCCGCTCGTCCCTGAACTTCACGGGGCCGAACCAGGGCGCGGCCGCGGCCGGCGAGGAGGCGGGCAAGGTCAAGACCATCACGCGCGACCAGCCGAAGGTCGGCCCGAACAAGCCCTGCCCGTGCGGCTCGGGCAAGAAGTACAAGAAGTGCTGCGGCGCGTGACGCGCCGTCAGCCCGAGGGGAACGGACTCTTGCACACCAAGCCTCGCAAAGTGACGATGGCCGTCGTTGCGCTCTCTGTGTGTTCGTGTCTCCTGATAATTGGCCCACGGGCGGCGGCCCGCGCGCAGGGGCAGGAGCAGCAGCAGCAGACTCCGGCCGCGGCCGCCGCCGCGGAGCGCGAGCGCGGCGTGGAGTCCTACAGGCAGGGCAACATTAAGGCGGCGGTCAAGGCCCTGCGCGCCGCCGTCAAGCAGGATAAAGCGGACGCCGACGCGTGGTATTTTCTGAGCCTCGCCCTCAACCGCGACGGCGAGACGAAGGACGCGCGCAAGGCCGTCGAAAGGTCCGTCAAGCTGCGCCCGAACTTCGCGCCCGCGCGCGCGGGGTTCGCCTACTTCCTGCTCCTCTCTAACAAACTGGCCGACGCCCTGCGCGAGGCCGAGGCCACGCTCGCCCTCGACGCGCACAACGCCGAGGCGCACTACGTCGCCAGCGTCGTGCACCTGCGCCGCGACGCGCCGGACAAGGCGCTGGAGTCCATCCAGGCGGCCCTGGCCGCCAAGCCCGATTTCGCGGCCGCTCTCCAGTGGAAGAGCCACGTGCTGCTCGAACTCTACTCGCGCAAGACCGACTACGTGGAGAACGAGTCGCCGGAGGAGCGCGCGCGGCGCACCAAAGGCACGGGCGATTTGCTCAAGGAGGCGGCGGACAGTTTAGACAAGTATCTTAAGCTGAACCCTTCGCCGAAGAACGAGGACGTGTGGCGGCAGCAACTGGCGACGCTGCGGACCTACGCGCAGAACACAGGGGGGAACGTCCCCACCTACGAGCGCACGGTCTTTTTCCCGAACCAGGTGACGACCAAGGCGCGCATTCTTTCCAGGCCGGAGCCGCAGTACACGCCGGAGGCGCGCAAGAACCTGGTCACCGGGGCGGCGGTCCTGCGCGCCGTCTTCGCCGCGGACGGGACGGTTCAAGACATCCTCGTCGTCCGCTCGCTGCCCTACGGGCTGACGGAGTTGTGCGTCAGGGCGGCGCGCAAAATCAAGTTCGTTCCGGCGACGAAGGACGGCCGCCCCGTTTCTCAATTCATCCAAATAGAATACAATTTCAATCTCTATTGAGAGGCAATCGCGAATTTCTGAAGCGCGTCGCGCGAACGGGTCCGCCGCGCTTACGGGATTAAAGATGTCCACCCCTCGGGTAACTCCAAGCTCATTACGCGCGGCCCTGCTGCTCATGCCGCTCTGCCTGTGCCAGTTGATTGCCGGCGCGGGCGGCGCGGCGCGCGCGCAGCAGCAGGCGCAGCAGTTGCCGCCCGTCACAAACGAGGACACGGCCGAAGGCATCAAGCTCTACAAGCAGGGCGACATGAAGGCGGCCATCAAGGCCCTGAGTACGGTGGTCGAAAAGCGTAACGGCGACGTGAACGCGCAGTACTACCTGGGCATGGCGCTCCACAGCCTCGGGGAAATGTACGCGGCGCGGGAGCCGTTCGAGACCGTGGTTGAGTTGCTCCCGAACTTCGCCGACGCGCACGCGAAACTGGCGTGGATGTTAATTCTCAACAACGACACGGACGGGGCGCTGCGCGAGGGCGGCCGCGCGCTCGAACTGGGCGTCCAGACCGCCGAAGTGTATTACGCCATCGGCGAGGCACACTTGAGGCAGGACCAGGCGGCGAAAGCCCTGGAGAAGGCGGAGGCCGCGCTGCGCGTCAGGCCGGACATGACGGAGGCTTTAATCCTGAAGAGCTTCGCCTACTTCGACCTCAAGCGCCACGGGGAGGCGGCTGAGACTCTGGAAAGAGTTCTCAGCCTGAACCCGAGCGGCGGGGACGCACAGGCGTGGCGCGAGCAGATCGAAACCCTGCGCCGCTTCGAGCGGACGGCCGCGCGTGGCGATAAACCCGAAGAGCCGCGCACGGCCTACGCCCCGAGGGAGGTCGAAAAGAAGGCGCACCTCCTGAGCAGGCCCGAGCCGCAGTACACGGACGAGGCGCGCAGGGTCGGCGCGCAGGGCACGGTCGTGCTGCGCGCAGTCTTTTCGTCGGACGGCACCGTCAAGAACATGTACGTGAAAAGGGCTCTCGGCCACGGGCTGACGACCGCGGCCGTCCGGGCCGCGCGCGAGATCAAGTTCGAGCCCGCGACCATCGGCGGCAAGCCCGTCTCGCAGTACATTCAGGTCGAGTACAACTTTAATATATATTGAGAGAGCACGCCGCGGGCCGCGAAGCAAGCCCCGGCCCGGTCTTAGAGCCGCGGGCGGTCGCGAGTCCTTGTTACCCGCCTTCATTCGTATGAGCGCAAACGCCACGTCAACCAACCCTGTCGTCCAGGCCATCGTCGCGGGCACGGCCCCCAAGGGGGCGAAGATGGCCGCCGCGCGCGGGATGCTACCGCTCGACCAGGCGGACATGCTCGAAGCCCTCGTGGCCCTGCGCGCGAGCGACGACGAGTCACTCGCGCAGGCCGCCGAAGAGACGCTCGCCGCCCAGGAGAAAGATTCGCTCCTGGTCGTCGCGTCCGGCACAGAAACCGCGCCCGCCGTGCTCGGCTACCTGGCCGCGCGCCCGGACCTCGGCCGCGAGATACACGAGGCCGCCGCGCTCAACGCGCGCACGCCCGACGAGGCCGTCGCGCTGCTGGCCGGCGAGACGGCCGACGGCGCGCTCCTCGAACTCATCACCATCAACCAGCAGCGACTGATCCGCGCGCCCGCCATCATCGAGGCCGTCATCAACAACCCCGCTCGCACGCCCGAGGCGGAGAGGCGCGCGCGCGAGACGCGGCGCGAGTTTTTCGAGAAGGAGCGCGGCGCGCAGCAGATCGTTGAAGAGTTGCGCGCGCGCGGGCAGGAGGCCGCGGCCGAGTTCATAGCGGCGGCCGAGTCCGTCGCGGAGACGGCCGCGGAGCCCGCCGCCGGCGTGCCGCAGGCTTTCACGCTCGACGACGTTTGGGCCATCGCCCAGCACATAGAGGTCTCCGACGCGGAGATAGACGACTCCTGGCTCTCGCTCGAACGTCTCGAAGAGCTTCTGGACGAGAGCTACGAGCAGCGGCTGGCGAACGCCGAGCGCATCATCGCCGACGCGCATAAGGAGTCGAAGAACGTAGAGCCGGAGCGCATCTCGCTCATCCGGCGCGTGATGATGATGACGGTCAAGGACCGCATCAAGCTCGGCATGAAGGGCGACCGCGAGGCCCGCTCCATCCTCATCCGCGACTCCAACAAGGTCGTCGCGCAGGCCGTCATACACAACCCGCGCATCACGGACCAGGAGATCGAGAACATCGCCGCCATGCGGACGGTCTCGGACGAGGTCCTGCGCGTCATCGCCCTGAACCGCGCGTGGGCGCGCTACTACCCCATCATCCTGAACCTCGCGCGCAACCCGCGCACCCCCATCCCGACCGCGATCAACATCCTGCCGCGCATACACACCAAGGACCTGCAACACATCTCGCAGAACCGCAACGTCTCGGAGGCCGTGCGCCGCCAGGCGTACCGGCTCACGGCGACGCGCACGGGCCACTGAAATTTCATTGACACCGGGGCGGCGCAGTCCCTAAAATCCGCGCTACCGATTTAGGGAATTTACGATTTCCGAGACAGGCCCGCGCCGGCCGCCCGTGCGGTTTCCGAAGCGCCCGCGCCGCACTCTCCGGTTTGCCTGAGTTGAAGGCGGCGCGGTCGTCCATCACAACCACCTGCGCGCCGAGTAAGGAGATGCGCGCTCTCAGAAAAGAGAGGGAGTATGACATTCTTTGATGTTCTTTCCTGGATTATCGTCGGCCTGATCGCGGGCGTGATCGCCAAAGTCATCATGCCGGGCAAAGACCCCGGCGGCTGCGCCATCACCATGCTGCTGGGAATCGGCGGCGCGGTCCTGGCGGGCTTCCTCGCGCACTTCCTGAAACTCTCAAGGGATTCGGAAGGAATCGGGAGCAAGGGATTCTTCACCAAGGTGGGCTTCGGCGTCCTCGGCGCGCTCGTCATCCTGGCGGTCTACCGCCTGATCGCCGGCCGCCGCACCTGAAGCACTTCGGGGCAAGACACTAACCACGCGCGTCACACGAAACGACACGAAGAAACGAGCCTGGTTTCCTTCGTGTCGTTTCGTGTGACTCCGCGGCTCGTCTTTCGTCCGTCCGCTTACGAGGTCAGAAAATCTCAGAGCCCTTCCTGAGCACGGACCACGCCACGTCCGTCAGCGTGTGGGTCGCGGCCCCCCACCAGAGCCCCGCGAGCGCCGCCCACGCCGCGTGCTCGCCCACGTTCGCGCGCAACCCCGTCTCTATCGCGCGCCAGGCGCTCAAGACCTCCTCGAAAGTCGGGGCCGGCCCGCTCGCGAGCGCGGCGCGCAGGTAGACGCCCGCCGAGACCAGCAGCGCCAGGACCAGCGTGAAGTAGACGACGCGAATCAGCGTGCCGAAGACTAGCCCGTGCGACCAGCGCGAGCGGTGGCGGAAGAGCCCGCGGTAAGGGAGCCAGAGGAAGCGGAAGACTCCCCAGCGCGCGTACTGCCGCGACTGTATGTCCAGGTCCGGCCCGAACATGAAACCGCCGAACAGCATCGCGCAGGTCGCCACCACGGCCAGCGCGAGACTTCCCGTCAGGCCCCACGCCGCCACGAAAGTCGGCGCGGCCAGGATGAGCGTTACCGCGTCGTGAGTTCTCCCAGAAGGCATCCCCGAATCCTCTCCCGCTCATTCTAACCCACGAACCCGCACAACTGGCCCGCTTTTTCTTCCGCCTTCTTCTCTCCCCCTCTAATCAATATGTAAGCGCGGCTCCGCCGCCTAATCATTCATCTCTGATTTTCCGCGCCTTCGTCTCGCGCCCGTCTTTCAACACCGTCATGCCGACGACGTTGCCGCGGCCGTCCTTGTCAAAAGTAATTTTTACGTCGGCATTCTTTAAGAAGAATTCCGTCTCGGAGGCAGCGAATATCTGAGTCTTCCCTTGCCCGGTCCCCTGGCCGTACAGTCTCCCGTTTTCCAACGTCACCGTCACGATCATCGCCGGGGACATCTCGTAGCGTCCGGCGTATTTTTCCAAAACTTGCGGCGCTACAACTTTGGCCTCACGAGGGACTCGGTACGGTGCGCCGAACACGACGGCCGACAAATCGGCGGCCACTCTCCCTGCGTCCGCCGTCTGATTATTGCTCAGCACGATGACGGTCACTTTGTCGTCTGGGAAACGCTTGATGTGTGCCGCGAAGCCGAAATTCAGGCCGGCGTGGCGAATCTCTTTGCGGTCGAACGAGCTGGTGATATTCCAGCCGTAGCCGTAAATGCCCTTGAAGGGCGTGAACATTTCGTCGAGCGATTTGCGCGAAAGTATCTTCTCCGTGTAGAGCGCCTGGTCCCAGGCGAGCATGTCTTCGGTCGTGGAATAAAGGCCGCCTTCCGCGTGGAGGAAGGCCATCTCGTAAGAGCGGGCGTTGACGAGCGCGTCATTCTCCAGCACGTAGCCGGCCGCGCGGTTCTTGACGATCCGTTTATTGACACCGCGGCCGGAGTTTTTCATCCCGAGCGGCGCGAAGATGTTCTCGTGTAAGTAATCGGCGTAAGACTTCCCCGAGACCTTCTCGATGATTATCCCGAGCAGGTGGTAGCCGGAATTACTGTACTGATACTTCTCGCCGGGTACGAATTCGAGCGGCTTGTCCCTGAACAGTGCGACGACCTCTTCTTCCGTGGCGTACCGCCCGGCCGTCTGCTCATAACCGGGGAGATTCGTGTAATTGGCGAGCCCCGAGGTGTGCGTCAACAAGTGCTTGACTGTGATGGGCCGCCACGTCGGGGGGCAGTTTTCGAGGTATTTACAGATCGCGTCGTTGACGCAGAGCTTTCCCTTCTCCTGCAACTGCATAACCGCGGCCGCCGTGAAAGCCTTCGTCAGCGAGGCGATCTGGAAGACGGTGTGCGGCGCGTTCGGCACGTCCAACTCGTAATTCGCCATCCCGTAGCCCCGACTGACTATCGGCCTGCCGTCTTTCGCCACGAGAATCGAACCGCTGAAGTGTTCCGCCCTCACGGCGGCGTTCATGTATTCGTCAATCCGGGCGGAAATCATCTCCGAAGTCGGCGAGACGGCGGCGGTCTGCGCGGACAGGGGAACGGCAAACAAGAGCAGGGCGACTACAGAAATTATTAACTTCAGAGAATTAAATTTCACAGGCATCAATTTCCCTCAGTTTGTCCCGGCATTGTGCACATCACGTCACAGTAAATCGCAATTCACGCGGCAGCGCCATCACAAGCTCGATGGCCCCGTTTGCGCTGTGTGAAGACGTTCGGCAGACTGGAAGTGTTAGCCGGACAAGAGGTAATGAGAACTTGCCGCCCGCTTCAGAGGGACGCCCCCGCCTCAGCAGACCCGCGTTTGGAAGTATTTGGAATTATTTGGCGCAACTTTAAAGACATTTGGAGTCTATGCGGAGATGATGCGCGCTGGTTTGAGCGACGAGTCGGACGCAACGGCTCTAAACCAGGACTTGAGGCGGAAACGATTCTTAGAGATTTCCCCTCCGGCGACGCAACGTCTCTTGAATGCGTTCGATTTGATAGGAGGAGTTTCAGGATGAAGATTAAAACGTTCACCTCACTTCTGGCGCTGATCGTGCTGGGCCTCGCGGCGACCGCGACGGCCAGCGCCCAGTCGGCCCAGGGCAGCTACCAGTTTTCGCTGGAGGACGGCTACACGAAGTACGTTGAGTTCGACGCCGCGACGCAGACCACCGGGCAGGCGAGCGGCCAGATGTTTTTCAGTGACGAGGCCGAATTCTTCCCGCAGGACGTGGACGGCACGGGTGAGGTGCAGGAGTCGTTCAGAGGTATTTCGTACAAGGTTCAATTCGACGGCCTGGTGACCAGCAGGACCCGGCAGGCGGTAATGAGCGGGGTCATCACGGAGTCAACTGTCAGCAGCCTCGTTGGGCAGCGCGTGCTGCTCACGGTCGAGGACGGGGACGGCTTCGAGACCACGGACAAGCTGACGTGGGGCAGGTACGAGCAGCCCGCGATTACTTGGACCCCCTCGGACGCCGAGTTGGAAGTGGACCCCGGAGTGGGGCTGACCTGGGTCGCGACGGACGCGGAGCGCAGGGAAGACGAAGGCTACTCGATGCCCAGGGACACGAAGATAGGGACCAAGACTTTCCCGCTCTCGTCCTTCGACTTCTTCGAGCCGGCGCAGGCCGCGGGCGAGATTCGGGTGCAGCCGTAAAGCCGCGTGCACTTTCCGACGAGTATGAATGAGCAGGTGACGCCGCCGCGGCGAGCGTCGCTCGACAAACAACAACCAGATTCTGTTAAGGAGAATATTTTTATGAAGACGCTTTCCGCCGCACTCAAAGTTATGACCTGTGCGGTCCTCCTCATGACCCTTACCTCGATTGCTCAGGCCCAGGCGACGCGGACGTGGGTGTCCGGCGTCGGCGCAGACGACAACCCGTGCAGCCGCACGGCCCCTTGCAAGACTTTCGCGGGCGCCCTCTCGAAGACGGCCTCGGGCGGCGAGATCAGCGTGCTCGACCCGGGCGGCTACGGCGCTGTCACCATCGGCAAGCCGCTGACGATTGAAGGCTCGCAGGGTGCGGGCTACGGCTCGATCCTCGCCGGCGGCATTAGTGGCACTTACGGCGTCACCATCAATTCGCCTGGCGCGAACGACGTGGTCACGCTGAGGAACCTTTCGATCAACGGCGCGACGACCGGCCTCATCGGCGTCAGAATCCTCGCGGCCAAGTCCGTGATTATCGAGAACTGCGCGATCTTCAAGTTCCGCGCGTCGAGCGCGGGCAACGGGCGCGGCATCAGCGACCAGCGAACGACCGCGGGCAATAAGCTGCTGGTGCAGAACACGACCATCAACGACAACCTCTCGAACGCCGTCGTGACCAACTCGGGCGCGATCCACATGGTGCTCAACAACGTCAGGATTCACGACAACGGCCAGTCGGGCGTCTACGCGGGGACGGGCGCGAAAGTCACGATCCGCGACTCCGTCATCACGGGCAACGGCAACGCCGGCTTGCAGGCGGCCGACGCCAACACGGAGGTCTACGTCAACAACTCCGTGCTCTCGCACAACACTAGTTACGGCGTCTACGCGGGGGCGGGTGCCTCGATCGTGCGACTCTCGGGCGTCACCATCAGCGAGAACGGGACGGGTGTTCTAGCGATGGGCGGCACCATCGAAACCCACGGCAACAACACCGTCCGCGGCAACGGCGCGGGCAACGCGCTGCCGGCGAGCATCGGCCAGCAGTAACGGCCAAGATTTTCCGGCCTGACCCGAAAAGCCCCGCAGGCGTCCGACTCTGAATAACAGTCGGACGCCTGCGGGGCTTACGTCTGTTCGCGTAGTCTACGTCACCTCAACTGGCTTTGCGCGCCATCGGCGTGACGAAGCTCGGTTCGAGCGGCGCGGCGGCCGCCACGGAGGCGTACGGCTCAATCACCCTGTCGGCGAGCCCCAGTTCCACGGCCTGCCGCGCCGTCAGGTATGTGTCCCAGGTGAAGCGGCGCAGGAACCGCTTGAGGGTGATGCCCATCCTCTCGGCCAGAATCTCGCAGCAGCGGTCGCGCTGCCGCCGCGCGTACTCGGCCGTGCGCTGCGTGTTCTCGTCGTGGTCAACCGCGACGCTCGAATAGCCCGGATGCACCATGATCACGGAGTTCGGCATCAGCTCGCGCTGCGCCGCGGCTTGCAGGATGACCGCGCCCATCGAACAGACTTCGCCGTAGCCGACCGCGCGCACTTCCGTGCACTCCTTGATGCCGTCGTAGATCGAGAGCCCCGCGGCGCGGCACCCGCCGCGCGTGCTGATTTTGACGGTCAGTTCTCCGGCGCCGAGAGCCTGCAAGCCCATCAGCACCTTCGCGGCGGTCGACCGGTTGATGTCGTCGAAGAGGAACAGGGTGCGGGAGGCCAGGTGCACACCGTAGTCGAAGAGTTGAGACGTGTGAGGTTGACTAGCGACAAGGTTCGGCGCTCTGTTGACGCCGGACTCCACATCAGTCATCTAGGGGGTTCTACCTCCGTCTTTCGCGCTCAGGCAATTTCATGACCCGGACACGGAACCCTTTTGCACTCGCCATACCATACAAGAAGTGAGGGCGGAATGGAAGACTTTTAAACGGCCCCGCGAGGATATTTCGCGGGAAAACCGTCTTCGCGGGCGTCGAAAAGTTCGGCGAATCCACTGCGAACGCCGACGCATAAAACGGAAAAGAAACGAATCTGTTGTCTCGCGGGAGCGCAGTCTACAAAAATGTAGAAGGGCGTTCAGGGCCGGAATGAAAGCCGCCGGTTTGCGAGTTGTGAGCCCGCACATTACACTACGTCCGGTCAGCTTTTCGAGAGATGGGGAAACGTGGAAAAGTTCAAACGGCTTTGGAATACGGGACGGCGCGCCTGATTCTCACTGGGCTCGGCTGGCTGCCGCGCCCCGTTGCCCTCGCCGCTGGGCGCACCGTCGCGCGAGTCGCCTACGGGTTGAGCGACAGGCTCAGGCTCACAGGCTTTCGCAACCTCGAACTCGCCTTCCCCGAGATGAGCCCGCGCGAGCGCGAGCGCATCCTCCGCGGCACCTTCGCCAACCTCGGCCGCCTGCTCGGCGAATTCAGCCAACTGAACAGCGCGACGCCCGAAGACCTGCACAAGATTATCGAGTGCAGAGGTCTGGAGAATCTGCGCGAGGCTCAGGCGCGCGGGCGCGGCGTCATTTTATTCACCGGGCATCTAGGCGCGTGGGAGCTTTCGAGCTTCGCACTCTCCGCCTTCGGCTACCCGCTGAACTTTCTCGTCCGCCGGATTGATAACCCGCGCGTCGAGACGCTGGTCGAGAAGACGCGCACGCGCTTCGGCAACCGCTCGATAGACAAGCGCGCCGCCATGCGCCCGATGCTGAAAACCCTGCGCGCCGGGGGAACGCTAGGCATCCTCGTCGACCTCAACACACAGCCGCACGAGGGCATCTTCGTAGATTTTTTCGGCATACCGGCCTCGACCACCTCCGGGCTGGCCGCGCTCGCGCTGCGTACGGGTGCCGCGGTCCTGCCCGTCTTCGTCCCTTGGGACGAGACCCGACGCCGCTTCGTCCTTTACGTTGACCCGCCGCTGTCCATCACCCCCACCGGCGACCAGTCGGAAGACGTCAGGCAGATGACCGCACTTTTCACGTCCGTCGTGGAAGATTACGTCCGCCGCTACCCGGATCAATGGCTGTGGATTCACAAACGCTGGAACACAAGACCGGAAAAAGAAGAAAATTTTTACGCGAAGTCTTAGCCGCAAGGGGCAACTCTCGCAAGCATCGAAATGAGGGAATAATTAGCTTTAGTCCGTTAGAGCTAACAGATCACCTGAATGATTGCCCTGTCTCGGCTCTCCCTTTGTCACAAAAATATTGTGTTTCGGTGAAAATTGTTCTTGACAGCTCACAAAACTTCAGTATAATTCCTCACACACTGAGGCAGGACGAACCAAGTTGGCACGCTTCAGTTGGTTTGACAGTGTGGTGAAAGTGCTTTTGTACGAACCTTAGTAAGAGGGTGCGTTAGGTTCGCAGCGGATGCACAATTTTCTTAAGCCGCACGGCATTATCTCGCCCGTACCAACGCACCGCCTATAAATCACGGGATCGAACGTATGTGACGATTCTCAGTTCATTGCCAACGCCAACCCTGAATCTCCGAGCCTGCCCCTAAAGTTTTGCCCCGTCAGTCGAAAGATTGACGGGGCTCCCTCTTTCTGGCGTCAGAAAACCGGAGTCAGCTTTTTTAGCCGCCCCGTCAAAAATATCTTCACATCGCCAGGCCGCCGTCGACCTGTATCACCTGGCCCGTGATGTAGCGCGCCTCGTCGGAAAGTAGGAAGCACGCGATCCGCGCCACTTCGTCGGGTTCGGCGAAGCGGCCGAGCGGAATCTGTTCGAGCAGCTTCGCCTGGTAATCTTCATTGAGCGCCCCGGCCATCTCCGTCGAAACCAGGCCGAGGGCGAGCGCGTTGACGGTCACTTTGCGACTCGCCACTTCTTTCGCCAGGGCTTTCGTCAGCCCGATCATGCCGGCCTTCGAGGCTGAGTAATTAGACTGCCCCGCCATCCCGACGCGGCCGCTGATGGAAGAGATGTTCAGGACCGAGCCGCCGCCCTCTTGCCTGAGCATCACGCGCAGGGCGGCGCGCGCGAAATTCCAAGCCCCCTTGAGGTTGGTGTCAATGACGGCGTCCCAGTCGTCTTCCTTCATCCGCAGGATCAGGTTGTCGCGCGTGATGCCTGCGTTGTTGACCAGAAAATCAATTCGCCCGAAGGCTTCTTTGACCTGCTTGACCATCTCCGCGGCGGCTTCCGTTTGCGCCACGTCGCACTGCGTCGCCAGCACGCGCACGCCCATCGCCTCGATTTCCGCCTTCAAACTTTCCGCCGCCTCCGCGCTCTTCGCGTAGTTGAAGGCAACGTCGGAGCCGCGCCGCGCGAGTTCGAGCGCTATCGCGCGACCGATGCCGCGCGTCGCGCCCGTCACGATGGCGGCCCGCCCGGAAAAGGGCCTGGATGAATTGTCCAAGATGATTCGTCCTCCGATTGAAATTAGAAACGGCGAGAGCACACGCCCTGCGGCCGACCGCTCCTCAACTCTTAGAGCTTTAGCGAACTCAAATACTTCTTAAACTCGGGCGCGAGGTCAGGCCGCTTGAGGGCGAACTCGACGGTGGCGATGAGGAAGCCGAGTTTGTCGCCGGCGTCGTGGCGCGTGCCCTGGAAGCTCACGGCGTAGAACGGGCGCTTCTTCAGGAGCGAGCGCATGGCGTCCGTGATCTGTATTTCTCCGCCCGCGCCGGGTGGCGTCCCTTCTATCTCGTCGAAGATGTCCGGCGTGAGGACGTAGCGGCCGATGATGGCCAGGTCCGACGGCGCTTCCGCGAACGGCGGCTTCTCCACCATGTCTTTGATCTTGTAAACGCCCTCGCCGACCTCCTCGGCGTCAATCACGCCGAACCGCGAGATCGCCTCCCCTTCCACCCGCATCGTGCCCAGCACCGGCGCGTCGTATTTCTCGTAAACGTCCAGCATCTGCCTGAGCGCAGGCACTTCCGCGTCGACTATGTCGTCGCTGAGCATCACGGCGAACGGCTCGTCGCCGACAAGGTCGCGCGCCTGGAGGACGGCGTGGCCCAGGCCGAGCGCCTCGCGCTGGCGCACGTAGCTGATGCGCGCCATCTCGGAAATGGCCCGCGTCAGCTTCAACTCCTCCTGCTTGCCGCGCTCGCGGAGCAAATGTTCGAGTTCGAAAGAGATGTCGAAGTGGTCTTCGATGGCGCTCTTGCCGCGGCCCGTGACGATGATGACGGATTCGACGCCGGAGGCGACCGCCTCTTCGACGACGTACTGAATCAGCGGCTTGTCCACGAGCGGGAGCATCTCTTTGGGCGACGCCTTCGTGGCGGGCAGGAATCGCGTACCCAAACCCGCCGCCGGGAAGACCGCCTTGCGAATTTTTTGTGCCATGACGTTGTAATCCCCCTTGCGCTGACCCGGCGCGACTTGCCGCGGGCGGGGGCGCGTCCGCCCCGCCCCACGTGCTTGACACGCGCGTGCGCGGTCAGATAGCTTGACCCTTTTCGCTTGGAGCCTGTGCAGAGGTGTTTCAATACCATAAGACAGAGGGCCGCGGCAAATGCTCGATTTAAACTTCGTTCGTGACAACCTGGATAAAGTGCGCGCCGCACTCGAAGCGCGCCAGTTCCCGACCGCGGCGCTCGACGACTTCGCGCGGGCGGACGCCGAGCGCCGGCGCGTGATTTCGGAATCCGACCAACTCAACGCCGCGCGCAACGCCGCCAGCCGCGCCATCGGCGCGCTGATGAAGGAGGGCCAGCGCGAGGAGGCCGAGGCGCACCGCCGCGAAGTCGGGGAGATGAAGGAGCACATGGCCGAGCTCGACCGCGTGCGCGACGCGGCCGAGGCACACATGCGCGAGCTGCTCTCGACCCTCCCGAACATCCCGCACGAAAGTGTGCCAGTCGGCACGGACGAGACGGCGAACCGCGAGGAGCGCAGGTGGGGCAAGCCCCCCGAGTTCGACTTCGAGCCGATGGACCACGTCGAGTTGGGCACGTCGCTGGGGATTCTTGACCTCGAACGCGCGAGCAAAATCGCGGGCGCGCGCTTCAGCATCCTGAACGGCGAGGGCGCGCGCCTGAGCCGCGCACTCGTCAACTTCATGCTGGAGATGCACACGCGCGAGCACGGCTACGAGGAGACGCTGCCGCCCTTCATCGTCAACGCCGACTCGCTTTTTGGCACAGGGCAGTTGCCGAAGTTCGAAGAGGACTTGTTCAAGCTGACGGACGAGCGCGGCCTCTACCTGGTGCCGACAGCGGAAGTTCCCGTGACGAACTACCACCGCGAGGAGATACTCGAAGGCGCGCAGCTCCCCATGAAGTGGGCCGCGTACACGCCGTGCTTCCGCTCCGAGGCGGGGAGCTACGGGCGCGACGTGCGCGGGCTGATTCGCCAGCACCAGTTCGAGAAGGTCGAGCTGGTCAAGTACGCGCTCCCCGAGAATTCTTACGACGAGTTGGAGTCGCTGACGCGCAACGCCGAGGCCGTGCTGCAAAGACTCGGGCTCCACTACCGCGTGGTCGCGCTCTCGACCGGCGACCTCGGATTCGGCCCGGCGAAGACTTACGACATAGAGGTCTGGCTGCCCTCGCAGAGCGCCTTCCGCGAAATCTCTTCGTGCTCGAACTACGAGAGCTTCCAGGCGCGGCGCGCGCAGATTCGCTTCCGGCGCGCGGGCGGCGCGAAGCCCGAGTACGTGCACACGCTCAACGGCTCCGGCCTCGCCGTCGGCCGCACCTGGATCGCCGTCCTGGAAAACTACCAGCAGCCGGACGGCTCAATCGTCATTCCAGAAGCGCTGCGCCCCTACATGAACGGGATGGAAAGAATAGTGGGCAGTGGGCAGTAGGCAGTGGGCAGTTAAAAACAAAACACAAGAGGCAGCCGACTAAGTAACTCGGCTGCCTCTTGTCTTTAACTGCCCACTGCCCACTGTTTACTTGATTCTCAAGTCGAACGGCATGAGGGCCATGATTTCGCCGCGCTTCATGCGGTCCATGGTGGCGGCGTAGCGGAGGGCGCGGCGCACGTCTTCGGGGAGCGCGGCGAAGGCCGCTTGCTGCTGCTGTAGCTGGACGCTCGCCTCGTCGCCTCCGCCTCCGCCTCCGAACAGGCCGTCTAAGAAGCCACGGCGGGGAGGGAGGATGACGCGCCGCACGCCCTTGTCGGCCGGGATGCCCGCGAGTTCGCGCGCGACCTCCACAGCCCTGTCCAAGCCGCCGAACTCGTCTATCAACCCTTTCTCCTTCGCCTGCGCGCCGGTCCAGACGCGCCCCTGCCCGACCGAGTCAATGTACTCGGGGTCGTGGCCGCGCCCCTTCGCCACTTTTGGCACAAACTCGTCGTAGTACTTGCTCTTGACCGTGGCCTCGAACCTCTCGCGCTCCTCGGGCGTGAACTTCTCCGTCTCGCGGAAGAGCCCCGCGGTCTTCCCGCGCAGCACGTACTCGTTCGTCACGCCCAGCCAGTCGTAGAGCCCCTTGATGACGGGCTTGCCAGCGAAGATGCCTATGGAGCCGGTGATGGTCGAGGGCTCGGCGAGAATCCTGTTGGCGTTGCACGAAATGTAGTAGCCGCCCGACGCGCCGAGGTCGCCCATAGAGACCACGACGGGCTTCTTCTGCTTCGCGACTTCGACGGCGTGCCAGATGGCGTCCGACGCGTAGTGCACGCCGCCGGGGCTGTCCACGCGTAGGACGATGGCCTTGATTGATTTGTCGCGCGCCGCGTCGTTGACGGCCTTGACCATCGTGTCGGAGCCGACCGACTGGTCGCCGCCCATCGAGCCCGACTCGGACTTGCCGGGCCAGATTTCCCCCGAGGCGTAGATGACCGCGATCCGCTCGCCGCGGTTCAGCCCGACGGACTCCGGCTCGATCTGCTTGTAAGCCTCCGCGCGCGTGACGTGCAGCTCTTCGTCGTCCTTGTAGCCCAGGCGCTTCTTCAATTCATTCTCGACTTCGTCGCGGTAATTCGCGCCGTCAATTAGGCCGGCGTCGCGCGCCTGCTCGGCGCTCAGCGGCGCGTTGTCGACGAGGGCGCGTATGTCTTCGGGCGATTTCTTGCGGGCCTCGGCGACCGTCCTGACGAAGCGGTTGAAGAGGTCGTCGAGGATTGCGTCAACGACCTCGCGGTGCTCCTTCGTCATCTCCTTGCGCGTGAATTGGTCCGGCGCGTTCTTATACTTGCCGATCTGGTACACGTCCGGGTAGACGCCTAGCTTGTCGAGCGCGCCGCGGAAGAACATCACGTCGGCCGCGAGCCCGTTGATGAAGAGGTCGCCAGACGGCGAGACGTAGACGCGGTCGCACGCGGTCGCGACGTAATACTCCTTGTTCGTGCCGACCTCTATGAAGGCGTAAATCGGTTTGCCCGAGGCGCGGAAGTCCGCGATCACTTCGCGCAGTTCGTCGGCCTTGCCCCAGCCCGCGCCGAGCAGGTCAATCTCCAGGAGGACTCCGTTGATGCGCTTATCAACTTTCGCCTTGCGGAGCTGCTCGACCAGGGTCGTCATCGACAGCCGCTCTTTGCCGAAAATTCGTCCGGCGAGACTCTCCGGCACGTAATCGGGCAGTTCGCCTTCGACCTTCAAAGCGAGCACGCTGTTCCCGCGTATGACCGGCTCGCTGCCGCGCAGCATTGAGAAGAGGATGCCGATCCCGATGACGACGGCGAGGACGAAGACCAGGAAGAGACTGCCGAGGATGATTGCGATTTTACGCCCGCATGACATTGCCATAATTATTGAACCCGAAACTCGATTCCTGAAGATACGGCGCGCACGCCGCTATCATTACGCAAGCCGGCGGGAAAAGGTTTAACGAAGGGATGAGGGATGAAAAGGGTTGAGTGAATAGGTCAACTGAATCTGGCACTCAATCTTCTTCATCCCTCATCCCTCCGCCCTCATCCCTTCACAATCCACCCGCCGCCGAGGACTTCGTCGCCGCGGTAGAAGACTGTGGCCTGGCCGGGCGTGATGGCGCGCTGCGGCTCGTCGAAGCGTACGTGCGCGCGGCCGCGCTCGCGGGGCGTGATGGTGGCGGGCGCGGGCTGGTGTCTGTAGCGCACGCGGACCTCGGCGCGGACGGGCTCCGTCGGCGAGTCGAGCGCGATCCAGTTGACGCCCGCGGCCGTGAACTCCTCGCGCAGTAACTCTTCCTCGTTCCCGACGACGACGCGGTTGCGCCCGGCGTCAATCGAGACGACGTAGAGCGGGCGCTCGCTAGACAGCCTGAGCCCGCGCCGCTGCCCCACCGTGTAGCGGTGTATGCCGCCGTGCTTGCTCAAGACTTCGCCGCGCGTGTTCGTGATCTCGCCCTCGCCGGGCAGTCGCTCCTGCGCGCCTTCGGCTTCGAGGTAGCGGTCGATGAAGCCCGCGTAGTCGCCGTCCGGCACGAAACAGATTTCCTGCGACTCGGCCTTCTCCGCGACGGCGAGTCCGCTCGCTCGCGCCACGCCGCGCACCTCCGGCTTGGACATCTCGCCGAGCGGAAACATGGCTCGGGAAAGTTGGCCCTGCGTCAATTCCCACAGGAAGTAAGACTGGTCTTTCTGCGTGTTCAGCCCGCGGAAGAGGCGGTAACGATTGGCCTCGCCGTCGAAACGGACGCGCGCGAAATGCCCTGTCGCGACTTTGTCGCAACCCAGGCTCTCGGCCAGACGGTCGAGCGAAGCGAACTTCAGTCGGCTGTTGCACGCGACGCAGGGAATCGGCGTCTCGCCGTCGAGGTAGCTCGCGACGAAAGGCTCTACCACGTCGCGCTCGAAATCGCGTTCGAGGTTGAGGACGTAGAAGGGGAAGCCGAGTTCCTCGGCCACGCGGCGCGCGTCGTACACGTCGTCCAGCGAGCAGCAGCGCGACGGCAGGGGCTCGCCGTGCTCGTCCACGCTCAGCCCGCGCCGCTGGTTCCACAACTGCATCGTGAAGCCGACCAGCTCGTGACCCTGCTCTTTTAAGATCGCGGCCGCCGCCGATGAATCCACGCCGCCGCTCATTGCCACTGCTATCTTCATGACTACTCTTTGATATTCTGACAGGCGGTCGGGTTGGTCGCAAGTCAACAGGAAGTCAAGGGAGGGATCATTAATCAACCGCTCGTGCTATGAGGTAGACGACCGCGCGCTCGGTGTTGCCCTGTAGCCTGCGCGCCCAGGAGGTTTGAAGTCGCGCCCATTCCGCCTGAGACAACACACCCGCCTCCATCACTTCAAACCCGGCGGCGCTGTACTTGTGTGCCAAAATCGATTCGAGATAATCGTGCGAAAGCTCTGGCAGTCCCAAACGCTCCATCTCTGTACGGTCGCGCGCGGGGTCCACACCGATGACGACTTCGAGCACGCAGCCGGGCGCGCAGGCGCGCCGCAGGTTAGCGAGCACAGCGGTGTCGCCGGTCGCCACCGCGCGCAGCAGACTGCCCCACGGGAAATGTATGTGAATCTCGTCGGCGACGCCGTCGAGTTCCGCGGGGAGATTCTCGACCGCCGCCTGGACGAAGAGGACGTTAGGCAGTCCGCCCTTCGCCGGCTTGCGGTAAATCTTCTCGGAAATCTTCTCCAGCGCTTTGGCGCTCGCGTCCACGCCGATGTAGAACTTCGTCGGGTCGGCCCGCGCAGACTGGTACACAAAGCGGCCGTCGCCGGTCCCTATGTCCAAGACCACCCCGCCGCCGATATGGCCCGATAAGTTTTCCGAAGGCTTCTCGGTCGAGTTATCAGGTGGTGCTGCCACGAATGCACTTGAGCATAAAAAGTAATCCTTTCCGGCCGCCATTATAGGCGACGGCGGTCGGGCTCATCAATTTGAACGTGCAGGTTCTTTCATCAGAGGAAGCGACGGGCCACGAAGCCACACGAAACGGCACGAAAGGCTTCGTCCTTCCTTCGTGTTGCTTCGTGTGGCTTCGTGGTTCCTGGCTTTTCGCTGAAAATGATAAGATGCGGCCATCGCCCAGGAGTGTTTTCGTTTCCGAGACCGAACGAATTGGCCCCGTTTCAAACTAAACTTTTGTGATCATGGAAAGAGCCATCGAAGAGTATCGCGTCGCCGCCGAGCCCTACTACCTGGCGGTCGCGCGCGAAGTGGAGTTGTTCGAGGCGGCCTACGCCGCGCGCCTGCCCGTCATGCTCAAAGGCCCCACGGGGAGCGGCAAGACGCGCTTCGTCGAGCACATGGCGTGGCGGCTGGAGCGCCCGCTGATTACGGTCGCGTGCCACGAGGACTTGTCCGCGACGGACCTGGTCGGGCGCTTCCTGCTCGAAGGCGAGGAGACGGTCTGGCACGACGGCCCCTTGACGCGGGCCGTCCGCAACGGCGCGATCTGTTATTTGGACGAAGTCGTGGAGGCGCGCAAGGACACCATCGTCATCATCCACCCGCTGACGGACGACCGCCGCCGCCTGCCCATCGAGAAGCGCGGCACGGTGCTCGACGCGCCGGACGATTTCATGCTGGTGGTTTCGTACAATCCGGGCTACCAATCGATCCTCAAGGACCTGAAGCAGTCGACGCGTCAACGCTTCGTCGCATTAGAATTCGACTACCCGCCGCCCGAGATGGAGACGGAGATCGTGGCGCGCGAGGGCGGCGTGGACGAGGCGACGGCGCGCGACCTCGTCGTCATCGGCCAGAAGGTCAGGAACCTGCGCGGCCACGGCCTCGAAGAAGGCGTCTCGACCCGTCTCTTGATTTACGCCGCGCAGATGATCGCCCGCGGCATCCCGCCCGTCGCCGCCGCCGAGGTCGCCCTCTGCTCGCCCATCACCGACGACCGCGAATTGCAGCGCAGCATACGCGAGATCGTGACGACCGTTATTTAAAACGCGCCGTGAGATTGAAGCAACGTTCGGCGGTAAAGCGTGATGACAGCAGAACCCGACGCGCCGCGCACAGATAACTTCGTCGGGAGTTGGGCGTGGCTTTTGCCCGCGAGCTACCTCGCGCACATCGCGGAGGAATACTGGGGCGGGTTCCCCGCGTGGATAGCGAGGTTCTGGGGCGTCGAAAGCTCGGTCGATAATTTCCTGTCGTGGAACGGCGGGGCGCTGGTGATGATGTGCGTGGGCGTCGCGCTGGTGCTCTTGACGAAGTCCTACCGCTGGCTGCTGGTCAGTTTTGGCACAGTCGTTTTGATTAACGGCGTCGTGCACGCGCTCGCGAGCGTCGCGACGTGGTCGTACTCGCCGGGCCTAATCACCGGGCTCCTCTTCTACGTCCCGCTCGGGTTGTTCACGCTGCGGCGCGCGAAAGGGAGGGTGAACGCGCGGACGTTTCGCGCGGGGTTAATCGTCGGCGTCGCGATGCACGCGGTCGTCGTGCTGCTCGCGTTCGGTTTCGCGAGAATCGCCTCCTGAGAGATAAATCATGCTCGTAGCCGTGCTCTCGATTCTGGCCCTCTTCTCCGCGGTCCTCGCCGTCCTCTCCGCTTACCAGAAGCGCAGACTGACGCACTACCTCTTCAAGCCGCTGACCGTCGTCGTCATCATCCTCATCGCGCTCCAGGCGAAACACACGACCACGCCTTTTTACAGGCAGGCGATCATCGCCGGTCTCATCTTCTCGCTCGCGGGCGACATTTTCCTGATGCTGCCGGACCGCTTCATCCCTGGGCTGGTCAGCTTCCTCTTCGCGCACGTCTTCTACGTAGTGGCTTTCACTTACGAGAGTGGCGGCGCGCTCTCCTTCTGGACGCTGGTCCCCTTTCTGCTTTACGGCTGCCTGATGCTGCGCGTGCTCTGGCCGCACCTCGGAAAACTGAAGCTGCCGGTCCTGATTTACGTCGCGGCGATTCTGGCGATGGGGTGGGCGGCCGCGGGCCGCCGTCTCCTGACCGAACAAGAAGGGAGTCTCCTCGCCTTCCTCGGCGCGGTCCTCTTCATCGCGTCCGACTCCGCGCTTGCCCTGGACAAATTCCGCGGCCACTTCCGCAGCGCGCAGCTCCTCATTCTCTCCACCTACTTCACGGCCCAATGGCTGATTGCCCTTTCGACCTGAATTTTCTAAGCTTCGATAAGTAATGAAGGAAGAGGAAAGAGAGACTGAAGAGGGCGCGCCGTTCGAGGGCGAGTTCCGTGAGCGTTTGCGCTCGGTCAAGAGCGTGACGGAGCGGCGCACGATTGCGGGGCTGGCGCGCGAGTTGGGGTCGCTGCCGGTGGACGCGGCGCGCGCCGCCTTGGAGACGAGCGCCTCCATCGCGGGCGTAAGCTTGCGCGCGAGCATAGAGTTCCTGCGGGCCGCGCCTCGCGCCTCGCGCGTGATAGAGGCCGCGGACCTGCGCGCCTGGGGCGAGATGGGCAGGCGACTCGCGATGGGCGACGTGGAGACGGCCGTCAGCTTCTTCAACGCGGGCGTCGAGGAACTCGGACACGTTCCGCCGCAGGCACGCCCGCTCGTCTTCCAGGTCTGCTCGCGCCAGATGACGCTCTCCAGCGCCGTCGCGCTCGAAACTTTCAGGAATGCTCCGCTGCTCGCCGCCTACGTCACGGACCCGGAGTTGCTCCGAATGGTCTTCGAAGTCGCGGCGGAGATTTCCAAGCGGTCGGCCCGGCACAGCGCCGACTTCCTCAAGACCACGCCCAGGGTCGCGCGCCGCGCACGCGATTTTGGCCCAAACGACGCCGAGCGCATCTTCCGCGCCGCGATCCTCCTCGCCTCCGCCTTCGCCGCGCGCGCGGGCGGCATCGCGGCGGACGCCTGGACGGCGCTCCCGGCCGCGCTCGCCGG
>DATMVE010000004.1:0-9637 GCA_035563515.1 Pyrinomonadaceae bacterium
TGCTGACGTTGGCGCGGTTGGCGTTGCCGATGACGGTGCGGAATTGGGCCGCCACCTGAGTCGGAATCGCCACGCCCTCGGAGAAGAGAATGAGGGCCTTGCGGCCGGGCAACTGGCCCATGGCGTTGATGATGGAAAGCAGCCCGTCGGTCGTCGCGTAGCCTTGCTGCGCGCGCTCTATGCGCTCGAAGCCTTCGACGGCGCGCTGAGTCATCTCGGCGAACTCCTGCTCGATGGCCGTCGCGCCCGCCGACCCCGTAGAGCCCCCGCTGCTCTCGCCCGTGCCCGCCAGGTTCGCGTTGCCCGAGTCCATCTGGCTCTGAAGAATGGTCTGCTTCCGCGTGAGGTCCGTAATCTGCTGCGTGCTCGCCTCGTAGGTCGAAGAGTTCTGTCCGGTGATGCGCTCGACGGCCTGACGGACGAGCTGCGTGTCGTTGGTGAAAGGCTGCGCGGCCTTGAGCGAGAGGTCTATGCCGAAGACGCCGACGAAGTCGTCCGGGCGTATCTCGCTGCCGAGGTAAGCGAGCGCCGCTTCGCGCGCACGCCTGCGCGCGTCGGGCGAGAGGCGGTCGAAGACGAGCGCGACGGCGCTCGTGCGGCCCACGCGCGACGCAGGCCCCGCGGCGCGACGCGGCCCGCCGGCCGGCTGCGACTCGCCGGTCGTCGCCGTCTCGCTCTTGGCCTGCTCACTATTCGCCGCCCCCGATTCACGTATGACCAGGCGGAACGATTTGACTTCCTGGCGGACGCCGTCCTCGAAGACTTCGAAGTCGGAAGGCTTGAGGTCTTTGACCGCGTGCCCCTTCTTGTCTTTCACCACGGCGTCGAGCACGACTTCGCTCGTCCCGACCACGAGCCTCTCGTCGTCGTCCGGCTCCTGCCCCGCCGGGTCCTGCGCGAGGCAGGGGAGAGTCGACGCGACTGTTAAGGCGAAAATCAGAATGAAGACAGTAACTCTTTTCATGACAGCCCCTCTAAAATATCTGGCTAGCGCCTGGACGGCTGGCCCCCGGCGTCCTCTTTAATAGCGAGGTATCGGTTGGCGGCCACGTCCTTCAGCGTCGTGACCGCGCCGGAAGGCCAGCGGACCTCCACCTCGTCAACTTTCTGCGCGCCGCCCAGGCCGAAGAGCAGGCGCAGGTCGGAGGCGGAGCAGTAGCTCGTCCCGCCGAGCAGTTGTTTCATCCTGCGCGCGGCCCCCGTTCTAATCGTCACCTTCGCGCCCACCGCGTCGCGGTTGCTCTTCGCGCCGACGAGTTTCAGCCCGAGCCAGTTGTTGCGGTTCCCGCCGTCGTTCCTCAGGAGCGCGGGCGGCTCGCCCGCGTTCATCAGGAGCAGGTCCGAGTCGCCGTCGTTGTCAACGTCGCCGACGGCGAGCCCGCGGCCCAGGTAATACTTCTTCAGCGCCGCGCCGCGCTCGGCCGCCACCTCGCGAAACTCCTTGCCCGTGTTCTCGAACAGGAACGGCGGCTCGGCGTAGGTCGTCCCCGGAAAGACTTTCTGGATCGGCTCGAACGGGTGGCCGTTGTGGACGAAGAGGTCCGCGAGGCCGTCGTTGTTGTAGTCGAAGAAGCGCGTGCCGAACCCGCTCATGGGGATGCTGACCCGCGCGAGGTTCAACTGGTAAGTCGTCTCGTTGAAAGTGCCGTCGCCGTTATTGTGCCAGAAGGCGTTGGTCTCCTGCGAGAAGTTTGTGACGAAGAGGTCCTGGTGGCCGTCGCCGTCCACGTCCTCCGCGTCGACGCCCATCCCGCCGCGCGCCGCGCCGTTCGGGTCGAGCGCGCACTCTGCCTCGAAGGCGACCTCCTCGAACGTGCCGTCGCCGTTGTTGCGGAACAGGAAGTTGGGGTCAGAGTCGTTGGCCTGGAAAACGTCCACCCGCCCGTCGTTGTTGTAGTCGAAGGCGACCACGCCCAGGCCCTTCCCGCTGTGGCCCGCGACGCCCGCCTTCGCGCTCACGTCCGTGAACGTCCCGTCGCGGTTGTTGCGGTAGAGCGCGGGCGGCGAGCCCTTGAACTTGGAGAGGTAGCAGTAAGGCCGGTTCTCGAAAAAGTCGCAGGGGACTTTGCCGTCCGGGTCGAAGTTCAGGTAGTTGCAGACGTAGAGGTCGAGGTACCCGTCCGCGTCGTAGTCGAAGAAGGCTGCGCTCGCGCCCCAGAGCCTGTTGTTGACGCCGGCCCTCTCGGTCACGTCCGCGAACGTGCCGTCGCGGTTGTTGCGGTAAAGGCGGCTCGCGCCGAAGCCCGTGACGTAGATGTCTGCCCAGCCGTCGTTGTCGAAATCCCCGGAGGCCATCCCCGTGCCCCGCATACTATTATTAATGCCCGCGCCCTCGGTCACGTCCGTGAACGTGCCGTCGCCGTTGTTGCGGTAGAGCGCGTCCTTGAGCTTGACTTTGGGGTCAGTCTGCGGCGTCTGGGAGTAGCAGACAAGATAAATGTCGAGCAGCCCGTCGTTGTTGTAATCGAGGAAGCCGCCGCCGCCGCCCATCGTTTCGATCAAGTACCTGACGCCTGGGGCGAGTTGCCTGAGCCCCCAACGGATGCCCGCCTGACTCGTCACGTCCACGAACTCGATTGCCTTCGCGTCCCTCTGCTGGGCAGACGCAGGCGCAGCGTGTGGGAACGTCAGCACGGAAACGAGCAGGGACAGGAGGACGGACTTCATGCGTGATAACTTAAAGCATCTACCGCGAAGAGACAACGAGAAAGAATGAAGAGGGCGCGCGCCGCGCGATGAGTCCGTGTCCGTGCCGCCTGCCGCAAGCGGGCGGGTGATGAGTGCGTCAGACACGCCCGCTATCGCAGGCGGCAGTGACCTGGTTTTTACTAAAATCCGCGGGCGTTCGGGCGAGGGAAGCGGACCCGTTTTCGCGATGTTCTGGAGTTAAACGTTTAAGTCGGCGGCGAGGTTTACGCGCCTTAAATAAAATTTACGTAAATCTAAAATTCTTCTTGACAAAGAAATCGAATAGGAATAGAAATACTTTTGTTGGGTCTTACAACAAAACAGCCAGTTCTTATTCTTAAAGTCGGAAAGTTAAATTAGCTCGCAGCCGCCCGAGGCTTCTGTGCAGGTGAGCGTTGGTTCGGCCCCCTCCTTCTCAGAGTTAGCCTCGAACTGTAAAAACCAGGCGGCGCTTCTCCGTTCTCGTTGCTCTCGACAATTTCGAGCGTTTCGCTGCGGCGCACCCTGCCGTGTGCGCCATGAAGTTTTGACTTTGTGGGCTTAGCCCATTCCACGCCACCTGAAACACAGGGTTCTTCGGAGGCAACTCATGCTGACAATCAATCACTCGCGGCGGCTGAACAAACACGCTTCCAGCGGCACGGGGCGAATCGGTCTCCTCGCCTTCGGCTCGCTGCTGGGAATCTTATTCCTGCTGGCGTCCGCGCCCGTCTCCTTCGCCCAGGGGAGCGGCAGCACGCTCAGCGGCGTCGTCAAGGATCCGAACGAGGCGGTCGTCCCCGGCGCGGTCGTGACGCTCGTCAACACGCAGCGCGGCGACTCGCGCGACAGCAAGACGAACGAGGACGGGCGCTACGTCTTCACCTCCGTTGAGCCGGGGGCGTACACGCTGCGGGTCGAGTCGCAAGGCTTCAAGACCTCCGAGATCAAGCTGACGATTGCGCCGTCGGAGACGCGCGGCGTGGACGTGGGCCTGGAGATCGGCGTGGCCGGCGACGTGACCGTCACGGACGAGCCCGCCCCGATCAAGACCGAGACGGGCGAGCGGTCTGACACCATCACCGCCAGCCAGATCGAGAACCTCTCGATCATCAGCCGCAGCAGTCTGGAACTCCTGCGCATCCTGCCGGGCGTCGTGGCCCCGGACGCGAGCGACCCGAACTCCGGCATCGACCGCGTCTCGTTCGGCGGCGGCGCGAACGCCACCGCCAACTACACCGTCAACGGCATCCGCGGCGTCAACAACAACGTCAGCATAGACGGCTCGCGCGTCATCGATATCGGCTCCAACAACGGGACCATGATCACCCCGAACGTGGACATGGTGTCGGAGGTGACGGTCAAGACGAGCAACTACGCGGCCGAGTACGGCTCAAGCGGCGTCCAGATTTCGGCGACGACCAAGGCCGGCGGCCGTGACTTCCACGGCACGGTCTACGACTACTGGCGGCCGAACACGTTGCAGGCCAGCGACCGCTCGAACACCACCATCGGGGCCGCGCGGCCCCAGACCAACTTCCAGTATCCGGGCGGCAACCTCGGCGGCCCGATTATTATTCCGGGCACGGGCCTGAACCGTAACCGCGACAAGCTCTTCTTCTTCGTCGGCTTCGAGCTGCAGCGCCAGAGGCCGGACCGCGGCTCGCGCGTCGGCACGGTCCCGACGCTGGCCGAGCGCAACGGCGACTTCAGCCAGTCGCCCTCCATCCAACCCGGCGGCGTCATTTGCCCGCCGGACACCGTCGGGTGGGCCACTTGTGACGGCACAGGGGGCGTCGGGCTGGACGGCGGGGCCAGGTTCCCCGTGCCGAACGGGGACTTAACCCCGTACAGGCACCCGCTCGGCGCGGCCTTCCTGAACTTCTACCCGCTGCCCAACTTGACCCCGGCCCCCGGCACGGGGCTCGCGCTCCAGCGGCGCAACTACGCCTCGAACGTCATCGCCCCGTCGAACCGCACCGACCTGAAGATGCGCTTCGACTACAAGATCACCGACAGCACCAACATGTACCTCCGCCTGGCCCGCGAGTCCGAGACGGACGACTCGCCGTACGGCATCTGGTGGGGGCCGTCCGCGTTCGAGCTCCCGAGCCACGTCGTGGGCAGCAACCTCGGCCGCTCGGCGGCGGCCAACATCACGAGCGTGCTCAACCCGACGATGACCAACGAGATCGTCGTCAGCGCCAGCAAGCTCAAGCTCTATTACGACTACGCCGACCCGTCGAAGGTCAGCAAAGAGGCGCTCGGCGTCGCCAACCTGCAGACGCCCTGGGGCGACAAGGCCCAGACGCCTTACGCCTCGACGCAGCTCATCAGTTGGGAGGCGGGCGGCGCGAACCTCTGGGAGCCCGGCGGCCTGCCGCTCTTCGCCATCAACGACAGCATCTCCGTTTCGGACACCCTGTCGAAGGTCTACAACAACCACACCTTCAAGTTCGGCGGGATGGTCGAGCGGGCCACCAAGGTGCAGAACATACAGAGCACGGTCGAGGGGCAGATTAACTTCGAGGCCAGCCAGGGGCGCAGCACGGGCAACGCCTTCGCCAACCTCTACACCGGCCGCATCAACGGCTTCGACCAGAGCACCAACGTGCCCGTCGGACACTTCAGGTTCTGGAACGTGGAAGGCTACGGCCAGGATAGCTGGAAGGTCAGGCCGAACCTGACGCTCGAATACGGCCTGCGCGTCTCCTACTTCGGAAACAACATCGAGCGGACCGGGCTGGGCGCGGTGTTCGACCCGGCGGCCTACGACCGCACGCAGGGTCCGTACCTGCTCGGCGCAGATGGCAAGCCCGACCTGAACAGGCCGAACGGGTTCCTGCTTGAGAGCCGCGGCGAGATACCGGCCGGCGTCTATGAAAGCGGCCCCGGCGTCAAGTTCGCCCCGCGCCTGAACATCGCGTGGGACGTCTTCGGCGACGCCAGCACGGTGGTGCGCGGCGGCGCGGGCGTCTTCTACAACCGCGTCCAGGGCAACTTCCAGTACACCATCCAGGGCCTGCCGCCGAACGTCCTGAACGTGCACGCCGACAGTTGGGGCGCGCCGAACAACGACATCAGCCTCGACAACCTCGCGGGCTTCAGCCCGGTCACGCAGGCTCCCGGCGTCAACTGCCGCGTCGCCGGCAACTGCCCCGGCGGCTTCACGACTCAGGACCGTTTCAACAACACCATCCCGCGGATCACCACGGCCAGCCTGTCGGTCGCGAGGCGGCTGCCCTGGCAGAACGTCCTTGAGGTCGCCTACGTCGGGACCTTCGGCCGCCACCTGCCGCAGAAGAAGGGCATCAACTTTATCCTGACCCCGATGACCTCGGGGCTCTTCGGCAGCGACTGCCCGAACGGGCCGAATTGCGCGGACCTGTCGAACCCCGTGCACCGCGCGGCGGTCGGCAACAACCCGGCGGCGCTGGCGCAGCTCCTGCCCTTCCCGGCCTACGCCGGCAACGGCGGCGGCGTCCAGGTCCAGTCCTTCGACGGGACCTCCAACTACCACTCGATGCAGCTCACGCTGAACCGTCAGTTCGGGAGTCGCCTGCAGTACTTCCTGACCTACACCTTCTCCAAGGCGCTCGGCACGACCGCCGTCGCCGAGTCGGATGGCGACCAGATCGTCGACCCGATTGACACGCGCGGGCGCAACTACGGCATCCTGCCTTACGACAGGACGCACATTTTCAATCTCTCCTACAACTACCACTTCCCGGACCTCGCGCGCGGCGGGTTCAGGAACTGGTTCACAAAGGGCGTGCTCAACGGCTGGCAGATGTCGGGCATCACGACGCTGCAAAGCGGCAGGCCGATTCGCGTCAGGTTCACCGGCGCGATCACGGGCAACAGCGTCCTGTTCGCGTTCTTCGGCAACAACGGCGTGGCCGGCGGGAACTCGCCCGCCGCCTCGGGCATCGCGCCCATCGTCCTGCGCAACGCGGCCACGGGGAACACGGACCTGAACGGCACCTACCTGGACATCGGGGCCTTCGCGATACCCGAGTTCGGGACGAGCGGGCCTTACCAGTCGCCGTTCTACCTGCGCGCCCCGACGACCAGCAACTTCGACGTGACGTTCTTCAAGAACTTCAAGTTCACGGAGACCAAGAACCTGCAATTCAGGGTCGGGCTCTTCAACGTCTTCAACCAGGCGTTCGCCAACTCGGACCTCGGCGACATCGCGGGCCTCAACGGACAGAGCCTGGCGATTAACACGGTGAACGTGACTGACCCGGCGACCGGCACGTGCCACAGGGTTCCTGTCGGCACACCGACGGGCACCGGCACCATCGCGGCCGACAGCACGCTGTGCGACCCGACCAAGGGGTTCGCCATCGACCAGAATTCGCTGAACAGCTTCGGCCGCATCGTCAACAAGCACGGCCACCGGCGCGTCGAGCTTGCCCTGAAGTTCTACTTCTAAAGCAGGCCCGGTTCCGGCCCGGTCAAGACTCTGGTGCGGCGGGGAGGGTTTCCCCCGCCGCACCAGAACTGTTTTGTCAGCGCCCTCGCTCTGAAATTATCTCTTTGAAAACCGGCGGGAGTTCCTGTAACTTCTGCTCATAAATTTTCGGCTTCGGGGGAGGTGTTGATATGGCGGCGCGTCTCCGACTTGAAACTCGTGGGGTCGCCGCGGGCGTCGCGGCCGTGTTCCTGCTGTGCGCGGCCGCCTCCGACGCGCGCTCTCAGGTCAAGGAGTTGCCGAGGCTGCCGAAGCCCGCCCGGATAGTCACCGTCCAGGGCCAGGTCTCGCTGCCCGAGGGCGAGCCCGCGAGCCGCGTCCTCGTGACGCTCACGAACCGCAACGGCGTGCCCCTTCAGACCTACACCACCGAGCAGGGCAGGTTCGAATTCCCGGACGTGCAGGAGGGCGGCTACGTCCTGAGCGCCCGCAGCATGATCGACCCCAAGCTGGTGTCCGACCGCGTGGAGACGGACACCAACCACACGGCGACGGGCAGCCTCAGCGTCAACCTCACGCTCCGCAGCGAGGTTAACACCGCCGCCGCGCCGAAGCCCGACGTGATCAGCGTCGCGGAGGCGGACCAGAAGGTGCCGAAGGAGGCGCGCAAGGCTTTCAAGGAGGGGCTCAAATTCAGGAAGGAGAACGCGACCGCCAGGGCGCTCGAAAGCCTGGACCGCGCCGTCTCGCTCTACCCCGACTACTTTCAGGCGCTGGCCGAGCGTGGCGACCTGAGGGTTTTGCAGCGCAAGCTCGCGGAGGCCGAGGCGGACTTCGCGCGCGCCCTGGAGATCAACCCGCGCTACGCGCCCGCCCTGCGCGGGGCAGGCTACTGCAAGCTTGAGAACCGCGAGTTCGCCGCGGCCGCGGTCCACCTGGAGAGGGCCGTCACGGCCCAGCCGGCCAACCCGAACACGCACCTGCTGCTCGGCATCGCTTATTTAGAATTGGACCGCCGCGACGCAGCGCGCGCGTCCCTCATTAAGGCGCTGGCCTTCAACGTCCCGCAGTCGATGAGGGCGCACATTTATCTCGGCAAGCTCTTCGCGCGCGAGCGCCTTTACCTGGAGGCCGCCGAAGAGTTGCGCAAGTACCTGGAGGCTAACCCGTCGGCCCCGGACGCGGCGGAGTTGAAGGCGATAGAGGCCCAGTGGCGCGCGCTCGCGCCGTCGCCCTGAGCGCGGCCCGGCCGGCAAATTGTTGCGCCGGAATTGTTGGGCTATAATGAGCGGCGTCGCCGCCGTCGCTGGCGGGATTTACAGGCCGGCTTCGCCGGCGCGCGCCAGTCTCCGGCCCGCGCGGGCGTCGAAGGTTGATACTTTCGAGATGTGGATGTCTCCCCGCAAAGCGCACAGGTAAAATCCCAGGCACCGCAGCTCATCAAGCACAGTTTTCTATGTGGGTAAGTCTGTCTCTCGCTTTCTTGCTGGCGCTCGCGCCCGCCCAGGACGGCGCCGCCGTGCGGCAGTCGGAGACGGACTTCGCGCGCGGGGTCGAGCTCCAACAGAGGGGCGACCTCGCGGGCGCGCGCGCCGCCTACGAGGCCAGCTTGCGCGCCGTCCCCAACCGCGCCGACGCGCTCTCGAACCTCGGGGTGGTCTTCGCGCGGCTGGGCCAGATTGGCGAGGCCGTCAAGTACTACCGGCAGGCGCTCGCCGTCGACCCGAAGCTTCACGAGACGAGGCTCAACCTGGGGCTCGCCTACTTCAAGAGCGACGACTTCGAGCAGGCCGCGCGCGAGTTCAAACAGGTCGCCGTGGCGCAGCCCGCCAACTACCAGGCGCGCTCGCTGCTCGGCGTCTCATACTTCCAGCTGAACAAGCTGCCCGAGGCCGTGGCCGAGCTCGAAGCGGTCCACAGCGCCCAGCCCGAGAACGTCGCCGCCGCCTACGCGCTGGGCACCGCCTACATCAGCATGAACCAGCCGGACAAGGCCGAGCCGCTGGTCAGCACTGTCTTCAGCCGGATCGACTCCGCCGAGGCGCACCTCATCGTCGGCTCGTTCCACCTCGCGCTCAAAAATTTCCCGAAGGCCATAGAGGAGTTGCAGGCCGCCAACCAGCTCAACCCGCGCCTCCCGACGCTCCACTCGCAGCTCGGCAACGCGTACCTCTTCTCCGGCAACCGCGACCAGGCCGCCCGCGAGTTCGCCGCCGAACTTGAGGTGAACCCGCGCGACTTTAACGCCAGCGTCCGCCTCGGCTGGATTCACCGCGAGGACGGCAAGCTCGACGAGGCTTCGGCCCTCTTGAAGAGGGCGCTCGACCTGCGGCCCGACGACCCCGCGCCGCTCTATCAGTTGGCGCAATTGGCACAGACCAGGGGCAACACGGAAGAGGCGGCCGCGCTGCTCGAAAAGGTCGTCAAGCGGACCCCTAACTTCACCGCGGCCCACGTCCTGCTCGCGCGCATCTACCACAAGCTGAATCGCGCGGCGGACGCCGAGCGCGAGCGCGCCATCATCCAAAAACTGAACCAGGAGCAGCAGGACAG
>DATMVE010000005.1:0-6227 GCA_035563515.1 Pyrinomonadaceae bacterium
GATTGACCGTCTGACGACGGAGCGCTTCGCCACGCCTTCCCTGCTCTTGATGGAAGCGGCGGCCGCCGCCTCGGCCCGCGCCATCACGGCGCGCTTCCCCGAAGGCTTCGCGGGCCGCCGCGTACGCATCCTCTGCGGGCGCGGCAACAACGGGGGCGACGGCGCGGCGCTCGCTCGCTCGCTCTCGCTCATCGGCGCGCGCGTTGACGTGGTCCTCTTCGGGCGCGTCGAAGAGACGAAGGGCGACGCCCGCGCGAACTTCGAGATGGCGCGCAGGCTCTCCAGCTTCGAGGCCGGCTCGCACACGGAGCCCCCGCCGCTCAATTTCATAGAGTGCCAGTCAATCGCGGAGTGGGAAGAGATTGCGGCGCACAGTTACGACGTCATCGTGGACGCGCTTTTTGGCACAGGACTCACGCGCCCGCTCGAAGGCGTCCACCGCCAGGCCGTGGAGCACCTGGAGTTGCTGCGCAGCGCGCGCGAACGAGCGAACGCGGACCGCCCGCTCTTCGCCTCGCTGGACATCCCTTCGGGCCTCGACGCGGACTCCGCCGCGCTCACAGGCGCGGCCGTCCGCGCTGACCTGACCGTGACCTTCACGGCCCCCAAGCCCGCGAACGTGCTGCCGCCCGCCTCGCACTACAACGGCGAGCTGGTCGTCGCGCACATAGGCTCGCCGCCCTCGCTCCTTGAGACGACAACCGGGCAGGCCGGTCTCTTTCTCACAGAGGAGGCGGACGCGCGCGCGTGGCTCGTCAGGACGCGTTACGCCCCGGACTCTTACAAGAACACGCACGGGCACGCGCTCGTCGTCGCAGGCTCGCGCGGCCTGACGGGCGCGGCCGTGCTGTGCGGCCAGGCGGCCATGCGCGCGGGCACCGGCCTGGTGACGATTGCGACGCCGGCCGCCGCGCAACCGGCGATTGCCGCGCAGGCGATGCCCGAGATTATGACGGCGGCCCTCCCAGAGACGGCCGACGGCGCGGTCAGCTTTGAAGCGATAGAGCGCGTGGCGGACCTCGTCGCTCGCGCGAGTGTCGTCGCCGTCGGCCCCGGACTCTCGAACGAAGACGAGAGCACGCGCCGCTTCGTGCGCGAGTTAATCGAGCGCCGCTCGACCGCGGTCGTGATTGACGCCGACGGCCTGAACGCGCTCGCGCCGTGGCCCAAAGATTTGCGCGGCTCGCGGGAGTTGCCCCTCGTGCTCACCCCGCACCTGGGCGAGATGCAAAGGCTCCTCGGCACGGAAG
Source organism: Pyrinomonadaceae bacterium (assembly GCA_035563515.1). Lineage (GTDB taxonomy): Bacteria > Acidobacteriota > Blastocatellia > Pyrinomonadales > Pyrinomonadaceae > QHXM01. The sequence goes on from DATMVE010000005.1 coordinate 1,251, forward strand.
ACAAGGCCGCGCTCGCGGATCGCGTGGAAGCCGCGCGCGCCTTCGCCACAGCGCAGGAGGTCTTGCTGGTCTTGAAAGGCTCGCGCACGCTCATCGCTTCTTCGGACGGTCGCGTCTTCGTCAACCCCACGGGCAACGCGGGCCTCGGCACGGCCGGCGCGGGCGACACCCTGACCGGCATCATCACAGGCTTTCTGGCACAGTCTTACGGCACACTCAAACGCGACGCCGACGCGCTCGAAGCCGTCATCGCCGCCGTTTACGTGGGCGGTCTGGCCGGCGACATCGCGGCCCGCCAGCACGGCAAGAGAGCGCTCGTCGCTTCCGACATCAGCATGAGCCTGGACGCGGCCTTCCGCTCGCTCGACGCGCAGGGGGAGCGGCCGTGAGCGGACAGGCAACGCAGACCGTGCCTGCGGGCCGCTGGACTTCGCGCAGCGCCGAAGAGACTTTCGACCTCGGCGCGCGCGTCGGCGCAAGCCTCGCGGGCGGCGAAATCCTGCTCCTCGACGGGCCGCTCGGCGCGGGGAAAACGATCTTCGCCAAGGGGCTGGCCCACGCGCTCGGGATAGACACGGACGAAGTGACGAGCCCGTCCTTCACGCTCGTCAACATCTACGACGAGGGGCGGCTGAAGCTCTACCACATGGACCTCTACCGCCTGAGCGAAGGCGCGGCGGCCGCGCACGCGGTCGACCTGGACGAGCTGCTGACGGACGAGAGCGCCGTCTTCGTCATAGAGTGGGCCGGGCGCATGGGGCGCTACCCTCTGCCCCCGCCCGTCTGGCGCGTTTCGATCGCGGGCGACGGCGACGCGCCCCGCGACATAGACATCTCACGAGTTGACGCGTAAGGTAATTAAACATCAAGGAGAAGAGATAACATGCCATACCCGGAAATCATGATTCGCCCGATGAGGGAGGAACTCACCAGGCTCGGGGCCGAGGAGTTGAGGACGGCCGAGGACGTTGACCGCGCGCTCGCGGAGCAGAAGGGGACGCTGATGGTGGTCGTCAATTCCATCTGCGGCTGCGCGGCCGGCAAGGCGCGGCCCGGCGTCGCGCTCGCGCTCAACCACGGCGTGCGCCCGGACCGCGTCGCCACGGTCTTCGCAGGGGCCGACATCGAGGCGACCGAGAAGGCCCGCTCCTACTTCACGGGCTACCCGCCCTCCTCGCCCTCCATCGCGCTTTTGAAAGACGGCCGCCTCGTCTACATGATGGAGCGCCGCCAGATAGAGGGCCGCGGGCCGGACCAGATTGCTGAGGAGTTAAGGAAGGCTTTCGACGAGCACTGCGCCGCCTCAACGGCAGCCACTAATTAGAGCGGTTTTCAATTGAATGAATGGCTCACGGCCGGGAGCGCAGGCAAAGATGTTTGCGCTCCCGGCCGTGAGCTGCTCTTTAATCAGCCCGTGGGGCTTTGTTTCGAGCTTCGTGTCGGGGCCTTGCGTTCCGACTCTTTCTTGCGCCCGACGGTCTGCGCCTGGTCCGAGTCCCTGCCGAATTGCGCGACCACCTGGTCCCTCATCCCGATGACGGCGTCGTGAAAGGCCCACTCCCTGGCGTTGGCGTTGTCGCGCGCCGCGGCCGCGGCCGCCGCGGTCTGCGTTTCGACAGCCTGCGCGGCGTCCATTTCAGTCCGCAGGGTATTCAGGGCGGCCAGAGCGTAGCCCGGATTGACCGGAGTGTAGTTTGAGATATTCGAGAGCGCCGTCAGGCTCTCGCGGTCGGCGGTCAAGACTGCCGGCTTCAAGCGTTTTGTTCTGTCTTTAGCCATTGTGAGTTTCTCCTTATGGGGGTCTGGCGTGAGTGCCAGAGCGCCGCGCATCTTATTTGAGGGCGCGGCTGAATTCAAGAACTATTTTCACGCCCGGAAACGCCACACACGGCCCCGTGATTGGCGCTCCCCGCCCGGAGAGTCTTAATCCCCGGCCGCGGATGTCGAATCCCAGGCGAGAGATGTCGAATCCCACGCCAGGGAGAAGGACTCTCCGGCCTGGGATTCAACATCCCCCGCGTGAGACTAAGAATCTCTCGACGGAGATTCGACTTCTCTCCCCTGGGATTGCGGTTCTCTCGGGTGAGACAAGGACGCTCAAGCAGGAGATTGCCGTGCCCGCGTGTGCGACAGGCACCATCTAAGTTGGGACTAAAGGAAATCGCAAGCCATAAGGCTGTAGTAACGAACCTATCTCCCGAACTCGCCCCGGTATGATGGAAGCGGTGCGTCCTGATTGGAAGCGCCTTCTCAGCTTCCCATTCGGCCTTATGCTATCATCCCGCCGATGGCTTCAGGGTCCCCCGTCAAGCTAGACACTCCCGTTGTTGAACTGTACCGCTTCGGCGTCCCGCGGTTCGGGCAGCCGACGGCGCGCAAATTGGCGCTGGCGCTGGCGCAGGTGTCTGCGAAGGCGGACGCGACCGAAGCAACGGTCGAGGACTTGTTGAATTACCTGCCGATGCGGTACGAGGACAGGTCGAACCTGGCGCGGATAGAGAATTTGAGCGACGGGGTGGAGGCTTCGCTTGAGCTTTACGTGAGGGTCGCGGGCGGCTACCAGGTGGGGAAGAACCGCGGGCCGAAGCAGCCCAAACTCTTTATCTTCGAGGTCACGGCGTCGGACCCTTTGAGGACGGGCAAGCCGGTCGTCGTCTGGTGGTTCGTCTCGGGGCGGCAGGCGCAGCGCATCATCGCCTACCACCGCCAGAAGTTCACGCGCGGCGCTCGCTTCATAGCCTTCGGCCGGTGGGAGTGGGACACGCGGCGCAACACCTTCGCGCTCAGACTGAATAAGCCTGACGAGTTGGAGATGCTGCCCGGCACCTGGACGCCGCCCGAGCGCGATTTGCTGCGGCTGGCCGAAGAGAACGGAGGCGGGAACGGACAGGGAGACGCGGAGACGCGTGGAGGCGGCGAGACGGAAGACGAAGGCAGCGGCGCGGACGAAGAGGGGTTTGAAGATGATGACGAGGGCGGCGCTGACCCGGCCCTCGCGGCGATTCACGTCGGGCGGCGCGTGCCTGTTTACCGCAAGCTCGGAGAGTTTCGCGCGAAGCGCCTGAGAGAGATCATGCACGCGGTGCTCGGCCTCGTCCCAGACGACGCCTTCACGGAGACGCTGCCCGCGGACCTGCGCTCGCGCCAGCATCTAATCGGCCGCGCAGACGCGCTGCGCCGCATACACTTTCCGACGGAAGACGTGCCGCTCAGCGATTACGAGCGCGCCCGCAGCCCCGCACACCTGCGCCTCATCTTCGAAGAGTTCTTCTGGGTCGCGCTCGCGCTCGCCTTGCAGCGCGGCGAGCGCGTCAAGGAACAGAAAGGCGCGGTGGTAGAAGTCACGGACCGCGTCCGCGAGCGCATCCACTCGATTCTCCCCTTCCAACTGACGAGCGCGCAGGAGCGCGTCACCAAGCGCATCTTCGACGACATGCAGTCGGACGCGCCCATGAACCGATTGCTACAGGGCGACGTCGGCAGCGGCAAGACCATCGTCGCCTTGATGGCTATGCTCGCCGCGATGGAGAACAACTACCAGGCGGCACTGATGGTCCCGACCGAAATCCTCGCCGAGCAGCACGCGCGCAACATCAAACGCCTGCTCGCCATGACGCCTTACCGCGTGGAGCTTCTCATAGGCAGCCTGCGCGCGACCGAGAAGCGCCGCCTGCACAAAGACCTCGCCGCCGGAGACATACACGCCGCCGTCGGCACGCACGCGCTCATACAGGAGTCCGTCGCCTTCGACAAGCTCGGCCTCGTCGTCATAGACGAACAGCACCGCTTCGGCGTGCTGCAACGCGCGGAGCTGCGCGCGCGCGGCTTCAACCCGGACGTGCTCGTGATGACGGCCACGCCCATCCCGCGCTCGCTCGCCATGACGGCCTACGGCGACCTGGACGTGTCCGTCATCGACGAACTCCCGCCAGGCCGTACGCCCATCAAGACCGTCGTCCTCGGCGAAGACCAGCGCTCGGGGGTTTACAAGGGCGTCGAGCGCGAGGTGCGCGCGGGCCGGCAGGTTTACGTCGTCTACCCGCTCGTGGAGGAGTCGGAGAAGATGGACTTGAAGGACGCGACGCGCATGTTCGAGCAGTTGCGCGACCGCGTCTTCCCGCACTTCTCAATCGGCCTGCTGCACGGCAAGATGAAGCCCGCGGAGAAGGACGAGGTGATGCGCCGCTTCGTCTCGGGCGAGATTCAAATCCTCGTCGCCACCACGGTCGTGGAGGTCGGCGTCGATGTGCCGAACGCATCGTTGATGGTGATAGAGCACGCCGAGCGCTTCGGCCTGTCGCAGCTTCACCAGTTGCGCGGGCGCGTCGGGCGCGGGGCCGAGCAGAGTTATTGCGTGCTCCTGACTTCGGACAAGAAGACGAGCATTGCGAACGAGCGATTGGGCATCATGGCCGAGACGAACGACGGGTTTCTCATCGCGGAAAAGGATTTGGAGATACGCGGCCCAGGCGAGGTGATGGGCACGCGCCAGTCGGGCTTGCCGACCTTCCGCGTCGGCAACCTCGTGCGCGACGTGCTGATTCTCGAAGAGGCGCGGCGCGAGGCCGACTACTACCTGACCGAGCGGCGCATGACGCGCGAAACTTCCAAACTCATCGAGCGCGTTCGCTCGGACGCGCGCTTCGGCCTGGCGGCCGTCGGGTGAAGATGCAGGTCACGAGCGGCAAATATCGCAGGCGTCGTCTGCTCTGTTCGCCCTCGCCGAAGGTGCGCCCCACGGCGCGGCGCACGCGCGAGGTGCTGTTCGGGTTCCTGGGCGCGCGCGTCCTGGGCGCTCACTTCCTGGACCTCTGCGCGGGCTCGGGCGCGGTCGGCATAGAGGCGCTGTCGCGCGGGGCGAGCTTCGCCACTTTCGTTGACCGCTCGCCGAAGATGTGCCGCTTCGTCGAAGAGAACCTCGCGGCGTGCGGCGTGCCCGCGGGCCGCGCCGAAATCTGGCTGAGCGACGCCGCGCAT
>DATMVE010000006.1:0-96724 GCA_035563515.1 Pyrinomonadaceae bacterium
CTCCTCGCCCGCGCCGAAGAAGACCAGCGCGATCATCGTGCCGACCGCCGCGCCGTTCGAGATGCCCAGCAGGTAAGGCTCCGCGAGCGGGTTTCTCAAGAGCGCCTGGTAGCCCGCGCCCGAACACGCCAGCGACGCGCCCACGCTCGCCGCGAGCAGGATGCGCGGCAGGCGTATGTCGAAAAGGATGCTGCCCTGCTCCGGCGTCAGGCCGCACGACGCGCCGCCCCCTGTGAAGAGCGCGCAGAGCGAAGAGGCGATGGGCAGGCGCTCCGCGCCGATGACCGAAGCGGCGACGACGACGAGGAGAAGCGCCGCGGCGAGCGCCAGGCAGACGAGCACGGTGCGGCGCAGCGTCGAGCGCGCGCCGCGCACCAGCTTTGCCCCTTCGTCAATCGTCATCGTCTTCATCGAAAATTCTGGCTCAGAAAACTTCCGGGTGAAGCGCGCGCGCCATCTGCTCAAGGCCGTCCACGAGTCGCGGGCCGGGGCGCGAAAGGTAGTCGCCGTTGATTCCGTAGACGCGCCCGGCCTTAACCGCCGGGGAGTTCCGCAAAGCCGGGGCGACCTCCATCTTCTCGCCGCCCGTCGCCATGATGATCGCCTCGGGGCGCGAGGCGAGCGCCGCCTCGTCGCTGTAGCGCATCCACTCGCCTTCGACCCCCGCCGTCACAGACTTTCCCCCGGCCCTGCGAATCAAATCCGTGACCCAGGATTTACTCCCCGCCGTCCACAGCGGCTGCGGCGAGACTTGGTAAAAGACCTTGACGGTGGGCCGCAGGAGGACCGCCTCCTGCACGCGCGCGGCGCGCCCGCGGAGTTTGTTGACGAGGTTTGCGGCCTCGTCCTCGTGGCCCAAAAGCTCGCCGAGCGTCCTGATTGACTTGAAGACTCCTTCGAGGTCGTGCGGGTCCGTGACGAAGACGCTGATCCCGCGCTCGTCCAGTTGCTTGGTGAAGGTTTCGAGTTGCGAGGCCGTGGAGACGAAGATGACTTCGGGCCGGAGCGCGATGATGCGCTCGACGTTCGGCTGGAGCGTGTCGCCGACTTTAGCGACCTGCCTGGCCTCCTCTGGGTAGTCGCAGTAAGTCGTGTTGCCGACGAGCAGGTCGCCCGCGCCGACGGCGTAAACTATCTCGGTCAAATTCGGCGCGAGCGTCACGACGCGCCGCGGGCGAATTGGCACACGCACGCGCCGCCCGGACTCGTCCGTCACCTCGCGCGTCTCGGCCCCGCCGGTCGTCGGCGCGTCTGCGCTGCGCGGCGAGCAGGAAGGGAGAAGCGCGAAGGCGATGAACGCGAGCGCGAAGATTATTCTGGTTCGGTTTGAGTTAGACAAAAAAGCCCCGTCGCTTTCCTGCGCCTTCTCGCGAAGGGCTGGCAGGCTGGCGGCGGGACTTTCACTCGACAGGAGAAAGATGGAGACCCGGCGTGCGGCCTGAACACCTTGACGCGAGGCGCTCAAAAGGCTGCAAAAGCAACGTCAACGGGCAGGTCTCCTGGCTTAGAAAGGAAAAGATAAAAGGTAAAAGGTAGAAGTAAAGAATCGTCTTCGTTCTAAACTTGTTCCTTTTCGCTTGTTACTCTTGCCTTCTTCACAGTGGCGCGACCGCGCGGGATTCACACCCGCTTCCCTATTCTCCCCGCTCTTTTGCACGGGGCACCCGGACGCTTCTTTCTGAAAAGAACGAAGGAAATTCAGATTCCCTTTTTTGATTGCGGCGCGGACGTTATCACGCCCGCGCGGGAAAAGTCAAAAGGCTACTGCTTCTGGCCGGTCCTCAGGTGTTTCGTCGTCCCTTCGGTGACGCTGAAGTCCGGGGTGATGAATTCGGTCGTGTCGGCCGGCCGCAGCGAGCGCGGCTCCGGGCCGCCGTCTACGGCGTTGGACTTCGCCGGCAGCTCTTTCGACGTCCACTTGCCGAGCTTCTTACTGACGACGAGGCCGTTAATCAGCAGGCCCACGCCGACGCATAAAGGTATGATGCCGACGAGCCAAACGCTCTTGAGAATCTCCGCGGCCTCCGGCGGGACGCGCCCGGCCCGGATCACGGCCTCCATGAAGAACCGGAGGAACACCATCAGGCCGACGCCGACGCAGCTCGTGATGACGCCGCCCTTAACCTCGTTGGCGCGCCGCACCTCCGGGTCCATGCTCCGCTCAAGCTCGTACTTGCGCCTCTTGCGCTCGTCCTCGGAGATGAACATCTCCGCGACCCACGTCTTGCCCCAGTCGAACTTCTCGTCGGTCTCGCGCGTGGCAATCGCCTTGCGCACGGCGTGCAGGTTCGCCCCGCACATGTTACAGAACTTCAACTCGTCGCTCGGATTGGCACCACATTGCGGACAGTACATAGGCTTCTCCCGTCGGATGTTTCCCGTATGAATACGAGGACACGCGGCCCAGGGTTTCTTAGATAAACTGGCCGCGGGGGACGCTTCGCGCGGGGATTATGAAACTTACCGCGGCCGGCGCGCAAGCGTTGGCCGCGGCCCCCTCCACTTTTGCTTCCGCTCGGGTTGGTCGAGTAAGATGCCCCTTCGACTTAATCCGACCTCAAGGAGCAATCTCTGTAAATGATCAAGACTGTGGAGTGGACGGACGAGGGCGTGCGCATGTTGGATCAGCGCATCCTGCCGACGGAAGAAAAGTACCTGATGCTGCGCTCGTACGAGGAGGTGGCGGAGGCCATCAAGAAGATGGTCGTGCGCGGCGCGCCGGCCATAGGAGTCTCGGCCGCCTTCGGCCTCGCGCTCGGCGCGAAGCAGTCCGTGGGGACTTCGGTCGCCGACCTCGAATTCGACTTCGACTACATGTGCGACGTGATGGGGGCGACGCGCCCGACGGCCGTCAACCTTTTTTGGGCCATAGAGCGCATGCGCGTTGCGTTCCGCCGCGCGAAGGCGGAGACGGAGGACGTGGAAGAAATCAAGCAACGCCTGGTGGCCGAGGCACACGCGATTTTTAACGAGGACGTGGAGTCTAACCGCAGACTGGGCCGCTTCGGCGGCGAGCTGATCCCGGACGGCGCGACCGTGCTGACGCACTGCAACGCGGGCGCGCTCGCCACCGCCGGCGACTACGGCACGGCGCTCGGCGTCATCCGCGGCGCGCGCGACGCGGGCAAGCGCGTCGCCGTCATCGCGGACGAGACGCGCCCCTTCCTGCAAGGCGCGCGGCTGACGGCCTGGGAGTTGGCGAAGGACGAGATTCCGGTCACGCTGATTACGGACAACATGGCCGGGCACGTGATGAAGCAGGGCAAGGTCGACGCCGTGGTCGTCGGCGCTGACCGCATCGCCGCCAACGGCGACACGGCCAACAAAATTGGCACATACATGGTCGCCGTCCTCGCGCGCCAGCACGACATCCCCTTCTACGTGGCCGCGCCCGTCTCCACGCTCGACATGACGCTTCAGTCCGGCGAGGAGATTCCCATCGAGGAGCGCGACGCGCGCGAGGTCACGCACGTCCGCGACCAGCGCCTAGCCCCGGAGGGCGTAGCGGTCCACAACCCCGCCTTCGACGTGACGCCACACGAACTCATCGCCGCCATCATCACCGACAGGGGAGTCGCCCGCCCGCCTTACACGGAGAGTTTAAGGAAGATGGTGGAGTCCGAATAAAGGAAAGACTGATGGCCGAAGTTTTCAGAGATATGGCTAGCGATGTCGAATACTTCGACTGGCTTGAAAGTAATCCCGAGGGATTCGTGGTTAACACAGATAAAGCGATGCTGCGCGCACCATACCCAATACTTCACGGCGCAATCTGCCAGCATATCAGCGACAGAAGCACGCCGAATTACACGACTAAAGAGTCGGAGTGGTTTAAGGTTTGCTCGTCGAGTAGAGTGGAAATAGAAGTTCGGGTTCGCGAAATAGACCCGAGGAGATTGGTTCTTTGCAAAACCTGCCAGAGGCGGGGTTTGGTCTAAATACGGGCGAATACATTTAGCCCTGGCCCGCGAACCGGCTCCGCTTCCACCAGTCAATCGTGTGGCGCAGGCCCTCTTCCAGACTAACCTGCGGGGTGTAGCCGAGCAGTTCGCGGGCGCGCGTGATGTCCGCGAGGCTGTGGCGCACGTCGCCCTTGCGCGGCTCCCTGTACTCTGCCTCCACGTCCGCGCGCCCCGTAATCTTCTTCACCGCCTCAAGGAGTTGGTTGAGCGTCGTTCTCTCGCCGCGCGCGAAGTTGATGACCCGGCCGACGCCGGCTTTGGTCTCCGCGGCGCGCGCGTTGGCCTCGACCACGTCCCCTATGTAGGTGAAGTCGCGCGACTGCTCGCCGTCGCCGTAGATGACGGGCCGCTCGTCGCTCAGGAGCGCGCTGATGAAGCGCGAGACCACGCCCGAGTATTCTGAGCTGGGGTCCTGGCGCGGCCCGAAGACGTTGAAGTAGCGCAGGCAGACCGTCTCCAGGTTGTAGACGCGCGTGAAGACCTGGCAGTAGTACTCGCCGACGAGCTTGGCCGCGGCGTAAGGCGAGAGCGGCTCGGGGCGCATGTCCTCGACTTTCGGCAAGGTGGGCTGGTCGCCGTAGGCGGAACTCGAAGCGGCGTAGACGACGCGCCGGACGCCCCTCTCCCTCGCGGCGTTCAGGAGCGCGAACGTCGCGTCGACACACGCGACGTGAGTCTCCAAAGGGTTCTTCACGGAGCGCGGCACGGACGGAATCGCCGCCTCGTGGAAGACCAGCTCGACGTCTTCGAGGGCGGACGCGAGCGAGCGCCCGTCGGCCAGATTCGCCTGGCGGAAATCAACGTCGCCGCCTATCTCTTCCAGATTCTCCCTGTGGCCCGTCGAGAGGTCGTCAATCACGCGCACGCGCGCCCCGCGCGACGCCATCCCCTGCGCGATGTGCGACCCTATGAAGCCCGCGCCGCCCGTGACCAGTACGATTCCTGAGAGAGACATGTGAATTTGCGATTTTTGATTTGCGATTTTTGATTGGCCCAAATCAAAAATCGCAAATCAAAAATTCTTTACCTTCCTACCCCGATGTAGTCGAAGCCGAGTTCGCGCATGGCTCCGGGTTCGTAGATGTTGCGCAGGTCCGCGACTTTGGGCGCGCGGAGCAGGGTGCGTATGCGTTCGAGGTCGAGCGCGCGGAACTGGTTCCACTCGGTCATCAGGACGAGCACGTCCGCGCCCTCGACCGCGTCGTACTCGTCTTCGGCGTAAAAAATGTCCGGGAGAATCTTGCGCGCCTCGTCCACCGCGGCCGGGTCGTAAGCCCTCACATTCGCGCCGCGCTCCAGGAAGCCGCGGATGATGTCCACGGACGGGGCCTCGCGCATGTCGTCCGTCTCGGGCTTGAAGGCGAGCCCGAGCACGGCGATGGTCTTGCCTTCAAGCCCGCCCGCCAGCTTCTCAATCTTCGGGATCATCGCGCCGCGCTGGCGGCGGTTGACCTCTATCACGGCATCGACGATCAGGGTTTCGCCGCCGTACCTGTGCGCGACCGACGAAAGGGCGCGCGTGTCCTTCGGGAAGCAGGAGCCGCCGAAGCCCGGGCCGGGGTGCAGGAACTTGCGGCCGATGCGGCCGTCCATCCCCATCGCGCGCGCCACGTCGTGCACGTCGCAGCCTATCAGGTCGCACAGGTTGGCGATCTCGTTGATGAAGGAAATCTTGGTGGCGAGGAAGGCGTTCGAGGCGTACTTCGTCAACTCGGCGGCCTCGACCGTGGTGATGACGAAGGGCGTCTCGATCAGATAGAGCGGGCGGTAGAGGTCTTTCAGGATGGCGATGGCCTCTTCATCCGAGCTGCCGATGACGACGCGGTCGGGCCGCATGAAGTCGTCTATGGCCGCGCCCTCGCGCAGGAACTCCGGGTTGGAGACGATGGCGAAATTGGTCCGCTCCCGCTGGCGCTCGCGGATCAGGTTCCGAAGGTGCGCGCCCGTGCCGACCGGGACCGTGGACTTGGTGACGATCACCTTGTAGCCGTTCATGCACTCGGCTATGGAGCGCGCCGCCGCCTCGACGTAAGAGAGGTCGGCCGAGCCGTCCTCGCGCGGAGGGGTCCCGACGGCGAGGAAGATGACCAGGGAGTGTTCGACCGCCGACTTCAGGTCGGTCGTGAATTTCAGGCGGCCGGCCTGCGCGTTCTTGACGACCAACTGTTCGAGGCCGGGCTCGTAGATTGGGATGACGCCTTCCTTGAGGCGCTCGATCTTCTCCCGGTCAATGTCGACGCAGGTCACGTCGACGCCGAACTCCGCGAAGCAAGCGCCAGTGACCAGGCCGACATACCCCGAACCGATAACTGCGATGTGCATCCGTTTCGTAAATCGTAAATCGTGAATCGTGAATCGTAAAAGAAAGACGGCCGCGTCTATTTACGATTCACGATTCACGATTTACGGCTAAGCAAAACCTTGCGGGCCACGCGCCGCTTGTTGTCGCGTGGCCCGCAAGGTTGCTTCGTTCTGGCCGCGTGAGGCGAAAGTGCGCCCCGCGCGGGTCTGGTTGACAATTTCGACTACTTGGTCGGGCTGACCACGGTAACGTCGCCGCCGAAGTTGAGGTCGTTGTTCTCGCTACGGCCTGCAAGAATCGCCGCCGCGATGGCACCGCCGGCCGCGAGCAGCAGGGCCGCGAGAGCGCCGCCGCCGATGCCTTTCATGCCTTCAGTGCGCAGGCGCGTGCAGCGCGTGCCGGGGGCGGCCTGACCGGCCGTGTCCTGCGAGCCGGCGGCAACCTGGGAGACCTTGCTGCCCGCGCGCAGTTCGACTTTACCGACCTGGGTGGCGACAATCGTGTTGCCGCACTCGGTGTCAATGGTGAAGGCGTCGGCCTGGGTGGTGTCGGCGACGACCGAGCCGTCTTTGGTGTTGACGACCGCGGAGACGCCGGCCGGAACCGAGACGCGGAGGCGGCCCGATTCGAGCATACCGGTGAGGCCCGACTCGTTAAAGCTGAGCTTCAACGTGGTGCCCGGCAGGAGCTCGACGCGGCCGTTCTTGCCTAGGCTGATGGTGGCAACACTGTTCTGTGCCGTCTGGATGGTGCTGTCCGTAAAGACGGTGGCACCCGAAATCGCGCTCTGGCCGTTGACTGTGACCTGCCCGGACGCCGACAATTCGCCTGACGCTCCCGTTTGGCCCAACTGTCCCGGCGTCGCTAGCACAACCATCGAGTACACGCTCAAGACGGCTACTGCCAGGCAGAACGCGATGGACTTGCGGCTCCAAGTTCTGCTGATCATTAATTCTCCTCCCGTAAAGTGAAAAAAGTTTTGAGAGCGCGCCGCGTACCCCTTGAGATTCGCGGGAGATGGTATTTTTGGCGGCCCTTCTCGCTGGACCCCATCTCGACATTTCAAAGCCGACCGCGCGAACGTTCCTAAAAAAGCAGGCATGAGAGCCACTGAGGGCTTCAATATCTCCGCCTTTTTACACTACTCCAGAGCCTCTGTCAACACTCATTTGAGTAATGGGAGCAGAAACTTAACACACTTTAGAGGCTTTTACCAGAGAATTTTACGGGGACAGCGCTCCCCCGCTCGCGGCCCCTTTGAAGCCCCGGCTAATCCTTGTAAATCTCGACGACCGGCTGGCCGTCCGCCCCTATGCGCCCCCTGTACATCCCGGCCGTGTTGAAAGCCATGGCGATCTGGCCGCCCTTGTCCAGGGCGACGAGGCCGCCGCCCCCGCCCAGTTTGCCCACCTTTTCGATGACGGCGTCGGCCGCCTCCTGCAAGGATAAACCCTTATATTCCATCAGCGCGGAGAGGTCGCGGGCCACGCCCAGGCGGATGAAATACTCACCGTCGCCCGTCGCGGAGACGCCGCACGTGGCGTTGTTGGCGTAGGTTCCGGCCCCTATGATGGGCGAATCGCCGACGCGCCCCCACTTCTTGTTCGTCATCCCGCCCGTGGAAGTCCCGGCGGCTATGTTCCCGCCAGAATCTAAGGCGACCGCCCCGACTGTGCCATATTCGTGCGCGTGATACTGAGCGTGCTGCCGCTCCTGCTTCCGCGGGGCCTTGTTCTTTTCCGCCTCGGCGGCCTTCTCGCGCTGCAAAGCCTTCCAGCGCGACTCGGTGTAGAAGTAGCTCTGCGGGACCAGTTGGATTCCCTGCTCCCTGGCGAACGCCTCGGCCCCCTCGCCGACCATCATCACGTGCTTGGACTTTTCCATCACGAGGCGCGCGAGGCTGATGGGGTTCTTGACGCGCTTGAGCGAGGCGACCGCGCCGGCCTTGAGCGTCTTGCCGTCCATGATGGAGGCGTCCAGTTCGTTGGTCCCGGCGCTGGTGAAGACCGCGCCCTTCCCGGCGTTGAAGAGCGGCGAGTCCTCCATCAGGCGGATCGCGGCCTCGACCGCGTCCAGCCCCGGCCCGCCCTTCTTCAGGATGTCGTAGCCGACGGTCAGGGCCTCCGTCAGCTTGGCGCGGTACTCACGCTCGCGCTCGGCGCTCATCTCGCTTTTGAGAATCGTCCCGGCCCCGCCGTGAATCACGAAGCGGACTTTCGACTGGTCTGGATTCGCGCCGATGTGCGGGCGGGCCGCAGGGCCACTTGCTGGCACAATCTTGTAAAGCTGCGTGCCGAGGGCGGCAGCGCCCAAGCCTTTGGCCGCGTCACGAAGAAAGCGGCGACGACTCTCATCATGTCTCATAAGGGGTTGCCACCTCATCAAAGGTTCAGGCTTGCTTCAAGGCGGAAAGGATTTCCTGGTAAGCCTGCCGGGAGCGTTCGGCAAGCTCCGTGGGGACGGTGACGCGGAAGGGGTGCTTGGCGACGAAGGGCGGGACCTGTCTGACTTCGGCCCCGAGCGCGCGGAAGGCCGCGACCGCCTCCTCGTCCGAGAGTTCTTCGACGCCGTGGGCATCGGTCGAGCGGCGGAGCGCGCCCCGCAGGCGGTCAAGCGGCAGGTCGCGCTCGGCCAGGACCAGCCCGCGCGCCTGAAAGTCGCCGAGCGCGTAGAGCACGATCCGCACGGCGTCAACCTCCCCGCTACGCTTCTCGAATAGTGTCGGCTGGCGCATCGGGCTCAACAATAATCCACGCGCGCGCCGCTTGTCACGGCGAGCCCACTCGCCGCGGCCGGCTCGTCGCCTGGTCCGCGGCCGTGGCGTCCTGCGATGGCGCTTCCCCCGCGGGCTTCGTCTGCTTCTCTTTTCCCATCAGCTCGGCCTGCTCGTAGGGGTCCAGGCGCGCGAAGATGTAGTAAACGTCGCCGGAGCGCACAGGGCCCAGGAAGCGGAAAGTGTTGTTGTAGATTTGGCCCACGCGCAGCTCCGTGACCTTCGGCGGCGTCTCGAAGAGACTCCCCAGCTCGTCGCGCGCGGCCGCTTCGAGTTCCGGCAGATAATCGTTGTCGGTTTCGCGCGCGATCTTCAAGGCCATCTGCCTGAGAGCGCGTATGCGGTTGGAATTCTTGATGTAGTAGGCCCTGTTGATCTCGTGCCGGCTCGCGCGGTCGTCCACGACTTCCTGCTCGTTTTCGAGGTAGCTCAGGTACGCGCTCACGATGGGGCCGAACTCGGGCGGCTCGCTCTGCTGCCGCCGCTGCGCCGCCGCCTCGCCCACGCCCGTCACGAAGACGAGCGCGACGAGCAAGACCAGACCAAACCTTTTTCTTCTCATCGCTCTCACAAAAATAACGGGACTTCCGTAGCTTTTCATTTACGATACAAGGGGCATTGCTTCTTGCGCCGGAGTTTATCACAAACCGCCCCGCGAGTGCGTTGCGCCGTGGCATCGGCAATGTTACATTTTCACTGCAACGGGAACACGCAAAGATGGCCGGTGATTCTTCAGAGTTCGCGGGCAAGCGGGTCGCGCTCGGCGTCTCGGGCGGCATCGCCGCTTACAAGGCCGCCGAAATCCTGCGCGGGCTGCAACGCGCGGGCTGCGTCGTGCGCGTGGCGATGACCCGGCGCGCCTGCGAGTTCATCACGCCGCTCACCTTCCGCGCGCTCTCCGGCTCGCACGTCATCGTCGACGACTACGCGCCGGACAACCCGGACCCAATCGCGCACATAACTTTCTCCCAGTCGGTCGACCTCCTCGTCGTCGCGCCCGCCACCGCCAACATCATCGCCAAGTTCGCGAACGGCGTGGCCGACGACTTTCTGACCTCGACTTACCTGGCCTCGAACGCGCCGGTTCTGATAGCCCCGGCGATGAATACGACGATGTGGAACCACCCGGCGACGCGGCGCAACTTGCGGCAACTGCGCGCCGACGGCGTGCGCGTCGTCGAGCCGGACTCGGGCGAGATGGCCTGCGGCACTTTCGGGCCGGGCCGCCTGAGCGAGCCCGAAAGAATCGTCGCCGCCGCGCTCGAAATGCTGCGCGAGGCGTCGCGGCGCGCAGGCGGCGACCTGTCTGGCGAGAAGATTTTAATCACGGCCGGGGCGACGCGCGAAGAGTTGGACCCCGTGCGCTTCCTCTCGAACCGCTCGTCGGGCCGGATGGGGTTTGCGCTGGCCGAGGCCGCGCGCTCGCGCGGCGCGGAAGTTACAATCGTCGCCGGCTCGACCAGCGTGGAGCCGCCCGCCGATGTTAAGCTCGTGCGCGCGCTCTCCGCCGAAGAGATGCGCGCGGCCGTGATGAAAGAGGTCGCGGGCTCGACGGTCTTCATCGCCGCGGCGGCCGTCGCTGACTACCGGCCGGCGTCTCGGGCCGCGGGCAAGATGAAAAAATCCGGCGAGCGGCTCACGCTGGAGCTTGAGCCGACGCCAGACATCCTGTCGGAAGTCTCCGCGAACCGCCGCAACGGCCTCCTCGTCGTGGGCTTCGCCGCCGAGACGGACGACATACTGGCCCACGCCCGAGCCAAACTTGAACGCAAAGGGCTCGACGCCATCGTCGCCAACGACGTGACGCGCGAGGGCGCGGGCTTCGACGCCGCGACCAACGTCGTCCACATCATCACGCGCGCGGGCGGCGCGCCCACGGAACTCCCGCTCATGTCGAAGCTCGAAGCCTCGCACCGCATCCTAGACGAAGTGGTACGCCTGCGGAGCGGCGTGTGAGATAATGCGCGGCGAATCGGCCCGGAGGCAGGTGCTAGGTTGAAAGACGAGCTGCTTGAGTTAATCAAAGACACAGCCGAGTGCGCTTCTTATTTACGCGAACTCGGCGTCACAGGGGTCGAAGATTCTTCGGCCCACTTACCGGCCGCGCCGCGCGAAGAGAAGCCGCGGGCGCAGGCGGCCAGAGTCGCGGAGAGCCCGGCGCTACAGCGAAACGCACGGGCGGCAGCTACACCGGAGTCCCCCCCGAAGGCCGAGCCCAAGCCCGCGCCCCCCACGCGCGAAGCTTATTCCACACCAGAGCAGACTGACATGGCTAAACGAACCGCTAGAAGGACGCCGGAGTTGGAGCCTCCGCCGCCGCAGGAGACTTTGTTCGGAGAGATCACGCCGAAGGACGAGGCTTCCTTGCCGCAGGCGAACGAGACGCTCGAAGACATCTGGAACGACATAGGCGAGTGCGTGCGCTGCCCGCTCGCGGCCGGGCGCACGCACATCGTCAACAGCGAGGGCAACCGCCAGGCGCGTTTGATGTTCGTCGGCGAGGCCCCGGGCGCGGACGAGGACGCGTCGGCGAGGCCGTTCGTAGGGCGCGCGGGCCAGTTGCTGAACAAGATCATAGAGGCCATCGGCCTCAAGCGCGAGGACGTGATGATCGGCAACGTCAACCGCTGCCGCCCGCCGCAGAACCGCACGCCGACGCTCGAAGAGGCGAAGACCTGCAAGCCTTTCCTGCTCCGCGAAATCGCGGTGGTGCGCCCCGAAGTGATCGTCGTCCTGGGCAACACGGCGATGAAAAACCTCCTCGACACCAAAGAGGGCATCACGAGACTGCGCGGGAAATTTCAGGACTACAAAGGCATCAAGGTCATGCCCACCTTCCACCCCGCCTACCTCCTGCGCGACCCCTCCAAGAAGCGCGAGGCGTGGGAGGACATGAAGACGGTGCGGGACTACTTAAACAAAGTGTCGAGTGATAAGTGACGAGCACAAAGCCTGTCTTTAACTTGTCACTCTTCACTCTTCACAACGTCACTGTTCTTATGCAGTCTTCACTTTTCGACGAGAACCCGGCCGAGGATGGCGAGACGCTGGGGGAGATTAACGAGGAGCTTTTGCGGAAGGCGAAGGCGCGGGCCGAGTTCGCGGACCGCATCTTCATTTTCGGCGAGGGGGCCGTGGGGGCGCGCGTCGCCGTGGTCGGAGAATCGCCGGGAGCGCCCGACATCGACTCGGGCAGGCCGTTCATGGGGCCGGCCGGCCAGATGCTCAACCGCATCCTCGAAGCCATCGGGCTGAAGCGCGAAGACTGCTATTTGACCAACACGGTGAAGATGATTTCGTCAGGCGAAGAGCTGACGCCTGAGGTGCTCTCCTTCTTCACGCCTTACCTGCACCGCGAGTTGCGCGTCGTGCGCCCCGAGGTCGTCATCGCCTTCGGCAACACGCCGACGCGCGCCCTGCTCAAGACCAAAAAGCCCATCTCGAAAATGCGCGGCGAGTTCCACGACTACCAGGGCGCGAAGCTGATGCCGACCTTCAACCCCGCTTACCTCCTGCGCGACCCGACGAAGAAGCGCGAAGTCTGGGAGGACATGAAAAAAGTCCGCGCGCTGTTGGCGTCCTCTTAGCGCACCGCTTCACCTTTTGACCGCTTCCGCGCTAACTTAGCTCGCCGTGCAGTCACTCGCCCGCGAACAAAAAGAGTCTACAGCGCCGCTGCCGCAGTACGCTGAGGTCGCCGTGCCTCTGCACGTGACGCAGACGTTCACGTACCGCCTGCCGCTCGCGCTCAGAGAGGACGCGCGGCTCGGCTCGCGCCTCCTCGTCCCCTTCGGCCGCAAGCGCCTGACGGGTTACATCGTCGCCCTGCTTCAAGAGCTTGACCCTGCGGCCGACCTCTCGGACGCGGAGATTAAGGACGCCGAAGAGCTGCTGGACGCGGAGCCCTTGTTGACGCCGGAGGTGCTGGAGATTACGCGTTGGGTCGCGGACTATTACGCCGCGCCGTGGGGCGAAGTCCTGAAGGCCGCGCTGCCCGCGGGCCTGAACGCGACCGTCGAACAGATTCTCTCCATCACCTCAGCGGGCCGCGACGAATTGGCCCGCCTGCCCCTTCACCGGATGGCGACCGCGCGCGCCCGCGCCCTGAGCCTCATCGCCGAGCACGTCGAGATGCCGCTCAGGCTCCTCGCGCGTCACGTAGGCGAGACGCGCTCCTCGGCCGTCGCGCGCGACCTGGAACGCGCCGGCTGGATTAAGCTCACGCACCGCGCGCGCTCCGTGCTCGCGAAGGCGAAACGGCGCAAGGCCGTTCGCCTGCTCCCCGCCGAGGAGCACGCCGCGTCCGATTCGGCTCGCGCGCTCTCGAAGGCGCAAGAGCGAATCATAGAGACCCTGATTGACGAAGGCGGCGAGATGGCCTTCGCGGACCTGCTCGAAGCGGCGGACGCGTCGGCCTCCACGATTCAGACACTTGAGAAAAGGCGCGTCATAGAGGTCTTCGTCCGCAACGTGCGGCGCGACCCGCTGGCGACGGCCAAGCTGCCCCAGATCGAAGACATCAAGCTCACGGACGCGCAGGCCGCGGCGCTCCGCGAGATAGAGAAGCCGCTGGCCGAAGGGCGCTACAGCGCTTTCCTGCTGCACGGCGTGACGGGCAGCGGCAAGACAGAAATCTACATCCGCGCCATGCGCGCCGCACTCCAGCAGGGCCGCACGGCCATGATGCTCGTCCCCGAAATCGCGCTCACGCCAGTCTTCTCGCGCCGCCTGCGCGCGCACTTCGGCGACCGCGTGGCGATCTTCCACTCTTCGCTGACGACGGGCGAGCGCTTCGACGAGTGGAGCCGCCTGAAGCGCGGCGAGGCGCGCGTCGTCATCGGCACGCGCTCGGCCGTCTTCGCGCCCGTCTCCGACTTGGGGTTGGTCGTCATAGACGAGGAGCACGAAACTTCCTACCGCCAGCAGGAGTCGCCCTACTACAACGGGCGCGACGTGGCCGTGGTGCGCGCCAACAAAGAGGGCGCGGTCGTCGTCCTCGGCTCGGCCACGCCCTCGCTCGAATCCTTCCACAACGCGCGCGGCGGCAAATACCGCTACCTGCAATTGGCACAGCGCATTGCCAACCGCGCGATGGCCCGAGCCGAGATCATAGACATGCGCGAAGTCTTCGCGCGCCAGGGCCGCCCCGAAGTCTTCTCCGAAGAACTCCTCGCGGCCATAGACGAGACGCACGCGCGCGGTGAGCAATCAATCATCCTCCTCAACCGGCGCGGCTATTCTTCCTTCGTCCTGTGCCGCTCGTGCGGCGAGTCGATCCACTGCCCCAACTGCGACGTGACGCTCACCTACCACCGCAGCGAGATGAGCATCATCTGTCACTACTGCAACCACCGCAGGCCCGCGCCCACGCGCTGCCCTTCGTGCCAGGGCAAGTACATCTACTACGTCGGCGAAGGCACGGAGCAGTTGGAAGAGATGTTGCAGAAGCGCTTCCCCTCGCTCCGCATCGCGCGCCTCGACCGCGACACCACCTCGCGCCGCAAACTTTTCGAGCGTGCCATTCTCGAATTCGGCGCGGGCGAACTGGACATGCTCGTCGGCACGCAGATGCTCGCCAAGGGGCACGACTTCCCTAACGTCACGCTCGTCGGCGTCGTCTCGGTGGACGCCGGCTTGGCGCTCCCCGACTTCCGCTCGGCCGAGAGGACTTTTCAGTTGATTACGCAGGTGGCAGGCCGCGCCGGCCGCGGCGACAGGGCCGGGCGCGTGCTGATTCAGACTTACCACCCGAAGCACTACGCGCTGAAGCACTCCTGCGCGCAGGACTACGCGGGCTTTTACGAGGAAGAGATTCGCTACCGCAAGAGCCTCAACTACCCGCCGTTCGTCGCGCTCGCCTCGCTCCTGGTTCACGGCGAAGACTTCACGCGGGCGCAGGCGACGGCCGCCGAATTGAAGAGGGCGCTCGAAGAGGCCAACACTGACCGCGCCTGCCGCATTCTCGGCCCGGCCCCCGCCCCGCTCGCGCGCCTGCGCGGCGAGCACCGCATCCAGCTCCTCATCAAATCCCGCAGCCGCCCGCGCCTGCGCGAAGTGATAGACATGGCCTTCGCCGACGCACAGGAGCGCGGGGCTGACCTGCGCTCAGTCAACCTCGAAATTGACCCCGTTAACCTGATGTGAGCGGCCGCCGGGGCGCGTGCGCACCCTCACCGTGTTGCGCTAAACTCTCGCGCATGAAATTAACGGAACTCGCAGCACAGACCGGCGCGACGCTCGAAGCGGCGGACGCCGACGCGGAGATAACGGGCGCTGCCGGGCTGGACGAAGCGGCCGCGGGCCAGGTCACTTTTCTTTCCAACCCGCGTTACACCCCGCGCGTACAGACGACACGCGCCACGGCCATCTTCGTCGGCCCCGGCGTCGAGGTCGGGCGTGACATCGCGGTCCTGCGCGCCAAAGACCCTTACCTCGCTTACACGCGCGCCCTAAGACTCTTCCACCCCGAGACGCCTTTCGAGCCGTTCATACACCCCGCGGCCGTCATTGATTCTTCCGCCAGAGTCGGCAACGGCGTCTGGATAGGCGCGAACGCCGTCGTCGGCCGCGACGCCGAAATTGGCCCACGCGTCCGCATACACCCGAACGCGACCGTCTACGAAGGCGTCGTCATCGGCGCGGACTCCGTCATACACTCCAACGTCAGCATCCGCGAGGGCTCGCGCTTAGGCTCGCGCGTCGTCGTCCACAACAACTCTGTCATAGGCTCGGACGGCTTCGGCTACGCGAAGGACGAGGAGCGCCGCTGGCTGAAGATTCCGCAGACCGGGACGGTCGTCATAGAAGACGACGTGGAGATTGGGGCCGGCACGACCATTGACCGCGCCTCGGTCGGCGAGACGCGCATCCGCCGCGGGGCCAAAATTGACAACCTCGTCCAGATAGGCCACTCCTGCACCGTCGGCGAGGACGCGCTCGTCTGCGCCCAGGTCGGCCTCGCCGGCAGCTCACACATCGGGCGGCGCGTGATTCTCGCGGGCCAGGTCGGCGTCGCGGGCCACCTGACCGTCGGCGACGACGCGGTGCTCACGGCCAAGAGCGCCACCAGCCACAACGTCGAGCCCGGCAAGATGATCTCCGGCATCCCGGCCTTCGACAACCGCGAGTGGCTGCGCTCGACCGCGGCCTTCCGCCGCCTCGGCGAGATGCAGCGCACGTTGCGCGCGCTCGAAACCCGCCTCGCCGCCCTCGAAAAATTTCTCCCCGAGAACCGAGAAAATTCTTGACACCAACTCCGCGAACGGGCATAATCCTAATTGAAATTGGTTTTCAATTTCGCCCCAAAGCGAAGAGAAGACCGAATCCGGGAAAGTTCCTCTGAGGAGTCTAGCGGTGTTCAGCACTCATAACGCAGCATCTCAACCTTCACAGTCCCCCTCCGGCGAAGACCGGAAAGTCGAAGTCTCCATCGAGTCGGGCGCGGACGGCGAGCAAGTCGTCCTGCGCTATTTGACCTGGACCGAGGGTTTAGGCTGGTGCGGCCAGAAGACCATACGCCTCGACGGTGAGCACGTGGATGATTTGCACCGCGCGCTCACGGTCGCGCGTCATCGCATCGGCCGCCGCCGCGCCGAAACGGGACAGGTTTCCGAGCCGGCCAAAGTCATCCAGTTTCCGACCATCGCTTAAAACGGACTAAAGACTGAACCCACAAAAGCAGAAGGCAGCAGAGAACCGAGTCTCATGCTGCCTTCTGCTTTCTGCCTACCGCCTATCGCTCTTCAGCCTACTTGCCTGAGAGTAATCTTCTCTTTCGTGATGCTCGCCTTGCGCTCGGAGGTCAGCTTCTCCAATTCTTCGATGTGAATCTGCTCGCTCGCGATGCGCTCTTCGAGCATGAAGCGCGTCGGGTGGTTCGTCTCCTTGCACGACTCCCAGGCGGCCATGTAAGCCTCCATCGCCTCGCGCTCCAGCGCCAAATCCTGCCGCAGCATCTCGACCAGGTCCGTCGACTGCCGGATCATGCCGGGCTCGACCGTCGGCACGCCGCCGAGCGCCACGATCTTGTCGCCCAGCGTCTTCGCGTGGTCGTGCGACTCCTCGCTCTGGTCGCGGAAGTACGAGCGGTAAACTTCGCGCTCCGCGCCCGTCACGAGGAAACTGTGCTGCATGTACTGTATGACCGCCGCCAGTTCCGCCGCCAAAGCTCGATTCAAATTATCAACCAATTCCTGACTCGCCATCATCGCCTCCAAACTGAATTGTTCCGACCTGCATCTTCACGCCGATGGGCGGATATTACGCCTCCCCTTCCCCGCCGTCAACACTAAATATTTCAACAATTAACTTTGAAATTCGATTTCAGTTCGGCGGCCTGGCGGGGGGAAGCTTCAGAGAGGCTTCTCAGTTTAAGTGACGGCCCCGCCGTCCACGATGACGATCTCGCCGTTCATGTAGCTGTTGCGCTCGGAGACCATGAAGGCGGCGAATTCGGCCAACTCTTCGGGGCGACCCAAGCGCCCGTGGGGGACCCAGGAGTCGTGCATATCCAGCAGCCGCTGCGGCAGGGTGTTAGCTAAATCCGTGTCGAAGATGCCCGCGGCGATGGCGTTGACGGAGACGCCGAAGTTGCTGGCCTCGCGCGAGAGGCACTTGGTGAAGCCTATCATGGCGGCCTTCGAGGTCGCGTAGTGGACGGCGGTCGGCAGCGCGCGGATGGCTCCGATGGAGGTGATGTTGAGGATGGTGCCCTTCTGCTGGCGAATCATCTGCTTGTAGATGGGCTTGGTGACGGCGAACAGTCCGTTGACGTTCGTGTTGATGACCTCGTCCCAGGCGCGGTCGGTCGTCGTGGCGAAGTTGTCGCCGCGGTTGATGGCCGCGTTGTTGACCAGGATATCAATCCCGCCCCACGCCTCGACCAGCTCGCGCGTCATCTTTTTCAGGCCGATGCGGTCGGTCACGGAGATTTTATAAGAGAGCGTGCGGCGGCCGTGCGCTTCGATTTTAGCGGCCGTCGTTTCCGCGAGGTCGTCGCGCGAGTTGTAGTTGAAGGCCACGTCCGCGCCCTCGCGCGCGAACACTTCGCAGATGGCTGCGCCGATGCCGCGCGTGCCGCCGGTGATGAAGGCCCGCTTTCCTTCGAGCAAAAGGCTCACTTCAGGAGTCTCCAAAAAAACCCGCTTCGACCGAGCGAAGCGGGTCGTGATTAGTGAAAAATCTTTGGCTTTATAGCAAGGGAAAGATTAAAACCCGAATCAGGCGTGAACGTCAAACAGGCGGACGCCTAGCGCGTGCGCGCGTCAACCAGCGCGGGCTCGTCGCGCGCCATGACCGGCTTAGGGATGAGGGACGTGATTTCTTCCACGATGTGGCGCGTCGCGTTCGGGATGGCGAGCCCGAGCGTCGCGGCGCGCATCGCCGCGTAGTGCTTCGAGTCTTCGAGCATGCGGCGGACGACGGGCACTATGTCGACCGCCCGGCTCAGGAGCACGCCAGCGCCGCGGCTCTCTATCAGCGAAGCGGCTCCGGCCTCCTGCGGCATGGGCTCGGTCGTCGCGTCCGCGATGATCGGCACGCGGCAGGCGAAAGCCTCGAACGTGGTCAGGCCGCCAAGCTTCGAGACCATGACGTGCGCGGCGCTCATCAACTGCTCTATGTTCTCCGAGTAGCCTATGACCTTGATCGGGAACTTCGCCTTGGCCGCGACCGACTCGGCCTCGGCGCGCAACTCTTCGTTGCTCCCGGCCAGAAAAATCGCCTGCACGTCCAGGTCGCCTTGCGCCAGCTCCTTGTAGATGCGCGGGATGTTCCCGCCCCCGGCCCAGCCCGCGTTGACGAAGACCGTGAACTTGTACGGGTCCAGGTCGAGCGCGGAGCGCGCGGCGCGCGCGGCCTGCTCGTCCGGGAGTTGGAACTTGGGGTGCACGGGCATCCCCGAAATCTTGATGCGCTCGGGCGCGACGCCGTAGTCGATCAACTGCCGGCGCGCCTCCTCGCTCGCCACCAGGTAGAGCCGCACGTCGTCGCACGCCCAGCCCCTCCAGAAGCCGTAGCACGGGTCCGTGACGACCGTGATGAGCGGAATCCTGTCGGCCAGGCCCAGTTCCTTGAGGACGCGCGCGATGGCGTGCTGCGTCAGGGGGTGCACGCTGACGACGACGTGCGGGCACCAGCGCTCGAAGAGGTCGCGCACGTACCCGACCGTCTTCTTGTAGAAAAACTCCCTCGTCTCCGGGCGGAAGCGGTTGACGGCCCAGTAGAGGTATTTCATCCAGTGCTGCTTGTTACGGAGCACCCAGTTGTAGAGGCGGACCAATTTCTTCGTCACCTCGTGCGACTCTTCGATGGCGCGCACGACGCGGACGGTGTAAGAGTCTCCCTGAAAAAACTTCTGCACCCCGGCGACGATGGCGGCCGCCGCCGAGCGGTGGCCGCCGCCCGTGTCGGACGAGATGATCAGAATTTTCGGGACTCTCTCTCGAAACATAGCTTACGTGTTGGACTAGTTTCGTGCTTCCTTCGCACGCCTACGCAACTGTAGGAGATATTTATCGAACTCATTTAGCTCAAGCGTATTTATTTCCCCGAACACCGCAATGCCGCCGCTTATTTCCTCCAACTCGGCGCGGGTGATTCCATGAAGCACCCCTACCAAGCGCTTTCCCCTTCCCCAGGCTGCGCCGATTTCCACCCAGACCCAGCACCGCTTCGCCGACCAGGGCGTGAGGATGGCAATGAGCTCATCGCTGTCTGCGATCTCACGGTAGATCGCATCTTTGAAGTTATCGCCCTTAGCGATATTGACTACGTCAAGAATGGCCGAGGCCCCACAGTCTTTAACGCTACGCGCGACTTGAGACGCGATCCAGGTGTCGTCCTTTCCGTGTGCGATAAAGACTCGATATACATTCCGACTCATGGGATTGAGCATCCTGTAAGATATTCTGGGCCTTTTCACATTACGCGCGTCAAGCTCTGGCATTCAACCTTTCTGGCTGTGCGTCTTTGCCTTCAAGCTCGCGCCGCGCCTTCTTCATCTCGCGCTCCAGCTTCTTGATCTGGATCAGGTGGCGCGGGTTGAAGGGCAGGCTCGGGTAATAGCTGTTCGACTCGTGCGTGCAGAAACAGCCGTCGGCGGCCTTGCGGCGGCGCGCCTTCATCGCCGGCGAGAGCCAGAGCTTCTGGAAATTCCAATCGTAGTCGCGCAGGTTCCCGACCGGCTCAAGGTTCTCGCAGGAAGAGACTGTGCCCTCGTCGTAGATGACGCCGCCGGCCGTTCCGGCGTAGCAGGTCATCTGCGCCTTCTGCTCCTCCTGCGTCTTGGCGATGAGGCCGTGCATGTAGATGTCTATCGCGGCTTTGAAGAACCCGGCGTCGCCGCCGTAGTTGTTCTTGATGGCCGCGTGGCGCGAGTCGTCGTCAATCATCCGCGCCAGGCGAGCGTAACGCTCGTGGTCAATCTCCAACTCTTTCGGGTCCGCCGACGGCGGGCGTATGTAGTTGAAGTTGACCTTGTCGGGCCGGAGTTCGTACTTCAAAAAATCGTACCACTCGAAAATCGTGTCCTGGTTCGAGTTCATGAAGCAGGTGCAGGTCTGCACGTCGAGGCGCGGGTACTCCTGCTTGATCTGCTGTAGCTGTCGCGCCGTGTCAATCGCGATGTCCCACGAGCCGGGCTTCTGCCGGATCTTCTCGTGCTGCTCTTTCAATCCGTCTATGCCGAGCGCGACCGTGACGTTCAGCTCCGGGCACTCTTCGAGGATGCGCACCACGTCCGGCATGATGCGCTTCTGAATCTGCCCGTTCGACATCAGGTAGATCGATTCGAGTTTATTGTTCTGATAAAAAGCGCGGGCGATTTCCGGCAAGTCCTTACGGGTGAAGGGCTCGCCGCCCGCGAGAATCAGGACGCCGAGGTTGCCGCCCAGCGTCTCCGAAATCCGCTCGATTTCCGCGGTCTTCATCTGCAACTTCTTGCGCGGACGGTCGTCCAACTCGTCCGTGAAGAAGCAGTGCGTGCACCGCATGTCGCAGACCGAAGTCACCAGGATATTCAACAGCACAGGCGCGAACGGCTGCCCGAAGGCGAGCCGCGCGTAACGTTTAAGAAGCTCTCTCGTCGTGTAATCCATCTCGTTCTCTAAACTACAACACTACGGTGACAACCAGGTCACGGAAATCAAACTTAACAGATACGGTATTTGTATGGCCTTGTCAATTTAAGGGGAGTTGGCGTTGACCGACACGCCTTCGCTTAGATGCTAAGAAGTGAGCCCGCGCTCGCCGCGGCCCTGTATGCCGAGGGCGCGCATGCGGCGGTAGAGGTGGCTGCGGTCCACGCCCATCAACTCGGCGGCGCGGCTGACGTTGCCTTCGGCCTCGGCGAGTTTGCGCTGGATGAACTCGCGGTGGTAGGCGTCTGTCGCCTCCTTGAAGGACGGGAAGCGGAAGGAGGCGGCGGGCGGCTCCTCGCCGCCGACGGGCGGGAGGTCCGCGACGCCGACCTTGATCTTCGAATTCATGATGACGACGCGCTCGACCGTGTTCTTCAACTCGCGCACGTTGCCCGGCCAAGAGTAGTTCTGCAAAGCCTCCATCGCTTCCGGCTCGAAACGCTTCGGTTTCTTCCCGTAGGCGGTCGAGAACCTCTGGTTGAAGTGCTCGACCAGGAGCGGCACGTCTTCCAACCTCTCGCGCAAAGGGGGCAGCTCGAACGGGATGACGTTGAGGCGGTAGAAGAGGTCTGCGCGGAAACTTCCCTGCTCTATCTCAACGTCCAAACGTTTATTGGTCGCGGCCAGCACTCGCACGTCCACGCGGACGCTCGTCCCGGAGCCGACGGGCTCGAACCGCTGCTCCTCCAACACGCGCAGGACCTTCGCCTGCACCTTCGCGCTCATGTCCGCGACCTCGTCCAGAAAAAGCGTCGCGCCGTCGGCCAACTCGAACTTCCCCTTCTTCGCGGCGGTCGCGCCCGTGAACGCGCCCTTGACGTGGCCGAACAGTTCGCTCTCGATCAACTCTTCGGGGATCGCGGCCGAGTTGACTTCGATGAAGGGGGCGTTGGCGCGGCGCGAATTCGAGTGCAGGGCGCGCGCGACCAGCTCCTTGCCCGTGCCCGACTCGCCGTAGATGAGGACGCGCCCGTCCGTCGGCGCGACGACCGCGATCTGCTTGCGGAGCGCGCGCATCGCGACCGACTCGCCGACCATCGCGTACTCCTGGTTCAACTCAGAAAGGAGCTGCGCGTTGACGCGCTCGAGCTCGCGCTGGCGCAGGGCGTTGCGCACGGTCAGCACGGTCTTCTCGATGGAGAGGGGTTTTTCGATGAAGTCGAACGCGCCGAGCTTGGTCGCGCGGACGGCCGTCTCTATGTTGCCGTGGCCCGAGATCATCACGACGGCCGCGTCCACGCCCTGCGCGCGCAATTGTGCCAGCGTCTCCATCCCGTCGATGCCCGGGAGCCACACGTCCAGGAGCACGCAGCCGTACGAGCGGCGCTCGAAAGCCTTCAGGCACTCTTCGCCCGACGCGACGGCGTCCGCCGTCAGCCCCTCGTCCTCCAGCACGGCGCGCAGCGTCTCGCGTATGCCGCGCTCGTCGTCAACTATGAGTATCGCTTCAGCCATTGGAAATCAGTGGGCAGCAGGCAGTCGGCAGTTAAGGGCAAGACCTGCTGGCGCATTTGTATTAACTGCCCGCTGCCCGCTGCCTGCTGCCTGCCGCTCTTTCATGCGTTTGCCGCCGGGAGCTCGATGGTGAATTTAGCGCCGCGCGGGTGGTTGGCGGCGACGCGTATGCGGCCGCTGTGGTCAGTGACGATGCGCTGGACGATGGCGAGGCCGAGGCCCGTGCCGCGCTCGCGCGTGGAGAAATTCGGCTGGAAGAGGCGGCCGAAGTCCGCGCGCGGGATGCCGTGCCCCGTGTCGGTCACTTCGGCCAGGACCACGCCGCGCGACGGGTCGTAGCCGGTCGCGATGGTGATGCGCCGCTCGCCTTCGAGCCCGGCCGTGGCCTCCAGCGCGTTGTCAATCAGGTTGACGAAGACGCGGCGCATCTGCTCGCCGTCGAGCATCACGGCGGGCAGCCGCTGCCCGAGCCGCACGTCCAGCCGCGCGTCCTCAAGGCGGTCTTCGTAGAGCGCGACCGCCTGCGACACGACTTCGTTCAGGTCCGCAGGCTCCAGGCGCGCGTGCGGCAGCCGCGCGAAGCGCGAGAACTCGTCGACCATCGCCTTGAGGCCGGCGACCTCGCGCGCAATCGTCGCCGTGCACTCGTCCACCAGCTTCTCCACGCGCTCGCGCTCGCGGCGCGCGCCCTCGCCGCCTCCGCCGCTTGTGCCGTTCCCGCCGCCGTTCCCGTCGCGGTTGAAATTCCTGGCGATGCGCTCGGCCGAGAGCTGTATCGGCGTCAGCGGGTTCTTGATCTCGTGAGCCATACGGCGCGCGACCTCGCTCCACGCGGCGGCACGTTGCGCGGTCAGCAGCTCCGACAAGTCTTCTATCACCAGCACGACGCCGCGCCCGCCTTCAGACGAAGAGCGGAGCGCGGTCGCGGTCAGCGCGACGGGGATGGCCGCGACCTCGTTCGACGAAGCGCGCCCGAGTTCCGTCTGCTCCGCCGCGCGGCCCGCGCGGCGCGCGCGCCTCAACAAGCGTTCGAGCACGGCGTGGTCTTCCGCCGTGACTATCTCGGTCAGCGGCGTGTCCGCGCGCGGGACCGCTTCGAGCTTGAGCATCCCCGCGGCCGCCGCGTTGATGGTCGTCACGCGGTCGCCCTCGTCCAGAGAGATGACGCCGGTCGAGAGGGATTCGAGCACGGTCTCGATGTAGTTGCGCCGCTCTTCGAGGGCCAGATTCTTGTCGCGCAACTCGGCCGCGCCGGCTTCGATTTTGCTCCGGTTCTCTTCGAGCTGCGCCGTCATCTGGTTGAACGAGTCGGCGAGCAGCGCCAATTCGTCGTCCGCAATCGCCGTCACGCGGTGCGAGAGGTTGCCGCGCGCCACCTCCTTCGACGCCTCGGCCAGAGACATGATGGGTTTGGCGATGCCGCGCGCGAGGTGAATCGCTATCCACGTCGCGGCGAAGAGGAGCATCAGCGTCAGCAGCCCCAACGTCGAGAGGCCGAGCAGGCGCACCTTGCGCTGCTTGGCGACGAGCTTGCTGTACTCGCTGCGCGAATCCGTGATGGTGTCCGCGAGCGTCGAGCCGGCCAAGCGCGGCGGCGCGACGAGCAGTCTGCGGTCGCCGCTCAAAGGGACTTCCGCCACGTCGAAGTCTTTCCCGTCCCGCAGCCTCTGGTCTTCGCCGCCCGCGCGCGCCAGCGCCAACATCTCCTCCAGCTCGTAGCGCGCGGCCTCCGGGAGGCTGGTTTCCGCGTGGGCCAAAATCTGCCCGTCCGCGCCGAGGACTTCGATTGCGGCGAGGTTCCCGGTGGCGATGAGGTTGTGGAGCGCGCGCTCGTAATCTTCACGCTCGTCGAGCGTGACGGCGAGCATCGCGGCCCTCTCGCGCAGCTCGCGCGACTGGTTGAGGACGGCTTTGCGCTCGACCTCGATCGCCTGCCGTATGATCTCTTCCGGCAGGCTGGAGAACCACTTTTCGAGCGTGCGGTTGAAGAAGAGGTACGAGAAGAGCGCCATCGCCGTGATCGGCAGCAGGCTGAGCGAGATGAAAGAGACGAGGAGCCTCGTCTTGATCTTCGAGCCGAGCTGCCGCTCCTTGCGCTCGCGGCGCAGCTTCAGGAGGTTGCGTATGAAGATGAAGGAGAAGACGACGAAGGCCGCGAAGTTGAGCGACGAGAGCGCGTAGATGAGCAGCGTGTCGGAGGCCGTGTCGGGCGGTACGACCGTCCACAGGCCGAGCGCCTGCAGCGCGACGAGCGTGAAGAGCAGCAGCAACACCAGCCCGCCCAGGAGCCACGGGGCGGTGCGCCTGCGCGGGGCGCTCTCGGTCGCTTTCTCGTGCGGCTGGCTGCTCATAGGAATCCGCGGTCAGTTTACCATACGGAGTGCGCACTTCGGCGGCATCGGCTAGAATGCAGGGCGAAGTCTTAAATTCTCGTCCGCGTCCGAACCGAATGGAAATTCAGGAAATCTTTATCAACCGCGCGGGCCGCCTGCGCAGCGGCTGGCGGCTCGCCGTCTTCGCGCTGATTCTCTTCTTCGCCATCCAGTTGGCCTACATGATGGCCGTCACAGTGGTGACGACCGTCTTCGGCCCGGCGGCCCCGGACGTGCTGGACAGCAGTTGGGGGTTCCTCCTCCAGGGTCTGGTTTTTTTAGTCCCGGCGACACTGGTCGGTTGGGCGTGCGGCAAACTCCTGGAGGACCTCCCGCCGCGCGCGCTCGGCTGGGGGTTTCACAAGGGCTGGCTCAGGGACTTACTTTTCGGCTCGCTGGTCGGCGCGCTGTCGCTGCTCCTGGCGACGGCGATGGCCGCCGCGGCCGGCACTCTGAAGTTTACTCTTAACTCACCCGTGATGTTCGAGACGGTCGGGCGGACGCTCCTGACCTCGCTCCCCATCTTCATCCTGGCCGCGGCCGGCGAGGAGGCCATCTTTCGCGGCTACCCCCTTCAGACGATGGGGCGCTCGCGACTCGCGTGGGTCGCCATCGTCATCACCTCAGTCGTCTTCTCCTACGGCCATTTGGGCAACCCGAACGCCGTGCCCGGCTTCACGTTCGCGAACACGGCGATAGCGGGCGCGTGGCTCGCGGTCGCCTACCTGAAGACGCGCAGCCTCTGGTTCCCCCTCGGCATACACTGGGCCTGGAACTGGATGATGGGCTCTGTGCTCGGGCTGCCCGTCAGCGGGATTGAAAGGTTGACGCCCGAGCCGCTCCTGCGCGCGACTGATCAGGGTCCGGCCTGGCTAACGGGCGGGGCCTACGGCATAGAGGGCGGCGCGGCCTGCACCGTGGCGCTCCTGCTCTCGACGCTCTTCATCTGGCGCACGCGCCTCGTCTCGCCCACCGAGGAGATGCTGCGACTGACGGACCAGGAGAACCCGAGCAATGATGAACGCGGAACGATGAATGATGGATTAAAAATCGACCGCTTCTAATTCATCATTCCGCATTCATCATTGTCTTTAGTTCGTCATCACGTCTCCGAAGGCGATGGCCTTCTCTTCGGCGTCGGTGCCGAATTTGACGAAGGCGCGGCCGTTGCGCGTGTCAACTCTGGTGACGGTGCCGTCGGCGTAGGTGCCGTACTTCGGGGCTTTCACCTTATCGCCGGCCTTGACGTTGGGCCTGATCGGCACGGGCGTGGCGTTCGCCTTGTCGTAGACCTTGAGCGCGCCCGCGGACCCGAGCGCCAGTATCTTGTCGCCGGCCACTCGAATAATTTGCACGGGCCTGCGGCTCGCGCCGTCGTTGACCGCGATGACCGTGCCCGGCTCCCACGGGCTCGTCAGCCTGACGAAGCTGTTGGGCTTGAGCTTCTCGTCCATCTGCCCGATGGTCGTCTTGCCGTCAGGGCTCTTGGCGGGGTTGTCGTAGGCTATGTCCAGGTAGCGCACGGTCGGCTCGGCCGGGAGCGCGGCATCGACCACTATGGCGCGGTTCATGCCCGAGCCCGATTGCCACCAGGTCAGCACGATGTCGCCGACCTTCGCCGTCTGGGCGGCAGGAATTGGCACAATATAGGCGTTCGGAATCTTCGCCTTGCCGGGCGATATGAACTCGACCTCGGACTCGACTTCTCCGGGCGCGACCATCTTCTGGCTGTACCAGATGAAAGTCACTTTGTCCGGCCCCTTCGCCGCGGCGTCCTGAATCCAGTTGTACGAGGGGGCGAGCACGACTTCGTCCGCACGGGCCGTCGTGCTGACGGTCGGGAAACCAGGGAAAGGAATCTCGCCCGGCTTGAGCGCGGATTTGGGGGCTTCCGCGGCGGGCGTGGCCGCGGTGTTTGCGGCGGCCGTCTGTGTGGCGCTGGTCGCCGTCGCCGTGCTGTTGCCGTTGGCCTCGCCCGCGTCCTTCGTCCCGCAGGCGGCCGCGGCAACGACGAGCAGGAGCAAGGCGAATAGCGAGGGGGGTCTGTGTTTCATCATTCTCCTTCTTGGATTTTGTGCTGATTAGGCGGAACTTTGCCGCGGAAACTAACACATCTGGCCGTCAAGCTCAACAACTGTTAACATTCCGCCCTCCCTCGCGTCTTACCGTGTGGAACGGAAGAAATTTCGACTCTTCCAGGTCAGAAGGCACTATTTCCCGGCGCGACGAAATGCACGGCTGCAAACAGATTAACTGCACGGGCGCATGAGCGAGACCACTGCTGCGACCAACCTGCTCTACATGACGGGGACGCTTTCGGCGTCCGCCGCAGGGGCGCAGCCCGCGCGCGAGCCCTCGCCCGACGCGGCGCTCGTAGAGGCCGTCCGCCGCGGCGACCGCGAATCCTTCGGCCGGCTCTACGACCTTTACGGCCCGATGGTGCACGGCATCCTGCTGGCGCGCGTCCCCTGGGGCGAGGTCGACGACCTCGTGCAGGACGTTTTCCTCGTCGCCTTCAAGCGGATTCACACGTTGCGCGAGGCAGGGGCGTTCGGCGGCTGGCTGGCGATGATCGCGCGC
Organism: Pyrinomonadaceae bacterium; assembly: GCA_035563515.1. GTDB lineage: Bacteria > Acidobacteriota > Blastocatellia > Pyrinomonadales > Pyrinomonadaceae > QHXM01. Next base: position 27,582 of record DATMVE010000006.1, read on the forward strand.
AACCGCGCCGTGGACTTCCACCGCCGGAAGCGCGAGACGGAAGAGTTGCCGGAAGATTTGGCACAGCGAAGTTCTTCGGCCGACCCCGAGGCGGCCGAGGCGCTGGAGTTGATACGCTCGCTGCCTGAGGCTTACAGGGAGACGCTCGTCCTGCGCCTGGTCGAAGGGATGACCGGGCCGGAGATAGCCGAGCGGACGGGGCTGACGCCCGCGAGCGTGCGCGTCAACCTGCACCGCGGCATGAAGCTGCTGCGCGAAAAGCTCGGGATGGAGAAACAGCCATGAACGAAGACTACTTGTGGGACAAGACGGGCGAGGCCGACCCGGAAATCGAGCGGCTGGAACAGAAGCTCTCTTCCCTGCGCTTCAAGCGCCCGGCCGAGCCCCTGCCGCTGCCCGCGGCCGCGCCGCGCAATCTCTTCCGACTGAGCTTCCCGCGCCCCGCGCTCGCCGCCGCGGCCACGCTCCTGGTCCTCCTTCTGGCCGGCGGCCTGTGGCTCGGCCTCTCGCGCCGCACGGCCTCAACCAATGACCAGGACGCGGTCGCAACCGGCACAGCGCCCGAGGAGAAGCGAATCGCGCAGCCGGAATCTGGCCCGCGCCCGCCAATCGGCCCGGAGCTTCCGCCGAACGTCACGGGTCCGCGGGGCGGGGAGATAGCACAGACCGCCCCGCAGCAAGCGCCCGTCGTCAGGCCGAGGCCGCAAAGGCGCCCCCCCGCCGGAGCGCGGCAGTTGATTGTCCACCGCCGCGCGCCGCGCAGCGTGTCGCCGCGCCAGGAGGAATTGGCCCGCCGCGGCGAGGAGGCCAAAGAGCAACTCATCAAGGCGCTGCACATCGCCGGCGACAGGCTCAACAAGGTGCAGAAGAAGATTCAAGACAATCAGGAACAGGGACCGATTTCCTGAAGGCAATACCCCGAACGGAGCAGTCAATGAAATTAGTCATCACCAAATCGCTGAGGCTCGCAGCCCTCTTACTCCTCGTGGCGGCCCCCACCGCCCTGACGACTCGCGCGCAGGAAATGAGGTTGCAGCTAGACAATCTGGACAAGCTCGAACCGAAGGCGAGCGAGTCGGTCAACGTCACGCTGGACGGCTCGATCCTGCGCCTCGCGGTCGCCTTCCTCGACGACAAGGACCCGGAAGAGCGCGCCGCCAAAGAACTGGTCATGGGGCTGAAAGGCATCTACGTCAAGGTCTACCAGTTCGACAAGGCTGGCGAATACTCCGAGGCCGACGTTGACGCCCTGCGCCAGCAGTTGCGCTCGCCCGGCTGGTCGCGCATGGTCGGCGTGAAGAGCAAGAAGGAGGGCGAGAACATGGAAGTCTACACGACGATGTCCGGCTCGCAGATGGGCGGGCTGACCGTCCTGACCTTCGGGGACAGGCAACTGGGGGTCATACAGATCATCGGCACGATTGACCTCGAAAAGCTCATCAAGCTCAGCGGCAAGCTCGGCATCCCGTCAATAGACATCGCCAAAGAGGCCAAAGAGGCGATCAAAGAGAATATCAAAAAGCCGAAGGAGTGAAGCGATGACGAAGCACAAGAGACTACACACGCGCGCGCTCGCCGCACTCGTCATCACGGCGGCGCTGTTCTCGGCCGCGGCCCCCGCGGCCCGCGCGGACGACCCCGACTTCGACGCCATCACGAGGCACCTCAAATCACACTTCAACGCGCGCCGCGTCAGCATCCCCTTTCTCGGCCTCGCCAACTTCTTCGTCAAAGTCGTCCGGCCCGCCGGCGTCAAGAGCGTCAAGGTCGCCATCTTCGAGAACCTGGACTTCGCGCAGGGGCAGAGCGCCAGCGCCTTCAACGCCGTCATGCGCAGCGCCCTGAGCCCCGAGTGGCAGCCGCTCATCCGCGTCCGCTCGCGCGACGGCGGGCTGCTCCACGTCTACGCGCGCGAGGCCGGCGAGAACATCAAGCTGATGGTCGTCACCATCAACCAGACGGACGCCGTCGTCGCCCGCGTCAAGCTCAGCCCCAAGCGCCTCGCGGACTTTTTACGCGACCCGAAGATTCTCGGGATTTCGATTAACAGGTAAGAGCAGTAGTCAGTAGTCAGTAAAAAAGAAGGCGGCCGGTTTAATCACACTCGGCCGCCTTCCTGTCTTTAACTGATTACTGATTACTGCCCTTACCTTTCGTCAATCGGGACGTAGGGCACGTCGCGCGGGCCGACGTATTCGGCGCGCGGGCGAATCAGTTTGTTGTTGGCGTACTGTTCGAGGATGTGGCCCGTCCACCCGCTGATGCGGCTGACGGCGAAGATGGGCGTGTAGAGGTCTAGCGGGATGCCCATCATGTAGAAGGTCGAGGCCGAGAAGAAGTCCACGTTCGGGAACAGGCCCTTCTCGCGCTTGATCGTCTCCTCCACCTTGAGCGACATCTCGTACCACTTGGGACTGCCCGAGCGCTCGGCCAGCTCCTTCGAGAAGCGGCGGAAGTTCGTCGCGCGCGGGTCCTCGGTCTTGTAGACGGCGTGGCCGAAGCCCATCAGCTTACGCTTGGCCGCGAGCGCATCCTTGACGTAGCGCTCCGTGTTCTCCACGTCGCCGATTTCAAGGAGCATCTTCATCACGTTGGTGTTCGCGCCGCCGTGCAGTGGGCCGGAGAGCGCGCCGATGGCCGCCGTCACGGCCGCGTACATGTCCGCGAGCGTGCCGGCGACGACGCGCGCCGTGAACGTCGAGGCGTTCAGCTCGTGGTCGGCCTGGAGGATGAGCGCCACGTCCAGGACGTGCGCGTCATCGGCCAAAGGCATCTCGCCCTTGAGCATGTAGAGGAAGTTGGTCGCGATGTTCAGCTCGGGCCTGGGCTCAATCGGCTCCTTGCCGTTGCGCAGGCGGTCTATCGCCGCGACGATGACGGGAAACTGCGCCGTCAGCCGCGTGGCCGTCCTGATGCTGGCCTCGCGCGAAGTGTCTTTTGCGTTCTTGTCATAGAAGGCGAGCGAGGAGATGGCCGTGCGGAGCGTGTCCATCGGCTCCGCGTCCTTAGGGAACCGCCGCAAGAATTCCAGCACCGCCGGGTGAAGCTCGTAGTGGGCGGAGATGTTGCGCTTGAGTTCGTCTAACTCGTCCCGCTTCGGCAGCCGCCCGTTCCAGAGCAGGAAGACGACCTCCTCGAACGTCGAATTGTTCGCCAGATCGTGGATGTTGATGCCCTGGTAAATGAGTTCGCCCTTCTCACCGTTCACGTCTCCGATGGAAGAACTCGCCGCGACCACGCCGCGCAGCCCGGCCGCCCCAGCGCTCGCAGTGGCACTCGCCTCTTTCGCTTTTTCCATGATTTGAATCCTTCAGTTTTGGGATGTGGCGAAGATAACAAAGACAGTAATAAAGAACAAGTACCGAGTACTGAGTGCTGAGGACCGAGTTAAATGCTTCTTCCTGTTACTCAGTCCTCAGCACTCAGTACTCAGCACTTTTATTATCTGCCCGCGCTCGGCGTCGAGCAGGCCGGCGGCCGACGCGCGGTAGGCGGCGATTTCGAGATAGCCGGCGCTGCCCCAGGTGGCGAAGAGTTCGCCGGGCGCGTCCGTTTCTTCCGAGAAGAAGCGGCGGAAGGAGGTTATGACGCGGCCGTTGATTGCGAGGCGCGCCCCGGCCGCGAGCGTCTCCTCGTCAAGCTCCGCGGGCGTGAGGTTCGTCACGCAGTTGCCGAAGCGGTCTACGTGTATGACGGCCGCCTCGATTGTCCCGTCCCCCGCGCGCCTCGGCCTGAGGCCGGGCAGCCGCACGAAGTCCTCAATCTCTTCGCCGAACTCTTCGGGCGCGACGCCGTTCGAGAGCGCGGCGGCCGCGGGGGCGAACACGTCGCGCCCGTGGAAGGTCGCGCTCACCCGTGGGCCAAAATATTTTTCGTTCGTCAGGTGGAAGACGCGCGCGCTGGGGTCGCGCTCGTAGACGAAGCTGAAGAGGCCGTTGTCCGGGCCGACGAAGTATTGCCCGCCGCCCGCGACCAGAATCCCGCGCCGCGCGGAGCCCACGCCGGGGTCAACCACCGCGACGTGAATCGTCCCCGGCGGGAAACTCACGCACGCGGCCCCCAACGTGAACGCGCCCTCCAGCACGTCCTGCGGCGCAACCTCGTGCGTGATGTCGACGACGACCGCCTCCGCATTAATCGAGAGGATGACGCCCTTCATCGCCCCGACGAAATAGTCCGCCGTGCCGAAGTCTGTCAGGAGGGTGATGAGCATAAAAAAGTGCTGAGTGCTGAGTTAAAAACTCTTTCTTTTACTCAGCACTCAGCACGCAGCACTTCAATTTCAGAACCTTGTTTCGTTGGCCGTGCGGATTCTGAGGTACTGGCCGTGTTCGAGGCGTATGTCTTTGCCGCGCGAGGTGAGGACGCCGCCGGTGCCGACCGCTCCGCCCAGGACAGCGCCAATGGCCGCGCCCTTGCCGCCGCCGAAGATGGCCCCGATGATCGCGCCGACGCCCGCGCCGGCCCCGACCTTCGCGATGTCGTCCTTCGTGCGGTCGCGCCCCTTGACGCCGCCCTCTTCGTCCACTTCCCCAACGCCCTCGCTCCTGCCCGTGTCCTCGATCTCCACGACCTGCGCGCGGAACTCGGTCCAGCGGCCGTTCGTGCTGATCTTGTCGAAGGTGAGCTGCAACTCGGAATTGCCTTTGACCTTGCCCGCGCGCTTGACGCGCGAGACGTGGCCCTCGATCATCGCGCCCTGGTACTCGGGCGGCCCGACCACGCGCGCCTCGAAGCGGTCGCCCTTCTGCGTCGCGTCCGTCGAAAGGTTCGTCAAAAGCTCCACGCGCATCTCGGTGCCCGCGGGGATGAAAGTTATGTTCGACGTGTTGACGGGTCCGCTCACGGGGCCGCTGCTCGTGCTGCCGCCCGTCGAGGACGAGGACGAGAACGGATCGTCGTCGTCGTCGTCCTGGCCGCTCGGGCCTTGCGGGTCGGCGGTGCCGCGCCGCGAGATGTTCTGCGGGATGGTCGAGTCGAAGCCGCGGCGGTCGAAGCCCGCGTCGTAGCCGACTTCGAACCCTTGCTGGTAGCCGTCGCGGTAGTCTTCGAGCGAGCCGTAGGAGGTGGCGTAGGCGCGGTCGGCGCGCTGGTAGTCGTCCTCGTCCCTGTAGTCGCGCGCGGCGCGGTTGGCCGAGTCGCGGTATCCGGCCTGGTAGCCGTCCGAATAGCCCGTGCGGTAGCCGCGCTCCAGAGCGCCGACCGATTGCTGCGCGACCGCCAAGGCAGGCAGGGCCGCGAGCGCGAAGAACAGCGCGGCGGACAGGATGCGTTTCGGATTTCTCATTACTTAGTGCCTTTCTCAAGAACTGGACTTACAGGCCGGAGGGCTTGGCGCAAGTTACGGAAACTCCGACCGTCTGATGGTATCACTCAATGACAAGCTGCAACAAACTTTACGCGGCTTGACGCTCGCCGCGCGCGAGACCTAGACTCGAAGACGCGCGTTACGCCAACCACCTCAGATGCGCGACTGGCCGCCGCAGGTTGGCGGGGGGAAAGTAATCAGTAGTCAGTAATCAGCTTTCAGCCAGGAACTGACTATTGAAAACTGATTACTGACTACTGATTACTGATGGCTACTTTACGCAGAGTTTATCTGGACAACAGCGCGACGACGCCGGTTGACCCGCGCGTGGTCGAGGCGATGCTGCCTTACCTGACCGAGAAGTACGGGAACGCGTCGAGCGTGCATCACTTCGGGCAGGAGGCGCGCGCGGCCGTGGACCGCGCGCGGCGCGAGGTGGCGGCGCTCGTCGGCGCGCGCCCCAACGAGGTGGTCTTTCTCTCGGGCGGGACGGAGGCCAATAACCTGGCGATTCGCGGCGTCTGCGAAGCCTTCGAGCACAAGGGCCGCCACGTCATCACCTCGGAGATTGAGCACTCCTCGGTGCGCGGCATCTGCGACGCACTTGAGAAGAAGGGGTGGGAGGTCACGCGCCTCCCGGTCTACGAGGACGGCGTCGTCCGCACGGAAGACGTGCGCGCGGCCCTGAGGCCGGACACGGTGCTCGTCACCCTGATGCTCGCCAACAACGAGATCGGGACGATTCAGCCAATCGAAGAGATAGGCGCGCTCGTGCGCGAGGAGCGCGCGAAGGGAAACCGACACCTGTGGCTGCACACGGACGCGGTGCAGGCCGCAGGGCGTATGCCTGTCGATGTCGAAGCGCTCGGCTGCGACCTGCTCTCCATGTCGGCGCACAAGCTCTACGCGCCGAAGGGCACGGGCGCGCTCTTCGTGCGGCGCGGCGTGCGGCTGGTTACGCAGAACGTAGGCGGGCACCAGGAGCGCGAGCGGCGCGCGGGCACGGAATCCGTCTTCGGCATCGTCGCCTTCGGCGAGGCCGCGCGCCTCGCGCGCGAAGAGCTGGGCGAGCGCACTACTCATCTGCGCGCTCTGCGCGACCGCTTCGAGGCGGGCATAGAGGAGCGCGTCAGCGACATAATTTTCAACGGCAGCCGCGAGCGGCGGCTCCCTCACCTCTCGAACATCTCCTTCCGCTACGTCGAAGGCGAGGGGCTGCTGATTAATCTGGACTTGCAGGGCGTCGCCGTCTCGACCGGCTCGGCGTGCTCGTCGGGCTCGCTCGAACCCTCGCCCGTCATACGCGCCATCGGCCGCGACGACGAACTGGCCCGCGGCTCCATACGCTTCAGCTTCGGCAAGGACAACACCGCCGAAGACGTTGACTACGTCCTCGAAGTCCTCCCCCGCGCCGTCGAAAATTTGCGACGCCTCTCGCCGCTCTACCAGAAGGCGGTGGCCGAGCGCTCGTGCGAAACGATACAGATATAAGCTACAAGTTCCGGGCTCTGTCTTGAAGACAAAGAGCCTGGAACCCGAAACCTACTCTTGCCTTACTCCGCCGCCTTCAAAGACCACTTAGCCAACCCGCGGAACGCCGGCGAACTACCGGACGCAACCGCCGTCGCGGAGGAGACGAACCCCGTCTGCGGCGACCGCCTGCGTCTCGGCCTGCGGGTTCGGGGCGGGCGCATAGAGGCGGCTCGTTTTCTCGCTTACGGGTGCGCGCCGACGCTCGTGTGCGGCTCGGCGCTCGCTTCCATGCTCGAAGGGATGACGCTTGAGGAGGCTGCGGGCGTGTCCCGCCAGGAAGTCGCGCGCGCGGCCGGCGGCCTGCCCGCGCGCAAAGGGCACGCGGCGGCGCTCGCCGTGGAGACCTTGCGGGCGGCGCTCGCCGCGGCGGAATCTACTTCGTGAGGGTTAAGGAATCCAGGAACCTCTCGCCCGACACGGAGACGGCCTTGTCCTTGCCGTACTGCGTGTAAAGGATCATGTACATTCTGGGTTTGACGAGGTAGATGCGGACGGTGAAGGCTATGTTCTTCGAGGGCGAGGTCCCCACGATCTCCCTGCCCGGATTGCCGTCGAGCGTGATCGAGCGCTGGCTCGTGATCTCGCCCTGGATGTTCGAGATGGCCCCGTTCGCCGCGCTGTCCATCAGGTCGTCCGGCTTGGCGGAGCTGAAAATGAAGTCCGGGTATTCCGTGTAACCCGCGATGAAGCCCTCGTAGCCCTCGCTCAGCGTGTAGAGGTGTATGGGGAGCGGCCCGGCCGCGCTCGCCACGGTGTCGTCGTCGTGGCTCGGGGTGCCGGGCATGGAGATCGTGAAGCCGTCGCCGTTGACCGTCTCCCATGAGCCGGGAGGGGTTGATGTGGGTGTGGAAGGGGTCGAGGGCGTCGTCCCAGGCGTGGTCCGCGGCGTCGTCCCAGGCGTCGCGCCCGGCGTCGTCCCCGCGGAGATGCCTGTTTGCCCAGGGTTGCGGCTGGCTAGAAAGACTATCAGGCCCACGCCTATGATAAGGACGCCGAGCCCCAGAAGTATCCACGGCAGGGGGCTGCGCTTCTGCGCGTAGGGCGTCATCATCATGTACGGAGGCGTCTGCGACGGCGGGGGCGGCACCGTGCCCGGGGGGCGGTTCCCGGCCGTCGGCGAGACGTGTCTGATGTCTGTCTGCGCCGCGCCGCCCGGATAAGGGTAGTTCGCCGTCGGGGCTTCCGACTGGTCGTAGGGACCGGGGGGCGCGGCGGCCTCCAGCGTCGTGCCGTCGTCGAAGCAGAAGTTCTGGTCGTCCGGGTACGTCCGGCTACAAATGGGACAGCGCTTCATTACTCTTCTCCTGAAACTCTCTCTACAGCGGTTTCCCTATCTTAACTTTTTTACGAGCGCGGCGGATAGGAAATTTTGCCAAAGGGCGGCGCGAACCCACGCCATTGAGATTGACTTAATGGTCCGAGGGGGCGTACAACCTGCTCACGCGAGAAAATATTCCCCCGAGCGGGGCGCTGCCTTTCGCGCAGGATGAAAGCGGCGCTCGACATCGTCGGTTTTCCGACAGGACTGACAATGAGAGGAGAATGTTGCGCATGAAATTCTTCAACCCGTCCACGATTATGAGAACGCTGCTCGTCGTCATCAGCTTGGCGCTCGTGCCGCTGGCGGCGCTGGCACAGAACAGCGCGCCGGGCGGCGGAGGCGGTGCCACCACGGAGACGACGAGGACGACCACGACGACCACGACGACGAGCCAGCCGACGACGACCACGACGACGTGGGTGGACCCGCTCTGGCTCATCCTCGGCGCAGTCGCGCTCCTCGCCATCATCCTCATCGTCGTCCTCGCCTCGCGCGGCCGCCGCGCCCGCGACCGCGTGGCGACGCACGTCGAGCGCGAGACAGTGATTAAGAAAGAGTAAGCGGGAAAGGTAAGGTTAAGGCCCCGTCAGGGGCGGCGTGAAAACAGTTAGAGAAGACGAACCGCGAAGCCACGCGAAATAACACGAAGGTTTCTTTCCTGTTATTTCGCGTGGCTTCGCGGTCCCCGCTTTAATTTTATCTGACGGGCAGAAGACTCCGCACGAGGTCGTGCATGCGGTCGAAGTCAATCGGCTTGGTGAGGTAGGCGTCGAAGCCCGCGTCGTAGGCCGCGCGCTGGAAGCCGGACGTGCTGAAAGCGGTGACGGCTATGATCGGGACGCTCTTGAGCGTCTCGCGTATCTTGCGCGCCGCGCCGAGGCCGTCCAGCTCGGGCATGCCTATGTCCATCAGGATGATGTCCGGGTTGGTCTGCGCGGCGACCCGGACGGCCTGCTCGCCGTCCGAGGCCGTGATGACGCGGTAGCCCTGCTGTTGCAGGTCCAGGCTGATGACCGTCACGTTGTCAATCACGTCGTCGACGACGAGAACCAGGAAGTCGCGGAAGGAGAGTTCCTCCGTCTGCTCCGCGTGCTCCGCGATCCTGCTGGTCGAGAGGTCGCGTGTGACCTTGCTGTTGTAGACGGCGGCCTCGCCGGCAGGCAGTTCTTCGTCTTCGGTCATGGCACAATCAGTATAAGTCAGGCGGCAACGCCTCGGCCACCGCGAGAGCTTTCGTCAGCGGGGGGCGAATTGTCTGGGGCGCGTCTCGGATGGCTGAATGGTCTTGCCGTTGTGGTAATCCGGGCCGCAGTACCTGCGCGGCTCTTGTCCTATGACGTAGGTCTTCGAGCGTATGATCGGGCACACGGACGGGTCCGCGATGAGCCCCGTCGTCGGGTCAATGTCGAGCGTGATAGTCCCGTCGAGGACCGTGCTCCGCTCGTCTCTCGCGCCGCTCTTGCCGTCTGTCTTACGCGGCGCGGGCGCGGGCGGGCTTTCAGGAAGCGTCGCCGGCTCGTAGTCAATCCCGCCGTCGCCCTCGCCCTCGTCCGTCTCCGGCGCGGCCTCGTCCTCGGCCGCCTCGTCGCCCGTCTCTTCGCCCGGCGCAGTCCCGTTGATGAAAAGCTCCCTGCGCTTGCCGGTCGCGTCCTCCGCGGCGAGCCGGCCCGTGCGCGGGTCAATCTCGGCTTCTTCGAGGCCCGCCGGGCGGTCCCAGTCGCCGGCCCATTCGGGGTGGGCGGCGAGCGCGGCGTTCATGAAGTCGGCGAAGATGGGGAGCGCTGCGTCCGCGCCCGTCAGGCCCAGTTGCGAGTTGTCGTCGAAGCCGACCCAGACGACGCAGACGAGGTGGGGCGTGTAGCCCGCGAACCAGCCGTCGCGCGACGTGCCGGTCTTGCCCGCGATGCCGAACTTGCCCGGAACGTTCTTCAGGCCGCGGCCGCCGAGTTTCGCGGCCGTCCCGCGGTTGACCACGTCCTTGAGCATGTCGGTGACGACGTAGGCCACGTCGGGCCTCAAGACCTCGTTCTTCGTCCCGGTCAACTGGGCCACGGTCGTGCCGTTGCCGGTCGTGACGCGGTTGATGGAGACGGGCGTGGTGCGCGTGCCCCCGGCGGCGAAGGACGTGTAGGCGGAGGCCACCTGGAGCGGCGTCGCCTCGTTCGTGCCGAGCGCCATCGCCAGGTAAGGCTTCGGCGGCTTGGGCATCCCTGCCTTCGCCGCTAAGTTCATCACGCGCCCGATGGTCACCTCCTGCGCGACCTCGACCGTCACGACGTTCAAACTCCTGACCAGCGCGTCGCGCAGCGTGACCGGCGCGTTCGAATACTTGTCGCCGAAGTTGCCGGGCGAGTATTCCTGGTCGCCGACGGTGAAAGTCTTGGGCTCGTCCACGTAGGTCGTGGCGGGCGTGATGACGCGCGGGACCGGGTCGTAGGCCGTGTTGAGCGCGGTCGCGTAGACGAAGGGCTTGAAGACGGAGCCGGGCTGGCGGCGGGCCTCCGTGACGCGATTCAACTGGCTCTTCGAGTAGTCGCGCCCGCCGACCATCGCCACGACTTCCCCCGTCTCCGGGTTCATCGCGACGAGCGCCGCCTGAAGAGTTCCGGGCGGAATCTTCTTCGCGTAGAGCTTGTCGAGCGCGTTCAACTGCTTCGTCACGGCCGTGTAAGCCGCGCGCTGCAAGTCCATGTCAACGGTCGTGTAGATGCGCAGGTGCTGCGCCACGCCCTGCTCGCCAATCACGTCGCCGAGCTGCGTCTGCACGTAGTCGGCGAAGTAAGGGGCGTCGGTCGTGTCGACGCGCCCCTTCGTGGCCGCGACCTTCAAGGGCTCCGCCTTCGCCGCCTCGGCCTGCTCTTTGGTGACCGCGCCCGTCTCGGCCATCGAATCCAGCACCTGATTCCGCCTCGCCGTCGCCGTCCCCACTTCCTTGTAAGGGTTGTAGCGGTTCGGGCTGCGTATGAGCCCCGCGAGGAAGGCCGCCTCGGAGAGCGTGAGCGTCGTCACGTCCTTGTTGAAGTAGGCCGACGCCGCCTCGCCCATCCCGTTGATGGAGAAGCCGGACTGCTGGCCCAAATAAATCTGGTTGCAGTAAAGCTCGAAAATCTGCTCCTTCGTCAGCCTCGTCTCCAGGATGATGGACATGTAGGCTTCCGAGAGCTTGCGGCGCAGAGTCCTCTCGGGCGAGAGCAGGAGGTTTTTGACGAGCTGCTGCGTGATGCCCGAGCCGCCCTGCTGCGCGATGGGCGAGTTCTGGTCCGAGCTTGTGCGGCGCAGGAGCGCGCGGAAGATGCCGCGGAAGTTGACGCCGTAGTGCTGGAAGAACGAGCGGTCCTCGGTCGTGATGACCGCGTCGACGAGGTGCTTCGGCAGGTCTTTGAAGCCCACGACCTTGCGCTTCGCGCGCTCCGTCCCCGTGACGGAGCTGATGAGTTCGGGTTCCAGTAAAGCGCGCTGGAGCGGCGGCCCGCCCTGCAAATCCGTCAGGCCGACGACCTCTTTGCCGCCATTCCCGAACTGCACGCGCAGGCGCGGGAACAGTCGCTGCCCGTCGACGATCATCTCCGCGCTCGGCTCGACCTCGATTGCCTGGCCCTTGACCGCGTAGCGCCCGCGCGCGGCGTCCGCCTGCTGCGCCTTCTCCACGTAGCCGACGCGCTTCAAATAAGCCTCCAGCTCTTCGACCGTCAGGTTCTCGCCGACGAACAACTGCTTCGGCGCGGCGTAGATTCCGGCCGAGCGCGTGAAGATTTCGCCGTTCAGGAGTTGGTCTATGCGCTTGGAGAAGACGTACCAGTAATAGCCCAAAACCCCGATGGTGACGGTCGTGAGGAAGACGAGGGCGATGACGACGGGCGGGCGGAAGATGCGCCGCGTCCAGCGGCGGAAGAAGCCGACGGGCGGCTTCTGGTACTTGACGATCTTGGAGCGGCGGGCCTTGCCGCCGCTTTTCTTGGCAACCGGTGGGACGCGATCTTCTGGCGGATGACGAATCATAAGAGCAGCGACAGGTGACATGTGACAGGTGACAGGAAAGACAAGCGTCTCCTCTTGTCACCCCTCACTCGTCCCTAGCAGATTAACCCCTTCATTTCCACCTGTCCACCATTAAGTGACCAGTAAAACCCGATAAGTCGCTCAAGAAAACGCCCTTTCCTGTCACCTGTCACTTGTCACCTGTCACCGCTTTAGGCTACCGTGACAGGTTCGCTGACGGCGTTTTGATGCGGCTACCGGCAAATGAGTTCGAGGTCACCAAGAAGCTTGAGCTTCCGCCTGAGGGCGCGCCTGCGGCTGCGCTACGCGCTTTATGCGGTGCTCGCGGCCGTGGCTTTGGGCACGCTCGGCTTCCGCCTGCTCGAAGGCTGGTCTTGGGGGGACAGCCTCTACACGACGATTCAGACCGTGACGACCGTCGGCTTCGGGGACATCACGCCGCAGACGGCCGCGGGCCGCGTCTTCGCGAGCCTCTACATGTTCGTCGGCGTCGGCGCGGTGCTCTACATCCTGACGAGCACGGTGCAGACAATCGTCCAGTCGGAGATGATCGCCACCTTCGGCGAGCGGCGTCGCCATCGTGAAATGAAGAAGCTGAGAGACCATTTCATCATCTGCGGCGCGGGCCGCGTCGGCGCGCGCCTGATACGCGAGATGCAGCGCTCGGGCGTGCCCCACGTCGTCATCGAGAAGGACGAGGGCAAGGTCGCGCACCTGGTCGAGGCAGGCGCGCCCCTCGTCGTCGGCGACGCCACGCTCGAAGAGACCCTGCGCCAGGCGGGCGTTGACCGCGCGCGGGGCCTGGCCGCGTGTCTCCCGGACGACGCCGACAACGTCTACGTCGTGCTGATCGCGCGCGACCTGAACCACGGCCTACACATCGTCGCGCGGGCAGTCGAAGAGCAGGCCGAGCCGAAGTTGATCAAGGCGGGCGCGAACCGCGTCGTCGCCCCGACCATCACGGGCAGCCACCGCATGGCCCAGGCGCTGATGCGCCCCGCGGTCGCGGACTTCATGGACTCGATTACGGCCGAGAACCTTGACCTAAGCTTCGAGCAGATAGAGGTCGCGCCCGGCTCGGCCTACGCCGGGAGGAAACTGCGCTACACGAACATCCTCTCGGAGTTGAACGTCATGATCGTCGCCATCCGCCGGCGCAAGGGCCAGATGACTTTCAACCCGTCGGGCGACGCCATCATCGACGCGGGCGACATACTGATCGCCATCGGGCGCGCCGAATCGCTCATACGCATGAGCGCGCTCGCCGGCAGCGCCAGGGAGCGAACCGAATCGTGAGGATTGGCACACAAAGGTCGTGAAAAAATTTCTCGGAACAATCGCAAGCGGGGCATTCATCGTGGCCGGGCTTCTTTCGGCCGGGCTGGGGCTGAAGGGATTCCTGCTGCCGAGCCACTTCATTGACGGCGGCGTGACGGGCGTCTCGATGCTGGTCTCCGTGCTCTCGGGCGTCACCCTCCCGCTGCTGCTCGTAATCATCAACGCGCCGTTCGTCGTCATCGGCTACTTACACATCGGCCGCGTCTTCGCGTTCAAGAGCGCGCTCGCGATTGGCGGGCTGGCGCTCGCGCTGACGTTCATCCCGTACCCCGTGGCGACGACGGACAAACTACTGGCCGCCGTCTTCGGCGGGTTCTTCCTCGGCGCGGGCATAGGGCTTTCCATCCGCGCGGGCGGCGTCCTCGACGGCACCGAAGTGATGGCCCTGATTCTGAGTAAGAAGATGGGGACGACCGTCGGCGACGTGATCCTGGTCTTCAACGTCGTCATCTTCTCGGTCGCGGGCTTCTTCCTCGGGCTGGAGCTGGCGCTCTACTCGATACTGACCTACTTCGCGGCCTCGAAGACGATTGACTTCCTGCTCCACGGGATAGAGGAGTACAACGGCATCACCATCGTCTCGGCGCACAGCGCGGAGATTAAGGCGGCGATCCTGGAAGATTTGGGCCGCGGCGTGACGGTGTACAAGGGCGCGGGCGGGTTGAGCGGGGCGGAGCAGGACATCCTCTTCTGCGTCGTCACGCGGCTGGAGATACCTAAGATTAAAACGGCGGTCAAAAGAATAGACGCGCACGCCTTCGTCGCCGTCCAGCGTCTCTCGGACGCGAGCGGGGGCGTGATGAAGAGGCAGGTACTGCATTAATCGCGTCAGGAGAGAATGACCGGGGCAGAAAGACGGCGAAAAGCAATCTCAGATTCCAGCTTTGAAATTTCAAATCTGCTATTTGAAATTTTGAGTTGCTTCTTCTGGATTAAAACATTTGAGAATTCTTGTCACAGGCGGGAGCGGCTATCTGGGGCTGCACGTCCGCCGCTTCTTCGAGGCGGACGATTTTTCGCGGCGCTCGGGCCTCGATGTCCTGAGCCCGCAGGACGCGGCGGCCGCCTCCGACTACGACGTGGTGATTCACCTGGCGGCGCACCTGGACAAAGACCCCGCGGCCGCCGAAGACTGCTTTCGGACGAACGCGGAGGGGACGGCCAACATCCTGCGCCACATGCGGCCCTACTCCGTCTTCATCTACGCCTCGACCAAGGACGTTTACGGCGCGTGGGCGGACGAGTACAAGGAAGTGCCCGAGACCTGCCCGACCGCCTACTGCGGCCAGTCCGCGCTCGAATGGTCTAAGCTGATGGGCGAGAAATACGTCGAATATTACGCGGCCGAGCGCGACGTGCGCGCCTGCATCTTCCGCCTCTCGACCGTCTACGCGCGCCCGTCCGAAGGCAACGAGTCCGGGTTCGTGACGCACTACGTCGAGTCGGTCAAGCGCGGCTGGCCCATACGCCTGCCCATGGATGGTCGCCCCGTTCGCGACATCCTGCACGTCGAAGACTTCTCGCGCGCCTGCCGCGCCTTCATAGACTCGTCCGTCCCCTCCGGGCTGTATAATCTGGGCGGCGGGCGCGGGAACGCGACGACTTTACGAGAGATTGTCGAGAAGGTGGGTCGCATGATCGAGCTTGAGCCCAAGATTGACGAAGAGGCGCGCGTGCCCTCGCCCGTGCCGGTCAACTACGTCTCGGACATCTCGCGCGCGAAGGAGCAGCTCGACTGGCGGCCGGAGATCGGCGTCGAGGTGGGACTCAGAAGTTTACTGTGAGCCTAGGAATAAGAAGCATCAGGGCTGAGCGCATAGAGCGCGTGGTCGTGCGCGGCACGAACTGGGTCGGCGACGCGGTGATGACCGTCCCGGCGCTGCGCGAGTTGCGTCGCGTGCTGCCCGGCGCGCACATCACGCTCGCCACCCGCCCCTGGGCCGAGGGTCTCTTCGCGGACGCGGACTTCCTGGACGACCTGCTCATCTACGAGCGACGCCCGCGCCGCCTGGGAGACGTGGCCCGCCAGGTGCGCGAGTGGCGCGCGCGGCGCTTCGACCTCGCGCTCCTTTTCCAGAACGCTTTCGAGGCCGCGTTCATCGCGGCCGCCGCGCGCGTGCCACTCCGCGTGGGCTACGCGACCGACGGCAGGCGCGCCCTCCTGACGCACCCGCTTCCCCTCCCACACTGGCGCAGCGAGCGGCACGAAGTCTTCTACTACCTCAACCTCGTCGGCGAACTGGAATGCGCGCTCCACGGCGCGTCGCCCGTGGAAGAACGCGAGCCGCGGTTCGACCTCACCGTTTCGGAGGGGAGGAAGGCGGAGGCGCGCGCGACGCTCGCGGCTCAAGGCGTAAGTTTAATGCGCCCGCTCGTCGCGCTCTGCCCCGGCTCGACCAACAGCCGCGCCAAGCGTTGGCCCGCCGAGCGGTACGGCGCGCTCGCGGACCGCCTCGTCAGGGAGACGGGCGCGGAGGTGTTGCTCGTCGGCTCGGCCGACGAGTTGGAAGTCTCGCGCGAAGTCGAGGCGCGCATGAGCGAGCGGGCGCACGTCCTGACGGGCCGCACGAATCTGGCACAGGCCGTCGCCGTGCTCAGCCTCGTTGATTTGCTCGTCACCAACGACACCGGCCCGGCGCACATCGCTTCCGCGCTCGGCCGCCCGACGCTCGTCATCTTCGGCCCGACCGACCCGCGCACGACGCGCCCGTTCGCGGCCTCGGCCGAAATCATACGCCGGCCGCCCGACTGCGCTCCCTGCATGTTGCGCGACTGCCCGATTGACCACCGCTGCATGACGGCCATCTCGCCCGGCGAGGTCTTCGAGAGGGCGACGGCCGTGATGAGAAGCAATGCGACGGGGGTCTATCGTTGAGCCGCCGCGCAGTCTTCATGGACCGCGACGGGACGATCTCCGAGGAGGTCGGCTACGTCAACCACCCTTCGCGCTACAGGGTCTTCCCCTACTCTGCCGAGGCCGTGCGGCTCCTGAACGAGGCGGGCTGGCTCGCCATCCTCGTGACGAACCAGGCGGGCGTGGCGCGCGGCTACTTCACGGAAGAGGTGATTACGGCCGTGCACGGCGTGCTCGAACGGGAGCTTGAGCGCGGCGGCGCGCGGCTTGACGCCGTCTACTATTGCGCGCACCATCCGACGGTCGGCGAGCCGCCCTACCGCTTCGACTGCGACTGCCGCAAGCCCAAGCCCGGCCTGATCGAGCGCGCGGCGCGCGACTTCGACATCGACCTCGCGCAGAGTTGGATGGTCGGCGACCGCCACAGCGACGTGGAGCTGGCACACAACGCCGGCACGCGCGCGGCCTTCGTCCTGAGCGGCTACGGCCGCGGCGAGTGGGAGTACCAGCGTTCAGTCTGGAAACACCAGCCCGACTTGGTCGCGGAAGATTTGCTGGAAGCGGTAAGAAAAATAGTGCTGAGTGCCGAGTGCTGAGGACTGAGTAAAAGAAAGAGTTCTTACTCGGCACTCGGCACTTCTTTACCGGAGGTAAAGAGCTTGAGTCTTGAGCGAACGCCGGAGCAGGAGCGTTTGACGGCGATTGTGCGTCGGTTCCCGCAGAGCAAGGTCGTCGTGGTCGGCGATCTGGTGGCGGACCAGTTCCTGTACGGCGAGATCAGCCGCGTCTCGCGCGAAGCGCCCGTGCTCATCCTGCGCTACGAGCGCACGGAGACGACGCCGGGCGGCGCGGCCAACTGCGCGTGCAACCTCGCGGCCCTGGACGCGCGCGCCGTCATCATCGGCGTCGTCGGCGAGGACGAGGCAGGGCGCGCGCTCGTTGAAAAGCTGCGCTCGTCCAAAGTCGACTGCGACCGGCTGGTCTCTTCCCCGAAAGTGGTGACGACGACGAAGGTGCGCGTGCTCGCCGGGCAGGTTCACTCGACGCGCCAGCAGGTCATACGCATTGACTACGAGGGCCAGCCGCTCGCGGACGACGAGTTGCGCGCCGAGTTGCGCGGGCGACTGCGCGAAGAGGCGCGCGACGCGGACGC
The DNA here is from genome assembly GCA_035563515.1 of Pyrinomonadaceae bacterium. Classification (GTDB taxonomy): domain Bacteria; phylum Acidobacteriota; class Blastocatellia; order Pyrinomonadales; family Pyrinomonadaceae; genus QHXM01. The sequence continues at coordinate 45,088 of DATMVE010000006.1, forward strand.
CGTCATCATCTCCGACTACAACTACGGGCTGGCGGACGCGGAGATGGTCTCGGCCGTGCGCGAGGCCGCGCGCGAGCGTGACATCCCAGTGCTCGTGGACTCGCGCTTCGGGCTGACGCGGTTCACGGGTTTCACTTCCGCGACGCCGAACGAGGACGAGGTCGAGCAGTTGTTGAGGAAGAAAGTCACGGACGACGCGGAACTGGAGCGGGCCGGGCTGGCGATGCGCGAGGAGTTGGGCTACCGCGCGCTGCTCATCACGCGCGGCAGCCGCGGGATGCTCCTGCTCGAAGAGGGCGCGGAGTCGCTGCACCTGGAGGCCGTCGGCGCGCGCGAGGCCGTGGACGTGACGGGCGCGGGCGACACCGTCATCGCCACCTACGCGCTCGGCCTGGCCGCCGGGGCGGCCCACGCGGACGCGGCGCGCCTCGCAAACCACGCGGGCGGCCTCGTCGTCATGAAGCGCGGCACGGCCACCATCAACCGCCAGGAGTTGCTCTCCTCCGTCCTGCGCTGGGGAGAAGTTTAAGGCTACTTCAATTTTCAAATGTCTTTAGTTTCCGACGGACAACAGAAATCGAGCGCCGCGGGGCGCATCCTTGAGCGCAACCGCCTGATCGCGCGGGTAGCGATTGCGCGCAAACACGGGGCGCGCGTCGTGCTCGCCAACGGGTGCTTCGACATCCTGCACGTCGGGCACGTGCGCTACCTCGAAGGCGCGAAGGCGCTCGGCGACCTGCTGGTCGTCGGCGTCAACTCGGACGCGCAGGTGCGCGCGCAGAAGGGCGAGGGCCGCCCCTTCGTCCCCGAGCGCGAGCGCGCCGAGATCATCGCCGCCGTACGCGCCGTGGACTTCGTGACCATCTTTCAGGAGCCGACCGTCGAGCAACTCCTGCTCGCCGTCCGGCCCGACATACACGCCAAGGGGACCGACTACACCGAGGAGACCGTGCCCGAGCGCGATGTGGTACGATCCTACGGCGGGCGCGTGGCGATTGTCGGCGACCTGAAAGACCACTCGACGACGGAAATGATTGGGCGTGTGATGGGCGACGGGTGACGGGAGCGAAGGTAAGAATCTTGCTCCCGTCACCCGTCACCCGTCACCCGTCATTGCTTTTATGCGTATCTTGATCGTCAAACTCGGCAGCATCGGCGACATCGTGCACACGTTGCCGTCGCTGGCGGCGATCCGCCGGGCGCAGCCCGGGGCGGAAATCTCCTGGGTGGTCGAACGGCGCGCGGCAGAAATTTTAAGAGACAACCCGTTTCTAAATCACCTCATCGAAGTCGACACGAAGGCTCTGAGGCGCTGGCCGGTGTCTGGGGAGACGCTGCTGGCACCGCGCCAGCAGTTACGTCGGCTACGCGCCTCATCCTTCGATTCCGCTTTAGACTTTCAAGGGTTACTCAAATCAGCAGCCATCGCTCGCCTCTCGAAGGCGAAGCGCAGCTACGGCTTTGCACGCGAGGCGCTGCGCGAGCCGCCCAGCCGTTTTTTGCTCACGAAAACCGTCAAAGTCCCGCTCCGCTCGCACGTCATCGTCAAGAATCTGGCGCTGGTCGAAGGCGCGCTCGGGCTGCCCGTGCCCAGCGACCCGGCGGAGTTTGAGTTCCCCATCGGGGTCAACTCCGCACACGAGCGCGAGGCCGACGAGGCCGCGGAAGGGGCGGGGCGGGGCTTCGCCATCCTCAACCCCGGCGGCGGGTGGCCTACGAAGCTCTGGGACGCCGGGCGGTTCGGGACTCTGGCCGACGAGCTGTGGACACATCACGGCCTCTCGTCGCTGGTCACGTACGGGCCGGGCGAATTGGATTTGGCCGAGACGGTCGTGAGTGCGAGTCGCTCGGGGAAGGCGCGCGCGGTCAGCCCCTCCTTGAGAGGTTTCTACGCGCTGGCCCGGCGGGCCAGCCTTTACGTCGGCGGCGACACGGGGCCGACGCACCTGGCCGTCGCGGCGGGCGCGCCCGTGGCCGGCCTCTTCGGCCCGACCGAGTGGTGGCGCAACGGCTCGCCCCGCCCGGAAGACATTTGCATCGAGCGCACGGATATCTCCTGCCGCGTGGACTGCCACCGCCGCGCCTGCTCGCAGTGGGTCTGCATGGACATCTCTGTCGAGCAGGTGCTGCACTTCGTGGAAGAGAGACTCAGGCGCTCGGGCGCGGCTGTGAGAACGGAGAGCAAGACGGTTGCGTAGAGGCGGGACGTGGGTGCAGCGCTGGCGCGTGCCGCTCGGTTTCCTGTGCGGCGCGCTCTTCATCTGGTTCGCGCGGCCCAGTTGGCGCTCGCTCGCCATCGGCGGCGGTGTCGCGCTCGCGGGACTCGCCCTGCGCGCCTGGTCCGCCGGGCACATACGCAAGAACGCACAGCTCGCCACCTCCGGCCCCTACGCCTACACGCGGAACCCGCTCTACCTGGGCAGCTTCCTCTTGGGCGTCGGGTTCACCATCGCGTCGGGCCAGCCCTGGCTCGCGCTGCCATTTGCGGCGCTCTTTCTGGGCATCTATTTCCCCGTCATGCGCGTCGAAGCAGCCGACCTCGCGGGACTGTTCGGCGAGGATTACAGGAAGTACGCCGGCGCGGTTCCGCTCTTTATCCCCAGGCTTTCGCCCTACAGAGACGAGAAGACGCGCGGGCTCAAGTTCGACGCGAGTTTATACTTGCGTTATCGCGAATACAGGGCGGCGCTCGGGCTCCTGGTCGCCCTCGGCCTGCTGGCCCTGAAGGCTGTTTTTTATTAGATGAAGTACGCGGTGAAAGATCGTCGCCCACGCCTCGGGGCCCTGGCCCTCATCCTCTGCGTTTCGCTCGCCGCGGTCGCATCAGTCGTCCCCGACAACAAGCGAAAGGACGAGGCGCGCAAGCTGCCCTTCGCGCCGGCCGAGGAGTTGGTCTACGAGGGCGAGTTCTCGCGCAACTTTTTGATCCGCGGCCTCAACATCGCGGAGCTGCGGTTCACGGCGAGCCGCGCCGAAGCCCCTAAGGCTCAGCAGAAAAATGGCACAGCGCCCCTGCGCTTCACCATCGAGGCTTTCTCGAAGGGCCTGCTACGGAAACTCTTCGGCCTGAACTTCCGCCAGCACATAGAGTCCACGGTCGAGCCGAACTCCTTCGCGGTCCTGCAAACCACGAAGCTCGACGAGCAGGGCAAGCGCAAGCGCACGAGCGAGGCCGTCTTCGACCGCACCGCGGGCAAGGTCGTCTGGACGGAGCGCGACCCGAACGACCCCAACCGCGAGCCGCGCGTCGTCACCTCCGACATGACCGGCACCGTCCAGGACATAGCCTCCGTCTTCTACTACCTGCGCACACAGCCGCTCGAACCCGGCAAGAGCTTCGAGGTGCTGGTCAGCGATTCGGGGCGCGTCTACAGTGTCCCCGTCGTCGTCTCCGAGAAGAAGAAGATGAAGACCGTGCTCGGCAACGTCGAGACCCTGAAAGTCGAGCCGGAGGTCTTCGGCGAGGGCCGGCTGCTTCGCGGTAAAGGCAAGCTCGCCATCTGGTTCACGGCCGACGCGCGCCACGTCCCCGTCCGCGCCAAAATCAACAACGAGCTCGGCTCGCTCGACATCAAGCTCAAGCGCATGACATCCGGCTCCGCCCTGGCCCGGAACTGATTCCCGGCGAAAACACCCGACTTCCCTTCCCGCCCGCGCCCAAAGCGCAAGCCGCCGACAGTATTCAGCAAGATAAGCTGAGACGCCCCGCCGCGCGCTTCTGTATCATCCCCTGTGTAAAATTCAACGCAGGAGTCTACTCATGGGAATTGAAAAGGGCGCGGAGATCGCCCCGGCTAAAGGGAAACTGGGCGTGCTGCTCGTCGGCCTCGGCGCGGTCAGCACGACATTCATCGCGGGCGTCGAAGCCATCAAGAAAGGCATCGCCGAGCCCGTCGGCAGCCTGACGCAGATGGGCACGATCCGCCTCGGCAAGCGCACGGAAAACCGCGTCCCGCTGGTTAAAGATTTCGTCCCGCTCGCGGGCCTCGAAGACTTAGTCTTCGGCGCGTGGGACATCTTCCACGACTCGGCTTACGAGGCCGCTCTGCACGCCGGAGTGCTCGAAAAAGAGCTGCTCACGCAAATCAAAGCTCCCTTGCAGAAGATCAAGCCGATGCGCGCCGTCTTCGACCAGAATTACGTCAAGCGCCTGTCGGGGACGAACGTCAAAGAGGGCGCGAACAAGATGGAGATGGCCGAGCAGCTCATCGAAGAGATCGCGGAGTTCAAGCGCAAGAACAAGTGCTCGCGCCTGGTGATGGTCTGGGCCGCCTCGACCGAAATCTTCCTCAAGCAGCACGCCGTCCACAAGACGATTAAGTCTTTCGAGCAGGCGATGCGCGACAACCACAAGGCCATCGCGCCCTCCATGATTTACGCCTACGCGGCGCTGAAATCCGGCGTCCCCTTCGCCAACGGCGCACCTAATTTGACGGTTGACCTCCCGGCGCTCATGCAACTCGCCGACGAGATGCGCGTGCCGGTCTGCGGCAAGGATTTCAAGACCGGGCAGACCTTGATGAAGACCATCATCGCGCCCGGCCTCAAGTCGCGCATGCTCGGCCTTCACGGCTGGTACTCGACCAACATCCTCGGCAACCGCGACGGCGAAGTCCTGGACGACCCCGAATCCTTCAAGACTAAAGAGGAGTCGAAGCTCTCGGTCCTTGAGTACATCCTACAGCCGGAAGTCTACCCGCAGCTCTACAAGGATTTCTCGCACGTGGTGCGCATCAACTACTACCCGCCGCGGGGCGACAACAAGGAGGGCTGGGACAACATAGACATATTCGGCTGGCTCGGCTACCCGATGCAGATCAAGATTGACTTCCTCTGCCGCGACTCCATCCTGGCCGCGCCGATTGTCCTGGACCTCGCGCTCTTCCTGGATTTGGCACAGCGCGCCGAGATGAAGGGCGTCCAGGAGTGGCTCTCCTTCTACTTCAAGTCGCCGCAGACCGCGCCCGGCCTCTACCCCGAGCACGACATCTTCATCCAACTGATGAAGCTCAAGAACACGCTCCGCCACCTGCGCGGCGAGGACCTGATTACGCACCTCGGGCTTGAGTATTACGACTGAGAAATCGGAAAAGTTGGTATCGGGAAGGCGCGTGAATGGTCACGCGCCTTCCCTATTTTTCGCCCCTTTTCGGCCGCGCCGCTAAGACGATTTGGTCAAAGTTCGTGACGATAAGGTGCAGAATTTTCCGCGGCCGCGGGTGACAAAACTTGTAGGCGGACAGATATTGCCATCCGCGCCCTGCCGCGATTTGTCAGCGCGCGCGGCCCTCGTCCGAGCCCGGCTTGGACCTTATCTCTTTATTTCTTAGAATATTTTGTGGTGACAATCAGGGCGGAGTCGTATATATAGCGTCTGGAATAAATTAGTCCACTGCTCCCGGCGTGGCCCAAGAGCAAACAACGGCCCGCGGGGGAGCATCCAAGACGACAGCGGTTCGTTCTTTGCATGAGTCAGTACTGGCGCGGCCGTGAGGGGCCGGGGCCGAACCACTCGCGGTCGGCTTCCCCAAGACCTTCTCAGAGAGGCAGGCGCTTCGGCAGTGCTCGCTCATACAGCGGAGGACGACCATGTTAGCTACAATGGAAATGGAAAAAGGGAATCAAATAATGGAAACGGTCTTCCTCGACCCGGATCAAAAAAGTCCGCGCGCGCAGGAATTTGAAGAGAAGTTGTCGGCCCGCATCGTCGGCCAGGAGCGCGCCGTGCGCCGCATGAGCGGCCTCTACCAGATTTTTCTGGCGGGGATGAACCCGCCCAACCGCCCCGTCGGCACGATGCTCTTCCTCGGCCCCACGGGCTCGGGCAAGACCCGCGTCATCGAGGCCGCGGCCGAAGTCCTCTTCGGCGACCAGAACGCGGTCGTCAAGATTGACTGCGCGGAGTTCCAGCACTCGCACGAGATCGCGAAGCTCATCGGCAGCCCCCCGGGCTACCTCGGCCACCGCGAGACAAGCCCGATGCTGACGCAGGAAAACTTGGACCGCATGCACACGGAAGAGACCAAGCTCTCGCTCGTCCTCTTCGACGAGATCGAGAAGGCTTCCGACTCTCTGTGGCAGCTCCTGCTCGGCATCCTGGACAAGGCTACTTTGACGCTCGGCGACAACCGGCGCGTGGACTTCTCCAAGACGATGGTTATTATGACCTCGAACCTGGGCGCGCGCGAGATGAGTGAGCTGATTTCCGGCGGCATAGGCTTCGCGCCCGGCAAGGGCACGAAGGACCCCTCGGACACGGAAGTCGACCAGAAGATTTACCGGACGGCGGTCGAGGCCGCGCGGCGCAAGTTTTCGCCCGAGTTCATGAACCGCATCGACAAGGTCGTCGTCTTCCGTAGCTTGAAGGAGCACCACCTGCGGCAGATTCTAGACCTGGAGTTGCAGGCCGTGCAGGACCGCATCATGCTCGGCGCGGGCACGAAGTTCGTCTTCCAGTGCTCGGACGCGGCCAAGGACATGCTCTTGAAGGAGGGCATTGATTACAAGTACGGCGCGCGCCATTTGAAGCGGGCCATCGAGCGGTTCCTGGTCTACCCGCTCTCGAATCTGGTCGCGACGGATCAGGTGGGCCTCGGCGACCTGGTCAACGTGGACTTGAACGACGCGGGCACGAAGCTCGTCTTCTCGAAGCGCTCGGGCGGCGCGCTCATACACGACATGCCCGAGGCGATGGACGAAGAGGAAGACGTTGCCACGAAGTCCGGCGGTGTAGGCATGCCTATCCCGCAGACCAAGGCCGCACGCAAGGGCCAGGGGCGCGGCGAGAAGACCGAGAACTGACGCCGCTTCGCCGAAAACTCTCGCTCATGAAAAGCGCCGGACTCCGAACGAGTCCGGCGCTTTTCGCTTGAACGCTTCGGGACTAATGAGGGGTAGAGTTCGGGGAAAGTTTGTTCAGGGCTTCGTAGGCCGCGCGCGAAAGGTACGGGTCGCGCGCGTCCGAAACGGCGCGCAGGGCCGCCGCGGCCGAGGCGTCGCCGATGAGGCCGAGTGAGATGGCGGCCTCGCGCCGAACGTCGTCGGGCGCTCGCTCGTCCCCCAAGACGGCGACGAGCGCCGGCACGGCGGCGCGGCTTCTTATCTGGCCGAGCGAGTGGGCCGCGGCGCGCCGCACGAATTCGTTCTCGTCCTTTTTGCTCCTTCTGACGCGGTTGATGATGCCCTTGGCCGGGACGCGCCGGCCGAGCAGCTCGGCCAATGGAATCACCGCCGCCTCGTCGCCGATTTGCCCGAGCGCGACCGCCACCGCCCCGCGCACGCCGTCTTCCTTCTCCTTCGACTGCAAGAGCGCGACGAGCCCCGGCACGGCCTGCCGGCTGCGCGTCTCGCCGAGGGCGTAGGCCGTCTCCTGGCGCACGAACGCGTCGCGGTCCTGGAGCCGCGGGATGAGAAGCGAGGCGGCCTCGTCGCCGGGAAGCGCGAGGACGCTCCGCGCCGCGGTCGCGCGCACGATGGCGTCCGCGTCGTCGAGCGCGGCGGCCGCGGCGCGCGAGCCTTCCGGGCGCTTCAGCCAGCCCAGGCGCATGACGGCGTCGCGCCGCTCCTCCGTCTCCGACGAGTTGAGGCGGCGGCGCTGTTTCTGGATTTCGAGCTGGAGCGGAGTCAGGCGGGAAGGATCGGGCCCGCCTTCCTGTGCCAAAATTATCGGGGGCGCGCAGGCGAAGAGGAAGACGGCCGAGAGCGCGCAAAGGAAAGGGACGCCCGCCCGCCCGGAGGCGGCGGCCGTGGGCCAAAATTTAAATGCTCGCATCGAGGTCAAGCGCGGGCGTGGAGCGCGGCCGCGCGGCGCTCAGCGCGCCGGCGCACGGCTTCCCATTCGAAAGCCTGGCGCGCGCGCTTGTTCTCCTGCGCGTCGGCCAGGACTGTGACCAGCTCGTCGTCCCAAACACCCGGCAGCACACTCGCGCGCCGCATGGATTCCATGATCGAGATGTAGTCCAGGACCTCGACGACTTCGGAGTCATTCAAAGAGTCGAGTTTGAGGGCGAGACGCTGGCGTTCGGTCAATCGCTTAGCCATCTCTTTGCTCCTTACTTCGGCAAAGGCGACGGCCGGGCGCGTTCAGTTCCGCATGGAACTCGGGCGGCGACGTTCGGAAGGCCGTCGGCGGATTACGTACGGGCGCGAGGGACGCCTCATTTCATTCGTCACTAGCGTAGGGTGATTCTCCGTTTTGTCTCTGTACTGTTCGCAGCGGCCGGCCTCCGAGCATAACGCTCCAAAGCTTTTCGGCTGCAAGGGGATTCGCCCGCAATATACACGAGACGCCGGAGACGGGCAAGGAAAAGTTGGCGAAGAGCAGTGGGCAGCAGGCAGCGGGCAGCGGGCAGTTAAGAACCCTTTGCGGAATGTTGACTCTTAAACTTCAGGCTTCAAGATTACTAATGCTCGACGACTGCCGACTGCCCACTGCCTACTGCTCTTCCAGTGTGATGATGCGGGAGGCGACCGCGTCTTCGTGCAGTTCGAGGAGGCCGACCGAGCGCGGGAGGCTGAAGCGCTTGGGGCCGGCGCTGCCTGGGTTGAAGAGGAGCGTGCCGCGCCACTGGCCTGAGTATGCCTGGTGGCTGTGGCCGAAGACGACCACGTCGGGCATGCGCTGTTCGATGAGCCGCTGCTGGGCCGCGCTCAGCTTCTCCACGGTCGCGAACTGGTGGCGCACGTAAAAGGTCCGCCCCTTGATGACGGCCCGCCGCTCCGCGGGGAAGCACATGCTGGCCGAGTCGTTGTTGCCGCGCACGGCGATGACGGGCGCGACCTTCTCCAACCGCCAGATCAACTCCTCGTCGCCTATGTCGCCGGCGTGGATGATGTGGCTCACCCCGGCGAAAAGGTCGAAGACCCTTTCGTCCAGTCTGCCGTGCGTATCCGAGATGACGCCGACGAGCGCGGGGGAGGCTGCACCCATCACGAGTCGATTTTGGAGGCGAACGTGTGCATCGTGTCCACCAGGAGGACGGCGATGGGCGGGTAGAAGATGAGGTCCGGGCGCACGCGCTGGTCGAAGATGAAGGTCAAGTCGTTCATCACGTACTGGAGCTGGTCCGCGGCGAAGAGGCCCGCGGCGATGCTGACGACGTAGCCGACCACCAGGAAGACGTAGGCCGCGTGGCGCGTGAAAGGCTTTTCCGGCTTCTCCTCTTCGCTCATCAGCGAGACGTGAATCTGCTTGGGCTGTTTGTACGTGTACCGCTCGAAATACTCGCGCAGCCGCGAGGCCAGGTGCCAGAGGCCGACGATGAAGAGCGCGACCACGACCGTCCGGCCGACGACGCCTATCTGCCAGAACTTCGGCTTGAGCATGGCGACGATGAAGGTCGAGAAGAAGAGCGTGACGGTGGTGAAGACGGCCTGCGCCCGCTCGGAATTGGCCCGGCGGTCGGCTTCGAGCAGGATGTCCACCACGCGGTCGCAGCGCGCCTGCGCCGTGACCATGCGCATGCGGCGGGCGTGTATGTTGTCCGAGTGCATGACGAAGCCGCTGCTGCGCAGCTCGCGCTCCTTCTCGCACTTGGCGTCGTAGGCCGCGCGCTCCTGCGGGTCGCTCAAGGTGCGGTAGGCCAGGGCGAGCAGGGCGAATTTGCGCGCCGCGTGCTCGGAACCGCCGTTCACGTCCGGGTGGCGCTCGCGCGCCAGACGCCTGTAGGCGGACTTGATCTCGGCGGCACTCGCGGCCCGCTCGACTCCTAAAATTTTGTAGTAATCTACCACCGCGCTTTCCCGAAAACTCACCTAAAGAACGGCGATGGACGCCCGACAATTGTCTCGATTCGTCGGGCCGGGAGGGTCGCCCTTTTGACGCGGCTACTATAGCACGGAGCAGGCGAATTCGTCTCGCCTGAAGTTGGGGGGGAAACTTCAGGCGAGACGAATCGAACTTTTCGATAGTGCCAACGACCCTGAGGATGAGGATGAGGCCAACGGGGTGGGGTGAGGCCCCGTCAGTAAGTAACAAAGCCAAGGGAGCGATACTTGCGACCCGGGGCGAACCGAGCGGGGCGAGGACAATTACAAGTGGTGATCCCCCACCCTAGCTTCGGCGACATGGTCTGCAATGACTGTGCCACCGCCGGACGGTCCGAAATTATAATTAAATTAGATTCTCCGCCGGCTCGTGGGCCAATTTGTGTCTACACATGAGGACACCTCTGTCCTCAGATGTGGACGCGGGCCCGGCTTTTTGAAGTCGTGGCTTGAAGGGGGGGCTGGCACAAAATGAGGGGGCGGCGAAGCCTTCCGGGCCACACGCCGCCCCCTCCCTCTGCCGATTTAACTCGGGTTGACGGCCGGGGCGGCCGCCTGCTCCTGGGCCGGGGCGGGGCGCGAGGCGCGCTCGACCATCTGTATGAGCGTGCGGACGGCGATGCCTGTCGGCCCCTTGGCGCGGTACGGCTTGGCCTCGTCGCCCCAGGCCGTTCCGGCTATGTCCAGGTGCGCCCAGGAGACGCCGTCGGCGAACTCCTTGAGGAAGGCGGCGGCCGTGATCGTCCCGGCCTTACGCCCCCCCACGTTCTTGATGTCCGCGATGTCGGACTTGATCTGGCGCGTGTACTCCTTGTCGAGCGGGAGCTGCCAGAACTTCTCCCCGACTTCCCTGCCCGCGGCGATCACTTCGTCGATCAACTCCTGGTCCGTCCCGAGGACGGCCGTGTTCACGTCGCCGAGCGCGATGGAGACCGCGCCGGTGAGCGTAGCCATGTCGAGGATTCTCTTCGCGCCGAGCTTTTTGGCGTAGCAGATGGCGTCCGAAAGAATCAGGCGGCCCTCGGCGTCCGTGTTGATGATCTCGATGGTCTTCCCGGACATGGCGCGGACCACGTCGCCGGGCTTCGTCGCCTTGCCAGACGGCAGGTTCTCCGAGGCGGGCACGACGCCGAGCACGGGGATCGGCGGCTTCAACTGGGCGATGGCGCGCATCGCGCCGATGACGGTCGCGCCGCCCGTCATGTCGTACTTCATCAACTCCATGTTCTCGCCCGGCTTGAGCGAGATGCCGCCCGAGTCGAAAGTGATTCCCTTGCCGACGAACGCGAGCAGGTCGTCCTCGCCCCCGGCTGGCGCTTCGCGCGGCGTGTACTTGAGGATGATCAGCTTCGCCTCCTCCTCCGAGCCGCGCGAGACGCTGAGCAGCGCGCCCATGCCCTCCTGCTCCATGCGCGCCTCGTCCAGCACGTCCACGCTCAGGCCGAACTCTTCGGCGATTTCCCGCGCGCGCTCGGCCATCTTCGTCGGCGTCAGCGACGCGCCCGGCTCGTTCGCCATGTCGCGCGTGAAATTGACAGACTCGCCGACGACGCGGCCGCGCTCCGCGCCGCGCTTCAGAGCCTCCTCGTCCGCGCCCTCGCTGACGACGACGAGCCGATCTATGGTCCGCTCTTCCTTGTCCACGGTGCGGTACTTGTCCGGCTCGAAGAGTCCCATGATCGCGCCCTCGGCCGCGGCGGCGGCCGCGTCCTCCGCGTCGCCCTCTGAGCGCGCGACGAGCGCGACCGATTTGACGTTCTTGCCGCGCAGGAAGCGCACGGCCGTGCCGGCCATCTGTGAGACGTGCGCGTGTTTGTAATCGCCTCGCTCGCCGACGCCCACGAGCAGCAGGCGGCGGGCGCGCAACTTGCCGCCCTGGGCCAAATGGACGTAGACCGTCTCGCCCTCTTTGCCCTTCAGCTCTTCGGACTCTACGACCGAGCGGACGACCCCGCCCGAGGCTTCGTCCAGCTCTTTCAGGATGCCCTCGTCTGCCTTCTCGCCTTTGAAGACGGCGACGGCCAGCGCCTGAACGTCCTCGTCCCCGTAGCGCCCGGCGCTCGTTTGCACTTCCATAAAATTTTTCCTCTCTCAGGCTTTAATCTACATCTTACTGGCGGTTGTTGCGCTCTTTCAATTGCGCGCGCGTCTCGCGCTCGACCGTCCGGCGCATCTCCGTCTCGCGCTTGTCGTACAACTTCTTGCCGCGCGCCACGCCGACCTCGAACTTCGCGCGCCCGTTCTTGACGTAGACGCGCGTCACGACGAGCGTCATCCCCTGGACGGTCGAAGACTGCTCCAGCCGGTCAATCTCCTTGCGGTGCAGCAGGAGCTTGCGCGTGCGCAGCGGGTCGTGGTTCTCGCGGTTGCCGTGCGAGTAGGGCGAGATGTGCGCGTTGAAGAGCCACGCCTCGCCGTCGCGCACGGCGACGTAAGAGTCCTTCAACTGGACGCGCCCTTCGAGCACGCTCTTCACTTCCGTCCCCGTCAGCGCGATCCCCGCCTCGTACTTGTCCGAGATGTGATACTCGTGGAACGCCGCGCGGTTCGTCACCAGGACTTTCTCTTCGCTAGCCACAGCCATAATCTTTAAGTAATCAGTAGTCAGTAATCAGTTTTCAGTAAAAGCAAAAAGCTGGGTGCTGATTACTGATTACTTAGAAATTATCCGTCTCCCCGCGCAGCGGTCTGACCATCAACTCGCCGGCGGCGTCCTCGGCCCTCTTGCCTTCGTAGAGGACGGCGTGGACTTCGCTGGTGATGGGCATCTCAACGTCGAGCTTGCCCGCGAGGCGGTGGACGGCGCGCGTCGTCTTCAAGCCCTCGGCGACTTCGTGCATCTCGCCGACGATCTCCTGTAGGGCGCGGCCGCGGCCCAGTTCCTGCCCTACGCGGCGGTTGCGCGAGAGCCCGCCCGTGCAGGTCAGTACCAAGTCACCTAGCCCGGCGAGCCCCATCATCGTCTCCATGCGCGCGCCCTGCGCGAGCGCGAAGCGCGCCATCTCGGCGAGCCCGCGCGTGATGAGCGCCGCGACGCTGTTCGTCCCCAGCCCGAGGCCCGCGACCATGCCGGCCGCCACGGCCATGACGTTCTTGACGGAGCCGCCTATCTCTGTGCCGGCCACGTCCGCGTTCGTGTAGACGCGCAAATTCTGAAAGCTCAGCGCCTCCTGCACGAGTTGCGCGTCTTCGAGGTTCGCGCTCGCGGCGACCACGGCCGTCGGGTGGCCCGCGGCGACTTCCTGCGCGAACGACGGTCCCGACAGGCAGACGAAACGCGGCTCGAACTGCTCCCCGACCACGTCGCGCACGACCTCCGAGATGCGCTTGCCCGTCTCAATCTCAATCCCCTTCGTCGCGCTCACGAAGACCATCTCGCGGCGCAGGCCGTGGAGCATCCGTTCGAGCAACTCGCGCGTCACGTGCGACGGCGCGGCGAGCAACACCAGCTCCGCGCCGTCCAGCGCCTCGCCCATGTCTACGGTCGCGGAGACGCCCTCAGGTATCTCCTGCGCGTCGAGATAAACACTGTTGACGCGGCGCTCGTTAATGCCTTCGACCACTTCCGCGTTGCGCGACCAGAGCCGCACCCCGTGGCCCGCGCGCCCGGCGACGATCCCGAGCGCCGTCCCCCAACTCCCCGCGCCGATGATCGCGATGAGAGACATAACGGAGATGATGAGTGCGGAAGGCGGAACGATGAATCAAAATCTTTTCATTCATCGTTCGCATTCGTCACTTAAATTTGCTCTCCTTGCCCCGCAGCAGGCGGCCTATGTTGGCGTGGTGCATCAGGACGATGAGCGAACCCGCGGCGACGGCCGCCGTCACGACCGGCCCGGGCTGCGGGACGGGCCAGACGTAGACGCCCAGCAGCCAGGTGAACAGGGGCAGCGCGGCACTCCCCAGTATCGAGCCGAGCGAGACGTAACGCGTCAGGGCGAAGGCCAGTATGAAGACAACGGCCGCGCACGCCACCGCCAGAGGGTAGAGGCTCAGGAAGACGCCGACGCCCGTCGCCACCCCCTTGCCCCCGCGAAACCCGAGCCACACGGGGAAGCAGTGCCCGAAGACAGCCAGCACGGCGGCGGCCGCCACCCACCAGTTAACCCCGAAGTCGTCCGTCAAAAGCCAGCGCGCGACGAGCACCGCGACCGCGCCCTTCAGCGCGTCGAGCAGGAGCGTCACTACGCCCGCCAGTTTCCCCGCCTTGCGCGAGACGTTCGTCGCGCCCGTCCCGCCCGACCCCGACTCGCGCACGTCCGCGCCCTCCTTGGCGCGCACGATCAGATAACCGAAGGGGATCGAACCGAGCAGATAAGCCGCGATGAGAACCAGCACGGGTCGCATTCGTGAGCACTCCGCGCCCTATGGGAGAATTCTCGGCTTCAGGGCGACCCGAGACTATAGCAAGCAATGGAAGCATGAGACAAGGAAAGGCCGCTCGCTTGATGGCTCTTGAACTCGTGCGAATTAAGTCTCATAATCTACGGGCATGAGTGAAGAAATCACACAGAACATCTCCGACCCGCGCCCTTTCGAAGAGCGCGTCCTAGCCCTACTCGGTTCCATGAACTCGCGACTCGATTCCATGGATACCAGATTAAAGACTTTGGAGGAACAGTCTGAGCGGAGGGCGATGGATACGAAACCTATCTGGGAGCGCGCGTTGGCTGAAATTCAGGAGGTTAAAGATGAAGTTCGTGAGGTTAAAGAGGAAGTCCTTAAGGTTAAGGAGGAAGTCCATGAGCTTAAAGAGAAGGTCGGTAGTTTGGATGAAAAGATGAGTAATATCGAGCGGAAGTTCGATGTTCTGACATTCGACATGATGCAGCTTCGCGGCGACCAGAGACGCCTGAACGACCGGATGGATAAGCTTGAGTCGAAGCCCGTGTAGTCCACCCTTTCTGTAAACTACCTACCCACCCTGCTTCAAATCAATCTACGCCTGAGAAGGTCTAAGGCTGCCTGCGAGGAGCGCCAGCGGATGAGGTGGCGGTCGCCGGGGACCATCAGCTTGCGGTGCTCGGTGTGCGCGTCGTCCGAGAGCGCGATGTAGACGAGGCCGACGGGTTTGTCTTCGCTGCCGCCTGAAGGGCCGGCGATGCCCGTGACGGAGAGGCCGAAGTCCGTGTCGGCGCGGCGGCGCACGCCCTCGGCCATAGCCTCTGCGACTTCGGCGCTGACGGCCCCGTGCTTCAGAATCAACTCGGGGTCGACGCCGAGCGAGCGCACCTTCGCGTCGTTCGAGTAGGTGACGACGCCCTCCATGAAGTAGACACTTGAGCCGGGCACTTCGGTCAGGCGCTGGCTGATGAGGCCGCCCGTGCAGCTCTCGGCGACACTGAGCGTGAATCCCGTGACTGCCAGGCGCAGGCCCACCACCTCCTCCATCGTCTCGCCGCGGAAGGCGAAGATGGAATGGCCCAGACGCTCCTCTATCTGGCCGGCCAGCCCGTCGAGCAGCAATTCCGCGTCCTGCTCGGTCTTGGCCTGCGCCGTCAGGTGTATCTCGATCTCGCTGCGGTTGAAAAGAATCGTCGTCTGCGGGTTCTTGTACTGCGTGTAGACGGGCGCGATCTTTTCGTCGACCGCGGACTCGCCCATCCCGGCGACGCGCAGGACGCGGCGCACGACGCGCACGTCCCCGGCCTTCGCCGCGAGCTTCGGCAGCACGAAGTTCGCGAACATCGGGCGCATCTCGCGCGGCGGCCCAGGCAGCAGGACGACGCTCCGGCCCTCGTGCTCTATGTACATGCCGGGCGCGGTGCCGTTCGGGTTGTCGAGGACTTCCGCGCCCACTATGACCATCGCCTGCCGCGAGTTGATCTCGGGCATCTGCCGGCCCATGTCGAAGAACTTGGTGCGGATGGCTTCGAGGACTTTTTCGTTCAGGAGCAGGCGGCGGCTCATCGCGCGCGCCGCGATCTTGCGCGTGATGTCGTCCTCGGTCGGCCCCAGCCCCCCGGTCATGACGACGACGCGCGAGCGCTTCATGGCGTCACGAATCGTCTCTTCGAGCCGCGCGTCGTCGTCGCCGACGATGGTCTTGAGCTTGACCTCTATGCCGACGGAGTTGAGCTTCTCCGTCAGCCAGAGGCTGTTCGTGTCCGTGCGCTCCGAGGTCAGGAGTTCCGAGCCGATGGCGATGATTTCAGCAGTCAGCATAGGTTGGTCTGAAAAGTCACTCCGAATTTGCTCCCGCGACGGCGAACACTTTAACCTCGCGCAGCCACATGATGAAAGGGCGGTTGGGCGGCCCCTGCCGCGCGGGCTGGAAGATGCGCGCGCGCGCCGCGCGGACCGGCGCGAAGTCGAAGGCCGTGCGGTCGTAGTCCTTGTCGGGCTCCATCACGGAGACGGTCCGCCACCCGCCATTTTCCGCCACCTGCAACTCCACGCGGCGCGAGGGTAGGAAGCGTGCGCGGTCGAAGCCCCAGTAGACGTAGACCGCGGCCAGCTCGACCGGGCGCTCGAACGTCAACTCGACCCAGTGCGGCTCGGGCGTCTCCCCCGACGCCCAGTTGCCCTCGTTGTACCGCATCGCGCCGATGCGCCTCACGTCCGACTCGCCGTCGGTCAGCGGCGCGGGGTTGTAACCGTCGTAGCTCGAATCCACGGCGACCTGTGCCACTTTCACCTCGGCGAGCATTGATTCGGGCACGGGCGTCGCAGAAGGTTGGGGCGCAGGCTTTTCGACAGGCGCGTCTGCGCCGCGGCTCGCCAAATAAATGAGTATCCCGACGAGCGCGACCAGAGCGGCCGAGGCTCCCAGGATCGCGCCGAAGGAACGCTGCCTGCGCCACTCTCGCGCTTCGGCGCGCGTGAGCTTGACGGTAGCGGAAGCGCCGCCCAGCGCCTGCCCGCAGCGCCGGCAGCGCGCGTCGGCCGCGCCCGCCGCGAGGCCGCACGCGGGGCAGACGGAAACCTTGACGGGCTGCGTCGAATAAATTTCGCGCTCGACTTCCGGCACAGCCGGCGCGACGACCTCTTGCGCGCCCGCCCCCACCGCTGCGGGCCGCGCCGCGTCGCCCGTCTCGACCTGCTCACCCGCCTCGCGCCCGCGCGCGCGCCGCACGGCGCGCAGAAACTCCTCCGCCGACGCGAAACGATCCTCGCGCCTTTTCTCCAAGGCCCGCAGGACGACTGCTTCGAGTTCCGGCGCGACCTGTTGGTTAAGTTGGGACGGCGGCTGCGGCGGACGGTGTATGTGGGCGCGGACGATGTCAAGTTGCGAGAGGCGGCTGCCCTGGTCGTGGAAGGGCGGCGCGCCCGTCAGCATCTCGTAGAGGATGACGCCGAGGCCGTAGATGTCCGAGCGCAGGTCGACGTGCGCGCCCTCGGCCTGCTCCGGCGAGACGTACTCGGGCGAGCCGTAGTTCGCGCCCGTGTTCGTCTTCTCCGTGCCCGCGAGCTTGACGATGCCGAAGTCAGTAATCTTGACGCGGTCGTCCGGCGTGATGAGCATGTTGGCGGGCTTCAAGTCGCGATGAATCAACCCACGGTGCGACGACCCGTCCTGGTCCTGGTAGACGAACTCCTGCGCGTAGGCGACGGCTTCGAGCACCTGCTCGAAGAGGTCTAGCGCCCGCTCGACCGGGAGCGGGCAGACCTCGCGCTCCAGGAGTTGTGCCAGGCTGCGCCCCTCGACGAACTCCATGACGATGTAATAGGTGTCGGCTGAGACGATGTAGTCGTAGATTTTGACGATGCCGGGGTGGTCTAGCTGCGACTGGATGAAGGCTTCCTTCTCGAAGCGGGAGCGGAGGCGGCGCAGGTCGCGCTGGCCGGTGGCGCTGATGGACTTGATGGCGACCTCGCGCGGCAGCTTCAGGTGGCGGCCCCTGTAGACGACGCCCATCCCGCCGCGCCCGATGCGTTCCTCAATCCGGTAATTCCCGATGATCGTGTCAGTCGCCACAAACTTAACGGGTAAGTAGTAAATGGTGAATGGTGAATAGACGCCCGGCTCTTCTATTCACCATTCACCATTTACTACTTACCGTCCTTACGCTGTTTTCTTCTCTTCTTCGTAGAGGTCGCGCAGGACCTCCGCGATGGGCGGCGGCGGGGCCAGCGTGCTCTGGCGGCGTGTGGTTTCCGTGGCGGTCGCGCCGCCGGCCGGCGACTGGCGGGACGCGTTGGAGGAGGCGTCGGCCGCCGGGTTGAGCGAGGTGACGAGGTTCAGCCGCTCGCGGCTCTCGGCCAGCATGTAGGCGGCGCGGTTGTGGCGCGCGCGGTCGAGGCTGCGGATGGCCGCCATCGTCTGCGGCGCGACGGCCGGCTCGCGCTCAAGCTTTCTCAGGATGTGGACGTAGCGGCGCAACTCGGCCGAGGGCGCGAGCCGGTGGCGCTCGTCCGACAAGTCGTTCTCGACGATGTACGAGAGGTGTTCGGCCGCGGCCTCGTGGTCGCCGGCCTTGTGGTAGAGCGCGCCGAGCGAGAAGTAGACGAGCGGTGGCGGGTCGGACATCGAGCGCAGGATGTACTCGCCGCGCTCGATGACTTCGGCAATCTCGAAGCCGAACCAGTGGCGCTCCTCGTCGCGCAGCACGTCGTTGGCGGCGATGTAGAACTCGAAGATGCGGCCCGTCTCCTGGTGCTCGGTGTGCTGCACCGCGCGCCAGATGAAGAAGGTCACGGTGGCGAAAAAGATGATGACCGAGAAAGGAATTCCCATAACCCCGAGCATCGCCATGATGACGATGATGGCGAGGAGCCGTTGCGCCGCTTCTTTACCCTTGTTGTTCATAAAGCAGGAGTCAGAATACAGAAGTCAGGAGTCAGAAGGAAAGAAAATCTGTGAAAGCTGCCCCGCGCCTTATCTCTCCTGACTCCTGACTTGTGACTTCTATATTCCGCTTTTCAAATTCTCCGCCGGATCGCCGTGCCCGCCTCTTCGGTCGAGAGCGTGCCGCCGAGGTCGCGCGTCGTCTCCCTGTCGGTGACCGCCTCGGCGACGGCCTTTTCCACCGCGCCGCTCGCTTCCTCGAATCCGAGGTATTCTAGCATCATCGCGGCGGTGAGAATAGAGCCGACCGGATTCGCCACGTTTTTTCCGGCGAGCGGCGGCGCGCTGCCGTGCACGGGCTCAAACAGCGAGACGCGTCCGGGGTGTATGTTGCCGGAGGCCGCGACCCCGAGGCCGCCCTGAAGCGCCGCGCCTAAGTCCGTCAGGATGTCGCCGAACAGATTGTTCGTCACGATCACCTCGTACTGCGCGGGGTCCAGGACCATGAACATCGCCATCGCGTCGACGTACTGGTGATTCGCCTCGATGCCCTCGTACTCTTCGGCCACCTCCCTGAAGGCGCGCTGCCAGAGGTCGCCGCCGAAGCGCTGGACGTTCGACTTGTCGGCCATCGTCACGCGCCGCCGGCCGTGCGCGCGCGCGTAGTCGAAGGCCGCGCGGATGATTCTTTCGACGCCGCGCCGCGTGTTCAGCTCCTCCTGCGTGGCGATCTCGTCCGCGGTCCCCTTCTTGAGAAAGCCGCCCGCGCCGCAGTAAGCGCCTTCCGTGTTTTCGCGGAAGACGACGAAATCAACGTCCGCGGGCTCGCGTTTGACCAAAGGCGTCAGGCGCGCGTCGAGCAGGCGCACGGGGCGCTGGTTGATGTAGAGGTCCAGGCCGCGCCGCATCCCCAGGAGGATGTCCTCGGCGTGCTTGTTCGACGGCACGCGCGGGTCGCCGAACGCCCCGGCCAGGATGGCGTCGAACTCGCGCGAGAGCATGTCGAGCGCGCCCTCCGGCAGGCTCACGCCCTCGCTCAAAAACTTCTCCGCGCCCCAATCGAACTCGCGCAGTTCGAGCCCGACGCCGTGCGTCTCGCCCACGCGCTCAAGCACGCGCACGGCCTCGCGTATCACCTCCGGCCCGATTCCGTCGCCCGCGACGACGGCGATTCTCTTCTTAGGTTGAGTCATTACAGGGGCACACAGAGAACTGGGACGCGCGAGCCGCGCAGGACTTTCTCGGCGGTCGAGCCGAAGAGGACTTCTTCGGGCGGGACGGAGCGGCCGCGCGTCCCCATCACGATCATGGGCAAGTCCAGGTCGCGCGCGATCTTCAAAATCTCCACGAAGGGGATGCCGATGACGACCATGCGTTCGACGCTCACCTCGCCCGTCTCTATGCCTTCGAGCAGGCCGGTGAAGTCCGCGTCGGCGCGCTCGCGCAGGCGCGCGGTGATTTCGTCGGAGGTGCCCATGCCGGCGGCCACGGCGTCGTTGATGAAGTTTTCGTCTATCACGTGGAGCAGCGTCAGGTCGCCGTCTGGCGAGGCGATGCCGAGCGCGACGCGCACGGCGTTGACCGAGCACTCGGAGAAGTCTACGGGGACGAGCATGTCCGGCGCTTGGAGCATTGGCACTACCTCCTTTCCCTCAAAAAACTCCCGGCATTCTTACGGCGCGGGCTGCTGCCTGAGCACGCGCTCCTCTATGCGCGGGAGGCTCGCGAGCACGGTGTCGGCGACGATCTTCAGGCTCTGCGGCGAGATTTTGTCGAGCGTGTCTTCGGCCGTGTGCCAGTGTATGTAGGTTTCGAGCTGTATGATGTCGAGCGCCTGTACGCCCTCCTGCAAGAAAGGCACGTGGTCGTCGCCGTCGCAACCCTCGTGGGCGTCCACGAAGTATTTGTCGTAACCCAGCTCGCGCGCCGTGTCCCAGACGGCGTCAATCAGCCAGCGCGTGCTCAGCATGTCGTTGCGCCCGAGTTCGAGCTCTTTGTAGCCGATCATGTCCAGCAGAATCATCGCGCGCACGCGCTTCAACTCCCCGCTGGCCTTGAGCTGCTTGACGTAGTGGCGGCTGCCGTAGGTGTTATCCGGCCCTTCAGGCGTCGTGCACTCGCTCCACTCCTGGCAGAAAGCCTCCTCGCCGTCGAAGAAGACGAAGCGATAAGTGAGGCGCGGCTTCTGCGGGGCGGCCTTCATCACGCGCGCCATCTCCAGCAGAGCGCCCGTCGAGGAGCCGCCGTCGTTCGCGCCGACGAAGCGGAACTCCTTGATGAGCTTCGTGTCGTAGTGGCTCGACAGGATGATCACGTCGGTTGACTCGCCCGGCAGCTCGGCCACGACGTTCGCCATCTTTCTTGGGCCAATCGGCGTCGCCGCCTGCCACTCGTCAACCGTCGCCTCCAGGCCGTAAGACCTCAGTTCCGAGACGATGTACTCGCGCGTCCGGGCCAGCTCGGACGAGCCGGCCGGGCGCGGGCCGAACTCGACCTGCTTGCGTACGTGCTCGAAGGCGCGGTCGCCGTCAATCTTTAAGCCGGCGGCGGCGGGCGGGCGAGCGGGCGAGGCGGTCGGCGTCGTAGGCGTCGGCGCGTTCGGCTGCGGGCCGCCGCCCGTGCAGGCTGTGAAGAGGAGCGGGAGCGTCAGGAGAAGAAGCGTCAGGGCCGCGCCCTTCGCGCCGGCCGCGCTGCTTCTGTTATCGGGCCATTTCTTCATCGGCTGAGTTGGCGCGTCTGCCGTGGATTCACTCGGCGGTCGTTTCCGGCGCTTCCGGCGCTTCCACCGCGGGATTGCCGCCGTCCTCAGGCTGCCGCGTGTGTTCCGCGGGGCGTCGTGCGGCGCGGTCGCGCTCGTTGAGCGTACGGCCGCGCCAGGCCATCAGGTCCATCACCTTCCCGCCGAGGAAGAACGGGACTTCGATGATGGCGTTGAGCGTCTGGAACATCGTCGTCGCCTCGAACTCGACGAGCGTACTGATCTTGCGCCCGAGGGGCAGGTTCTGAAACTCCTTGCGCATGTCTTTCACCACCTCGTCGGACGTGACCTCGCGCTCGGTGGCTGGCACAATTCGCAGGACGAGTTCCCCGCCCCGCTCGGCCTTCGTCTGACAGGCCAGTCGCTCCCCGGCCGCCAGGCGCTCGGGGCTCAGGTGCTCGCGCTCCGCGTCCGTCAGAGACGAAAGAAGGTCCATGCCCTGCTCCACGCTGACGGCGCAGGTGTCACACTCGCCGCGCCCCTTGCACTCGGCGGGCAGCGAGACGCCCAGCCGTTTCGCCGCGTCCCAGAGGTACGTGCCCTCGGCGACCAGGCCGCTCAGCCCGTCCGGCTCGAACTTGATCTCTACACTCATTTCAAAGTCTCACGGCCGCCTCGCGTCGGACCGAGGCGGCGTCGGCAATTCGTTTCGGGGAAGACAAAAAGGAAATTACACAATGTGAAGACAAAAGTAAAAAGGTAAAAGGCGCAAGGAAGACGAAGAGCTTGCCTTTCGTCTTCCTTGCGCCTGTTACCGATGCCTTTTATCTCACTCCGCGACTGTCGCGACGCGTGCCTGGGGTTGGTCGGGCGCTTCCTGCTTTTTACGGTCGCGGGCTTCGCGGCGGCAGTTGGCGCAGATGCCCAGGATGCGCAGGAGGTGCTGCTTGATCTCGAAGCGGTGCTTGGCGGCCATCGCGTCCTGTATGGCTTCCAACTCGGCCGAGTAGAACTCTATGATCTCGCCGCACTCCATGCAGATCATGTGGTCGTGGTGCTGGTGCTTGTAGTTGTGCTCGTAGTGCGCGCGGCCGTCGCCGAAGCGGACCTCGCGCGCGAGCCCGGCTTCGGTCAGGAGCTTGAGCGTGCGGTAAACGGTGGTCTGGCCGATGCTCGCGTCTTCCTGCTGGACGAGCCTGTAGAGGTCTTCGCTCGACAGGTGCTTCTCCGTGCGCAGAAAAATCTCCAGGATCAGGTCGCGCTGCGCCGTGCGCTTCAGGCCCGCCTTCTGTATGTGCTTGAGGAAAACTTCTTGCTCTTCAGTCATAGAGTCCCGCTCGATAAGTAAAATCCGTCGAGGTTTCGGTTCGCCGGCATTCTAACATCGCGCGGGGCGGACTGTGAAGAAGTTGGAAAGCGGCCGCTCGGCGTGTTACATTTGCGCCCCGGTGCCGGGGTGGCGGAATGGCAGACGCTACGGACTTATGTTCTTTGAGCACCCAGAGCGAAATCTCCGGTGTGAATGGAGTCAAATTCGGTGAAACCTTTAACCTGGCAACACCGAGCTAAGTTTGGAGGAAATATTTCTGCCGCGATAAGTTGGGGTTAAAGCATGACAATTGGGGCACAGTAGCCGTAGGTTAGAAAGCCGATTGTCGGAGTGATTTCCGTTGATGTGATCTAATTCGAGCGGAATAGGCTGACCAAGCCATTCCGTGTTCTGACAGCTAGAGCACATTTCAATTAAGAGTCCTCCCGACACGAGTCTTCTCTTTAACTTGTAGGACTGTATTTCAAGTCGGTTACTAGATACTGTTCCAAAGGCTGTCTCGGCCCGATTGTTTTGCCTTTATTCCAAATTTGTCCGGTGAAGTGGGAAGTGTCCAAGCTGAAATGCCTGATGGCTTTCTTCAGGACAACGTAATTCCCACCGTATGGGGCGACGCCCAATTTACTTAACGTTTGTGCGAGCGAAGTGGAATTCTTGACAGCTTCGGCTAACTGATGTTCAGTATATTTGCGCAGCCTCATACAGCCTCCAAAAAAGTGTAGAGACTAGACGGCTCCCGCCTGACTGTTGCGCCCAAAGCGTAATAAAAGGCGAAGGTATAGTCCAGACCACGAACTGTTGATTTTACAGGCGGCGAAAGCCGTAGTGGTAAGAAAATCCGTTGTCCGTAAGGGCGTGCGGGTTCGAGTCCCGCCCTCGGCATCAACAAATTCTTTCGAGTGGAGCGAGAGACGAGACACGAGTCGTGTTTCTCTCTCGCTTTTCCTTGTCCGGTGAAGTCACCCCATATCGTGCAAAGGGGACACGCTCGCGCACATGGTTTACAAGGGGCGCGCGCTCAGACTAAATTCCGCGCACGGTTCTCGCCCATATTTTGGACAATACCTCGTTTTAGCCCCTCGCCCCCGCGCGCTGCCGAAGTGGCACGCTCATTGCTCAAGGTATCAACGCCTCGCCAGGCTGCTCTGTGTAGGGCAAGGGGCAATAAAGCCGGCGAGCTTAGACTCGGAGGAGTTGAAATCATGGCTCAAGTTAATCGCAGCACGGCGCGTCGCGCCTTCGGATTTTTTATCCTGATTGCCCTGGTGGCCGCGAGCGTCATCCCGGCCTCCGCACAGCGGCGCAGAACCCGCCGCAACGTTCGACTCGGCAAGTACACGCGCCAGGTCAAGACGCAGCCGACCTATCTGACGGTCGCGGCCAACTCGGTCATCCGCGTCCGCATGAATGAATCGCTCAATTCCGGCAACGCGCGCGTCGGCGACAGGTTCTCGACGAACGTGACCGAGCCTGTCTACGCGGCGGGCGGCGTCGAAGTGATCCCCGTGGGCAGCAGGGTCTGGGGGCGCGTGACTTCGGTGAGGAAGGCCGGGCGGCGCACGCCGGGCAACATCTCCGTCGGCTTCTACCAGGTGGAACTGCCCAACGGCGTGGCCCGCTCGATTAACGGCTCGCTGACGAGCCTTCAGGCCGACGACGTGAACGCCGACAACGAAGGCACAGTCAGGGGCAAAGGCAACCGCAAGCGCGACGCCGTCTTCATCGGCGGCGGCGCGACGACTGGCGCGATCATCGGCGCGATTGCGGGGGGCGGCAAGGGCGCGGCCATCGGAGCGATCCTCGGCGGCGGACTCGGCACGGGCGCGAGGGTCTACGAGCGGGAACAGGAAGCTGAGGTGAAATCGGGCACGGAGTTCGGCGTCATTCTGAATCAGAGCGTGGCGCTCCCGGCGGCAAACGTCCGATAGCCTCTGAAGGTATCGGCAACTCAAGCGGGTTGTCGGTGCGGAGGGAGCCTGCCTGTGAAGGGGAGAGCGCGGGCAGGCTCCCAACAAAAAATCTAAGAGAACCGGTCGCCCCTGTCACTACGTAAGCGAGCGACCGTCAAAGAGAGACCCGTTGCGAAGGGGAGAGCGCAGCGGGTCTCTCTTTGTATTTCGGCGGGCAAAGCCATTTCGGCGCAGTGTTGTGCGGCTCATTGAGGATTTCGCCGCAGCATTGTGCGTCACACGCTGTTTCAAGAGACACTCTCGCCCTCGCAAAGCTAATCCCATTGATTTTGAGAAATTTCAGGCTGATGTGGTCGTCTCTCACGCGGAACCAGTCGTCTGTGACGCTGAATCAGTGAGGTATCGCTTTGAATCAGTGAGGTATCGCTCTGAACAAGTAAAGTTTCACGCTGTATTTGTTATCTTTCACGGTGTATTTGTCATCTTTCGCGCTGAATAAGTAAAGTTGCGTGCTGAATTAGCCGTCTCTCACGCCGTATCAGCTATCTTTCACGCCGAATCAGTGATGTTTCCCGCTGAATTAGTCAGGTGTGACGACGATTTAATAGAGTTTCGCGGTGCCGATGCCGGGTTCTTCTCTGTTCTTGAAAGGTTTTTTATTGTCTGAAGAGTGTTTCGGGATGTTCGAATAAACTTTTGGTAGCCAACACTCATTTTGTGACCGCTGCGCCCTGTTTTTGCGCTCTTTTACGGTCAAATACGGACGTAATGTGTGATAAAGTCACGCGTTATGAAAATTGATCGCCGTAACTTCCTGGCTGCCGCGTCTTCGGCATTAGTGCTGGCAAAGAGTCAGCTTTCGTTGGGGGCGGGTAGTCCTCAACCCTCTGAAACCGCCGGGCCGCTTTCGGTCGAGGGGAAAGAGGTGAAGGTCTACACGACCGCGGACAAAACCGATTTCCGCCTTTCCGCGACCGACACGCTGACGTTCAAACAGATGGGCCAGCCCCTTGAGACTCAGGTCTGCGTCTTCGTCGACCCGGCCAAGAAGTTTCAGACGATTCTGGGCATCGGCGGCGCGCTCACGGACTCCTCGGCCGAGACGTTCGCGAAACTGCCGAAAGCCAAACAAGAGGAGTTCTTAAAAGCCTATTTTAGCGCCTCCGACGGCATAGGCTACACGCTCGCCAGAACCAACATACACAGTTGCGATTTCTCAAGCGGCAGCTACACCTATGTTGACGAGGGCGACAAGGAGTTGCGCTCCTTCAGCGTCAACCACGACAAGCAGTACCGGATTCCCTTCATCAAACAGTCGCAGGCAGCGGCCGGCGGCAGACTCACCCTTTTCGCCAGCCCCTGGAGCCCGCCCGCGTTCATGAAGGACACCAACAACATGCTGCGCGGGGGGAAACTCAAGCCGGAGTTTTATCAACCCTGGGCCAACTACTACACGAAGTTCATCAAGGCGTACGAGGGCGAAGGCATCCCCGTCTGGGGCATCTCGATTCAGAACGAGCCGATGGCGACGCAGACGTGGGAGTCTTGTATTTACACGGCCGAGGAGGAGCGTGACTTTCTAAAAAACTATCTGGGGCCGACGATGCGGCGGGAGGGGCTGGGCGCTAAGAAGATCATCGCCTGGGACCACAACCGCGACCTCGTCTACCAGAGGGCCAAGACCATCCTCGCGGACCCGAAGGCCGCGCGGTACGTCTGGGGCATAGGCTTCCACTGGTACGAGCCGTGGAGCGGCGGCGAGCCCATGTTCGACAACGTCAAGCTCGTGAACGAGACTTTCCCGGACAAGCACCTGATCTTCACGGAAGGCTGCAACGATTCCTTCAAGGCAGAAAGGCTTAACGACTGGAAGTTGGGCGAGCAGTACGGGCGCTCGATGATTAACGACTTCAACAGCGGGACCGTCGGCTGGACGGATTGGAACATCCTGCTGGACGAGACGGGCGGGCCGAACCACGTCAAGAACTTCTGCTTCGCCCCCGTCCACGCGGACACGAAGACGGGCCAGTTGATTTACACGAACTCCTATTACTACATCGGGCACTTCTCGAAGTTCGTCCGCCCCGGCGCGAAGCGAATCGCCAGTTCGCCCAGCAGGAG
This sequence comes from Pyrinomonadaceae bacterium, assembly GCA_035563515.1. Taxonomy (GTDB): domain Bacteria; phylum Acidobacteriota; class Blastocatellia; order Pyrinomonadales; family Pyrinomonadaceae; genus QHXM01. The sequence goes on from DATMVE010000006.1 coordinate 71,643, forward strand.
CCAACTGCTTTCCGCCGCCTTCGTCAACGCTGACGGGAAAGTATCTGTAGTGGTGATGAACAGGAGCGATAAGGAAGTTCCCTACTACCTTTGGCTGGACGGCGCGGCCGCGCAGGTCAAAAGCCCGGCACACTCTATCCAGACGCTCGTGTTCTGATCTTCAACGACACAGAGAGCGCGGAGCTTATCAGAAGGAGTCGGCCTTTCCTGAAGTCACTTCAGGGCCGACTCTTTCTGTTTCTCGGCCGTCAGGCGGTCGTATTCGGGGTGGCGGTAGAGGACGCGGCCGGCGACGATGGTGGCGACGGCCGCGCCGCGAAGCGTCTGGCCGTCGAAGGGCGTGTTGCGGCTCTTGGATTTCGAGCGCGAGGCGTCAAACGTCCAGGTCAGGTCGGGGTCCAGAATCGTCACGTCGCCGCGCGCCTGTTTCCTGAGCGTCCCGCAGCCCGTCAGGTTGAAGATGCGCGCGGGGTTGACCGAGCAGAGTTCTACGAGCCGTTCCAGGCTGATGGTGCCTTCGTGGACGAGGCGGTCGAGCGCGAGGCCGACGCCCGTTTCCAGGCCGGTGATGCCGAACGGCGCGTGGTCGTATTCGAGCGCCTTCTCGTCCGCGTGGTGCGGCGCGTGGTCCGTCGCGATGGCGTCAATCGTGCCGTCGCGCAAGCCTTCGAGAATCGCTTCGACGTGGGCGCGGCTGCGGAGCGGCGGGTTCATCTTCGTGTTGGTGTCGTAGCCTTCGACGGCCTCGTCCGTCAGAGCCCAGTGGTGCGGCGCGACTTCGCACGTCACATTGAGCCCCGCGTCCTTAGCCCTGCGCACGGCTTCAAGCGCGCCGCGCGTGGAGACGTGCGCCAGGTGAAGGCGCGCGCCGGTCAACTCGGCCAGCGCGCAGTCGCGCACCGCGTCCATCTCTTCGGCCGCGGCGGGGATGCCGCGCAGGCCCAGTTGCAGCGACCAGCGCCCCTCGTGCATGGAGCCGCCGGCCGCCAGCGTCTTGTCCTCGCAGTGGTCGACCACCGTCAGATTGAACCCGCGCGCGTACTCCATCGCGCGCCGCATCATGCCCGCCGAAGGGACTGGCCGCCCGTCGTCCGAGACGGCGACGATGCCCGCGGCCTTCATCTCGCCCATCTCCGAGAGTTCCGCCCCCTTAGACCCTTTAGTGATAGAGCCTATGGGGAAGACGTTCGCCAAGCGGGCGCGCTCGGCCTGCTCGATGATGAAGCGCGTGACGGCGGGGCTGTCGTTGATGGGGTCCGTGTTCGGCATCGCGCAGACGCTCGTCCACCCGCCCGCGATCGCCGCCGCCGCGCCCGTCGCAATCGTCTCCTTGTACTCCTGCCCGGGCTCGCGCAAGTGAACGTGCAGGTCTATGAAGCCGGGCGCGACGACCAGCCCCGTCGCGTCAAGGACTTCAGAGCCTTCTGGCACAGCTTCGTTGCGGTCGAGCAAACCCGCGACGCGCCCGTCTTCGATGAGCAGGTTCTTGCCCGTGTTCACCCCTTGCGACGGGTCAATCAAGTAGCCGTTGGCAATCAGCAGTCTCATTTCGTCAGCAGTTTCCCTTAGTTTCTCATCACGCTTCCGCCCCGGCGTGCGCGCCGCCGGCGAGCAGGTAGAGCACGGCCATGCGCACGGCCAGGCCGTTCGAGACCTGGTCGAGAATCAGCGAGCGCGTCCCGTCGGCCACGTCCGAAGCGATCTCTATGCCGCGGTTCATAGGCCCAGGGTGCATCACGATGGCGTCCGACGCGGCGCGTTCGAGCCGCTTGAGGTTGAGGCCGTAGTGCACCGCGTACTCGCGCATAGACGGGAAGAAAGCCGCGTCCTGCCGCTCGCGCTGTATGCGCAAGATCATCACCACGTCGGCCCCGTCAATCGCGTCCTCCACGCGGCGCTCGACCACCACGCCCTCTTCGACCAGCTCGCCGAACTCCTGCGGCACGAGCGTGCCCGGCCCCGCGATATGGACGGTCGCGCCGAGCTTCGTCAGCAGGTGAACGTTCGAGCGTGCCACGCGCGAGTGCAATATGTCGCCGATAATGGCGACCCTCAAGCCGTTGATGCGCCCTTTGCGCTCGCGTATGGTCAGGGCGTCAAGGAGCGCCTGCGTAGGGTGCTCGTGCGCGCCGTCGCCCGCGTTGACGATGCCTGCGCGGCAGACGCGCGCCAGTTGGTGCGGAGCTCCTGCCGAGGAGTGGCGTATGACGATGCAATCGGGTGCCATCGCTTCGAGGTTGCGCGCGGTGTCGAGGAGCGTCTCACCTTTGGTGACGCTGGAAGTCGAGGCGCTGATGTTGATGGCGTCGGCCGAAAGGCGCTTGGCGGCGATCTCGAAGGAGGTGCGCGTGCGGGTCGAGGGCTCGAAGAAGAGGTTGATGACTGTGCGCCCGCGCAAGGCCGGCACTTTCTTAATCTCGCGCCGCGAGATGTCGCGGAAGGACTCGGCCGTGTCCAGTACGTGCGTGATCTCGTCGGCGGAGAGCTCGCGTATGCCGAGCAGGTCTTTACGCTTGAAGGCTGCGCTCATCAGTCAAAAAGGGTCTTGTCGAACATTAAAAAAGCGGCCATCGCTGGCCGCCTTTAAGAAATCTCCGTCGCCGGTCGCTCGACGATGGCGACGCCCTCCTCCTCGTCGAAGTCCGTGAGCATCACTTTGATGATCTCGCTCTTCTTCGTCGGCACGACCTTGCCAATGTAGTCCGCCTGAATCGGCAGCTCGCGGTGTTCCTTCCCGCGGTCGACCAGGACGGCGAGCTGCACGCGGCGCGGACGCCCAAAGTCAATCAACTGGTCGAGCGCGGCGCGAATCGTGCGGCCCGTGTAGAGCACGTCGTCAATCAGGACGATGTTGCGGTTGTCTATGTCGCCGTGAAGCTCGGTGCGGTTGACGACCGGGTTGGCCCCGACCGTCGAGAGGTCGTCGCGGTAGAGCGTGATGTCCAGGATGCCGACGGGCGGGCGCGCGCCCTCCAGGTCCGCGATCTTGTCGGCCATGCGCTCCGCCAGCGGCACGCCCCGCCGCCGTATCCCGACCAGATAAAGGTCGTCCGCGCCGTGGTTCTCCTCGACGATCTCGGAGGCCAGGCGCGACAGCGCGCGGTTGATCCGCGCCCCGTCCATGATGCGTGCCTTCTCTATGAACTCCATTGGCGTTGGATACTAACAAGAACAGTGACGTGTGACAAGGGACGGAAAGACGTGGCAGCGGGTCCGTTTGGGGTTCAAGTAATATTTCTAACCCTAAACGGACCCGCTGCCGAAGGCGGGCGATCGCTACCACTTCATCGCCGGCTTACCGAAATCAATTGTCGGGCCAGTCTATCCAGAGCTTTCCCGGCAGTGGGCCAGTTTCAATCCGGGCCGCCCCCCGCCCGCCGCCGCGAGGCCCCTGAAATGTTCCGCCTCCGAACGTCATTAGAGTTAGCAGGCACGGTTCAAGGGTCGGTAAAGGTGCGCCGCCTGACCCGAAATTGGACCTTTACTTCTTTCTCCGGCGGCAACCGGAGGAGGCGAAACGGCGAATTTGGCCCAAACTGTTCGGGCCGCCGGGCGTTAATTGACAACGCCCTTGCAAGGATGTATTTTGCCCACCTCAAAAGAGGTTTTATGCCGGCGGCAGTCACGCTGGACCACGCGAGGGGGCACTCGATCCCTGCCGCCCGCCAGAGTAGTCCCGCCCAGGACGCGGAACGCGGGCGGGGTCACCGCCATCGGGCGCTTGCCTTGAATCCAATTGAAACAACCCGGAATTCCTGGCCGTTCCGCAAGACTGCGCCTGCCGGAAGCCTTTTTCGAGTTCACCACGTCCGCAGCATTCCACACCCCAGTCTAACGAAAGTGAGCGATCATGGCAGACATTAACCTCAGCAAGTCAGACATCCCGTTCTGGTTCTCAGGCACCGGGACTCTCAACGTGCACGTCGGAGTGGCCGATCCCACGCAACCGCTCCCGGCGTCGGACGAAGACCTTTTGAGCGTGGGCTTCAACGCCTCCGGCTCGCAGCCCATCTCGATAGGGAAAAGTGACACCTTCAAGTTCGGTATCAGCGCCGAAGCGAATGCGAGCCTGACCCCCCTGTGGCAGTCCAGCTCCGCGGACCGCCTGAAAAAGCTCGACGACTACGGGCTGACCGGCTACTTCAACGCGGGGGCGAATCACGACGACCGCGTCCTCATAATCCTCAACCTGGGGGCCTCGGCCGACGCCAGCGTCGAGGCCAAATTCAAGTACTGGAACCTGTCGGCGAGCGCGCTCCTGGAGGCGGGCGCCGACGGGAGCTACACGCTCATCCGCTCCTTCCCGAGCAATATGGCGGCGGGAGAACTGGTCCGCCAATTCTTCCGCGGATTCAGACTGCCGGCGAACGTGGACGCCCCGCTCGCCGCGGACGAACTCATCTCCTTCGAGTACGGCGGGTACGTGAACTTCAAGGGCAGCGTCGGCCTCGGCTACGAGCTTAGCGGGGCTCCGTCCTTCGGGATCGGCGACCTGCAACTGTCCGAGAAGTACAAGGTGAGCCTGATGGCGAGCCTCGGCCTGGAGAGCCGCATCGCCGGCCAGTTCAAAATCGAAGTGCGGCAGGGCTCTGAGGACGGGTGGGCGCGCGTCGTGCTGAGCAAGAGCCGCTCGAAGTTTTTCGCCATCGCGGCGGACGTCGCGGTGGGAGCTGACTTCGAGCAGGAGGGGCTGCCCGAGTCGGCCGACGACTTCCTCGGGGCCGTGCTCGGGCTCAAGGCCCAGAACTGGCTCAACCTCTTCCAGCAGGCGAAAGACCTGACGGACTTCCAGAAACTGCAAGAATACACGGACAAGCTCGCGGAGTCTTTTATCGAGAAGTACACCGGCAAGGCCTTCGACACGTTAGTCGACAACGCCCAGTTCAAAGAAGCCATGGACCTCGTCAAAAAGGTCATTGACGAATACAACGGGGTCGGCGACAAGGCCGTCGAGCTGTTCGACAAGTATTACGACGCCGCCAGCGGGGCGCTCGACAGCAAGCTTACCGAGGCGCTCGATTTCATCAAGGGCCTCGCTTCGCTGGATCAACTGAAGGGGCAGGTGGACAGCACCGTCTGGGACGTGGTGGAGCGTTTGACCGACGGCGACCCCCTGGGCTGGCTGCTCGGCAAAGTCGACATCGGCGGCGTCTCGGTGGATTCGCTGGACGAACTCAAGCAGCGCGTGGACAAGGTGATCGCGCTCGTCCAGGACGGCGCGCACAAGGAGATTCGAGACCTCATCGCGCTCGCCAAGTCGCAGTTCCCCCTGGACAAGTTCATCTCGGAATTGCAGGGCCTCGACCTGATGAAGCTGAAGGCCCTCGCGGACAGGCGGCTCATCGGGTTCGTCGAGCGCCTCCTCGGCGAAGTGATCGACAAGACCAGTAACAGCAAGGTCGGGCAGGCCGTGACCCGCTTCAACCAGGCGCTGGTCGCGATAGACAAATTCAAAAACACGCTTTACGAGAAGATGAAGGAGGCGCTCACGCAGTCCTTCTCCTTCAAGCTCCACGCCGCCTACAGCCGGGCCAGCGAGACGGACGCCCTCCTCGATTTCGAGATCGACCTCACGAGCGCGCTCGGCAAGGACCTGATGCAGAAGGCCGGCCAGGGCGACTTCGCCGACGTCCTCGCGGCCTACGACTCCGGCTCCGTCAAGCTCAACGAGGGCGTGCTCTCGCACAAGGTGACCAAGGAGAGTTCGCTCTCGGTCAACATCGTCGGCTGGCACCTCGGCTGGAACTACCAGGCGCTCGACCGCCTCATCGTCGAGGCGGAACAGCGCATCGTGCCGCAGGAAGGCCAACTGACGGTCATCACCAACATGTCAATGCAGAAGGAGCGCGAGCGCAAGCGCAACGGCGAGCGCGTCTACACGAACCTCCTGCTCCGCTTCATCGGCGAGTCGCGCGGCGTGCTCGACTTCGACAAGTCCAACCAGACCTACCTCGTGGACGCCATCACGCACTTCGCGGGGAGCTACGAGCTGGTCTTCCAGGACCCGAGCACGACGCCGAATGAACTGGCACAGTACCTCAGCTTCGCGGACGACTTCGGCCTCGCGTCATCTGACCAGGCGGCCGTGGACGCCATCACGCCCTTCCTCCCGACCGACGCCCAAGGTAATTACGGCGCAACGTCCGTCACTTATGACGTTCGATTTACGGAGAACGGCCTCCAATCTCTCTTCACTAAACCATTCGGTCCGATGGACGAGGTTTTCCTGCGTCGTACCATGCGCCTGCTGGTGCTCGCCAGCTACGTCAACGAGGGGGCAGCCCTGGCCGACCGCGCTTGGTGCTACTGGACCCCGCAAGCCCACGCCGAGTGGGCCGTCCTGGGCCCTGCCACGTTCGCCAACGCCACCGCCCGCGCTTTTGGCCCGCCCCCGCCCTCGCCTTTTAAAAATCTTGAGGCGCCCAAGAAGAGAATTACGCTCCCGAAAGTTCAACTCGGGCAGTTGAGCACCCTCATCTCTATCGAGAATAGTCTGGTGGAAGGAATGCGCAAGCTGTCAGGTCTGGTTCAATCACAGCAGAAGCTCAGCCCGCGCGATTTTGAGAAGGCGCTCGATGACTTCGGCTCGGCACTGACCGAGTATGACAACATCGACAAGGGAGAGAACACCGTTTTCGCTCTCTTCGACCGTCTCATTAAGCGCGACAGCGCCGGGCAACCGTACCGTAACTCCAGCCTTGAAATTAAGTCCGAGGCGGCTGGCAAAGAGGTCACGAAGATGCTCGTCGCCTGAGCGGCCCGCGGCGAGCCGTTCATTCCGGCTAAAAGGAGGACGCGGCCCAGCCATCTGGGCCGCGTCCTCCTTTTCCGCGTGAGATTCGCCGCACGCAGTAAGTTAAGGCGAGACGTCGCCCCTTTTGAACTTGCCCTGCGCCTTCAGTTGGGCGGCCTCCGCCGGCAGGTACTCCCAGTGCCAGGGTTCGCCGCTCACGGTGCGTATGAAGCCCAGGCCCGGCCCGTTGGTTTTGAGCCAATCATAAATCGGGTCGCCGTCGAACTTGTTGCGGTGCGTATTCAAGTCGAAAGCCTGACCGTGCTGGTGGTCCGACCTGCCGGGCTTGGCCGCCTTGTTCCCGCCGTGGTTGATGTGTAGGTCGTACAGAAAGGCCTGGTGTCCGTAGGTCCTGAACGCGCTCTCGATGGCGAGGGTGATTCGGTCCTCCAGTGCCGCGTCCTTCAACTTCAGGTAGGCGTCCAGGCTGTCGAGCGTAATCTGCTCGACCTCGCCGCCCCTGCCCACTATGTTGACGAGCACCTTCGACCCTATAAACTCCCCCAGCCTCCAGCAGGCGTTCGGCCCCTTGGTGTTCAGCCAGTCGGACGAGAAGTAGATGTCCGAGCAGCCCCCAGAGAGGTTGGAGGCGCGCGTCCACCCCAACTCATCCCCGAGGGTCACATTGCCGCCGGAAGCCTCCGCCCGCCTGACCTTGACGAACTTGCCGTCGCTCGACGTTTCGCTTACGACGCAGTAGCTCTTGAAAGGAATGACGCCGCCCGCGGGGGCGAAATCGGGCGCGCCGCCGCGGATCAAGGCTTCCTGATCCGTACAGGTCCTGGTGCTCGCGTCGGGCTCCGCGTCCCACCGCGCGGGAGACAGCCCAATTGTCTCGTTAACCAGCCCGCCGTCGAGGTTGGTCCCCAGCGTCCAACCCGCCGGGGCTCCGCCTTCAATCGGCCGGGCAAAAACGATCACCGCCTTTGAGTTGCCGATCCTGGTATCCGTCACGTTGACGGGCGTCCGCTTGGGGATGGTGACGATGTCCCCGACGCTCTTCCCGACCGGAATCGCGTCGCCGGCCTTGTAGCGTACCCACTCGTTCAGGTTATCGGGCTGCCGCAGCCTCGTGTCATTGTTGATGACAATGAATTCCTTTCCTATGTAGCTTTTCGTTTTCATACTGGATGGACTCTCCCCCCAGGTCGCCTGGGGCTGATGAACAGCGGTTGATTCTCTGGCTCGCGGCGGGTGGAACCCTTGCCGCGTGAGCAAACAGCGCGAAAGACAGTCAACAAACGTAGAAGGCTAACCCTCTACCCATCATGATAGTTTAGTGCGAAACATTTCGGAGGCCGGGGGTTTGAACACGCGGAGGCTGCGGCCCGAGATTGAAACTGGCCCACTAACTCGGATGCAGGATAACGGCCCGTGTGTCAGGCGTCAAGGATGTAACCCGCACGCCTGTAACAGGATTCGCTGCCCCGCAATCTTCGGGGGCCGGCGCACGCGGTGGCGGGTGACAAGTGACAGGTGAAGAGATAGAATCCGCCTTGCTCGTCACTTGTCACTCGTCACTCATCACTGATGTTTTATCGCAACGTCCTGCGCCCTCTATTGTTCCGCCTGCCGCCCGAACGGGCGCACGAGGTGGCGTTGGAGGCGCTGTCGTTCGGGTTGGGTACGCGATGGGCGCGGCGCGCGGCGAAGCGGCGTTTTGTGAGAACGCCTTTCGGCGAGTTGCGTCGCTTCGGGCTGAGCTTTTCCAACCCGGTCGGGCTCGCCGCGGGTTTTGATAAGAACGGGACGGCGGCCGAGTACCTGGCGGCGCTGGGCTTCGGGTTCATAGAAGTGGGGACGGTGACTCATCGCGCGCAGGAGGGGAACCCGCGCCCGCGTCTTTTTCGCCTCCCGCGGGACCGCGCGCTGATTAACCGGCTGGGCTTTAATAACGGCGGGACGGCGAAGGTCGCGGAGCATCTCGCGTCGCACAGGCCGGACTGCGTGCTCGGCATCAACATCGGGAAGAGTCGCGTGGTCGCGCTGGAAGACGCGACGGAAGATTACCTGGCGAGTTTTGAACTGGTGCACCGGCTCGCGGATTACGTGGTCGTCAACGTCAGCTCACCCAACACGCCCAACCTGCGCGAGCTTCAAAAGCCCGAGGCGCTCGCCGCCCTGCTCGGCGCGCTACAGAAGCGGAACCAGGAATTGGCACACGAGCACCCGCGCCGCGAGGCCGTCCCCCTGCTCGTAAAGATCGCGCCCGACCTCAACGATAAAGACCTGGAGACAATCGTCGAGGTCGCGGGGAGCGCCGGGCTCGCGGGCATCATCGCGACGAACACTACGACGAGCCGCGCGGGTTTGACGACTCCGCCCGAGCGCGTCGCGGCCTGCGGCGAGGGCGGGTTGAGCGGCGCGCCCCTGCGCTCGCGCTCGACCGAAGTCATCGCCGCGCTCTACCGTCTGACGCGCGGGCGCATGACGATCATAGGCGTCGGCGGCGTCTTCACGGCCCGTGACGCCTGGGAGAAGATCACGGCCGGGGCCAGCCTCGTGCAGCTTTACACGGGCTTCATCTACCAGGGCGCGGGCGTGGCGCGCGACATCAACGAGGGGCTGGCGGAGATTTTAAGCAAAAGCGGTTTCCGCACGCTGGACGAGGCCGTCGGCTCGCGCGCCGCGGAGTCGGCCGCCGCGTGAGTTTTCTGAATCTCGGAACGGGGCGAGACTTTTTATGGAACGTTCGGCCGGGGACAAGTTAATCGTCGTGCTCGACGTGGAGACAGAGCGGCGCGCGCTGGACATCTTCCACGCGCTGAAAGGCGTCGCCGGGATGTTCAAGGTGGGCTCGCAGCTTTTCACCGCCGCGGGGCCGCGCGTCGTGCGCGAGATTGTCGGGGGGGGCGGGCGCGTGTTTCTTGATTTGAAATTCCACGACATCCCGAACACGGTCGCGGCGGCCGGCGTCGAGGCCGCGCGCCTCGGCGTCTCCATCTTCAACGTGCACGCCTGCGGCGGGAGCGAGATGATGCGCCGCACGAGTGACGCAGTCACGGAGACCGCCGAGCGCGAGGGGCTTGAGCGCCCCGCCGTCATCGCCGTCACGGTGCTGACGAGCGCGGACGACTCGGTACTCTCGGAGGCGGGATTTTCGTCGAACACGACCGAACAGGTCCGGCGACTGGCACACCTCGCGGCGAGTTCGGGCATGGACGGCGTCGTCGCTTCGCCTCATGAAGTAAAGCTCATCAGGGAGACAGTTGGGACGCGTGAGTTCGTCGTCGTGACGCCGGGCGTGCGCCCCGCGGGCTCCGCGCGCGACGACCAGAGGCGCGTGATGACGCCCGCAGAGGCCGTGCGCGCCGGCGCGGATTACCTCGTCATCGGCCGCCCGATTCTCAACGCGCCCGACCCGGCCCGCGCCGCGCAGGAAATCATCGGAGAGATGGAGACGGCGACGCAAGCCGGCGGCGCGTCATAATCAGTTACACTATGGCTGAGTATCATCTACAGGGAAGCGGCCCGGCGTTTCTGTACGTCTCCGGGATCGAGGGGACGGGGAGGAATTTTTACAAGCAGGCCGAAGACCTCGCGCGCGACCACACAGTCGTCACGTACCCCTTGCGCCCGACGGGCCGCTACGGGATGAGCGAACTGGTTGACGACCTCGTCTGTGTCGTACGCGACGCCGGCCTCGAACGCGTCACCGTCCTCGGCGAATCCTTCGGCGGCCTTCTGGTGCTCGCGGCTGCGCTCGCCGCCCCCCAACACTTCGAGCGCATGATTCTCGTCAACTCCTTCGCCTCCTTCCCGCACCGCGCTAAAATCAATCTGGGGGTCGCGCTCTACACGGTTTTACCGTATTCTCTACTGAAGGCTTACCGTACTAAGACGGCCCCGCGCACGCTCTTTAGCGAGGACGTGTGCGAGGAAGACCGCCGCGCCTTCCGCGAGAACACGCGGGAGGTCCGGCCCGAGGGCTACCTGGCGCGCCTGCGCATCATCAGGCGCACGGATTTGCGTCCGAGCCTGGCACAGATTAAAGTTCCTGCGCTCGTCGTCGCGGGCACGGAGGACCATTTGCTCGACGCGGTCGGGGCGGCGCGCGTGATGGCGGCGGGGCTCCGGCGCGCGCGGCTCAAACTGCTCGAAGGCACGGGCCACATGGCGCTGCTCTCCGGCCGCGTGCGCGTGCGCGACTGGCTCCCGGACTTCGACGGCCTCTGAACGGGGCCGGGGAACGAGGAACTTAGAGGGCCCGTCGAGCGTGTAAAGCCTGACCGCTTCGAGTGCGGCTGAGCCCGACAGCTTTCCCCCGGTTTTGACCACTTTTGCCAGAAGGGGATCCACATTTGAAACGCTACCTGATAACGGCCGCCAGTCTCCTGCTGATGGCCGCACTCGCCCCGCGGCTGCTGGCGCAGGGCACAGGGCAGACGGCCGGCGTCCAACTTTCCAGGTCTCCGTACCAGGTCGGCGAGCTCCTGACCTACAACGTCAGCTTCTCGAATTTTGTCGACGCGGCGCACATAGAGATATTGGTCGCCGAGCGCGGGAACTTCTTCGGGCGCGAGGGCCTGCAACTGCGCGCGCACGTCGAGACCACGGGCGTCGTCAACGCCGCGCTCCTCTCCATCAATAACGACTACACGTCATACCTCGACCCGAACTCGGGCCTTCCCTACCGCACGCAGCAGGTGATACGCGAGGGCGGCAGGACTTCCGACACGTCGAGCGAGTACAACCAGCCCGTCGGCACGACCGCCATCCCGCCCAGGCTCCGCGCTGGCGAGATACCGGGCACGTACGACTTCCTCTCGGTCGTCTACCGCGTCCGCGCGCTGCCGCTCACCGTCGGCTCAACCTTTTACCTCAACGTGCAGGACGACCTGGACCAGTACAGCGCCGAGGTGAAGGTGACTGCGCGCGAGTTGGTTAAGACCAACGTCGGCTCCTTCAACACCGTCGTCACGCGCGTGCGCGTGCCGCACAACGAGGACGTCAACGACCTCAACCTGCGCGTCTACTTCAGCGACGACGAGCGGCACGTGCCCGTGCTCCTGACGGCGCGCCTCAAGTCAGGCGAGGTTCGCGCCGAGCTGACCGGCTCGGAATTCCTCCCGGCGCCCCCGGCGACCGGCCCGGCCGTGACCCCGCCGGCCGTCACCACGCCCCCCGTGAACCCGCCCACGGCCGAGAACCCCACGGGGCGGCCGCTCCCGCCGGAGCTCCCGTTCAGGGCCGGCGAGCAGCTCAACTTCACTATCTTCCTCGGCGGCTCGACGCAGCCCGTCGGCACGGCCTCCTTCCAGGTCCGCCCGCGCGCGACCTACTTCAACCGCGACGGCCTGCTCCTGGCGGCCAAGGCACAGACCTCACCCGCCGCCTCGCGCACCTTTTTTGCCAACGACCAGATCAACTCTTACGTCGACCCGAACACGATGCTGCCTTTCCGCACGGAACTGAATCTGGTCGAGGGGACCCGCCGCACCAACCAGACGTTCACGATTGACCAGGACCGCGGCAGCGCCGTCGGCGGCGACGGCACGACCGTTGAGATTCCCGTGGGCACGCACGACCTCATCTCCGTCCTCTACGCGCTGCGCTCCTTCAACCTGGCACCGCCGAAGCGCAACGCCGTGAGCATCCTCATCAACGACCGGCCGCGCACCCTCTTCATCACCTCGCTCAAGCGCGAGACCATACAGCTCGGCAGCCAGCAAATCCCCGCCGTGCAGCTCTCGCTCACGACGGACGACCAGCAGGCGGACAAGTACGCCCTGCGCCTCTGGGTCAGCGAGGACCGCCGCCGCCTCCCTTTGCGCATCACGGCCACCACGCAGCTCGGGCCGGTCCGCGCAGACCTGGCCATCGTACCCGTCACGCGCCAGTAAGGACGCGCACTCCTATAACCCCTCAAAGCCCGAGCCTGCGGCAAGCTGAAATTGAAATCTATTTTCAACTAGCCTATACTGTCCGTGTTGGTGGAGAAAGTTCATCGACGAGGGTTCTACATCCTGGGCGGGTGGATTGATGCTTTCGATGCGCACACTGGATTCGCAGGCTGAGACGAGGGGCGAGCTTTCGCTGGCGGCGCTCGGCGTCGGCACGCGCGCGCGCGTCATCGCCGTCAAAGGCTCCGGCGCGGTGGCCCGCCGCCTGATGGAGATGGGCGTCGTCCCCGGCGCGCCCGTCCGCGTCATCAAGGCCGCCCCGCTCGGCGACCCCATAGAAGTCCGCGTGCGCGGCTACCACCTCGCCCTCAGGCGCGCCGAAGCGCAAAGCATCCTGGTAGTGACGAGTGACGAGTGACGACATGAAACTTTCTTGCTCGTCACTCTTCAACTCTTAACTCGTCACTGTTCTTATGAGTTCTATCCTCGAATCCCCTTCCCTTGCCGCTGAGACCGGCGACGGCGCGGCCGCGCCGGCGGAGCGGCGTCAGTTGACGTTGGCGCTCGCGGGCAACCCGAACGCGGGCAAGACCACGCTTTTTAACGCGCTGACCGGCCTGCGGCAGAAGGTGGCGAACTATCCGGGCGTGACGGTCGAGCGCAAGGAGGGCGCTTGGGCGCTCGCGCCGGCCGAGCCCGCCGCGCGTTTGATTGACCTGCCCGGCCTCTACAGCCTCGACGCCGCCTCGATTGACGAGCAGATCGCGCGCGACGTAATCACAGGGCGCATCCCCAACCTTCCCGCGCCGGACGTGATCGTCGCCGTCGTCGACGCCACCAACATCGAACGGAACCTTTACCTCGTCACGCAGCTCCTGGAATACGGCCGCCCGATGGTCGTCGCGCTGACGATGTTCGACCTGGCACAAAAGCGCAGCCTCGAAATTGACGTCAAGCAACTCTCCTCGGCCCTCGGCGTGGAGATTGTGCCAGTCGTGGTCACGCAGCGCCTGGGACTCGGGGCGCTCGCCGAGGCGGTCCTCAGGGCGGCCGGAAAGAGCGGGGCCGGCGCGGGCTGGCGACTCTCCGACGAGGCCGAGCAGGAGCTGGCCGCACTCAGCGGGAACAACGGCGACTCCCTCGACCGGCACACCGCGCTGCGCGACCTCTACGCCGAGGAGTTGCCGGAGGAAGAGTCGCGCCGGCTGCTCGTGCGCGAGGCGCGCGCGCGGCTTTCAGAATCGAACCCGACGTGGTGGCAGGAGCCTCTGCTCGCGCGCTACGACTGGATCGAGCAGGTCGCCTCGCGCGCCGTACGCACACGCGGCGGCTCGGCTCACGCGCCGACGACGGCCGAGCGGATTGACCGCGTGCTGACGCACAAGATTTTTGGCCCGGTGATTTTAATCGCCGTCATGCTCGTCGTCTTCCAGACGATTTTTACCTGGGCGGCGCTGCCGATGGACTTGATTGACAGCGGGTTCGGCCGGCTGGGCGAACTCGTGGGCGACCTCCTGCCGGAAGGCTTGCTGAGGGACCTGCTCGTCGACGGCGTCATCGCGGGCGTCGGCGGGGTCATCGTCTTCCTGCCGCAGATTCTGCTGCTCTTCTTCTTCATCGCCGTGCTCGAAGACACGGGCTACATGGCGCGCGCGGCCTTCCTGATGGACCGGCTGATGCGCGGCGTCGGCCTGCACGGCAAAGCTTTCATGCCGCTGCTGAGTTCCTTCGCCTGCGCGATTCCGGGCATCATGGCGACGCGGACGATTGAGAACCCGAAGGACCGGCTGGCGACGATCATGATCGCGCCGTTCATGAGCTGCTCGGCGCGGCTGCCCGTCTACACGCTGATGATCGCGGCCTTCTTCTCGACGCAGAAACTCTTCGGCTTCGTCTCAATCGGCGCGCTCATGATTATGGCGATGTACTTGCTCGGCATCCTCGTCGCCATCGGCGTCGCCTGGGTCCTGAAGCGCACCATCCTGAAAGCGCCGACGCCGCCGTTGGTGCTGGAGCTGCCGCCCTACCGCGTGCCGAATCCGCTGACCATCTTGCAGATGATGCTCTCGCGCGGCTGGCTCTTTCTGAAGCGCGCGGGCACGGTCATCCTCGCCATCTCGATCATCCTCTGGGCTCTCGCGACTTTCCCGCGCATGGAGAAGCCCGCTCAGGCGGAAGTTGGAGTTGATTATCACGGCGAGCAGTTGCGGCAGAGTTTCGCCGGGCGCGCGGGCCACGCGATAGAGCCGGTGATCAGGCCGCTCGGGTTCGACTGGAAAATGGGGGTCGCGCTCATCTCTTCTTTCGCGGCGCGTGAGACGCTGGTCTCGACCCTGAGCATCATCTACAACGTCGGCGAGGCGGAAGACGCCGGCTCCGATTCGGTGGTCACGGCCGTGCGCGAGGCGAAGCGGCCGGACGGCAGCCCGGCGTGGACGCCGCTCGTCGCGCTCTCGATGATGGTCTTCTTCGTGCTGGCGATTCAGTGCATGTCGACGGTCGCCATCGTCCGGCGCGAGACGAACTCGTGGCGCTGGCCGCTCTTCATGATCGCCTACATGACCGTGCTCGCCTACCTGGCTTCGCTCATCACGTACCAGGGCGGGCGGCTGCTCGGCTTCACATAAGAGATGACCTCCGACTGGCAGACTATCGCGGTTGCTCTCATCATCCTCGCGGCGCTCGCCTACGTGGGGCGGCGCGCGTGGTCGCGCCTGCGCGCCTTCCGCGCGTCGAAAGGCGTCTCAGCCCCCTGCGAAACCGGCTGCGGAAGCTGCGGCGGCGAACAGAAGCCAAAGCCCGCGCCGAACACGCAACGCACCGTCTTCGTCGAAATCAGCCGGATAAAAAGCAAAAAGTGAAAGGAAGCCGGATAAGGAGCGTGCCCGTCCGCCTCTTCCGTTTCGTCGCCATCCTAAGCAATTTCCCGTGAATCCTTAGAAATTTAGCGCGACGACAAAGGACGCGGGCCGTATTCCTAAGTTTTCACTCGGGATTACTAAGGAAGACGGCCTGCGAACTAAGGAATACGCGGCGAAAACTAAGGAGGATGGCCGTCGAACTAAAGAATACGACGAGAAAACTAAGGAGGACGGCCCGCGCAGCAAGTTCGACGGCCGTCCTCCTTAGTTTTCTCGTCGGAATATAAAGGAAGCGCGGGCGCAAACTAAGGAGGACGGCCGTCCTCCTTAGTTGTTTGACGAGAAAACTAAGGAGGACGGCCGTCCTGTTAAGCATATTTGTCGAAACCGCTCAATCTGCCACCGGCTTATCGAGCGTCGTCTCGATTCTTCTGTCCGGGATGAGCCACATGAGGGCCACCAGGACGTAGAGCGCGTCGGAGACCCACTGGTTGACGAAGGCCATGGCTATCGCGACGGCGTACATTACGGGCGAAATCTTGCCCTTGATGTCTTTGCCGAGCGCGGCCTTGAGTTTGGAGTCAGGCCCCTGATTCGCGATGATGAGTTGTTGGAGGATGTAGTAGGCGATGGCGGCCGCGAGCAGCACGCCGCCGTAAACGGCCGTCGGCAGCGCCGCGAAGTGGTTCTCACCCATCCAGCCCGTGACGAACGGGATCAGCGAGAGCCAGAACAGCAGGTGCATATTGGCCCAGAGAATCTTGCCGTTGATGTGCTCCGTCGCGTAGAGCATGTGGTGGTGGTTGTTCCAGTAGATGCCGAGGTAGACGAAGCTCATCACGTAAGTGAGGAACACGGGGACGACGGGGCGGAGCGCCTCCCAGTCCGCGCCGTGCGGAATCTTCAGCTCAAGCACCATGATGGTGATGATGATCGCTATCACGCCGTCGCTGAACGCTTCGAGACGCCCTTTTTTCATCAATCCCCCGTGCCTTCACGAAACTCACGCTGTTTAAAATTAAGCCGCCCCGTCACCGCCTGAAACAGTAACCGGCGCGGCCCTCCCCGTCTTCACTCTTGCCTTTTACCTTTTTAACTTCCGCCTTACGACGCCGCCACAGCTTCCGCCGTCTCGTACTTGACGCTGTAAATCTTCACGGGCTCGTCTATGTGCTTGACCTCGACGGTCCACGGGTCGCTCAGCTCGAACTGCCCATTCAGCTCCTGCGCGGTCTCGGCCGTGACGAGCACCTGGCCCGGGTGCGCGACGCCCTCTATGCGCGAGGCGACGTTGACCGTGTCGCCGATGGCCGTGTACTCGGAGCGCTGCTCCGCCCCGATGCAGCCGACGGTCGCCTCGCCCGTGTTGATGCCTATGCCGAGCTGCACCTTCGGCAAGCCCCGCGCGGAGAGCTGAAGGTTGACCTGCTTGATGCGCTTTTGCATCCCTATCGCGGCCGAGACGGCGTCCGCGGCGTCGTGCTCGCCGCCGACGGGCGCGCCGAAGAGGGCCATCAGGCCGTCGCCGAGGTACTTGTTGAGCGTCCCCTGGTGCTCGAAAATCTCCGCCGCCATCTCCGTGAAGAGGATGTTCAAAAGGTCAACGATCATCTCGGGCGGCGCGCGGTGTGCCAGTCGCGCGAAGCCGCGCACGTCGCAGAACATCACCGTGATGCGCTTGTTCGTCCCGCCGAGGTGAAACTTTTCCGGGCTCTCGACCAACTCCCTGATGATGTGCTCGGGCATGAAGCGCGCGAAGGCCGCGCGGGCCAGCGTTTCGCGCTGGACGCGCTCGTGCGCGCGCGCGGCCTCGACGGCCGTGGCCGCCTGCGCCGCGACGGCCGCGAGCAACTGCGTGTCCAACTCCGCGAACGGCTCGGGCACGCCGCGGCGGTCGACGTAGAGCGCGCCGTAGACGCCCTCGCGACCGGCGAGCGGGGCGCAGGCGAGCGAGCGTATCCCCTGCGAGATGGTCGAGCGGCTGACCGGCAGGTTCATGTCCACGGCCACGTCCTGCGAAGAGAGCATGACGCTCTTCTCAATCGCGGTGCGCACGGCCGTGCGGCTGATGAGGTGCTGCTGCGGCGTGCCGGCGCCCGAGTCGCGGAAGCGCAGGGAGACCGGCTGCGTTTCGCCGCCCTGCTCGACGAGCAGCGCCGCGCAGCAGTCGGCCTGAATCATCCGCATCACCACGTCGGTCGCGTAATCCAGAATCGACTTCGTGTCGAAGACGGTGGCGAGCGCGGCGCTCATGTCGCAGAGGTGCGCGAGCAGCTCGGCCTTGCGGCGCAGCTCTTCGAGTTCCTTCTCCTTCGACAGCCGCCCGGCGAAGGTCGTGCTGATGAGCGAGGTGAAGCCGCTCGTCGCGGGCACGAAAGTGGTGCTCTGCGAGAGCGGCTCGTCCGTGTAGCCGAGGACCTCTTCCCACGCCAGGGTGAAGGCGGCCGGGACGACTTTGATCTCGTCGCCGCCGCGCACCTGGAACTCGCCCGCGTCGTTCGAGACGTTGTGTCCGTTGACGAGCAGGACGTTGCCGCTCGACACGTTCCTGACGAAGGCCGCGTCGCCGGGGCCTGCGCGCAGGACGGCGTGGTGGCGCGAGACGCGCAGGTCGTCCACGCGTATGTCGTTGTCGTAGGCGCGGCCGATGGTCAACTGCCCGCCCTCCGGGAGCGCCCACTCGCGCCTAGCGCCTTCCGTCTCTTTAATCTTGAACATCAGTCTTCGATTACCGCCGGGCCAATTTCGCCGCCAGGCAGGCCGCCCGCGCGGTGCCGGCTATTTTAGCCCAGCGCCGCGAAGTAAGATAGCCCGATGTGAAGAGTCCGATTACAAACGACCTGAACTCGACGTGTGCGGCGGAGCCGCAGTTTGCTTACATGCAACTCGCGCTGGATAGACGTAAAGCCCCCGATTGCTCGGGGGCTTTACGTGTCGGGGTGAATTTTTGAAAGGCGCTTCGCCTCTCAGCGCTTCTTACTTCCCTGTGTTGACGTACTGGATGCAGTCGCCCTGATTCTTAAAGGTACTGCCGTCCGCACGGACGCTCGTCGTCCAGCCGCCGTTTTTGCATTGGTTGGCGGTCGCCGGGACGTTGCCGCCAATGCAGGCTCCGCCGGGAGCCGGCGCGATTAGCCAGGGGGCATAATCTACGTTGGGGCTCACCTGTGTGCCTGTGCCGCCGGGATTACTTGCGGCGGTCGGGCCGGTCGGACTGTTCCACCAGTTGCACTCGCCGTCAACCGACCCGCCGCCGGTCGTGAGCGCCGGGTGGACGGCGATGCCGTAGGACGCCGCGGTCAGATTGAAGTTGTTGTGGTGAACCTCAGCCGTCGCGAAGGTCGGGTTGTTCTCGAAAAAGACGGCAATCGAATCGGCTGGCACGGTGGGCGAGAGGTCGGTCAGGTTACTGATGTCGTTATCCTCGACCACGACGCCGGGCGTGTTGCCCTCCAGGCCGATGGCGTGCACCCAGCCGCCGCCGGTCAGGTTATCGATGGCGTTACCGCGCACCTGTAGGCCCGCGTTCGCCGTCGTGCCATTCCCGTTGTTGATCGAAATTCCATACGCCCCGCGCGTCGTGCTGTTGACGTTCGAAATCGCGTTATCCTCGACGAGGACGTTCACGCTCGGGTTTGTCGAGGCGGCGTCGCCGATGGTTACGCCTTTCGCGGAACGATTGCTCTGGATGTTCTTCATCTCGTTGTTCGTGATGCTCACGCCGTCAGGGCCGTTTTCGAGGTAGACGGCTTGCGCAGTGCCGTTACCGCCGGGGTCGGGGGTGGTAATCCCGTCAAAGATGTTGTTGGTGATGACGGCATTGTTGCCGGCCGTCTTGACGGCCAATCCGATGGCGGCAAACTGCGTGATCGGATTCTTCAGCGTGAATCCGTCAACCTTGACGTTGGCCGCCTGGATGCTGATGACGGGGTTCGCCCCGATGGGATTCGCGCCGGTCACAACCGATTCAGGGGCGACGCGGCCGCGCGCGTCGACGCCCGCCTGCGCGCCGTTGAGTGTCAGCGACCGGGGGATGATTACGTTCTCGGAGTACGCGCCGGGGGCGACGTTAATCGTGACGCAGCCGGGGTCGTTGACCGCGGCCTGAATCGTGGGGTAATCAGTCGGGACGTTGCAGATGGGGCCTCCCACCGCCGCCTTCGTTTTGTCTCCGCGGAACATCATTAATCCGAGCACCAAAGATAATGCTAAGGCCGCCAACAAGAGTGATCTTTTGAAATTCATATCTTTTCCTTTCGGGGGGCTAAAACCACGCAGTCGCATCTGATCGCATGAACAATCCTCATGCGCCGGTGGTTGTAGAGAGAGACTGACTGGTCTGGGTCGTATTTTTCACACGACCCCTGGGCAAACCATGCTCCGCACTGCATGATCGGGAAATCGCCGTCCCGCTGTTAGGGACTTGAAGTAACGAGGATCGAGTTAAACTCTACGCAGTGCCGCTTCAGGCGAGACGGATTGTGGTTGTGTCCGGCTAACTGAGACCTGCGAGGACTCCGGCCGAGATCGCTGGCCGGAGAATAACGAGACGGGCTACCTAC
The DNA here is from genome assembly GCA_035563515.1 of Pyrinomonadaceae bacterium. Classification (GTDB taxonomy): domain Bacteria; phylum Acidobacteriota; class Blastocatellia; order Pyrinomonadales; family Pyrinomonadaceae; genus QHXM01. The sequence continues at coordinate 91,702 of DATMVE010000006.1, forward strand.
CAAAGCCGTGGGAATCCACTCGGCAGTAGAAAGCAGGCATCTTCAAGAAACGCCGCGGACTCTATTTCATCTCCAGACACCCTGTCAAGTTAATACTTCCCGGCCGGCAATCACCACCGCGCGGCGAACATAACAAAAGGCCCGCGCTCTTAAACGCGGGCCTCTTGCCTTGCTGGTTCTCGCAGACTACTTGCCGGTGTTGACGTACTGGATGCAGTCGCCCTGGTTCTTGAACGAGGAGCCGTCGGCGCGCTTCACGGTGCTGTAGCCGCCGTTCTTGCACTGGGCCGCGGTCGTCGCGACCTTGTAGGGCTCGAAGTCATAGGTGATGCACTCGCCGCCCGTGCCGATGGTGAGCACGTCAGTCGAGGCGACCAGCGCGGGGTTGCCGCTGCCCTGGTTGACGCCGAAGCCGCCGACGATGACCGCGTCGGGGTTAGCCGCCACGATGGTGTTCCACGAGACGAACGTGTCGCGGTTGGGCGCGCTCGGGATGGGGTTCGACGACCACCAGATGGCCTGGCCGCCGAGGTACGCGTCCCACGTCTGCCAGACGCCGTCCTGAATCGCGGCCTGGCCCGTGTTGTAAACGGGCTCAAAGACCAGGGTGGTGAACCCGCCGGGGGCTGCGCCGTTCACGTCAACCTGGATGTTGATGGCGGGCAACTGCGCGTCGTTGTCGGACGGGTTCGCCGCGCGGTAGGTGGCGTAGCTCAGCGCGTCGATGTCGGCGAGCGGCGTGCCCACGTGGTCGAAGTTGAACAGGGTGACTTTGTCGGCCCCCGTCGGCGTGACCGTTTCGAGGCTGCCGACGCCGGAGGGCGGCGCGCCGGGGCCGACGCGGAAGGTGCCGTTGCCGGCGTTGCGCGTGTAGAGCACCCAGTTTTTCGTCGGCGGGGTGTTCTCCGCCTGGCGGGCGATCTCGGACTCGGTCACGACGGCCCTGGTGCAGTCGGCGGCCAGGCCGATGAAAGTGCTGGAGGCGAGCGCGGCGACGACCGCGATTAGAGCGACCATAAACAATCTGGAACGTTTCATCTCTACTATTTCTCCTGAGGGGCAAGCGACTGCGCGCAGGCGCAGCCCTGCGGTTAAAGTTGGAGGAGAAAAAACTTCATTTCTCCTGCGGCTAATCTCTAAACGAAAAGAACTCACGACGGAGACGGAAGACACACGTCCGTCGCGCTGGGCAAAGACACACAACGGCCCGGTCAAACTCTTTTGGCCGGCATCTACCTTGAATTGAGCAGTGATTGCAAAACGGAGGAAAGCCGCACGCAAACCTCGCGGAAACCGCCCTGACTCGATGGGTCGCCGCAAAGGGGCTTCACGGCCCGATGCCCGATGCGGCGTTGCTCAACCGTCTGTCTTAACGCGGCCCACTGTATTGGAATTCTCCCGGACTGTCAACCGGAGCGCCCTTAATAAAGTCTTAAAACTGGTCCAGTTCCAGTTTCACCGCCCGGCCGCGTAAAGGCGCGCCAGCTCGCGTTTGAGCAGCTTGCCCGTCGGCCCCTTCGGGATGTCCGCGACGAAGCGCACGGACTTCGGGCACTTGTAGTCGGCCAGGCGCTCGCGGCAGAAGTCGATGACCTCCTCGGCGGTCGCGCCCGCGCCTTCTTTCAGGACGACGAAGGCCGCGACCTCCTCGCCGTAGAGCGGGTCGGGGACGCCAATCACGGCGGCCGACGCGACGGCCGGGTGGCTGTAGAGCACCTCGTCAATCTCGCGCGGGTAGATGTTCTCGCCGCCGCGTATGATCATGTCCGACTTGCGGTCGACGATGTAGAAGAAGCCTTCCCGGTCGCGGTAGCCCACGTCGCCCGTGTGGAACCAGCCGCCCTGGAAGGCGCGCTCGGTCGCCTCGGGGTTCTTGTAGTAGCCCTTGAGGATGTTCGGCCCGCGCAGGACTATCTCGCCCAACTCGCCGTCCGCGACCTCGCGGTCCTCCTCGTCCACGACCCTCATCTCGTTGCCGATAGCCATCCCGCACGAGCCCGGCCGGCGGCGCTCGTCCGGCGGGTTGAAGGTCGAGCGGCAGGTCGACTCGGACAGGCCGTAGCCTTCGACGACCAGACAGTCGAAAGTCTCCTCGAACTTTCGGAGGACTTCCGCGGGCACGGGCGCGCTCCCGCACATGGCGAACCGTAACTGGTCCGTTTTGAGCCCGGCGGGGACGCCGCCCGGGTAGGTGGCGAGCAGCATCGAGAGCATCGTGGCGACGGAGCCGAAGGATGTCACCTCGTAGTCGGAGATGATTTGCCAGAAGCGCGAGGCGGAGAACCTGGGGCTGACGACCGACGAGCCGCCCGCGTAGAGCGGCGTCATGGTCGTCACAGAGACGGCGTTCATGTGAAAGAGCGGCATCACCGTCAGCAGCCTGTCGCGCTCGGTGAAACTGAGCCAATCCGTAATCTGGCGCGCGTTGGCGACGAGGTTCCCGTGCGTCAGCAGACAGCCCTTAGGCTTCCCCGTCGTGCCCGACGTGTAGATGATGATCGCCTCGTCGTCCGTCTCGATTGGGACTTCCGGCATGGTCTCGCCCGCGAACTCTTCGGTCGCGCGCGCCTCGTCGTCGAAGACTATGACGTGTTCGAGGCCGGGCAGCTCGCCGCGTATGCTTTCGATTTTCGGCAGGAACTCGGAGTGGACGAGCAGCGCGCGCGCCTCGGAGTTGTTGACGACGTAGCCGATCTCCTCGGACTTCAAGAGCGAGTTGACGGGGCCGGCGAGCGCGCCGAGCTTGAAGCAGGCGAAGTAGGCGACGACGTACTCCGCGCCGTTCGGCATCAGCAAACTGACGGCGTCGCCCTTTCTGATGCCGCGCGCCGCGAGCATCAGCGCCGCGCGGCTTGCCGCCGCGTCGAACTCCGCGTAGGTGTAGCGCCTCCCGTCCGCCTCGCTGAAGAGGAAATGTTTGTCGGGCGTAGAGAGAGCGCGGCGCTCCAACAGTTCGCGAACGTTTTTCGGCTCCGGCCGCGGCGGCGAATCTTTTTTGCCTTCCATCTTGGGCCACATGATATAGGAGTCGCGACGCCATTTCACCCCGCGCCTGCGCGGACTCGGGCTTCCCTTTCTTCGAGGGCGGCGACGGCCTGCTCGGTGGTGTGAATCTCGTTCAAGTCCATCAGCTCGCCCGCGGCCTGCGCGACGCGGCGGGCGGCGGCCGCGAGCAGGTGCCTGTGCGTGGTCGAGAGCGGCTGCACGCCGCAGCCTTCGAAGGTGATCGGGCGCGGCGTGATGTCGGCCGTGTCGGTGCGCGGCTCCGAGAGCGTCAGGAGTTCGCTCAAGTCGTTCGCGTTCAGGTCGCGGTTGTTCAGGTTCTGACCATTGAGCCAGCGGTTCGCGGCCGTCCTGATGATGGACGTGTGGTCGAAGACAGTGTTACAGACCGTGCCCCGCTCGATGAGCGGCGAGACGAGCACGGCGGGGACGCGCACGCCGTAGCGGTTGAAGAGAAAGCCGCTGCCGCCCGGCTGGTCCGGCGGGATGATCTTATCGTCGGGAGGCGTGGCCGCGCCCGGCGGGACGTGGTCGTAACAGCCGCCGTGCTCGTCGAACGTGATGATGAAAAGCGTGCTCTCCCAGTCGGGGCTGTTTCTCAGGGCCTGGTAGATGGTGTGTATGAGCAACTCGCCGTAAAGCGCGTTGGTTGGCGCGCCCGTGTTGGTGATGGCGTAGGCCGGGTGCATGTCGTTTTCCGGGCCGTACTTTTTGCTGCACATCATGTTCGGCTCGATGAACGAGTAGGCGGGCAGGCCGTTCGGCGTCGCGGCGTCCTCCAGGAACTTCGCGAACGGGGAGAAGTGTAAGTCGAAGAGGCTGTACTTCCACAGCTCCTCCTGCGTCAGCAGCGCGTTGCAGAGCAGGAAGGGTCCGCCGTGGTAGATTTTCCAACTGACGCCCGCCTCTTCGAGCAGGTTGTAAACGGTCGGCGTCCTGTTAATCAGCATGCCCACGTCCCAGAGGTGCTCGCCCGTCTTCCAGAAGTTGTAGACGTAGCCGGACGAGGTCGCGGCGTGGACGAACGAGCGGTTGGGGAAGGTCTGCGTCGGCACGGAGCTGAACCAGTGGTCGCAGACGGCGTAGGCCGCGGCGAGCCCGTTGATGACGGGCAGCGTCTCGGGCGTGAAGCAGTTCATGATGATGCCTGGCTCGGGCGGCGGCTGGTTCATGACCTTGCCCGTGTAGGCGAGGTTGATGGCGTCCGCGTAGTTGATGACGAAGCCCTGCATGTTGGGCGGCCCGGTCGGGTTGGGGACGGGCGTGGGCGGCGGGTTCTGGTTGAACATCTGCGCGTAGACCTGGTCGTAAGGCTCGTTCGGGTCGGGGAACGGGTCCGTCATCACGGTTCCCTTCCCGACGCAAACCTCGCCGCCGCCGGGCAGCGGGTTGCACAGCGTCTTCCCCGACACGCCCTCGAAACTCTGCCCGCGCGGGACGGTGTCGGGGTCGTAGAGCCAGCCCAGCACGTTGTCGAAAGACCTGTTCTCCATCATCAGGACCACGACGTGGTCGATGCGATTCAACTGGGGGTTTGAGTTAGCCATCAGCTCTCCTGAACGCGAAATTAAAAGTGGGAAATGCAAGCGGCGCGGAAGGACGCCGCCGACTCTATGCCCGCGGCCGCGGCGCTGTCAAGAACTTTAGCGGGCGGCTGGCCCTGCCGCCCGAAGCAAAAGTTGCGCAGGGTTGGCGCTTTTTTGATATATTATCGGGCGTCAGAAAAGCAATGATGAATGCGGAGTGATGAATGATGAGTTAAAGCATTCGTCTTCCATTCATCATTCATCACTCCGCATTCATCATTTCCTATGAGCAGCTACCGCAACTTCATCAACGGCGAGTGGGTCGAGTCTGAGTCTTCCAGGACGGCCGAGAACATCAACCCGGCCGACACGGGCGACCGTCTGGGCTCTTTCAGGCAGGCGACGCGCGAGGAGGCGCGGCGCGCGGTCGAGGCGGCGAGCGAGGCGTTCCGCGGCTGGCGCGCGACTCCCGCGCCGGCGCGCGGCCGCATCGT
>DATMVE010000007.1:0-11786 GCA_035563515.1 Pyrinomonadaceae bacterium
CGCTCGCTTCGGCCGGCGACCGCCCGCACCACGAGCCCGGCGAGAAGGTGGACGACTCGACGGACGAGCACGACGAAGAGCACGCCCTTCACCCCGCGACCGCCGGCGCGCACGACGCGCACCACCACGGCCCGTTCAAGCCGCACGAGTCGCCCTGGGCGATGACGCTCCCGCTGATAGTTCTGGCGATTCTCTCGACCTTCGGCGGGCTGGTCGGCGTGCCCTACGCCTTGAGTTCCGTGGTCGGCCTGGGGGACGTGAATAAATTCGAGCACCTGCTTGAGCCCGTCATCCTGCACCCGAAGGAGGCGGCCGGGGCCGCGCACGGCGCGGAAGCAGCGGCTCCCGCGGGCGCTCCTGCAAGGGGCGCGGAGGCCGCGCCGCACGGCGAGGGCGGGGCTTCGCCGGAGTCCGTCGGCGAGGGCTCGGCGCACGAGCCCGCCGAGGAGCGCGCGCACTCGGCCGAGGAGGTGAGCCAGGAGATAACGTTCACGATCATCTCCGTGATGATCGCCGTGGCGGGCATCCTCATGGGCTGGTTCGCGTTCAGGAGCCGCCCGCTGCGCCAGATGCCGCGCCTCCTGGAGAACAAGTACTACGTGGACGAGGTCTACGACGCGGCGCTGATTAACCCCATCAAGGCCGGCTCGCGCGAGGGGCTGTGGAAACTCTTCGACGTGGGCGTGATCGACGGCATCGTCAACGGGCTGGGCCGCGCCGTGCGCGAGTTGGGGCGCGTGGTGCGCTACCTTCAGGTCGGCTTCGTGCGCTCTTACGCGGCCATCATCCTGCTCGGCGCGCTCGCCGTCATAGGCTATTTCACTTACAGGATTTTCTTACGCTAGGGCCGTAGAAGCGATGCAATCATACCTGCTCACCATACTGATTCTGCTCCCGACCGTCGGCGCGGTCGCGCTCGTCGGCCACGGCCTCGTCTACAAGCGCGAGTCGCACTACCGCTGGATCGCGCTGCTCTTTTCCGCCGCCACCTTCGCGCTCTCGCTCCTGCTTTTGGGCAGCGGCGGGCGCACCGAAGCCGGCTTCCAGTTCGTCCAGAACACGTCCTGGATCACCTCCATCAACTCGCGCTACCACGTCGGCGTTGACGGCATCAGCCTCTGGCTCGTGCTGCTGACGACGCTCTTAGTCCCGATCTCCATCCTGTCGAGTTGGACTTCGGTGACGAAGCGGCAGCTCTCCTACTACGTCTTCCTGCTCATCCTGGAGAGCGCGATGATAGGGGTCTTCGTCTCGCTCGACCTGCTCGTCTTCTACCTCTTCTTCGAGGCGTCGCTCGTGCCGATGTTCTTCCTGATCGGCGTCTGGGGCGGCAAGGAGCGCATCTACGCGGCGACCAAGTTTTTCATCTACACGGCCATCGGCAGCCTCCTGATGCTGGCGGGCATCATCGTGCTCTACTTCATGGTCGGCTCCTTCGACTACGTCACGGTCCTGAACGCGCTCAGGGACGGGCTGCCGAATTTCCCGCAGTTCGCGGGGAGCCAGACCGAGGCGCTGCTCTTCCTGGCCTTCGCCTTCGCCTTCTGCATCAAGGTGCCGCTCTTCCCCTTCCACACCTGGCTGCCGGACGCGCACACGGAAGCGCCGACCGCCGGAAGCGTGATTCTCGCGGGCGTGCTCCTGAAGATGGGGACTTACGGGCTCCTGCGCTTCAACCTCGCGTTCTTCCCCGACGCGTCGAAAGCCTTCGCCCCGTACATCATCACGCTCGCCGTCATAGGTATCATCTACGGCGCGCTCGTCGCGATGGTGCAGCCGGACGTGAAGCGCCTCGTCGCCTACTCGTCGGTCAGCCACATGGGCTTCGTCGTCCTCGGCCTCTTCTCCTTCACGGAGCAGGGCATGCAGGGCGCGCTCTACCAGATGCTCAACCACGGCGTCTCGACGGGGGCACTCTTCCTCTTCGTCGGGATGATTTACGAGCGGCGGCACACGCGCATGATTTCGGACTTCGGCGGGTTGGCACACTCCATGCCGTGGTTCTCGGCGCTCTTCGTCATCGCCTCGCTCTCGTCCGTGGGGCTGCCGCTTCTGAACGGGTTCGTCGGCGAGTTCTTAATCCTTCTGGGCACCTGGATGTCGAGCGCCGTCTCGTACGCGTGGGTGGTGACGATGCTGGCGGCCACCGGCGTCATCTGGGCGGCCGTCTACATGCTCTGGATGTTGCAGCGCGTCGTCTTCGGCCGCATCAGGAACCCGGAGAACGCCCGGCTCAAAGACCTGAACGCGCGCGAGGTCGGGCTGCTCGTGCCGCTGCTCATCCTGATGCTCCTGATGGGCGTCTACCCGCGCCCGTTCCTGGAGCGCTCGCGGCCCGCGGTCGTCGAAGTCCGCAACCGCGTCGTCCAGCCGCAGCGCGGCGGGACCATCGCGGGGGTTGGTAAATAGCGAGTGGTTAATGGTAAATAGTTAGCGAACGGACGCTCTTCCCATTCGCCATTTACCATTCGCCATTCACCGTTAACGAGCCTATGAAAAGATTTTTCTTGCTGACGTTTCTTTGCGCTGCGCTTTTGTTCGCTGCCGCTTCCGCCCGCGCGCAGGGCCAGGCGGCCGGCCAGTTGGTCCCGCCGCCGGACTCGTCCGACCTCAAGCTGAGGGGCGCGGACGGGAAGACTTACGACGTGGGCAGCATGCGCGGGCAGGTCGTGCTCGTCTCCTTCGGCGCGACGTGGTGCCTGCCGTGCAAGGAGGAACTGAAGGCGCTCGAACAGTTGAAGAAGGAGTACAAGGACAAGCCCGTCAAGTTCATTTGGATCAGCATCGAGAGCGAGGAGGACGTGTCCGACGGCGATCTCCGCAACTACGCCAAGGGGCTCAAGCTCTCGTTCCCGGTCCTGCGCGACCCGGACAAGGCGGTCTTCTCGCGCTACTCGCCGCGGCTGCGGATGCCGACGGTGCTCTTCTTCGACCGCGAGGGGAAGCTCTCGCTGCCTAACCACGTCGGGATGGCGGACGCGCCCGTCTACATGGCGAAGATGCGAGCGCGCCTGGACAAGCTGCTGACCGAGGAGGCCGCGACTCGGCCGCGCCGCGTGGGCGGCTAAAATTTCTAGCAGGGAAAAACTTTGTGACGATTGCAACCTTACTCGCCCTACAGATCCCCGGCCCGGACGTGAACTTCCGGCTCATCCTGCCGGAGCTGATCGTCTGCGGCGCGGCCGTCCTGGTCATGCTGATAGACGCCTTCGCGCGGCCGCGGCAGCGCTGGACGACGGGCGGGTTCGCGCTCGCGGGGCTCGTGGCGGCCGCGGCCGCCACCGTCTGGCTCTGGATGAATCCGGGCGCGGTCGGCGCGGGCAGCTTCAACGGCATGATCGTGCTCGACGAGCTGCGCCTGAGCTTCACGCTCATCTTCCTTTTTGTCTCGGCGCTGACGGTATTGATTTCGATGGTCTGGGTGGAGGGCGAGCGGCTGCCGGCGGGCGAGTTCCACTCGCTGCTCCTGTTCGCCACCGCGGGGATGCTGCTGATGGCCTCGGGCAACGACCTCGTGGTCATCTTCCTGGGCCTCGAAATCCTCTCCATCGCGACTTACGTGATGGCGGGCTTCCGGCGCACGGACCTGCGCTCGAACGAGTCGTCTCTCAAATATTTCATCCTCGGCTCGTTCTCCTCCGCGTTCCTGCTCTACGGCATCGCGCTCGTCTACGGCGGCTCGGGCACGACCAACGTCACGCAACTCGCGATGACTTTGGACAACGCGCGCTACCCGCCGCTGGTCTTCGCGGGCGCGGCGATGATGCTCGTCGGCTTCGGCTTCAAGGTCGCGACCGCGCCGTTCCACATCTGGACGCCGGACGTTTACGAGGGCGCGCCCACGCCCGTCACGGCCTTCATGGCCGCCGGGCCGAAGGCCGCGGGCTTCGCCTCCTTCCTGCGCGTCTTCATCTTCGGCTTCCCGTTCGTCGCGGCCGCGGCCGGGCAGACCACTTCGGTGCAGGCCAACTTCGCCTGGGTCAACGCGCTCGCCCTGATGGCGATCATCACGATGACGGTCGGCAACGTCGTCGCCATCGTCCAGAACAACGTCAAGCGCATGCTCGCCTACTCGTCAATCGCGCACGCAGGCTACGCGCTCGTGGGCTTCGTCGCCGCGGGCGTGACCGCCGGGGCCGACAGGGACGCGGCCGTCGCCTCGGTCGCCTTCTACATGCTGACTTACGCGGTGATGAACCTGGGCGCGTTCGCCGTCGTGACATTGATCGCGCGCAGCAACGACCGGCGGACGGAGGTGGAGGACTACAGCGGCATAGGCTTCCGCGCTCCGGCGCTCGCCTTCACGCTCTCGGTCTTCCTTTTGAGCCTGCTCGGGCTCCCGCTGACGGCAGGCTTCATAGGCAAGGTGATGGTCTTCAACGCCGCGGTCAAGGCCGGCTTTTACACGCTCGTCGTCATCGCCGTGCTCAACACGGCCGTCTCGGCCTACTACTACCTGCGGCTCATCATCGTGATGTTCTTCCGCGAGCGCACCGTCGAGTGGAGCGCGCCGAAAGTTCCGGCGAGCCTCGCGCTCGCCATCGTCATCACCATCGCGGGCGTCTTCTACCTCGGCCTCTTCCCCAACAAGGTGCTCGACGCCTTCCAGCGCAAGCCCGCGCCCGCGGCGCAACAGGCGGCGCGCTGAGAGTCTTCCCCAGATGACCGCCGCCGCCAAGAAGAAGAACGGCGAGGGCGCGGCTTCACCCGCGGGGCCGCCCGGCAGTCAGCCGCGCCCGCCCGGCGCTCTAGCCAGGACGGCCGAAGAGATTAAAGAGCAGCTGGGCGAGGCGTGGCTGCCCGGAATCTACCGCGAGCGCATCCTGCCCATGCGCACGCGCTCGCACCACCTGAGCCTGTACGCGAAGCGCCCGGCCGACGTGGAGATACAGCACACGCTGCTCGGCGTCGAGCTGAAGGTCGGCCGCCGCCGGATGAGTTGCCCGGACTTGGCGACGGCGCGCTACCTGGCCGTCTTCGCGCGCGCCAACTGCCCGGACGTGGCCGTGCCCTACGACATCAGCCGGATTTCCGGCCTCGCGGACGAACTCGAATCGGCGTGGCATCGCATGCTATTATTGGTCGAGCACGCGGCCGAGGGCCGCAGCGCCGCGACGCGCTCCCGGCTGCGCAACCTCCTGATAGAGGAAGTGAGGCGCGAGGTCGGGGAGGCAGGGGCCGGGACCGCACGCCCGCAGTTTAACCAGGAAACCAGACAGCGGCCCGCCCGGAGCAAGTAGGGCCGACTCTTTTTAGAACATGGCGGAAGAGATATTGATTAACGAAAACATCCCTATAGACAAGCCGGAGCCGCTCCCATTCCCCTTCAACCAGCGCACTTTCTGCCGCTACGAGCCCATCGAGAAGCGGATAGAGGAGGCGCGCGTCCTGGTGGTCGATGACCTCCTGCGCGACGAGGGCGACCTCTCGGAGCTGGCCGTCAGGGAGTGGGGCAAGACTGTCAAGACGCAGCTCAAGCGCGAGCGCGAGATCGCCGGGATGGCGCTCGACAACATCCAGAACAACATCGCCAGGTTGGTGCGCAGCCCGCAGATTTGCCTGACGCACTTCACGGACGTGGCCGAGGCCGAGCGGGATTCGAAGCCGGACGCCATCGTCCTGAGCGGCACGCTGAGGGACTTCGACTACTACAACCTGCGCCACCTGGAAAAGTTCGGCGAGTTCATACGCTCCACGAAGACGCCAGTCCTGGGCATCTGCGGCGGCCACCAGATGGTCGGGATGAGCTTCGGCGCAAAGGTCGTCACCCTCGACCACATGGAGCAGCACGAGCGGCGCGAGGGGCGGCCCTTCGAGTACCAGTACCGCTTCATCCGCATCACGGACTTGGACGACCCCATCTTTAATGGGATTGAGGACGAGGAGACGGGCGTCTGGCAGGACTACACGACCGAGGCCAGTATCTTGCGCGTCTGGCAGAACCACGGGCTGCAACTCGACCGCGTCCCCGAGGGCTTCAAGCTGCTGGCGACCGCGTACCTCTGCCGCAACCAGATGATGGTCAAGCGCGCTGACGGGCAGTTGATTTACACCGTCCAGTTCCACCTGGAAAAGTCCTTCGAGGACTACGACCGCCGCCGCGCCACGCGCTGGGAGCACCAGAACGAGTCGCGCGACGGCCGCATCCTCTTCGAGAACTTCCTGCTCGAAGCGCTGAAGCTAAGCGAGAGATAAAAGGGAAAGGGCAGACCCCGGAGGGGTCTGCCCTTTCGCCTTACTTCGAGACGGTGCGCTCGACGGCGGGCATCGGCACGCTGACGTCAACGTCGCGCGGGACGTTCTCCATCGTCCTGGCGATGAGCACGTCGACCACCGCCTTGAGGTCGTCGGTCTCGCGGAAGACCTTCAACTGCTCGTCGGCCGAGGTGCCGAGCTCAAGGATCGTGTGGATGTGCTCGACCTCCTTGCGCGAGCCGAGGTCGTCGAGCACGTCGTCGACGAATTCCAGCAGCTCAAGAATCAGGTCGCGCACGGGCACTTCCTTCTGCTTCCCGAAGTCTATCAGCTTGCCTTCGAGCCCGTAGCGCACGGCTCGCCACTTGTTCTCCTGAATCAGCATCCGGCGGTAGAGGCGGAAGCCCAGGTTTTTGTCGATCAGCCGGCTGAGCTTGCAGACGATGGCCTGGAAGAGCGCGGCAATCGCGATGGTGTCGTCCACGCGCGTCGGGATGTCGCAGATGCGGAACTCCAGCGTCGGGAAGTTCGGGTGCGGGCGGATGTCCCACCAGATTTTTTTCGGGTTCTGGATGCACTTGGTCTCCAGCAGCAGGTTGACGTAGCGCTGGAACGACTGGTAAGAGTCGAAGTGGTCCGGGATGTCCGTGCGCGGGAACTTCTTGAAGACCTCCGAGCGGTAAGACTTGAGGCCCGTGTTGATGCCCATCCAGAAGGGCGACGAGGTCGTGAGCGCGAGGACGTGCGGCATGAAGTAGCGCGCCGCGTTCATGATGTGTATCTGGCGCTCGCGGTCGGGGATGCCGACGTGGACGTGGAGGCCGAAGATGAGCAGCGAGCGCGCGACCATCTGGAGCTCTTCGACCAGCACGTTGTAGTGCTTGTCGTCGAAAATCTGCTGGTCCTGCCAGCGCGAGATGGGGTGCGTGGAGGCGGCGACGATCTCCAGCCCCTTGTTGCGCGCGAGCTTGGAGATGACGCCGCGCAGGCGCGAGATGTCTTCGCGCGCCTCCTGGATGTCGCGGCAGATGCCCGTGCCGACCTCGATCATCGACTGAATCATCTCGGGCTTGATCTGCTCGCCGAGGAGCATCTTGCCCTCGTCCAGAAACTCCGTGACGTGCGAGCGCAGCTCGCGCGTATGCGGGTCGACGATCTGAAACTCTTCCTCTATGCCGAGCGTGAATTGATCGAACATAACTGCCTGTCTCCTGGCGAGGTTGAATTAAACCAACTAAGAATGAGCGGCTACCTGCCGGCGGGCGACGCCACCCCTTCCAGGTAACCGAGCGCGGCCCCTATGACGCGCCAGTCGGGCACCTCCCGGCGCATCTTCTCGTGCAGCAGGTGACGCCAGGCGTTCGCGGGCGAGGCCCAGGGGTTGTAAAGATCGAAGTGCGCCTCCCACCCCGTGCCCGCGCTGCCGTCGCAGTAAAGGATGTGCAGCGAGCCGAGGCGCTTCCCGCGCTCGATGAAGCCGAGCGTGGTGTTCTTGTGCGTGGCGAACCAGGTCGAGAAGTTACTGCGCCTGCCGAGCGCCGACTTCAGAAAGGGCCAGGCCACGAAGTGCATCCCGACGCCGCCCTCGCCGTACAGGTTCTGGACGCGCCGCACGGCGTCCCACAAGTTCAACTCCAACAGCCGCCGGGCCAGAATCAGGAGCGCCTGCTGCTTGTCCAGCGGCAGTGAGTCGAAGACCTCGGCGTCGCGCGCCCCGCCGTACAAGCCTTCCAGGCGGCGGTGGAGCGCGCAACGCGTCCTTTCGGGGAGCACGCCCCAACGCAGGGCGGCGAGCCCCTCGTCGTTGGCGGCCTGCGCGCTCATAGCTTCGGCAGCTCGCTCTCCATGAGCCGGCGGTCCTCGTCCGACAATTCGCGGAAGCGCACGCCGACGCCGCGCCCAGGGTTGCTGTACATGACTTCGCCGCTAACCACTATCTGCCGCTCGCCGCCCAGGGGGATGCGCAGCGTCAGCAGCGCGCCTTCGGGGAGGCTCGCCTGCGTGTTCATGTAGAGGCCGCCGAGGCTGATGTCTTTGGTGCTCGCCACGCCGGTCGCGTCCTCGCCGTTGAAATGAACGTCAACGATCAGGCGCGCGCGGTCGTGTAGCCGCCGCTCGTCCTGCGCCGACCTCTCTCCGCCGTCAAATTCGTCAACCACAGCGTGACTCCTAGCGTCTCGTCAGAGCTGTCCTATCAGGAGACATTGTAGCAGGGATGAGGGGTGAGGGATGAGGGGTGAAATAAAAACTCTTTCCTTCCCTCATCCCTCATCCCTCACCCCTCATCCCTTCTTTTCGATGATGAAAGTCGGGACCATGCCGCCGCCGGAGGAGACGTTGGCGAGTTCTGTGAACGAGAGCCGCGTGAAGGCCGAGCCGACCTTGCCGTAGAAGAGCAGCGGGTCGAGGTCGACGAGTTGTTCGGCGAATTCCACGGAGCCGTCGTCCTTGAGCGCGGGGAAGACTTCGCGCGCCGTCGGCACGCGCTCCTGCACGAGGTAGTCGCCGTCGGCGAGCGCGCCGCGCAGCGCCTCCTCCCAGCCGATCTGGTCCGTGTTCCAGCCGATGTAAATCCCGTGCCCGCCGTAGTCGTCGTTCGGCTTCAAGACGAGCCGCTCGCTCGTCTTCTGCACGAATTCGAGCAGGTCTATCTCCTGGCCCCTGTACTGGCTCTTCCCCGCGCGCACGCGCCGCGTCCAGGGGACGTGCGCGCCGATGGCCTCGCGCTCTTCCGCCGTGAAGAGGCGGCTGTAACGCTCGTCGGTCAGGACGGCGAAGAGCGCCTTCTTGTGAACCAGCTTGGAGCGGAAGCTGTTGACCAGGCAGACCGCGCCCGCGCGGTAGGCGTCCAGGAGCGCGGGCGCTTCCTCGATGACGGGGATGTACTCGTTGACCAGGAGCCGCTTGTAGACGATGTCGATCTCGAACTCGCCCGCGCGCAGGCGGTTGTCCTTGAACTCCAACTCCTCGGGCGAGCAGATGATTGCGGGGTAGCCTTCCGCCTCGAAGAAGTCTTTGAAGAGTTCGAACTCCTTCTGCGTCGGCCGGTCCTTGAGGTCGACGATGGCTATGCGCGGCGCGGCGTCCGGCTTCCTGCCGAGGTACTCGGCGTGCGCGCGCAGGAGCACGTCCAGCATCATGCGCCGGCCGTAGAGCGGGCGCACGTCGTAGGTCTCACTGAAGCGGCGCATGACGGGGAGCCGGGAGAAGATGTCGTAGGCCGCGTCGGCGTAGGCGATGCCGGCCGGGCTCTCGCCGTTCAGCTCGACGAAGCTGTAAGCCTTGTCCGTCAGGAAGGAGTCCAGCCGCGCCGTCGGCGAGACCTCGCGGTAGCCCGGGTCAATCGCGACCAGTTCCTTCTCCTTCTCCGTCAGCCCCAACTCTTCTATGAGCGCGTCGTCCTCGACCGCCGCGTCTTTGACTTTCTGGATGGCGCTCCAGATGGTCTCGCAGACGCGCGTGACGCGCGCCCAGTCCGTCTCGGTGACGAAGTGCGGGCGCAGGTAAGGCGAAAGCCTCCGGCCGCCGAAGATGAGCCGCGCCTTCTCCAGCCCCTCGTCCAGCATCCCGCGCGAGGCTTCGGCCAAATCCTCTTTCGTCAGCAGCTCATGGTAATGAGAGACGGCATCGTGCAGCATAATTTCGGGCGCAATCCTCCCCCCACAGGGAGACCAAAATCAACGAGCTTTCGAGAGCGCCTAGAGTAGCACACATTAGCGCGCCGCGACTAAGACCGCCGGCGGGCGTTCGGCGTTTCGTGCGGCGCGAAATTAACAGGACTGACCTCGCAAATACCTTCGCGCGCAAGTGGCGTCAGGGGACACTCAAGGCTCCTGTTCCTGAGTTTCGAGACGCCGAGAAACAATTCGGCACGCTTCGTCATACTCTTATGAGAAGTACCTCACTCAAGACTGGAAGGAGAATCGCTATGCCGACGAACAAATCACTCATCGTGCTGCAAGAAAACAGCGGTCGGGTCCCGCTTGACTCAAGTGTCCCGGCGGCACTCAGGCAACAAATCTCACTCGTTATTGACGGACTCTCCGAGATGTTCGAGGATTTGAAGACAACCTTACAAGCTGCCGGGAGGTATGATGTCGTCCACCTTCTGACAGACAACTCCTGCTCGCGCGCGAAACTGTTGGATGCGCTCGTGGCAGAGACGAGTGCGGGGCGGACCACGGACTTGATCGTTCTGGGTCACGGCTCGCCGGAGAAACTTAATCTCAAGGTGAATCCCCATCTGAGGGGCGGCGCTAGCGGAAACATCAGGAGCCTGCTGACGGACGCCGGGACGCGTGGAGTCAATAGCCTGAAGTTAAGGATGGTTTACATGTGTAATTGCTTCGGGTCAACAGTGAACGACGACTGGCTGGCGATTGGAGCCAAAGTCTCCGTCGGCTCGCACCAGTTGGACATGATGCCCGAACCGATGACGACGTTCTTCGTTCACAACTGGCTTGCCGGTCAAAAAGCCAGGGACGCGGCGAAGAACGCATACGCAGCCACCATCCCCTTCTACCTTCCGATTTACCCGCCCACGACCAGGATTAAATACAAGAAGATAAAAGTGCCCTACCCGTGCCCGACGCTGACCAACCCGCTCAAGATATGTAAGAAAACGGTCGAAGTGCCGGACGGAGTGGAGTTTACTCCGAACACTTATGTGGAGCAGACAAAACTGATCGTTGCCGGCGACCAGAACGCCAGGTTTTAATTACCGCAGGGCGGGCTGAAAAAGTCTGCTTATTTACCCCGGATGCCAGCGCCCGGTTCGTAAAGGCGCTCACACGCCTTTCGACGCGCATCCCGAAATCCGCGCTTCCGCGACCGACCTAGTCTTTCCGCCGAACGGTGATTTCGACTTTCCGACGGTCGCGGACGATGCCGAGCTTGACCTGCTGCGCGCCGGCGGCGAGGGCGGTGGAGGGCCGGTTCGTACTGCTGAACGGCTTGCCGTTGATCAGTTCGATAACGTCGAAGACGCGCAGGCCGGCGCGGGCGGCGGCGCTCTCTGGCTCCACGTAAACGATGAGCGCACCGCCACGCGCCCCCATGTGCGCGGCGGCCTTGGGGGAGAGCGTGGCGATCTCGACGCCCAGGACGTACGCGGGCGGCGCGTTCGTGCGCCGGCCAGTCGCCGCGTCTATCTCCGCCAACCTCCTCGCCTCGGCCATTCTCATGGCCCTGGCCGGGTTCATGGCCTCGCCCAACTTGATGGAGACCTCCAGAGGTTTCAGCTCGAAGGTGCGGTGTGACGGCGGCGGCGGCGCTTGCGCCGGATGCGGCGGCTGCGCCGGTTGCTCGGGGTGCTCGGGCAGCTGCGCGGGCGCAGGCGCGGACGCGGGGTCCGGGCCGCGCAGGAAGGTGAAGTTGACGTTCGCGCCGCTGCCGGCTTCGTTCAGGAGGAAGGAGAAGTCCTCGGGCGTCGTGACTTCGAAATCGTTGACGCGCAGGATCACGTCGCCGGGGCGCAGGTCCGCCCGCGCGGCCGGCGTTCCTGGCGCGACCGTCGTCAGCACGATCCCCTTCTGCGCCGCCTTGAGCCACGCGGCGTCGACTTCCGCCCACCCGATTGAGTGAAATTTTTC
>DATMVE010000008.1:0-120516 GCA_035563515.1 Pyrinomonadaceae bacterium
AGTAGCGATAACGCGGGTGAGAACCCCGCGCGCCGTAAACCTAAGGTTTCCTGAGTAAAGTTAATCTGCTCAGGGTAAGTCGGCACCTAAGGCGAGGCCGAAAGGCGTAGTCGATGGAAATCCGGTTAAAATTCCGGAACCTGTAACGTGTGCTGTGGGAGGACGCAGTAGGGTAGGTGAGACGGCCGATGGATGTGCCGTTGAACAACTATATCCCGCCGCTTAGGCAAATCCGGGCGGCATCAGGGTAAAGGTTGGGACGAAAGTACGGGTTAAACCGGAAAAAAGTCGCTGACCCCAGCTGCCAAGAAAATTCTCGTTCAGCTATACACGCGATCAGACCGTACCGCAAACCGACACAGGTAGGTGGGGTGAGAATCCTAAGGCGCTTGTGAGAACTCTCGTTCAGGAACTCGGCAAAATGTACCCGTAACTTCGGGAGAAGGGTAGCCTACCCACTGCGGTGGGAGGTCGCAGAGAAATGTCCCAGGCGACTGTTTACTAAAAACACAGGTCTCCGCAAAGTCGTGAAGACGACGTATGGGGGCTGACGCCTGCCCAATGCTGGAAGGTTAAGAGGAGCGGTTAGCCGCAAGGCGAAGCTGCGAATCGAAGCCCCAGTGAATGGCGGCCGTAACTATAACGGTCCTAAGGTAGCGAAATTCCTTGTCGGGTAAGTTCCGACCTGCACGAATGGCGTAACGATCTGGGAGCTGTCTTAACGAGAGACACAGCGAACTTGTAGTACCGGTGAAGATGCCGGTTTCCCGCATCTAGACGGAAAGACCCCGTGCACCTTTACTACAACTTGATAGTGGGTTCGGGCAAACGATGCGCAGGATAGGTGGGAGGCTATGAACCGAGGCTTTCGGGCTTCGGGGAGCCAACGGTGAGATACCACCCTTCGTTTGTCTGGACTCTAACCTAGAGCCGTAATCCGGTTCAGGGACACTATCAGGCGGGTAGTTTGACTGGGGCGGTCGCCTCCCAAATTGTAACGGAGGCGCTCGAAGGTTGGCTCAGGCTGTTTGGAAATCAGCCGTAGAGTGTAAACGCATAAGCCAGCTTGACTGTGAGACGTACAGGTCGAACAGGTACGAAAGTAGGAGTTAGTGATCCGGCGGTTCTGTATGGAAGGGCCGTCGCTCAACGGATAAAAGGTACGCCGGGGATAACAGGCTGATCCTGCCCAAGAGTTCACATCGACGGCAGGGTTTGGCACCTCGATGTCGGCTCATCGCATCCTGGGGCTGAAGAAGGTCCCAAGGGTCTGGCTGTTCGCCAGTTAAAGCGGTACGTGAGCTGGGTTTAGAACGTCGCGAGACAGTTCGGTCCCTATCTGGTGTGGGCGTAGCAGAATTGATGGAATCTGACCTTAGTACGAGAGGACCGGGTTGGATCGACCTCTAGTGTACGAGTTATGGCGCCAGCCGTAGCGCTCGGTAGCTAAGTCGAGCATGGATAAACGCTGAATGCATCTAAGCGTGAAGCCAGACCAGAGATTAGTTCTGCCAGTGAGGCTCGTCGTAGACCACGACGTTGATAGGGTGGGTATGCAAGCGTAGTAATGCGCTCAGTTGACCACTACTAATTAGCCCCTAGGCTTGACCGTAAAATTTACTCTCAAGCAACAAGCACGCTTGGCACAGGCCGCGTGTTAGTCACTATTCGATTCTCAAAGCCCTGCTTGCGGGGCCGAGAGCGCTCGCCGCGTTTTATATTCCGCTTCATACGGCGCGAGCGCACAGTTCTTTTCAGTTTTCCGGTGGTTTTGTCGAGAGGGTCACACCCGTTCCCATCCCGAACACGGAAGTTAAGCCTCTTGGAGCCGATGGTACTGCGCGGGAGACTGCGTGGGAGAGTAGGAAGCCGCCGGGATTATTTCAGATAAAGCCCGCCAGAGTGTTAAGCTCTGGCGGGCTTTCCTGTATCGAGCGAACAAAAGTCTGGAGCCCGGAGTCTAAAGTCTTGAGTCCCGAGAGGGAATGACTCCAGGCTCTGGACTCCAGACCCCAGACTTTTTTTGATGTCGTTCAGCACTTTCTTCAGAGTCTCTTCCTACGCGATGGTCGGCTGCGGCGCGCTCGCCCTGGCCGTCTCGGACGGGCTGAGCGCGGCACTGGCCGCCATCTTCGGCGTCGTGCTCGTCGTCGCGTGGAAGCTCGAAGGGACGCGCTGGCAGTTGCCCGAGAAAGTCGGCCTCGTCGTCGTGCTGCTCTCGCTCCCGCTCTTTTACCTGGACTGGCAGTTCCTCTCGGGCGGGACGACGAGCGAGAAGGTCGGCGTCTCGGCGCTCGGCCACCTGATACTCTTTCTGTCCGCCGTCAAACTTCTCCAGGTCAAGGCCGACCGCGACTGGGTCTTCCTTTATCTCATCTCCTTCTTCGAAGTCCTGCTCGCCGCGGGCCTCAGCGTCAGCCCGCTCTTTCTCCTCTCGCTCGTCCTCTACGGATTGTCCGCGCTCTCGACGGTCCTGGCTTTTGAGATCAGGAAGGCGCGGCGCGGCGTGAAGATTACGGAGACGCGCCTGCTGGTCGCGCCCGACTCGACGCTCTTTCGCCGCCTGACGCGGCGCGGGGCAGGCGAGGCGCGGCACAACGGGGAGGCGCGACGCCTGCCCTTAGTCTCGCTGCTCCTGATGCTGCTCATCTTCGGGCTGGCGCTCCCGCTCTTTCTGGTCGTGCCGCGCACGGGCGCGAACGCCCTGGCCCGCACGGGCGGCGGCGCTCGCGGCTTCGTCGGCTTCTCCGAGAGCGTCACGCTCGGCGACGTGGGCCGCCTACAGGAGAGCGACCAGCTCGTGATGCGCGTCCGCGTCGAAGCCGCTCAGCCTGCGGCCGAGCGTAGACTGCGCTGGCGCGGCGTCGCCCTGGATTATTACAACGGGCGGGGCTGGGAGCGGACCGGCGAGCGCTACACTTTCGAGCGGCCCAACAACGAGCGCGGCTTCTTCCAGTTGGGGACGACCGAGGACTTGCAGCGGCTGACGACGCAGACCTTTTACGTCGAGGCCGTCGACACCCCAGTCCTCTTCGCGGCCCCGCGCGTCGTCGCCGTCCAGGGCTCCATCCCTTACCTGCGCAGCGACACCGAAGGCGCACTCTCCACGCGCCCGCATTACCAGGAGCGCCTCTCCTACAAGGTCTACTCGGACACGACGGAGCCCGACGAGGAGACCTTGCGGAGGACCGCCATCGGCGACGTGCAGTTCTACCCGGCCTGGGTCGCGCGCTACCTGCAACTCCCGGACGACGTAGACCAGCGCATCCCGCGGCTCGCGCGCCGGTGGATGACGGAGGCGGGCGCGGCCAACCAGTACGACGCGGCCCGCGCCATAGAGTCCCGGCTCCAGAACGACTTCGGCTACTCGCTCGACATGAAGGCGACGGGGCCGGACCCCCTGGCCGACTTCCTCTTCAACGTGCGCGCGGGCCACTGCGAGTATTTCTCGACGGCGATGGCCGTCATGCTCCGCTCGCAGGGCATCCCCGCGCGCGTCGTCAACGGCTTCCAGCGCGGCGAGTACAACGACGCGGCCGGCGTCTACACCGTCACGCAGCGCGAGGCGCACTCCTGGGTCGAGGTCTATTTCCCCGGGACGAGCGCCTGGGTCACTTTCGACCCGACGCCGCAGGCGGGCCGCCCCGCGTTCCAGCGCACGGGGATACAGGGCTGGTTCGGCAAGTACGCCGAGGCCCTGGAGATGTTCTGGATACAGTACGTCGTCGGCTACGACAGTCAGGAGCAGCGGTCGCTGGCGAACACGGTCGGCAACCGCTTCTACGATTTTCGGAACTGGAGCGGCGACAAGCTCAGCAGCATCAAGGAGACTCTGGCGGGCTGGTTCTCCTGGCTCAACGTCGAGAACGAGGACGGCTCCGTCTCTTACTGGCGGCTCGCGCTCGCGGTCCTGCTCGGCGTCCTGGCAATCGTCGGCCTCGTGCTGCTGGTGCGTAGAATCCGGCGGCTGGGCTTCTGGCGTCTCTTCGGCCGCCGCCAGGTGGAAGACCCAGGCCGCTCGGTCGTGGAATTCTACGAGCGCATGACGAAGACGCTCGGCGCGCGCGGCCTCCAGCGCGCGGCCGGCGAAACGCCCCTCGAATTCGCGTCGGCCACCAAGATGCCTGAGGCCATGCAGGTCACGCGCGCCTACAACCGCGTCCGCTTCGGCGACGCCAAACTCTCCGCCTCCGAGAGCGCGCAGATCGAAGAGTGGTTGAGAAGGATGGAAGAAAAGCAGTGATGAGTGATGAGGACTGAGTTAGAAACTGCTTTCTTTAACTCAGCACTCAGTACTCAGCACTCAGTATTTTTTATGAAGAAAATCGGATTTATCAGTCTGGGCTGCCCGAAGAACTTGGTGGACAGCGAAGTGATGATGGGGAAGCTGCGCGCGTCGGGCTACGAGTTGACGACGGACGCGAGCGAGGCGGACACGGTCGTCGTCAACACGTGCGGCTTCATAGAGTCGGCGAAGCAGGAGTCCATCGAAGCCATCCTCGAAGCCGCGCGGCTGAAGACGGAGGGGAAGGCTCAGCGCCTGGTCGTCGCAGGGTGTCTGGTCGAGCGTTACCGCGACCAACTGCGCGAGGAGATGCCGGAGGTCGACGCCTTCATCGGCACGGGCCAGATTGACGAGATAACGGAAGTCTGCGACGAGCGGAAGAACTCGCGCTCATTACCCGTCCTCCAGACCCCCATCGGCAACCAGAGCGCCACCTACCTTTACGACGAGTCCACGCCGCGCGTCCTGGCGACGCCCGGCTACACCGCCTTCATCAAGATCGCCGAGGGTTGCGACCGCCCCTGCGCCTTCTGTTTCATCCCGCAGATGCGCGGCCACTTCCGCAGCCGCCGCTTCGGCTCCGTGATGAAGGAGGCTGAAGATTTGGCACAGAAGGGCGTCAAGGAGATCGTCCTCGTCGCGCAGGACTCCTCGCGCTACGGCGAAGACCTCGGCGAGCGCGACGCGCTGGCACACTTACTGCGCGAGTTGTCGCACCTCGAAGGCATAGAGTGGGTGCGCGTGATGTACACCTACCCGACGCACATCTCTGACTCGTTCCTCGACGTGCTGGCCGAGGAGCCGAAGGCGGTCAAGTACCTGGACATGCCTTTGCAGCACGCCTCGCAGAACGTCTTGAAGCTGATGAAGCGCGGGGGCAACCGCCAGAGCCTCGAACGCCTCATCGAGCGCGTCCGCCGGCGCGTCCCGGGAATCGCCGTCCGCACGACTTTCATCACGGGCTTTCCGGGCGAGACGGAAGAGGACTTCGAGGAGTTGCTCGCGTTCGTCCGCAACGTCGAGTTCGACCGCGTCGGCGTCTTCACTTACTCGGACGAGGAGGGGACGCCCGCTTTCGAGTTGCCGGGCAAAGTTGACGCGCGCACCGCGCGACGCCGCCGCACGCGACTGATGAAAGAGCAGGCGCGCATCTCGCGCAAGCGCAACCGCGCGCGCGTCGGCTCTGTCGAGCGCGTGCTCTTCGAAGGCCCCGCGAAGGAGACGGACCTGCTCTGGCAGGGGCGCATGGAGACACAGGCCGCCGACATAGACGGCTGCGTCCTCATCAACGACGCGCCCGAAGGCTTCGAGCCCGTGCCCGGCCAGTTCGTCAACGTCCTGATCACCGAAGCCCACGAACACGACCTCGTCGGACAAATCGTTTGAAGGCCGTCAAAGAATCGAGCGATGAACTGAACCCGCCCGTCGCGGTGGCGGCAACTGTCGCCCGCGCGACGCGCCGCCGGACGCCGGGCGATTACTTTGCCCTCGCCTTCGCGACGTGGGGCGTCGGTTTCATTCCGGGCGCGCCGGGGACGTACGGCTCTGCGGTCGGCGTCGGCCTCTACCTTCTAGTACAATCTGCCGGAGCGCGAGTTTCAGGTTCCGCGGCGGCGCGCGGGTGGGGCGCGGCGGCGCTCGCGTCGTTCCGCGTGACGCTCCTGTTGCTCGTCGTCGCGGCGGTGACGTTCGCGGGCGTCTGGGCCGCGACGCGCATCGAGAAACTACTCGGGCGCAAAGACCCCGGCGTGGTGGTCGCGGACGAAGTCGCGGGGCAGTTAATCGCATTTCTGTTTGTGCCAATTAACGCGGGCTGGTGGGCCATAATCGCGGGCTTCGCCTTGTTCCGCCTCTTCGACATCTGGAAGCCGTACCCGATTCGCCGCCTGGAGGCGCTCGAATCTGGCCTCGGCGTCATGGCCGACGACGTGCTGGCGGGCATCTACGCGGCGATTGTGATGTCGCTGCTCGTGTCAATTCACGCGTTCTTATAATGAAGGAGATCAAGCATGGAGACCAAAGACCCCAAGTCAACCGAAGCGGCCGGCGATGAAGCCGGCTCCGTCGAGAGCAAAGACCCTAAGGCGGACGCCACGAGCAGCGACACGCTGAGCGACGTGGAAGAGATTGAGAAAGTATCCGAAACCGGCGGGGACACGGCCGACACCGGCGAGCAGTCCCCGGTCCCGTCTCCCGACGGCGCGTTCGACGAGGGGAGAAGGGGCGGCGGCCTGGAAGACGCCGGGCCGATGTGAAAAAAGTAGTCAGTGATCAGTAGTCAGTGGTCAGCTAAAAGAAAGGCCGTTTGAGCTTTGCCTCCCGACTCCTGTATTCTGCTTCCTGCTTTTCTACTGACTACTGATTACTGATCACTGACTACTTTTTTATGAAAATTTTTGTCGCTGACGATGTGAGTGAGAGCGGGCTTGAGCCGCTCAGGGCCGCGGGCTTCGCGGTCGAGAAGAGGACCGGGCTCAAGGGGGACGAGCTGCGCGAGGCGGTCGCGGACGCGGACGGGCTGGTGGTGCGGAGCGAGACGAAAGTCGCGGCCGACTTGATGGACGCGGCCGCGCGTCTGCGCGTCATAGGGCGCGCGGGCGTCGGCGTCGACAACATAGACGTGCCGGCGGCGACGGCGCGCGGCATCGTCGTGATGAACGCGCCGGACGGGAACACTATCACGACCGCCGAGCACACCATCGCGCTGCTCGTCTCGCTCGCGCGGCGCGTGCCGCAGGCGGCCAGCGCCTTGCGCGCAGGGCGCTGGGAGCGCAAGCGTTTCGTCGGCGTGGAGCTTCAGGGCAAGACGCTCGGCATCGTCGGCCTCGGGCGAATCGGGCGCACGGTCGCGGCCCGCGCGCGCGCCTTCGGGATGACCATCGTGGCCTACGACCCGTTCGTCGCGCCCGACCAGGCGCGCGACCTCGAACTGGAAATCCTCCCGCTCGACGAGGTCTTCGCCCGCGCGGACTTCCTCACCGTGCACACGCCGCTGACGGCCGAGACGCGCGGCATCATAGGCCCGCAGGCTTTCTCGAAGATGAAGCGCGGCGTGCGCGTCATCAACTGCGCGCGCGGCGGGCTGGTTGACGAGCGCGCTCTGCTCGCGGCCATCAAGGAGGGGACTGTCGCGGGCGCGGCGCTCGACGTGTTCGAACAGGAGCCGCCGCCGGGCGACCACCCCCTGCTCGCGCTCGAAGAGGTGATCGCCACGCCGCACCTCGGCGCTTCGACGAAGGAGGCGCAGGAGGGCGTGGCCGTGACGGTGGCCGAGCAGATGCGCGACTACCTTTCGACGGGCGCGTTGCGCGGCGCGGTCAACGTCCCGGCGGTCGGCGCGCAGGAGTTGAACGCGCTTCAGCCTTATCTCGCTCTCGCGGAGAGCCTGGGCCGCTTCCAGGCGCAGCTCGTGGACGACGCGGTGCGCGAGGTCAGGCTCGAATACGCGGGCGAGGTCGTAGACCTGGACGCCGCGCCCGTCACGCGGGCTTTCCTGGCAGGCTTGCTGCGCGACGTGAGCGCGCGCGTCAACGTCGTCAACGCCTTCCTCATCTCGGAAGAGCGCGGCATCACGGTGACGGCCTCTTACACGCGCGCGGGCGCTGATTTGGCCCCGGCCATACGGACGACTGTCGTCACGACCACGGGCGAGCAGCGCGTCGCAGGCACGCTCTTTAGCGGCGCGGGCCAGACGAGCGACGGGCGCATCACCGAGATTAACGGCTTCCGCATAGAGGCCATCCCGCACGGCCACATGCTCGTCACGCGCAACCGCGACGTGCCCGGCGTCATCGGCCGCATAGGCACGCTCCTCGGCGAGCACAACGTCAACATCAGCCGCTTCCACCTGGGACGGCGCGAGCGCGGCGGCGAGGCGATGGCCGTCGTCGAAGTGGACGCCGCGCTCGACGCTAAGACACTCGACAAGCTGCGCTCGCTGGAGCAGGTCATCTTCGCCCGCCAGATAGAACTCTGAACAAACAGCGCGTTTGTTTGAACGAAGGCCGTCTTCGCCCCGGCCCACGGGGCGTCGGCCGCGTCAAGCGGGGCAAATCTCTCGACAAACGCCCCGAACGTTCTGACAAACGGGTCAAACGTCGCGGCAGACGACTCGTTTGCCGCGACAAATGGCCCAAACGTCGCGACGAATGGGCCATTTGTCAGGACGTTTGACCCATTTGTCGCGACCGCGGGGGCATTTGTCGCGACGTTTGACCCGTTCGCCGCGGCGTCGGCGTCGTTTGCCCCGCCCGCGGCCTCAAATCTCGCGGCCTACGCGCCAATCGCCGGCCCCCACGACCTTTCCGTTGTGCCAAATTTCCCGCCGCGTACGCCTCACGACGGCGCGTGACGAGCGAAAATCCTTGAACTTTTGCGGAGAAGTCATATACTGCCGTCCTCGCACGCCTCGCGCTTCTGGTCTTCACTTAACTTCACGCCCGGAGGTAAAAACATGGCACGAGCGAAACGAAACTCCACGATCCTGGACGCGGCGCGGCAGCGCCTGACCGGCATCAAGGCCATCACTCCCCCGCCGAACTTCGGCCCCAGCCTGCAAACAGCCGACTACGAGCAGGAGATCAACGCTTTCAGCGCGAAGATAGAACGCTACAACGGGATGCTCTCGGCCCTCGACAGCTTGCAGAACGAGATAGACGCCGACGAGCGGGACCTGCGGGCCAAGACCGCACGGATGCTCTCCGCCGCCGAGGCCCAATACGGCCCCGACAGCAGCGAGTACGAACAACTCGGCGGCAAGCGCCTGTCCGAACGCAAGCGCCCCGCCAAGAAACCGCCGACACCGCCGACCACCGGCTGACACGCCCTTGAGGGCTTAACCCTTTACTCCTGACGGGCGGTGACGGGCCACGCGAGGAACCCCCACCGCCCGTCACTTTTTTCGGGATGCGGGGGCTTTCGAAGGTATCCGCCTCGGCCGAAGTCACTAATCGACAAAGCCTGTGCGCGGGTGTGCCAGGAGGCGTCTGGTTACTCGGCCTCCTGTTAAGCAGGAGTCACGCCCGGCCCGCGCCACACCTGCTCAATAGACTAAAACCTCCAGCCGAAAGGAAAAGACAACGCCCTCTCTATTGCGGCAACTCGCCCGAGTCCTCCACGCGCGGCAGACAGAGCTTTAACAAGGCCCCTTAACGGCGCAGCGCCTGCGGCGTGAGACTGTACCTCACGCCGCAGGCGCTGCGCCGTCGAGCCCGGCTCCGAGACTGTCCTTTAGACTGCCTATTCCCCGTGGCACTCGACCGGCAGGTAGATTTTACCCTTGCAGTTATCGAAGACTGTGACCTCGCTCGGGTCCAGGGTATCGTGGCGGCCGACCTTCCTGCCTTCGGGCATGAGGTCCAGAGTAGTCATCGCCCCTTCCCTGTACCCCGCGTCGTGGACGAGCACTCTGTCGGCGGGGATTCCGCGCTTGCCGACGACCCACCCCTTCGCGCGCTCGCCCCTGAACTTCGCCTCGCCCTCGCAGGAGATTCGGCCGGCGTAGACGGTGATGTGCCCGACCAGCTTCGCGTCCTGCTGCAAGGCGACGGCGAAATTATCCAGACGCGCTTTCTCGTCTTCCCAGCAAATGTCGCCGTACTCGTCATACCTTGTGTCCGCCGTGAAGCCGCCCGCGCCGCCGCGGTGCGCGGCCGAAGGGAAGGCGAGCAGCACCAGCGACAGGCAGACTGCCTTCACGAATACTCTCATCGCCGGCCACTCCTGACGCCGTACATTTCAAGCTCACTCTACGTCGAAGGTCGCCTGCTGCGTGGCGGTCGTCCTGGCGGTGCGGTCGTTGATGGTCAACTGTAGGACGTAGCGGCCGGCGGGCAGGTTGTTGAGCCCTATGTCCGCGCCGTAAGGGATGCGGGCGAGGTCCGTGCCCTGCGGTGTGCTGATTTTCCGCGCGGGCGTGTTGACGATGGCCTGACCGTTGCGCGTGATCTTTATCTGCGCCTCCAAATCAGGAGCGCCGCCCCCGCCGGGCGTGGCGTTGTAGACGAGGGACAGGAAGTTCAGGTGCGAGCCCGCCTTGAAGCGGCGGTCAACGCTGAACTGCACCTGCTCGGGCGCGTCCCCAGCCCCCGCGTCTTTGCGCTTGCCGACGAACTGGCCGCCGATCATCAGGCTGCTCAAGGTCAGGCGCTTCGAGGCGAGGTCGGGAATCTCTATCCACTGTATGGCGCTCCCCACGCGCCCCGTGCGGTCGTCGCGCGCCGCCACGCGCACCTGGTAGAGTCCCGGCTTGAGCGGGACTTTGTTGTTGTAGACCACGCCGGGGTTTTCGACCGAGACGTTCTCGGCGAGCGGGTTGACCGTCAGCCGCGTCTTGAAGCTCCCGGCGGGCTTGCCCTGCTCGGTGAGGACCACGCCCGCCAGGTCAATCGCCGCCGGCTGCTTGCCGTCGTCGCCGTAGCCCAGTACGTCCGTCGCCATCTGCATGGAGGCCGTCAGCACTGGCCCCGTGCCGGGCACGTCCAGGAAGCCTACCGAAAGCTGCGTGGGCAATCCCTTCTTCGGGGCCGCGGCCGTCAGCGCCGACTTGATTTCGCCCTCCGGCCCTTTGCCCGTGCTGGCCGCGGCAGCCGGCTGCGTCTTATCCTTCGCGGCCTTCGCGGCGTCGGCGGCCGAGCGGCCTAGTAGGAAGCCCTTGGGCAGTCGCACGGTCAGTTCCGGGCGGCCGGCGATGCTGACCTCTATCCGTTTGAACTTCGCGCCCTTCTGCTCTTCCGTGGGGGGACGCCACGCCAGCAGGTAATAGTTGGAGGTCTCGTCTAACATGCGCGTGACCCAGGCGTCGAAGTAATTCTGGTTGCGCAGGAAGCGGCCGCCCGTGTCGCCCGCGAGCGCGTTGAGCCCGTCCTGCGAGATGGTGCCTTCGCCCACGGTCGCGCGGTCCAGATTTCCTTTCGGGTCCAACGGCCTGTCGCCGGTCGCGTCGGCCATCGGCGCGAACAGCCCGCGCGCGTCAATCGTGTAGATGACGCTGCCCGTCCGCGTCGCCGTGTCCGTGACGCGCTGCAACTGCGCGTTGGCCCCGCCCACCTCACGCCTCGTGTCCAGGTAGAAGCCCTCGGAGATAAAGAAGATGAGCTTGCGGCCGGGTATCTGGCTGATGCCGTTCACCCAGTTGTCGAGCGAGGTGAGCGTCGCCTCCGTGACGGCCTCGACGCCGAACACGATGTTGTTGGCGCGCACCTTGACCATCTCGTAAGCGCCGTTGCGGTTAAGCTGCCGCGCGCCCGCCGCGCCCAACTTCTTGCTCACGAACCCCTCAAGAAGTTTATCTATGTAGAATTCGGCCGCCTGGCGGTCGCCGTTCGAGATGCGGAGGGCGACGAACTCCGTCATCGGCGGCTGGTCGCCGTCGCGTGTGGTCATGGGGACGGGCTTGAGGCGTTCGAGCGCCGCGCGCAGCACGGTCTTGTTGTCCGTGAACTGCTGTAGGAATCCCATCTGCCCGGTCGTGGAGACGAAGGCGACCTGGTCGAGCGGGGTCATCTGCTCGTCTATGAAGTGCTTGAGCGCGCCGCGCGTGCGCCCGAGCCCGTCGAGCGAGAGGTGCAGGTCGTCCACGAAGAAGATGATGGTGCGCCCGCGGTAAGAGGAGGCAGCGGGTGCGGCCGGGGCGGCCGTCTTGCCCGCGGCGACCGCGGCCTCGGCCAGCTTCTCCTCGCGCACGGTGCCCGCCGTCACGCGCTCGAAGAAGGAAGGCGTCACGGGCTGGCCGTCGACCTTCAACTCGAACTGCTCCGGCTTCAGGCCGTCGACGAAGCGGCCCTGCTTGTCCACGACCGTCACGCCCGTCTGCACCAGCTCCGTGCTGATGCGGACAACGTCGTCCGTCTTGTCCTGCGGCGGGGTCTGTTGACCGAAAGCGGTCGTGCTGCCGGCGGTCAACAGGAGCAGCGCGGCGAAGAGAGAAAACGCGGCAAGATTTTTGGGAGTCTTCATGGGCTTACAATCCGGCAGAAAGGTTAACAACCGGGAGACGGCCGGGGAGTATATCACACAACCGGCGGGCCGGCTGGAAGACAATCTAAGCGGGGCGGGCGGTATTAATATTCAGCGGAAAGCCAGAAACCACGTAGACGCCCGAAGAGACACGAAGCAGGGATGCTTCCTTTCGTGTCGCTTCGGGCGTCTACGTGGTTCGTACCCGGTTCTCGTCTTGCTCGACTCTGGGCTACTGGACTTCGAAGGCGGCGCGCTGAGACGCGCCGCTCTTGCCGACGCGGTCGATGGCCGTAATCTTCAGCTCGTAGCGCCCCGGCGTCAGGCCCGCCAGGGGAAGCTCCGCCGCGTAGGGCATGCGCGCGAGGTCCGTGCCCGGCGTGACCTTCCGCAGGGCGGTCGTGACGACAGCCTTGTCGTCGCGCAGGACTTGCACCTGGACGGCCACGTCCGGCGGGGCGCTGCCGTCCTGGCCGCGCGCGGCGTTGTAGATGAAGGTCAGGAACCTGAGCTTCGACTCGCGCGAGAAGCGGCGGTCCGCGCTCAGCAGCGAGCGGGCCAACTCGCTCGGGTCGGCCTTGTCCGCCACCTGCGCGGCCGCGCCCTGTCTCGTCTCGCCGAGCATCAGGCTGCTCATGGAGAGTTTCTGCTTGGCGAGGTCGGGAATCTCTATCCACTGCATGGCGCTGCCGGTGCGGCCGCTCTTGGCGTCGCGGGCCGAGACGCGCACCTGGTAGAGGCCGGGCGCGGCCTTGAACTGGCCCGTGTAGACTATGCGCCGGGGCGGGGCGGGCGCGGCGGCTGCGCCCTCGGCCGTGGCCGGAGTGTTCGCGGTCGGCGCGGCCGACAGGCGGTTCCTGAAATTGGACACGGGCTTGCCGTTCACGTCGAAGAGCACGCCCGCCACGTCAACCACAGTGGGCGCGTCCGTCTTCTCCAGCGTCTCGCCGCCCACCTGCATCATCGCCGTCACGACGGGGCCGACGCTCTGCAGGTCCATGTAACTGACCGTCAGCGAGGTCGGCAAGTCCATCTTCGGGTAGATGGAGCCAAGCGCCTTGCGCAAGCCTTCCTCTTCGGGCGGCACGGCCGGGTTCCCCGAGTTCTTGGAGGACTTGTTGCGCGCCTCCGCGCCCGCCGGCGGCTCCACGTCGAAGAAGCCGCGGCGCACGCGCACGGTCAGCTCGGGCCGCCCCTTGATGCTCGCCTCTATCCGGCGGAACTTGCCGCCGCGCGTCTCGCCTTCGGGCCGCCACGCCAGCAGGTAGTAAGTCGAAGTCTCCTGGAGCGCCGTGTCTACGCCGCGGCCGAGCGAGTTCGAGTTGAGCAGCGCGCGCCCGCCCGTGTCGGCGGCGAGCGTGCGCAAGGGCTCCTGCGACGCCGTGACCTCGCGCACGGCGGTGGTCATCATGATCCCGGTCGAGTCGCCGGTCATGGATTGGCTCGCGTCGGGCATCCCCGTGACCAGCCCGCGCGCGTCCATGCTGTAGATGACGACGCCGGTGCGCGCGGCGGCGTCCGTGATGCGCCGCAGCTTGTCGGTCACGTTCGAGACGCGGTTGGTCAGGAAGAAGCCGTCGGAGATGAAGAAGACGAGCTTGCGTCCGGGCAGCGGGCCGGCCGAGCGCGCCAGGCTCTCCAGCGAGGAGAGCAGGTTAACCGTCACCGCGGCCGACTGTCGTATCAGGCTGTCGGCGCGGTCCCTGGTCATCTGTTCGAGGCGTTCGCGCGGGACTTGCGGCACCTCGCGCTGCAACTGCTCCACGTAAAAGTTGAGCAGATCGCTATTGGCCTTCTCGTTGATTTCGAGCGCCTGGAACTCGTTCATCGGCGGGCGCTCCATGTCTTTCACCTCGAAGGGGCGGAAGTTGAGGCGCTCGACCGCCGCGCGCAGCACGGCCTTGTTGTCGGTCAACTGTTGCAGGAAGCCGAGCTGGCCGGTCGCGGAGGCGATGCCGACCATGTCGTTCTGGCCCATGTCCTTCTCTATGAAGTCGAGCAGGGTCTTCTTCACGCGCGTCACGCTGTCGGCCGCGAGGTGCGTGTCGTCCAGGAAGAAGAAGACGAGTCGCCCGCGGTCCGGCGGCTTGGGGGCCGTCGCGGCCGTAGTCGCGCCGCCCGCCGCGCCGCCGCGCGACGACGACAGCCGCACTTCCTCTTCGGCCGTGCCGGCCGTGATCTTGTCGAAGAAGGAAATCTGGACCGGCTTGCCGTCCACCTTCAGCTCGAACTGGTCGCGCTGCACGTTGTCCACGAAGCGGCCCTGCTTGTCGAAGACCATCACGTCCGTCTGCACCAGCTCCGTGCTGATGCGCAGGACTTCGTCTTCTTGCGCGGCCGGCTCCTGCTGCGGCTGCTGCGCGCGTGCCGTCGTCAGAAGCGCGCCGTGGGCGAGCAGGAGAATCGAGGCGAGCGCGCAGACGCGCGCGGCTGCGGGAAGATTGGTGTGGATCATAATTTAGGCCGTCTGAAAAAGGAAAAGCCGGGGATTGACTCGCGGGATAATATCACGCCCGGGCCTGAGTTAATAAGCAAACTTTTACGCGGCGCGGCCCGTATAATGGGCGCGGGAAACCAGTGCGGCCGGCGACACTCTCGGCCGCGAGCCATTCGCCAGAGAAGAGAAACCCTGATGAGCGAGAACGCAAACACGCTGACGCTTTCCGGCGTCACCAAGCGCTTCGACGAATTCACGGCCGTGGACGACCTCTCCCTGAGCGTGCGCCCCGGCAGAATCTTCGGCCTGATAGGGCCGAACGGGGCGGGGAAGACGACCACCATACGGATGATCGTCAACATCACCGCGCCAGACGAGGGCCGGATAGACCTCTTCGGCCGGGAGATGACGCCCGAGCTGCAAGACCGCATCGGCTACCTGCCCGAAGAGCGCGGCCTCTACAAGAAGATGAAGGTCATAGACCAGCTACGCTTCTTCGGCGAGCTGAAGAACGTCAAGGGGAAGCGCGCGGAAGAGGCGATTGACCGCTGGCTGGAGAGGGTGCGGCTGACGGAGTGGAAGACGAAGAAGGCGACGGAGCTGTCGAAGGGGATGCAGCAGAAGATTCAGTTCATCGCCGCCGTCATGCACGACCCGGACCTGATGATCCTGGACGAGCCCTTCTCGGGTCTAGACCCCGTCGCGCAGGAGCTCCTGAAAGAGATCGTGCTGGAGCTGAAGGCGGAGGGCAAGACCATCATCTTCTCGACGCACCAGATGGAGATGGCCGAGAGGATTTGCGACGACATCTGCATGATTAACAGGTCGCGGAAGGTGCTGGACGGGAGCCTCCGCCAGATTAAGAGCAGCTTCGGGCGCAACTCGGTCGCGCTCAGGGCCGAGGGCGGCGAATCGGTGCTCGAAGACAAGAGCCTCGTCGTGAACGTCGAACACCACAGCGACGAGGTCGAAGTGCTTCTGGCACAGGGCGCGGACGCGCAGTCGCTCCTGAAGCGGCTGCTCGAAGCGGGCGCGAAGGTCGGCAAGTTCGAGCTGGTCGAGCCGAGCCTGAATGACATCTTCATCAGCAAGGTCGAGGAGGCCGAATGACAAAATTCCTGGCCGTCGTCAAACGCGAATACCTGACGCGCGTACGCACCAAGATGTTCGTCGTCTTCACCATCCTGGGCCCGCTGATGATCGTCCTCTTCACGGTCGTCCCGGCCTTCATCGCCGGCATCAAGCCGAGCGCCACGCGCGTCGCCGTGATAGACCTGACCGAGGGCGGCAGGATGTACGAGCGCGTGCGCGACTCCATCTTGAATAAGGACGCCGGCGGGAGCGAGCTGACGGGCCAGGCGCAGCAGCAGAACGCGAACGCCGCCGCCCAGGCTCCCGGCGGGCAGCCGCGCGCCCGCGCCCCCGAGGGGAGTTACGTCGTCGAGCGCGCGCCTGCGGACGGGCGCGCGGTCGAGGAGGTCAGCCGCGAGTTGAGCGAAAGGGTGCGCCACGACGAGCTGGACGGCTACCTGATTCTCCCGCCGGACATCTTGCAGGACGGCGAGGTGCAGTACTTCGCGCGCAACGTGGGCGACGTGTTCACGCGCGACCAACTGCGCGACCGCATCAGCCGCGCCGTGCGCGACCAGCGGATGGACGACGAGAACATCTCCGCCGAGTTGATAGAGAGAATCAACAGGCCGGTGAACATGAATGCCCGCAACAGCGAGAGCGGCCAGCAGGAGTCCGGCGGCGGCTTCTTCTTCGTCTTCATCATAGGCTTTCTCATCTACATCATGATCATCATGTACGGCCAGGTGATTCTCGCGGCCGTGGTCGAGGAGAAGGAGACGCGCATCGCCGAGCTGCTCTTCTCATCCGTGCGCTCCTTCCCGCTCCTGCTGGGCAAGCTCGTAGGGGTCTCGCTGGTCGCGCTGACGCAGTTCGTCATCTGGGGGCTGGCCTTCGCGGCCATCGCCATGTGGCTCATCCCCATGCTCTCGCAGGGCGGCATGGCCGTCTCGCTGCCGTCGGTCCCGCCCGTCTTCTTCCTCTACTTCTTCCTCTTCTTCCTCCTGGGTTACTTCGTCTACGCGACGCTCTACGCGCTCATCGGCTCCGTGGTGACGACGGCGCAGGAGGGCGGGCAACTCGCCATGCCCATCCTCTTCATGCTGATCATAGGCTTCTACTTCGCCTTCCCCGTGATCCGCAGCCCGAACTCGGGCCTGGCCTTCTGGGTCTCGATGTTCCCGTTCTTCTCGCCGATCACGATGATCGTGCGCATCGTCACGCAGACGCCGCCCCTCTGGCAGATACTGCTCTCGCTCGCCATCGGTTTTGGCACAGTCGTCCTGCTGATGTGGCTCGCGGCGCGCATCTACCGCACGGGCATGCTGATGTACGGCAAGCGCGCCACCGTCCCCGAAATCCTCCGCTGGATAAGACAGACGTGACAGGCAGTAGGCAGTAGGCGGTGGGCAGTTGGCAGTAAGAACGAGCGACGGGCAGCGTTGAGCGTTTGTCTTTAACTGCCCACTGCCTACTGCCTGCTGCCGACTGGTCGAGAGGTTGAATGACGAAGTTTCTGGCGGTCCTGAAGCGGGAATACCTGAAGCGGGTGCGGGCCAAGGCGTTCATCGCGGCGACGATCCTGGGGCCCGTGCTGATGATCGGCTTCATGGTCTTGCCCATCCTGATCGCGCTGCTCGGCGCGGGCGAGCCCGTGCGCCTCGCCGTCGTCGACCACACGGGCCGCATGTACGAGCGCGTGCGCCAGACGCTCGTGCGCGAGAGTGATTCCGCGCGCGGCCCCGCGCCGTTGGACCTCGGCGCGAACCCGCAGGAGCGCGCGCGAGAGATGGGTAAGGTGTTGCCGGGCGAGTTCAAGGTCGAGGAGGTGAGGGCCGCAGGCCGCACGGCCGAGGAGGTCAAGCAGGAGCTGAACGGGCGCGTGCTAAGGGAGGAGTTGGACGGCTACGTGGTCATCCCGTCGGACGTTTTGACCGCGCGGCGGGCGGAGTATTACGGGCGCAACGTGGGCGACTTGTTCACGCGCGCGCAGTTGGAGGAGAAACTGGCCCGCGCCGTCAACGAGCAGCGGCTGATGGAGGCGGGCGTCGGGCAGGACTTGCTGCGAGAGATGTCCGGCCGGCTCACGCTGAACACCATCAAGGTGAGCGAGCGCGGGGAAGAGAAGGAGTCCGAGGCGGCCTTCTTCTTCGTCCTCGGCGTAGGCTTCCTCATCTTCATCATGGTCCTGATGTACGGCGGGACGATTCTCTCCGCGGTCGTCGAGGAGAAGGAGACGCGCGTCGCCGAGCTGCTCTTCTCTTCCGTCAGGGCGTTCCCGCTGATGCTCGGCAAGCTGATAGGCGTCTCGCTCGTGGCGCTGACGCAGTTCGCCATCTGGGGGATACTCGTCGGCGGTTTCCTACTGTTCGGACTGTCGGCGCTGGGGGGGCAGGGCGCGGAGGTGGGGCTGCCGAGAATCGGCGCTGGCGCGGTCGTCTACTTCTTCCTCTTCTTCCTCCTGGGCTACTTCATCTACGCGACCATCTACGCCCTGATAGGCTCCGTCGTGACGACGCAGGAGGAGGCCCAGTCGTTCATGCTGCTCGCGGTCTTCCCGCTGCTCGTGGCCTTCTACCTCGTCTTCCCGGTGCTGCGCGCGCCCGACTCCGCGCTGGCCTTCTGGGCCTCGCTGATTCCATTCACCTCGCCCGTGGTCATGCTCGTCCGCATCGTCACGCGCACCCCGCCGCTCTGGCAGATCGCCCTCTCCTTCGCCATAGGTTTTGGCACAGTCGTTCTCCTCGTCTGGGTCGCGTCGCGCATCTACCGCGTCGGCATGTTAATGTACGGCAAGCGGGCCACCGTCCCGGAGATTATGCGCTGGCTGAGACGGGCGTGAAATGGGAATAGAGGTCGAGAAAAAATATCGCCTGACTCATGAGGGGCGCGCGTCGTTGATTGAGCGCCTGCGGGAGAGCGGGGCCACATTCGAGGGCGAAGAGTTCGAGGAGAACACGCTCTACGCGGGCGGGCAGTTGGACTCGGGCCGGCAGGTGCTGCGCCTGCGCCGCGTCGGCGGCCGGGCCGTCTTGACTTACAAGGAGCGCGGCGATTCGGCCTCTTCGGTCAAGCGCTACCGCGAGGACGAAACCCGTGTGGACGACGCCGCGGCGCTGGCCGACATCCTCGCCGCGCTCGGCTTCACCCCTTCGCTCGTCTACGAAAAGCGCCGCGCGACCTGGCAGTTGAAAGGCGCGGAGATAGTCGTGGACGACCTGCCCTTCGGCCTCTTCCTGGAGATAGAGGGCGAGGAAAGCGTCATCACGGAAGTGGAAGAACTTTTAGGTCTCACCGAGGCCGAGGCCGAGATGGCTACTTATCCAGAGCTAGCGCGGCGGTACGGACAGAAACGTGGCGACGTGATCGAAGCGCGCTTTGAGTGACGGTCAGTGCCGCCTGCCGCGAGCGGGCGGGTGCTCGACGTTAATGACCCGCCCGCTTGCGGCAGGCGGCACTGACGAGAAAGCGGCTTCGCTCTGTTGTGAGCGAAGCCGCTTTCTCGTTTGACTCCGACGCGGGCCGAATTACATGCCCATGCCGCCGCCCATGCCGCCCATGCCGGGCATGGCCGGGGCCTTGTCGTCCTCGGGAAGCTCCGAGACCATCGCTTCCGTCGTCAGCATCAGGCCGGCGATTGACGCCGCGTTCTGCAACGCCGTGCGCGTCACCTTCGCCGGGTCGATGACGCCCGCCTTGACCAGGTCTTCGAGCTCTTCCGTCTGCGCGTTGTAGCCGTAGCTCTCGTTCTTCTGCTCGCGGACGCGCTCGACAATCACCGCGCCCTCCTTGCCGGCGTTCTGCACGATCTGGCGCAGGGGCTCTTCCAACGCGCGCTTGACGATCTGGACGCCGATCTGCTCGTCCGCGTCGCCTTCGCCGGCCTTGTTGGCCTGGAACTTCTCAAGCGCCTTCGCCGCGCGCACGAGTGTGACGCCGCCGCCGGGGACGATGCCCTCCTCGACCGCCGCGCGCGTCGCGTGCATGGCGTCCTCGACGCGGGCCTTCTTCTCCTTCATCTCGGTCTCGGTCGCCGCGCCGACTTTAATCACCGCCACGCCGCCGACGAGCTTGGCGAGGCGCTCCTGCAACTTCTCGCGGTCGTAGTCGGACGAGGTCTCCTCGATCTGCGCGCGCAGGGTCTTGACGCGGCCCTCTATGTCAGAGGTCTTGCCGTTGCCCTCGACGATAGTCGTGTTGTCCTTGTCAATCGTCACCTTCTTGGCGCGGCCCAGGTCTTCGAGCTTGACGTTCTCAAGCTTGATCCCTAAGTCTTCCGAGATGACCTTGCCGCCCGTCAGGATGGCTATGTCTTCGAGCATCGCCTTGCGGCGGTCGCCGAAGCCGGGGGCCTTGACGGCCGCGATGTTCAGCGTGCCGCGCAGCTTGTTGACGACGAGCGTGGCGAGCGCCTCGCCCTCCACGTCCTCGGCGATAATCAACATCGGCTTGCCCATCTTCGCCACCTGCTCAAGCAAGGGCAGCAGGTCCTTCATCGAGCTGATCTTCTTCTCGTGAATCAGAATCAGCGGGTTGTCCAGCACCGCCTCCATCCGCTCGGGGTCCGTCACGAAGTAGGGCGAGAGGTAGCCGCGGTCGAACTGCATACCCTCTACGACTTCGAGCGAAGTCTCCATCGTCTTCGACTCTTCGACGGTGATGACGCCGTCCTTGCCGACCTTCTTCATCGCCTCGGCGATGATGTTGCCGATGGTCGCGTCGCCGTTGGCGGAGACGGTCCCGACCTGCGCGATGGCGTCGCCCTTGACGGGCTTCGCCAGATTCTTAATCTCTTCGACGGCGCGCTCCACGGCCTTGTCGATGCCGCGCTTCAGGGCCATAGGGTTCGCGCCCGCGGCGACGGTCTTCACTCCCTCGCGGAAGATGGCCTGGGCCAGAACGGTCGCGGTCGTCGTGCCGTCGCCGGCCACGTCCGAAGTCTTGGAGGCGACTTCGCGCACCATCTGCGCGCCCATGTTTTCGAGCGCGTCCTTCAGCTCGATCTCTTTCGCCACGGTCACGCCGTCCTTGGTGATGGTCGGGCTGCCGAATTTTTTGTCGATGACGACGTTGCGCCCCTTGGGGCCGAGCGTGATCTTGACGGCGTCGGCGAGCTGGTTGACGCCGCGCAGGATGGCCGCGCGCGACTCCTCGCCATGAATAACTTGCTTTGCCATTTTCTCTTTCCTCTCCTAACTCAATCTGTGTGGTGAACGTGAAAAAAGCGGCCGAGTCTCGCTAGGGACTACTTGCCGCCTTTTTTGCTGCCGCCCGAGCCGGAAGCCGCGCCCGCGCGCTCGATGATGCCGAGAATCTCGTCCTCGCGCATGATGAGCAGCTCCTCGCCGTCGATCTTGATCTCCGAGCCGCTGTACTTGCCGAACAGCACGCGGTCGCCGGCCTTCACGTCCAGCGTCTGGCGCGAGCCGTCGTCACGAATCTTGCCCTCGCCGACGGCGATGACCTCGCCCTCCTGCGGCTTCTCCTTGGCGGTGTCCGGGATGATGATCCCGCCACGCACCTGCTCGCCCTCATCCAGCCGGCGCACGATCACGCGGTCATGCAGGGGTCTAATGTTAGTTGCCATACTGCCTCACTACTCCTTTCAGGATTTACCGGGAAAAATTACGGTGTTTTTCGAAATAATAGAGCTTCTCACCAATCCGTTTTTAGCACTCTTTCACGGTGAGTGCTAAAAATATCTCAGGGCGGGATTCTTGTCAATATCCGGGGGCAGCAGGAATGTGTTGACTTCGGGCGTTTGGAGGGTATATCGTGCCCGCGTTTTGGCTCTATCCTCGCAGAAACGCTCCGGTTGCGCCGCACCGCCCGGCCGGAGTTCCTCAGAAACCCCTGGAGACTCACCAAATGCAGGACAATAGAATCAGCGCGACCCTGTCCGACGCGGACAGGCAGGCCGTCATGGATGCCGTCAACACCATCCGCCAAAAACTTCCTTTTCTGATTGACCTGACGCCGGAGGAGCGCCGCGGGCTGCCCAAAATGGGCGACCGCAGCCGCGTCTTCGTCTCCCAGGCGCTCGAAGTAGCCACGCAAAACCCCAACATTCTTCCGGGCGGCTTCGACGCCGCCGAGATGCGCAAGGACGTTGAGCTACTCTCGGCCCTGGACCCTATCCTGACTGCCTTCAAGCAGTTAAGTGAACTCGTCGAGGACACCTACATGGCCGTCGGCAGCGAAGCCTACACCTCGGCCCTGCTCATCTATCAATTCGCACGCGCCGCCGGTCGCGGCGCGGCCCTGGACGGCGCGCTCGACGGCCTGGCCCAACGCTTCGCCCGCAAAACCGCCAAAACCACCCCCAACCCGGCCACACCTTAGCAGTTCCGAGGCCGGCTCTTGGTACTCAGAACTCGAACATTGAGGCTCGGAGCACGAATTTTCGTGCTCCGAGCCTCAATGTTCGAGAAAGAAGCCCCAACGCCCGAGAAATTTTCTCTAAAGTCCGTGCTCGGAACTCCGAGATTCGAGCAAAAAGCTCGAAAGTTCGAGAAAATAGCCTCAACCTTCGAGTTCCGAGCCCCGACGCCGGACCTCCGAGCACGAACGTCAAGGCTCTTTGCTCGAAACTTCGGCCTCCGAGGCCCGATTCGCATGAAATCAGGATGAAGGCCGCACGAAGGCTGAAAAGCGCGGCATTTAGCGACTACTTAACGTGTCGGACCGCACGGCGCAGCCTATTAATAGTTAGGCTTTCTCCAGGAAAAGGTGCCGGTTTAGTAGTTTATTTATATAAGATGATAATTTAAGCTCTGCCCAGTCCCGCGGCGTCAGTTGCGCAAACTCTTGAGGAGGCCCTGTCATGCTCTCACGCCTATCCCGCCTCTCGGCGGCAATAGCTCCTGCGCTCTTTCTTCTCTGCTCGGGGCTCTGTAGCCAGGCCCGTGCCGACTCCATCACCCTGACCCTCATTAACGGAGGCCCGCGCTTCCTCGGGGGGTTCGTGACCCCGCCCACCACAACCCTCGGCGGACTCACCTTCGAGGGTAGTTCCACTACGTTCACGGCTGCCTCGGGCTCCGCTCCCATCCCCGTCACGTTGGGAACCATCACGCTGTCCAACGCAGTCTATGACTACAGCGGCGACAAACTCGTGATGGCGATCCAATTTGCGTCCCCGTTCATCTCCGACCCCGGTCTGTTCCAGCCCTCGGGGTTACTCAGCGGGAGCATCACTGCGGCGGGCGGCTCCGTCACGTTCGACTTCAGCAGGCCAGGCGACCCGAGCGCCCCTCCCACGTCTTTTCTTTTATTCTCTAACATTCTGATGATCGACGGCAGTTTTGTGCTGGAGATTAATGACGTGACGGTCGCGGCCGGGCAGACCTCGGTGCCTCTAACCGGGACTATCAGGGACTTACAGTTCAGCCCCCGCCCCGTCCCCGAGCCGGCGACCCTCCTTTTGCTCGGCACTGGCCTCGCGGGGCTCTGCGCCCGCGTCAGGCGGGGCCGGGGTCGGCGGGCAGGGCGTTAAACCTCCCGAGGCTGCATCAGGTGGCCCATCCCGTCGAAGCGCCTAACGACTGATTCAATCGGAGTGGAATGAGCGCGGCTTTCATCCACAAGATTGAATACTTGATACAATTGTTCCCGCCCCGTTAATTCGGACGTAAGGCAGCGCACATTTAATCAGAGGGCGCTAATTTGAGCAGCGTTAAATGCCCGCGATGCGGGTTTGTGACGAGGGCCGGAGCGGCTACTTGTAAACGGTGCGGGGCTGCCCTTGATTCGCCCGCGCTTCCGGCGCAAAGCCAGAACAATCGTCCGGCTGATGGCGCGAGCGCCAGGCAGGGTGTCCGCAGGGCGGGGATGAAAAAGATAAAGGCCGGGGCCGTCGTCACCCTCTTATACATCGGCGCGCTCATCGTAATACCCCTCACCGGTCATAAGTTCACCTACAACCCCGTCGCAATTGTTCCGGGAGTGCTGCCGGTCGCGTGGCTCCTGGCGGGGGTTTTAGAGATAGCGACGGGCGTGTCGTTCGAGGGGCTCTCTGAGAAGTGGGACGGATTGGCCGGGTGGCAAAGGGGAGTCATCGGGGTGTCTGTGTTTTTGGCAGGGTTACTCGTCCTCGCCGTCGTCTGCGTGATTATTCTATTCATTCTTGATTGGAGGGAGGGGACGAGCCGCCCGTAATTTTAACCGTCGCCCGGCAACTCATCAAAAGAGATGAAAGATGCTGAAACCATACTCGAAGAATTCGGCCGGCTGGGGACGAGGGTCGCCTTCGACCTGAAGACGGGGCTGCATTACGAGGGCTACCTCATCGAGGTCGAAGACGGACAACTGCTCTTCGGGGAGGGAGGGCCGTTCGCGCCCGAGGAGCCTTATCTCATTCCGGCCGACGCCGTAGACCTGGGCACCCTCTCATATTGGGACGAGTCGCGGCGCTCTTACATGGACGCCTACTGGGATGAGGAGCGAGAGCGCTGGATGGCGAAGCCCGCGAGTGGGGAGGGCGACTGGGAGGTTGTGCCCACGCCGCCGAGTCTGGAAGACGATTGAAGGAGCCTCTATCTGCAATTCGATTTGCCGGGGGCTTGAAGAAAGAATGACGACCGGCGAGACGCGAATGGCGCGGCCCTCAACCGCGAAATGCTCAAAGGGGACCGGGCCTCGCCCCAGGGGAAGTTTAGCGCTTACGGGCGGAGCGTTTGGCCGGGCGCGTGTGCGTGTCCTGTTTGCGGTAGGTGGAGACGCGCTTGGAGAGCGTGTTGCGGTGTATGCCGAGGACGTTGGCGGTGCGCGAGAGGTGCTCCTTGTGTCGGGCCAGGGCCTTCTGTATGTAGAGCTTCTCGAACTCGGCGAGGGCCTCGTCGAGCATGATCTGGCCGTCGAGCATCTCGTCTATCAGGGCTTCGAGGCGGGCGCGCATCTGCATTGGGTTTTCTCCGAAGCGGATTAGAACCAAAGCGGGAAGTTCAATCATCGTTTATTAAACCGGTGTAGCCTTCGTAAAAGCGTGTGCGTACTTCTTGAGAAGTGAACACGCCGAGTAGCTTCGCCCCCTGGGCCAAAAGGGGCGCGGTGCTCGCCTCCTCGACCGAAGTGATGCGGACTGGGAAAGCTGTCAGGGCGAGGTAGAGAATGGAGCAGACGGCCCACCCGCGCAGGAGCCCGAACGCGCCGCCGAGCAGGCGGTCGAACCATTCGAGTCGGACGTGGCGCAGGCCGCC
The DNA here is from genome assembly GCA_035563515.1 of Pyrinomonadaceae bacterium. Taxonomy (GTDB): domain Bacteria; phylum Acidobacteriota; class Blastocatellia; order Pyrinomonadales; family Pyrinomonadaceae; genus QHXM01. Next base: position 24,947 of record DATMVE010000008.1, read on the forward strand.
CGCGACCAGCCGCCCCGCGAAAAACCCGCCTGCCAGGGCGACGACGACTATCAAAATAAAGCCGCCCGCGTTGGCCGCCGCGTCCGTTTCGACCAAGCCCACCCCGCGCAGGATAGCGCCCGCGAAGCCGTAGCCGCGCGCGGCGATGACGAGCCCCACAATCAGCGCCGCCACCGTCAGAAGCGAACGCACGATCCCGCGCAAAGCGCCCGCCACGACCGAGGACGCGACGAGCGTCAGCACCACGAAGTCAAAGACAGTCATGAAGGGCGACGGATTTTTGATTTGCGATTTTTGATTTTTGATCGGGAGAGGAGGAAAGATTTTTATTCCCTACCCAACCGCAAATCTAAAATCTAAAATCTAAAATCAAAAATTCCTACAACTCGCTTCCCGCGAGAAGGCGGTAAGCTTCCAGGTAACGCTCTGTGGTGGCCGCGGCGATCTCGGGGGGCAGCGGGGGCGCGGGCGGCTGCTTGTCCCAGTCGAGCGTTTCGAGGTAGTCGCGGACGAACTGCTTGTCGAAAGAGGGCTGCGAGCGGCCGGGCTCGTACTCGTCCGCGGGCCAGAAGCGGGAGGAGTCCGGCGTCAGCGCCTCGTCTATCAGGATAACTTTGCCGTCGCGGTCTCGGCCGAACTCGAACTTCGTGTCGGCGATGATGATGCCGCGCGTGCGCGCGTACTCGCTCGCCTCCTTGTAGAGCCGGAGCGAGATGTCGCGCAGCGCGTCGGTCACCTCACGGCCGACGATCTCGCCCATCTGCGCTTCGCTGATGTTCTCGTCGTGCCCCTCTTCGGCCTTCGTCGCGGGCGTGAAGATGGGCTCGGGCAGTTGCTCCGACTCGCGCAGTCCCTCAGACAGTTTGTGCCCGCAGACCTCGCCCGTGCGCTTGTAGTCCTTCCAGCCGGAGCCCGTGATGTAGCCGCGCACGACGCACTCGACGGGGAAGACTTCCGTGCGGCGGACGAGCATCGAGCGGCCGCGCAGGGCGTCCGCGTGCGCGCGGACGGCTTCGGGCATCTCTTCGACGGCGGTCGCGACCAGATGGTTGGGGACGATGCCGCCGAGGCGCTCGAACCAGAAGCGCGAGAGCTGCGTCAGGACTTCGCCCTTGCGCGCAATCGGCGTCGGCAGGATGCAGTCGAAGGCCGAGATGCGGTCGGTCGCGACGATCAACAGGTGGTCGTCGTCGACGCCGTACACGTCGCGCACCTTGCCGCGGCGGAGAAGTTGTAAGTCGGAGAAAGAGGTTTCGAGTACGGGCGCTGGGCTCGGCATAATGATTCCAGGTTCGATACAAAAGGGATTCAGAAGAGCGTTAGCCGTTGCGGGCGAGTCGAGATAATGCTCGCGCCCCGCGGCTTTTGTCAAGAAAGAAGTAGTCAGTAATCAGTAATCAGTTTTCAGCCAAAGAAAAGCGCCGGAGGCGCGAGAGGAGATTAGCCGGTGGTGCAACCGCCGGAAACGGCCCAATAAACAGATTCGCGTCCCGGAGGGACGCCGGAGCGCGACCACGGCGAGTCTGCTCCGCCGTCCCTCCGGGACTTACTGTCCGCTGATTACTTCCTTTAACCTCCGAATCTGCGCGGCGTGGTTGTGCGCGTGGGCGGCGTAGATTCTGAGCCAGTCTTCGGCGGTGTAGCGGCCGCTCTCGGTGTGCGTGCCCTCGCGCCGCCAGTCTTCGTCGGTCATGCGCGCGAGCAGTTGCGCGGTGGTGGCGCGCGCGCCGCGCAGCGCGTCCAGGGCGGGCGCGAAGTCGCGCTCGTTGTAGTTGAAGCGCGTGGCGTAGTCCTCCTGGTCGTAGCCGAGGATGACGGGGTTGTCTTCGGCGAGGAGCCGGCGGATGCGTATGGCGGAGTTCATCTCGCTGTCGGCGAGGTGCTGGACTATCTCGCAGGCGCTCCACTTGCCGGGCAGCGGGTGGTCTGTCAAACGGTCCGCGGGGAACCCTTCGAGGCTCCTGGCGACTTCGTCGTAGCCTGCCGCGTAGGCCGCAATCAACTCGCGTCTCTCTTCCGGGGTCATGTCGGTTTTCTCCTTTTGAGTCGGGGAACAATGTGCAACAATGCTAGCCATTCAAACGTAAATATCGGGCGGCCAGTTTCAGGAATGACGAGTCCGCCCCGCGCCGTATGAATCCTAAACAAGGGAACCGGTAATAATTGTATTCGGTCTCGCCCTGCGGCCGAGACTCGTATCTGCTTGACGGTTATCTTTACAACTTTGGAGAACGCCATGCCAACCTTACGTCGAACTCGCCTCACCGTCCGCGCCCTCTGTCTGCTGCTCGTCCTGGCGCTCTGTAGTCCGCAGCTCGCCGCGGCCCGGCCCCGGCGGCAACAGCAGCAGCAGCAGGAGCAGCAGAGGATTCCGCCCAGGCAGTACATGCGCGAGCGCACTTACGACACGCGCCACATCAAGCTAGACCTGCGCTTCGACTGGGAGCGCGAGCAGGCGATGGGCACGGCCACGATCACCCTCTCGCCGCTCAACGCGAACACCAGGACCGTGGAGTTCGACGCGGCGCACATGGCCTTCAAGTCGGTCACGCTCTCCTCCGGCGCGCCGCTCAAGTTCGAGCCGGACGCGGAGCGCGAGAAGCTGCGCGTCACGCTCGACCGCGCCTACCAGCCGGCGGACGTTGTGACCGTCGTCATCGCCTACAACACGAACGGCGTCACGCAGGGAGGAGGCGGCCAGCCCGGCTTCGGGCGGGGGCTGACCTTCATCAAGCCCAGGCCCGACGACCCCAGGCGGCCCAAACAAATCTGGTCACAAGGGGAGACAGAATACAATCACTTCTGGTTCCCCTGCTTCGACCACCCGAACGACTTCGCGACCTCGGAGATGATCGCCACCGTCGAGAAGCCCCTGATGGTCATCTCCAACGGCAAGCTGCTTGAGACGAAGAACAACGCGGACGGGACGCGCACCTTCCACTGGAAGATGGAGCAGCCGCACGCGAGTTATTTGACCTCAATCGTCGTCGGCGAGTACGCGGCCGTAGAGGACAGCTACGCGGGAATCCCGATTTACACCTACGTCTACCCGAACGAAGTCGAGGAGGGCAAAGTCACGGCCGCGCGCCTGCCCGAGATGGTCAAGTTCTTCTCGGAGAAGACGGGCGTGAAATACCCTTACGTCAAATACGCGCAGACGATGACGCGCGACTTCGGCGGCGGGATGGAGAACATCACGGCCACGACGCAGACGGACCAGATGATTCACGACCGCCGCACCACGCTCGACCGCGACTGGGACGGCTTGCAGGCGCACGAACTGGCACACCAGTGGTTCGGCAACTACGTCACCTGCCGCACCTGGGCCGACCTCTGGCTCAACGAGAGCTTCGCCACCTACTTCCAGGCGATGTGGGACGAGCACCGCCTCGGCCGCGACGCCTTCCTCTACCTGGACGTGAAGGGAAACCAGGACGCCTACATGGGGACCTGGCGGCAGGGCTACCGCCGCCCCATCGTGACCAACAACTACCCGCACAAGGACAGCGTCTTCGACAACTACGCCTACCCGCGCGGCGGCGCAGTCCTGCACATGCTCCGCAGGGCGCTCGGCGAGGAGGACTGGTGGCGCTCGATTAATCACTACCTGACGAAGTACGCGCACCAGCCCGTTCAGACCGAGCAGTTCCGCATCGCCATAGAGGAGGCGACCGGCAAGCCCATGGACTGGTTCTTCGAGCAGTGGCTTTACAAAATGGGCCACCCGGTCTTCAGGGTGACGCGGAGCTATGACGCGCAGGCGAAGCAGCTCACGCTCAAGGTGCGCCAGGAGCAGAAACCGGACCCGAACACAGACTACCCGCAGGCCGCCTTCTTCCGCGCGCCGCTCGAAATAGAGATCGAGGCCGGGGGCAAGCGGCGCGTCGAGACCGTCTGGGTCGAGCCCAAAGAGGAGCAGACCTTCACCTTCGCCGTCGACGCCGAGCCGCAACTCGTACACTTCGACTACGGCAGCACGGTCATCAAGGAAGTCACGTTCGAGAAGCCGACGGACGAGTTGGCTTACCAGTTGACGCGGGACGAAGACGTGACGGGCCGCGTCTGGGCGCTCAACCAGTTGACGAGCCGCCTGAACGCGAAGGAGACCTCGGACGCAGACAAGCAGAAGATCGTGACGGCGCTCGCCGCGGCGGTGGGCGGCGAAAAATTCTGGGGCGTGCGCTCCGAGTTGGCGACGGCGCTCGGCGGGCAGCACGGGGCCGAGGCGCGCAACGCCCTGCTCGCCGCGACGAAAGACCCGGAGGCGCGCGTGCGCGCGAGCGCCACGAGCGCCCTGGCGAAGAGCAAGGACGGGCAGCTCGCGAGCGTCTACCTCCCGCTCCTGAACGACCAGAGCTACGGCACCATACGCGCCGCCGCGCTCGCGCTCGGCGAGACCAAGTCGCCTCAGGCTTACGACGCGCTCGTGAAGCTGGTTGACGCGCCGTCGTGGCGCGACCAGGTGCGCGCGAGCGCGCTCTCGGGGCTGGCGAATCTGGGCGACAAGCGGGCGATTGAGGCGGGGATGCGCTACGCGGCGGAGGGCAACGACCCGCAGGTGCGTGGGGCGGCCATCACGCTGCTGGCGGCCGTGGGCCGCGACGACCCGCGCACCTTCCCGCTCGTTTCCAGGGCGTTACTCTGGAGCGCGGACACGCTCAACTTCCCAGTAGGCAACGCCGCCGGCGAGGCGCTGGTCAAGCTCGGCGACCCGCGCGGCGTGGAGGTCATCGAACAGGCCATCAAAAAGGTCAACAGCCCACAGATTCAGGGTTTTATCAGGCAATTCCAGCAGCGCCTGCAACAAGCGCTGAAGCCGGAAGCGAAAAGCAGTGGGCAGTAGGCGGTGGGCAGCAGGCAGTTAAGACCAAAAACAAGAGGGCGGCCGAGTGTGACCAGCGCGGCCGCCTTCTTGTCTTTCTTTTTACTGCCCACCGCCCACTGCCTGCTGCGAACTTATTGCTTGAGTTTAGACGCGTTTACCTGCTATAGTCACAAGGTCTGAGGCGCGCCACGCCACCGGCGACCTCCGCTCCAGCGTCCAGAATTGCCATTCTTTGACGAAATCACCGATGCCGACAACTGCCGACAAAGGGAGACCAGAGAACAGGGAAGATAATGTTGCGCCCGCCGCGAGCGAGCGCAAGCCGACCCTGCTGGTCGTCGAGGATGACGAGAACATCTCGACCGCCATCGTCGAGTATTTTTCGCGTGCGGGCTACAGCGTCAAGACGGCCTCCGACGGCCTGGCCGGCGTGCAGACCGCCTTGCAGGATCACCCGGACGCGGTCGTCCTTGACCTGATGCTGCCGAAGATGGACGGGCTCGCCGTCTGCCGCGAGCTGCGGGAGAAGGTTCCTTACATCCCCATCCTGATGCTCACGGCCAAGGACGACGTGGTTGACAAAGTGTTGGGTCTCGAAATGGGCGCGGACGATTACATCACCAAGCCCTTCTCTTTGCGCGAGCTTGAGGCCCGCATCAAATCCGTCCTGCGCCGCGTGCGCACGGGCGGCGGCAAGGACGGCGCGAGCGAGGAAGCGCCGATCACGCGCGGGAAGCTGCGCATCGACCCGACCAAGCGCGAGGTGATGGTCGGCGAGCGGCAGGTGGAGTTGACGCCGAAGGAGTTCGACCTCCTCAGGCTCTTCGCCTCCAACCCCGGCCGCGTCTTTCCCAGAAAGTACCTCCTGGAAAAAATCTGGGACTACTCCTACGAAGGCTACGACCGGACGATTGACTCGCACATCAACCGCCTGCGTGCCAAGATCGAAGACAACCCGGAGAACCCGCAGATGGTCTTGACCGTCTGGGGCATAGGCTACAAGTTCTGCGACGAGTAGCCGACGGGCCTTGAGAGCAAGGAAGGGTCACCCTCCTCATCGCGTGGACGCGCCGCCCGAACAAAGGGGCGCTCCCGCTGACACCAAAGGTTAATCACACCGACGCGGGCCGGCACGCGCCAAACATTCCCAGGCGCGCCCCGCTTCCCCTTCGCGGGCAATCAAACTTGCCTGTCCCTGAAAGTATGACCATGAAGAAAGCTTTGTCCGCTAACAACCCGAAGAACGGCGCGAATGAGCCCCGCGGCCTGAGACTGTCCGCGCGCGGGCGTCGCGTCGCGCGCACGCTCTCGCTCCTGCTCCTGCTCGCAACTGTGGCGCTCGTGCCTACTCTTTCGCCGTTCGCGCAGAAGAGGAAGGACGCGCCCTACACGGTCACGGGCGTCACTGCGAGCCAGTCGGGCGGGACGACCGTCGTGTCCGTTTCGGCCGACGCGCCGCTGACGCGCACGCAGACGTGGCAGGACGAAGAGGGCTTTCACATGAGCCTGCCGGGCGCGAGCCCCGGCGCGCTCAAGGGGCTGCCGAAGGGCGTGACCGTGCGCAACCTGGGCAAGACGCTCGAAGTCGTCGTGGCCGTCAAGCAGGGCGCGGGCGTCACGGTCGACCCGCAGTCGAACAGGCTCAACCTGGTCATACGCGGCGGCCTCGACACGACCAAAGGCGAGGCGCAACTCGCCGCCCCGACCCAGAGTTCTGCGCGCGCCGAGGAGGCTTCGACTGATTACGAGCCTCCGGTGCGCGACCGCCGCCCCCTGGCCGAAGCCCCGCCGGTTCATTCCTACCCGCCGCAGGGTCAGCCGAGTTACGGACAGCCGCCCGCGCAAATGGGCCAGACGGCCAACGGCTACCCGAACGGCGCGGCCCTGCCGGCGGCCTCCCCGCTCGCGTCGCCGCTGCCGGAGGCTTCGCCCTCGGCCACGTCCGCGCAACTGGTGCCGCCCACGGACCCAGGGATCGTCCCCGCGGGTTCGCAGCCCGTGGCGCAGGAGAGCGCGGCCCCCGCGACGATTTCGGTCACGAACGAGCAGTCGGACGGGTTCTTGTCCTACATCTTCTCGCTGCCGGGCGTCATCATCCTGCTCCTCATCGGCGGCGTCGCGCTCGTGCTCGCGCGCAGGCACCAGAACCGCGAGGACGTGGACGAGGAGAAGGAAGAGAAGAATGAAGAGGTGGCAGTCGAGCGCGCCGCCTCCGACGAACTGGCCGTCATTGACGAGCGGCCGAAGAAGGAGCGGCGCAGGCGTTCGCGCCGGCAGAGCGACCATGCCCTCGCCAGGACGGGCGACTCCGCCAGGCAGGATTCCGAGCCGCGTTCGGAAGAGGCTTTGGAGAGGCGGCCCGCGGGTGCCCCGGTCGCGCCCGCGCTCTACGGCGCTTACCGCGTCGATCAGGAAGTCGGCAAGCTCGTTCTGGGCCAGGCTCACCGCCTCGACGTGCTCTCGTCGCGCGCCCCCGACGACCGCCGCGCGCTTGAGACCTCTCTGATTAAGGCGATGACCTCGCCCGAGTCGGGCGAGGACGGCCGCCGCCGCGCGCGCCAGGCGCTCGAAGAGTACGGCTTCGTCGCGCGGCAGTGCGCCTCCCTGCTGCTGTCGCACAACGCCTACGACCGCGCGTCGAGCGCCCGCGTGCTCGGCGAGATCGGCGCGCAGTCGTCGCTGCCGTTCCTCCTGGAAGCCCTCTACGACACCGAAACCATAGTGCGCACGGAGGCCGTGACGAGCCTCGGCGCTTTGAAGATGCCCTCGGCCATCGGCGCGCTCCTCGACATGGCGCGGCGTCACCCCGACATGCCCACGTCGCTCGTCAGCAAGGCGCTCAGCGCCTGCACCATAGAGTGCCTGGACTTCCTGGACGCCTCCTTCCCGAACGTCCCGCTCCTGGACGTGGGCGACCTGGACGACTTCGCGGCCTCTGGCGAGATCACGCACCTGGACGCGGTCGGGGCTGTCGAGGCCCTGCCGGAGTGGTTCGAGGACGAGGAGTTGTCGGAGACGCTGGGCCGTCTGGGCGAGGCGGACGTGGAAGCGCGCGCCGCGGCCGCGCGTCGTCTCGCGCAATTTCCTGTGCAGCGCTCCGTCGAGGCTTTGACCGCGATGGCGGCGAACGACCCGGAGTCGGTGGTCCGCTCGGCGGCCGTGACGAGCCTGGGCGAAATCGAGCACGAGTCTGTCTTCGCGCCGGTCGTGATGGCCTTCGGGGACGAGGCGCGCGAGGTGCGCGCCGCGGCCGCGCGCTCGCTCTCGCGCATGAGCTTCGACCGCGCCGAAGGTTACGTGCGGTTGATAGAGAGCGCGGACGGCGAGACGCTGCGCCGCGTGGCCGTGTCCTGCATCAAGGCGGGCATGGTGGCCCAGGCGATTGACCGCATGATCAGCGAGGACCGCCGCCTCGCCTACGAGGCGTTCTCGCTGCTCTCGCTGCTGGCGAAGGCGGGCGAGATAGAGCCCATGCTGACGGCCATCGCGGAGCACGGCGAAGTCAACGTGCGCCTCGCGCTGATTCGCCTGCTCGGCACGACCGGCCAGCCCGAGGTCGCCACGGAGCTTCGCCACCTCGCGGTGCGCGACGGGATGCCCGAGAAAGTGCGCTCCGCACTGATGGAGGTGCTCTACAAGATGGATCAGGCGCTGCCGGTGTGAAACTGTAATCAGTAATCAGTAGTCAGTTAAAAGAAAAACGCTTTCGTTTTTAGCTGATTGCTGATTACTGATTGCTGAATTCTCTGGACTAAGGCGCTTCGGCGTAGCATAATGCGGCCCGGTAAATCCCGCTCTTTTTGATTGGAAATCTGCCGATGTACACGATGCCCCTCTTACCCCTCCTGACTAAAAAACTGAGTATTCCCGCCCTCGCGGTCCTCGTGCTCGTCCTTCTGTCGTGCGCGGGCGACGCGAGCGCGCAACGTCGCAGACGGCCGGCGACGACGCAGCCGCAGACCACCGCCAACGCGAACACTCAGGCGACACAGCAGAAGAAGAACATCACGCCGCTCCGAACCGGCGAGACGGCCGAGGGCTCGCGCATCACGATCACCTCCGACGCGCCGCTCAACGACTACTCCGCCTACCGCAGCGGCGACCGCTACTACGTCGTCATCCCGGACGCTAACGCCCCGCGCGCCGCCGGCGGCTTACGCGGGCGCGGCTTTGAAGACGTGCAGGTCTCGCGGCGCGGCAACGACGCGGTCCTCTCTTTCAAACTCCAGCCGGGGACGAACGCGCGCGTCCAGCAAAGGTTCAACCAGCTCAACGTTGAGTTGACAGCGCCGGGCGGAGGGCGCACCCCTGCGGCCACACCGACCCCCGCGACGGCGAAGGCCACGCCGAGCCCCACGCCGCAGGCCGCCCCGACGCCGCAAACCGCGGCCGCGGGGAACGCGAACACGGGCGGCGCGCAAACTGGCACACAGCAGACGACCAACTCGGCCGCGGTCACTGGCCCAACTCCTCCGACCGTCGTCTACACGCCCACGCCGGAAGTGTCCGCGTCGCCGTCCGTCAGCCCGGAAGCCAGCCCCGCGGCGACGCCGCCCGCCGAGCAGATCGCGCAGGCTCAGCCGCCCGCGCTGACCACAGAGCCGTCCACGACCACAGCGCCCGCCGCGGCGAGCCCCGCGACGCTCGGCACGGTGCTCAGGCAGAACTGGCTCATCATCCTGATCGCCGCGGCCGTGCTGCTGAGCCTGGTGCTCATCGTCGCCGCGCGCTCGCGCGCGCAACGCGGCGGGACCGCCGCGGCCGCCGCGCCCGAGAAGCGCAGGCCCAGTTGGAAAGAGCGCCGGGGCGCGAAGCAGGCTACGGCCGAGCTTCCCGAGGCCGAGGCGACGCCCGTGGTCTCCGTCGCGGACTCTCTGTATCACGATTCGAAAGCGCCGAAGGCCAAGCCGCTCGCGGCCGCCACGAAGACCGTCGCCGTCGGCAGCGCGGCCGAGGCCGTCAAAGAGGAAGAGAAACTCGCCCCCGCGGCCGAAGCTGCTTCGGCTGTTGATGTCGAGCACGCCGATGCGGAAGTTCAGAACTTGCTCGCGGGCGAAAGCTACGACGACGAGGTCATAGGCTCGACCGACCAGGGCACGCGCCAGTTGGTCGCCGCGGGGCTCCTCGCGGCTTTGGCTTCGCGCAACGCAGAGCAGCGCACGCGCGCACGCGCGGCCTTCATCAAGCACGATTACCTGATCGAGACGACGCGCGCCCTGCGCACGGCCGACGCCCCCGCGGAACGCGTCACCGCCGCACGCTCGCTCGGTTACGTGCAGGACAAGTCCGTCACGCCGCACCTGGTCGCCGCTCTCGACGACGACTCGCCGGAGGTGCGCCGCGCGGCCGTCGAGTCGCTGGCCGAACTCAAAGACCCGGAGGCAATCGAACCGCTACGCCAACTGCTCAAGCGCGAGCGCGACCGCAAAGTCCCCGGCACCTTGATCGAGCGCGCCATAGAGTCCAGCGCCGCGGTTGAAGAGCCGCCCGTCGTTGCGGAGGCCGAAGTCCCCGCTGCCGCGGAGGCCGTAACGGTCGAAGAGGCCGTGACGGTCGAAGAAGAGACGCCGACGCTCGAAGTCGAAACCCCCACTCTCGAAGCCGAAGCGCCCGCGGCCGAGACAGAAGAGCCTGCAGTCGAAACCGAACGCCCGCCCGCGGCGCTCTACGACGTTTCCGCGACCGAGGTCGCGCCGGAGATAGTCGCCGCCGCAGCGCCCGTCGCCGAAGAGGTTGACGAAGAGGCCGCGCGCAGGGAAGCAGAGGAAGAAGCCGCCCGCCTGCGCGCCGAAGAGGAAGAGCGTGCGCGCGCGGAGGAAGAAGAGCGCGCCCGCGCCGAAGAAGAAGAAGAGCGTCTGCGAGCGGAGGCCGAGGCCCAGCGCAAAGCCGAAGAGGAACGTCTGGCCGCCGAAGCCGAGGCGCAGCGACAAGCCGAGGAAGAGGAACGCCGCCGGGCAGAAGAGGAAGCCGCGCGCCTTCGTGCCGAAGAGGAAGAAAGACTCCGCGCCGAGGAAGAAGCGAGACTTCGCGCCGAAGAAGAGGCCAGGCTCCGCGCGGAGGAAGAGGCCAGACGCGCCGCAGAAGAAGAAGCGCGGCTTGCCGCTGAAGAAGAGGCGCGCGTTGCCGCCGAAGCCGAGGCCCGGCGCAAGGCCGAAGAGGAGGCCGAGCGTCTCCGCCTCGAAGAAGAGGCGCGACTGAAGGCGTTGGAAGAAGAGAGACAGCGCGCCGCCGAGGAGGCTCGCCGCGCCGAAGAGGCAGCGCGGCTGAAGGCTGAGGAAGAGGCCGCCCGCCTGCGTGCCGAAGAAGAGGCCAGGCAGCGCGCGGAGGAAGAAGCGCGTCTCGCCGCCGAAGAGGATGCACGCCGTCAGGCCGAAGAAGAAGCCCGGCGGAAAGCTGAAGAGGAAGAGGCCCGCCTGCGCGCAGAGGAGCAGGCGCGGCTGAAGGCCGAGGAAGAAGCACGACTGGCCGCCGAAGCTGAAGCTAAGCGCAAGGCCGAGGAAGAGGAAGCGCGCCTGCGGGCAGAGGAAGAAGCGAGGCTCCGCGCTGAGGAAGAAGCGCGCCTACGTGCGGAAGAGGAGGCGCGTCGGGCAGAGGAAGATCGCCTTCGCCTGGAAGAAGAGGAGCGCCAGCGCGCCGCCGCCGAGGCCGCACGCATTCGTGCGGAAGAAGAGGCCGCTCGCCTGCGTGCCGAAGAGGAAGCACGTCTCGCTGCTGAAGAAGCCAGACGCGCCGAAGAGGAAGCGGCGCGGCTTCGTGCGGAAGAAGAGCGCCGCCAGGCAGAGGAAGAGCGGCTTCGGGCCGAAGAGGCGCGTCTTCGCGCGGAGGAAGAAGCTAGAGAGCGCGCCGCCGAGGAGGCCAGGCTCCAAGCTGAAGAAGAGGCCAGACGAGCCGCCGAGGAAGAAGCGCGGCTCGCGGCCGAAGAGGAAGCGCGCCGCGTCGAAGAGGAAGAGGCCGCCAGGCTTCAGGCCGAAGAAGAGGCTCGGCGTCTCGCCGCCGAAGAGGCCGCGGCGGCTCTCAACGCGGAGGCCGTCCAGCCCGTCGACGTGGAGTACGAGGAGGAGGCTGCGCCTGCGGCCGAGTGGGTTGACGTTGACGTGCGCGAGAGCCTGACCTCGCCCGAGGAAGAGGTTCAGGTCGAGCCCGTCCTCGCGGGCGTGGACGCGGGCGTGCAAGATTCCAGACAGCTTGAGCTGAGCGATGTCGCCGTCGAAGAGCACACGCCCATCAGCAAAGAGATTGACCGCGCCGTCACGGAGAAGGGCATCGCGGAGTTCGACGAGTTCTCGTCCGTGCCCGGCGCGATCCTGCGCCGCCTCAGTTCCGAAGAGGCCGCGGACCGCGCGGCCGCCGTCTCGGACCTGGCGCGCGTCGGCGGCGACGACTCGTTCCGCGAGATCAACGCGGCGTTTGACGACCCCTCGGTCGAAGTCCGAAACGCGGCCGCCCGCTCGCTCTTCAACTTCAACTCCGACCGCGCCGCGACCTTCACGCGGGCACTTCGCGAGTCGCCGCCCGAGCGCCGCCGCAAGATAGGTGCGGCGCTGGCTTCGTCCGGCCTCGCCAGCGAAGCCATCGGCCAACTGATGGGCGAGAGCCGCGAGCGGACCTACGACGCCTTCTCGCTGCTCTTCCTGATGTCTAAGGCGGGCGAAGTCCAACCCTTGATGCGCGCCATCGAGGAGCACCCGAACAACGAGGTGCGCCTGGCGGTCGTCAAGCTGCTCGCACTGAGCGGCCAGCAGGAAATCCTCCCCGCCTTCCGCCGCCTGGCGGTCCGCGGCTCGCTCCCCACGGAAGTCCGCTCGGCCGTCATGGAAGCGATTTACCAGATCAGCAGCCAGTCGCCGACCGCTGCGTAAAAGCTTGGGCCACTAGGTAAGAGCGCTTTTCAAAACCCGTTCTTTGCGACTATGCGCCTTTGCGTGGAAATATTTCCACGCAAAGGCGCATAGTCTATTAGAGCTGACTCAATCAGCCGTCGAGTTTTGAATCGTCCCGGGCAAGAACACTCGGAACGGTGGAAGTATGACTGAAGCGGGCGCGGCGATTTGTCTTCATCTTCAACCTTTCCTGCGGAAGCTCGCTGAGCAAGGCTCAACCGTCACCCGCGTGGACGGGGCCGCCTGGTCGAACTGCGCCCTCAACGTCGTCCTCGACAAGGGGCCGACTCTCGCGCGGGCCAAAAAATCTTTCGACCTCCCCGCCGGCCTCAAACTCTGGCACAATACGGATACACACTACGACCTCGAAAACGGCCTCGCCTGCGAGACCTGCAAGCACAGCCTCTCCTGGCCCAGGCACGAGAGCGAACTCGCCGCGCCGTAGCCACCCGGCCGCCGCGGGCGAGACCGCGGCGCGGCCCTTACTGAAAGGAGACTCCTCATGACACTGAACGACCCCTCCAAGAGAAGCCAAACTGCCCCGCCCCCCAGCACGGCGTGGGAGGAAAAACTCGAGCCCGGCGAGGAGACGCTGTTCGATGATTTCGTCAGGCGCGTGATTCTGAAAAGGCAGAAGGATGTCGCGCGGGAGGGCGGCGGGGAACTGCTGCGCGGGTTCCACGCCAAGCCCCACGCCGGCCTCGCGGCCGAGTTCGAAGTCCTGCCCGACTTGCCCGGGCATGCGCGCCACGGCGTCTTCCGCGAGCCGAAGGTCTTCCCGGCCGTGGTCCGGTTCTCCAACGGCAGGCCGGACCCAGGCCCGGACGTGCGCCCCGAGCCGCGCGGCATCGCCATCAAGCTGTTCGGAGTCCCAGGCGACAAGCTGCTGGAGGCCGACCGAAACGCCGTCACTCAGGACTTCCTGGCGACGAGCCACTCCGTGACCTCCACGGTCCGCGACATGAAGCAGTTCATAGCCTTTATCGAGTCGGAGAAGGACGGCCGGGTGTCATTCTTCGGTCTCGCCCGCAAGGTCGGAATCAAAGAGGCGCTCCGCATCCTCTTGACTCTCCTCTTCACCGTCCGCCTCAGCAAGGTGCGAAGCATGGCGACGGAGCACTACGGCGGCACGGCCCCGATCAAACTCGGGCCTTACGCCGTCAAGTTCACCGTGCGACCGGCGGAGGAGACTGAGCCGGCGGGCGACCTCGACACGAAGGACCCTGACTTCCTGCGCGAAGAGTTGGCCGGCCGGCTGCGCAAGGGGGACCTGATGTTCGACTTCGTGGTGCAGTTCTACGTGGACGAGACGCGCACCCCGATTGAGGACACCTCCGTCCGGTGGAAGGGCAGTCGCGCGCCGTTCGTGAAACTCGCGCGGTTGCGCATCCCGAGCTGCGACCTCGACAAAGAGCCCGCGAAGGCTACGAGCGATAAGGTTAACCGACTGTCGTTCACCCCCTGGCACACGACCGAAGACCACCGCCCGCTGGGCAACGTGATGCGCGCCCGGAAGATCGCCTACCGCGCGAGCGCAGACCTGCGCGGGCACTGCCCCGAGCCGACCGGCCTGCCCCTTTGAACAACGGCCGGCCGCCGGGACCCGGCACGAAAACGCCCGCGCGCGGGAAAGCGGGCACGAGTGACAAGTGGCGGGTGAAAAGTTAGAATCTAGGCTCCAACTTTTCATCGGCCACTTGCTCATTATGGGATTCAATTTACGTTCAGAGTACACGCCGCAGGGGGACCAGCAGCAGGCGATTGACGCGCTCGTGAGGGGGCTCGACGAGGGCGTCAAGGATCAGGTGCTGCTGGGCATCACAGGGTCCGGGAAGACTTTCTCGGTGGCCTCGGTCATACAGCGGACGCAGCGGCCGACGCTGGTTCTGGCACACAATAAGACTCTCGCGGCGCAGCTTTATCAGGAGTTCAAGACGTTCTTCCCCGAAAACTCGGTCGAGTATTTCGTCTCCTATTACGACTACTACCAGCCGGAGGCTTACGTGCCGGCGTCGGACACGTACATCGAGAAAGAGGCGACGATTAACGACGAGATTGACCGGCTCCGCATGTCCGCGACGCGGGCTCTCTTCGAGCGGCGCGACGTGGTCGTGGTCGCGTCCGTCTCCTGCATCTACGGCCTCGGCGACCCGGACGCGTACTACGGGATGCTGCTGTTCGTCGAGCCGGGGATGAAGATGGCGCGCGAGGCGCTGCTTCAAAAGCTGGTCGAGTTGCAGTACGAGCGCTCCGACATAGAGTTCGACCGCGGAAGTTTCCGCGTGCGCGGCGACGTGGTGGAGATTTACCCCAGCTACCAGGACCAGGCTTACCGCATAGAACTCTGGGGCGACGAGATTGACTCCGTCTCGACCATAGACCCGCTGCTCGGCGAAGTCCTGCACAAGCACACGCAGCGCCTGCCCATCTACCCGAAGTCCCACTACGTGATGTCCAAGCCGACCATCAAGCGCGCGATTAAGACCATACGCGAGGAGCTGGACTGGTGGGAGCCGAAGCTCATACAGGAGGGCAAGCTCGTCGAGGCGCAGCGCCTGCACCAGCGCACTATGTACGACCTTGAGATGATCAAGGAGATGGGTTTCTGCCGCGGCATCGAGAACTACTCGCGCCACCTGACGGGGAAAGCTCCGGGCCAGCCGCCGCCGACGCTCCTGGACTACCTGCCGCGCGACACCATCATGGTGATTGACGAGTCGCACCAGACCGTCCCGCAAATCGGCGGCATGTTCAAGGGTGACCAGTCCCGCAAGCGCACGCTCGTGGAGTACGGCTTCCGGCTGCCTTCGGCGATGGACAACCGCCCATTAAACTTCGAAGAGTTCGAGACGCGCATCGGACAGACCATCTACGTCTCGGCCACGCCCGGTCCGTACGAGTTGACGAAGTCGGCAGGCGAAGTCGTGGAACAGATCATCCGCCCGACGGGTCTGATGGACCCCGAAGTCGAGGTGCGCCCCGTCAAGGGGCAGATCGACGACCTCCTGGAAGAGTGCCGCGTGCGCGCCGAGCGCAACGAGCGCGTGCTCGTGACGACGCTGACGAAGAAGATGGCCGAAGACCTGACGGAGTACTTCGCGGAGGTCGGCGTGAAAGTGCGCTACCTGCACTCGGACATCGAGACGCTCGAACGCATCAAAATCCTGCGCGATCTCCGCCGCGGCGAGTTCGACGTTTTAGTCGGCATCAACCTCCTGCGCGAAGGGCTCGATTTGCCCGAAGTCTCGCTCGTCGCCATCCTCGACGCGGACAAGGAAGGGTTCCTGCGCTCGGACCGCTCGCTGATTCAGACCATCGGGCGCGCGGCCCGCAACGCGGCGGGCAAGGCGATTCTCTACGCGGACAAGATCACAGACTCCATGCGCCGCGCGATTGACGAGACGACGCGCCGCCGCACGATTCAGGAGGCGTACAACCAGGAGCACGGCATCACGCCGAAGACCATCATCAAGCCGGTCGAGGCCACGCTGGTGACGGCCTACGAGGCGGACTACTTCAAAGTCCCGCTCAACCTGGACGAGTACGAGGAGTACACGCGCGAGAACATCGACGCGACCATCCTGCGCATGGAGGCCGAGATGCGCGAGGCCGCCAGGCGCTTCGAGTTCGAGCGCGCCGCCGAGTTGCGCGACCGCATCAAGTACCTGCGCGAGCGCGAACTGCAAATGACTTAATTCTTATCAGGGCCGTTGCATCATTCATACGCTGTCATTCTAAAACACAAAGGAGGGGCGGTATGAAGACGGGTGCTGACAGGGCGAAGTTTTGTTGCCTGCTCCTGATGGCGCTGGCGCTGGCCGCGTGCAAGCAGGGCGCGAACAACGGCAACGCTTCGACGGGAGGGGCCGCGGGCGGCGAGGTCAACGCGGAGCTGTGCCGGAAATACGATTCGTGCGGCTGCGAGTCGTACGAGGACTGCATGAAGAACGCGGCGCGGGCGGCGGACCTGGATAAGCCGGGCGTCCGCGAGTGCATGCTGAAGTCTAGCTGCGAGAGCCTGTGCCTGGGTTTCCCGGACGGCTGCTTTAAAGAGGGCGGCGGCGGCGGGCAGCAGCCGGGCGCGGGCGGCGCAGGGGGCGGGCAACAGCGCTCCAACTGCACGGCGATTCGCTGCAGCAAGAATTCGGACTGCCCGTCCGACTGCTACGGCGGCTGCGACGGCGTCATCTGCTACTCGTTCTGAAGACAAAGCCGCGAAGAAGTTGAGCCTCTTCCCGATGCTTATCAAGACGAGCGCCGACGAGATTCAGTCTTACCTGGCGGACTCCAGCAACATGCGCGGCGGCCACGCGGCGCGCGTCGTCTTCCCCGAAAGCGCGTCTGAGGTCGCGTCGGTTTTGGCCCAGGCGACGCGCGAGAGGGTTCCCGTGACGGTCGCGGGAGCCGGCACGGGAATCGTCGGCGGGCGCGTGCCGTTCGGCGGAATCGTGCTGGCGACTGACCGTCTGAATCGAATCAAAGAGATCACGCGCGAAGGGGGCGTCGGGCGCGGGGTCGCTGGCGCGGGCGTCGTGCTCGCGGATTTCCAGCGCGCGGTTGCCGAACGCGGCCTGGTCTACCCGCCGGACCCGACGGAGTGGAGCTGCTTTCTGGGCGGGACGGTCGCGACCAACGCGTCGGGCGCGCGCACCTTCAAGTACGGGCCGACGCGGAGCTTCGTACGCCGCCTCGAAGTCGCACTGCCGGCGGGCGACCTCGTTGATTTGGAGCGGGGGCGCTTTCGCGCAGACCAAAACGGCGTCCTGCGAATACCGCTCCCCGGCGGCAAAAACATCGAGGCGCATTTACCTTCTTACACCATGCCGCAGACGCGCAAGCACGCGTCCGCCTACTACGTAGCACGAGGGGCGGACGCCGTCGACCTCTTCATAGGGAGCGAAGGCACGCTCGGCGTCGTCACCGAAGTCGAAGTGACACTTCTGCCGCGGCCCGAGGGCGTGCTGAGCGGCGTCGTCTTCTTCGAGACGGAGGAAGACCTGTTGGCCTTCGTCGCGGAGGCGCGCGCCCTGTCGTACGCCACGCGCGGGGAGAGCAGGGCGGGCGGCCTGGACGCGCTCAGCCTGGAATTCTTCGACCGAGAATCGCTGGCCTTCTTGCGCGGGCGTTACAAGCGTGTGCCAATTACGGCCGCGGGCGCTGTCTTCTTCGAGCAGGAGACGAGCGAGGGGACGGAGGAGAAGTTATTCTCCGCGTGGCTCGCGCTGCTCGAACGCCACCGCGCGCTCCAGGAAGATTCGTGGTTCGCCTTGAACGAGCACGATCGGCGCGAGATGCGCGAGTTTCGTCATCAGCTACCCGTGCTCGTCAACGAGTGGCTGGTGCGCCACAACCAGCGCAAGGTCTCGACCGACATGGCCGTGCCGGACGCGTCGTTCGCGGCCATGCTCAGGTTTTACCAGGACAGCTTGCGCGAGAGCCGCTTGCAGTACGTCATCTTCGGCCACATAGGCGACAGCCACGTGCACGTCAACATCCTGCCGCGAGACGACGCGGAGGCGGAGCGCGCGCGCGCCGTTTACACGGAGTTCGTGCGCCGCGCGGTCTCGCTCGGTGGCACAATTTCGGCGGAGCACGGCATAGGCAAATTGAAACGCGACTACCTGCGCTTCCTGTACGGCGAGGAGCACCTGCGCGAGATGGCCGCGCTCAAGCGCGCCTTCGACCCGGCCTGCGTCCTCGGCCGCGGGAACATCTTCGCTGAGGAGTATCTGGCATGAGGGCCCGCGCGCTGCTCCTGCTCTGGCTCTTGCTGGCGGCCGCCGGGAACACGGCGTCGGCCCAGCAGCCGGCCCCCGGCGCAGAGGGGAAGCGGAAGGCCGTCAGCTACACCTTCGTCAGCCCGAACACGCGCGAGGGGCTGACGCTCGCGGAGGCCCTGCGGCTGCTCGACTCGCGCGAAGAGTTTCTGCTGATAAGTAACATTCGCGGCCTCGCGCGCTGTCTGCGGTTGAGGCCGCTGGCCGTGAGGCGGACAATCGGGAGTTGGGCGGACGGCGCGGAGCACGCGGCGCTCTTCCGCCTTCGCGCGGACGAGCCGACGCTGCGCTACGCGGACGCGCGGCTCGGTAAATTGGCACAGCAGAAAGCGGTCCTCTACTTCAGGCGGGACGAGCGCGGCGCCGACAGGATGTACGTGCTGCGCCTGCGCCGGGGCAAGCGCAGCCTGGCCTCCGTCTCCAAAACGCTGGACGCGAGCGGCGTGGCCTTCCGCACGCTCGCCCCCGCGGCGCGCGGGCGTCTGTTGATTTACGTGGTCGACCTGGACGACGCGTTGCGCCGTCAAGTCGTCCGCGCGGCCCGCCTGCTCCGCGCCGCCGTGAGCGCCGTCAAGGGCGAGGGCGAGTTCTTAGGCGACGACGCCGACCGGGAAAAAGCCCAACAGGTCTTCGCCGCGGAAATCAAAAATTACGAGGACGAAAACCCGGACGCCGCCCGCAGGTGTTCGCGGCAGTAAAAACCCGCCTCAAAGCCAAACTTATTTCTTTGCGCCTTCGCGCCTTCGCGTGATAAACCTAAACCACTCACGCGAAGGCGCGAAGGCGCTAAGGGGTCGAGTCAACGCGCTGCCCGAATATTTAACAAAGATGGACTGAGAAGAATGCTTCGCTTCACGACCGCAGGAGAATCGCACGGGCGCGCGCTCGTCGCCGTCCTCGAAGGCTTGCCCGCGGGCCTGCCCGTCAACGTCGAGCGGGTCAACCGCGAGCTTGAGCGGCGGCAGTGGGGCTACGGGCGCGGCGGGCGCATGAAGATCGAGCGCGACCGCGTGGAGATCATCAGCGGCGTGCGCCACGGGCTCAGCTTGGGCTCGCCGCTCGCGCTCATGATCGAGAACAGGGATTGGGCCAACTGGACTGAAGTCATGTCGGCGGAGCCCGCGGACGTGGCCCCAGAGAAGTCGCGCCGCGTCAAGCGACCGCGCCCAGGGCACGCAGACCTCGCGGGCGGGCAGAAATACGGCGCGCGCGATTTGCGAGACATTCTCGAACGCGCCTCGGCGCGCGAGACGGCCGCGCGCGTCGCCTGCGGCGCGCTGGCGAAACAACTCCTCTCGGCCTTCGACGTTGAGCTTCTGAGCCACGTCATACAACTCGGCGGCATCCCCGAAAAACCTCTGGAACTCGGCTGGGACCGAATCGCGGCCATCCCTGACGACGCGCCGCTGCGCTGCGCGGACGCGGAGGCGCAGGCGCGCATGGTCGCGCTTGTTGACGAGACGCGGCGCGCGGGCGACACGCTCGGCGGCATCTTCGAGGTCGTCGCGCGCGGCCTGGTCCCCGGCCTCGGCTCGCACACGGCCTGGGACTCTAAGCTCGACGGGAAATTGGCACAGGCGGTCATGTCCATCCCCGCCGTCAAGGCCGTCGCCATCGGCGCGGGCGCGGAAGCCTCTGGCCTGCCCGGCTCCGAAGTCCACGACGAAATCGCCTACGACGAGACGAGCAAGACTTTCATCCGCCAGACCAACCGCGCGGGCGGCCTCGAAGGCGGCATCACCAACGGCGAGGAACTGCGCGTGCGCGGCCACCTGAAGCCCATCTCGACGCTGCGCCGCGCGCTGCGCTCCGTCGACATAGACACGAAGAAGGAAGAGGCTGCGTCGTTCGAGCGCTCGGACATCACGGCCGTCCCGGCCGCCGGCGTCATAGGCGAGGCGATGGTCGCCCTCGTCGTCGCCTCGGCCATGCGCGAGAAGTTCGGCGGCGACTCTTTGGGCGAGATGCGGCGCAACTACGACGGCTACCGCGAGCAGTTGCGCGGGTACTGATGAGGCGGCGAGCGCTCGACGGCCCCGAGCGGCACTCGGGAGAGGAGGGCGGCACATGAGAGCGGAGGTGCGGCAGGCGGGGCGGGACTCGTGGAGCGGCTCTGTCTTTCTCTGGGATGAGCGCGGCCTCTTTCTGGGCCAGGCATCCGGCACCAGCTCGCACGCGCCGCACGCCGTCAAAATCTGCCTCGCCGCTCACGGCAGCTTCCGCCTGCGGAGAGGCGCGGACGCGGCCTGGCGCGAGTGCCGCGCGGCACTCGTGCCCCCGGACGAGCCGCACCAGATAGACGGCCGCGGCGCGCGCCTCGCGCTCTTTTACCTCTTACCCGAGACGCCCGAGGGGCAGCAGGTCTTGAGGAGCTTTTCGGGGACGACGGCCGCGGCCGCCGCGCAGGGCGCGCTCTCCAAGTTGTCCCGGCGAGTGAAAAGCTACCTGGACCACGGCTGCGACGGCGAGGAGGCGGCGGACCTCTGCGACGAGATGGTCTTCAGCCTGACGGCTTCGGCGGCCCCGTGCGCGGGCCTGGACGGCCGGGTCGCGCAGGCGCTCGCCTACCTGCGCTCGGCGCTCGACCGCCGCGTCACGTCGGAAGAGATAGCCCAGGCCGTCTCACTCTCCCCGAGCCGGATCGCGCACCTCTTCCGCGAGCAGGCCGGGCTGCCCTTGCGCCGCTACGTGCTCTGGCTGCGCCTGTGCGCGGCGCTCGACCGAATGGCCTTGAGCGACTCGCTGACGGACGCGGCGCACGCGGCCGGCTTCGCCGATTCGGCGCACCTCAGCCGCACCTTCCGCCGGATGCACGGCATCACGCCCTCGGCCCTCCTACAGCACAGCCGGTTTTTTCACGGCGCAAAATAGCCAGTTCGTTCAAGCGTTTCCCGTCTGAATCGGGTACAAGCGTGGCTCCGAAGGAGGACTTTCGTCCCATGAGCCTTGCCATCAAAATCAGCCTGCTGGCTTCGGGGCTGTTCCTGCTGACGGGGATGCTGGTCGGCGTGCTGAAGTATCAAAGAATTATGACGAGCCCGGAGCACCGCGCGCCCGTCTACGTGGACATAGCGCACCGCGCCGCGTTCCTCTACAGCTTCGCCATGCTCGTCATCGCGAAGCTGCTCGAATACAACCCCTACACGGCGCGCGTGCAGGTCGGGGCGGTCGCTACCGTTTTGGTGTTCTTCGTCCTGACGATCCTCGGCTACCTGATGGAGGGCGTGCGGGACAGGACTGACAACCTCTTCCGCGAACGAAATTTCACGACGACCTGGTACATGTACCTGCTCATCGCCGGCGAGATCGGCGGCCTCTCCGTCATCCTCTGGGGCTTCGTCGAGACGCAGATGTTGTGACTCAGATTTTGCGGTAGCGTGATTCGACGAGCATGTAGAAGCCGTAGAAGATGAGGCCGACGGCGACGGCGAGGAGCGCCCACGCGCCGTAATAGTTTTGTGCCAGCGTGGCGAGCGCTTCGTCCAGCCCTTTGGCCTCGTCCGGGTTGAAGTGGAGCGCGGCCTGCACGGCGAAGAAGCCTATGATGCAGAAGACCACGCCGCGCGAGGCGTAGCCTATGCGCCCGCTCCAAGTCGCGACGGTGATCTTGTTCTCGCTCATCTCTGCGAGCTTGAGCCGCTTGCGGAACTTGGCCTTGAAGCCTTTGTAGATTTGGTAGAGGCCGAAGCCGACGGTGAAGGCCCCGGCGAGGATGATGAGCGTGCGCCCCAAAGGTATCCCCATCACGCTCGCGATCCAGTCCTCCTGAATGTCGCTGCTGCTGTCCGGCTCGTCCACGTCAATCAAGACCTTCGCGGCCGTCGCGGCCAGCCCCGCGTAAACGGCCCCGCTGAAAAAATAGCCTACGCGGACGAGCACGCCTTTGAGCTTCGTCCCCTTGCGGTCCGTGTCCGCGAGCGCCTGGACCCAGCGCCAGAGGACGTAGCCCACCAGCCCGAAGGCCACGGTCGCGAGCGCGACCTTGCCGAAAGGCTTGTCTTCAATCTCCTGTAGCGCGCCGCGGACGTCGGTCGTCTCGCCGCGCAGGCCGAGCGCGGCGAGCGTCGCCACGCCGCCGACGACGATGTAGACGATGCCCTTCGTCGCGTAGCCGTAGCGCGCGAGCATCTCCATCCAGGGGCTCGCGGCCACGTCGTCAATGACCTCTTCGGCCCGGTCGCTGACCTTCTTGGCTGGTGAGTTGACTTCTTCCATGAATCGGGAGGAGAGAGATAAGCGCTTTCGTAGTCTGAAAAATTTTACCCCGCCATCATACCGGAACGCGCCGGGATAAATAATCACCGCGATGTCACATTTTCGCTCCAACCGTCGCCGCGCGCGGGCAGCAGCAGTTTTACGCCAGGCGGAAGGCGACGCCGTCAAGCGGCGCAAGAGCCCGCCTCTCAAATTCGCCCGGCCGCTCTTCGATTTCAATAAATCCTCGTGAATCCGCGAGCGTCTTCGCGTGCGGAGCAAAGGGAACGTCTCTTGCTGAGCGTGAGGCCGTAACGCGAAAGCTGGGAGGAGGCGCACGCGATGGCGTTTGAAGCGAGGTTGTTCGGCAAGACGCGGCTCGGAAAATATCAACACTGCCTCGAACTGATCGAGGCCAACTCACGACTGGCCCCGCTCTGGGAGCGAGTCTGCCTGGCCCTGTTCGCGGGCGCGGGGCCGCCGCTCGCGAGGCTCTTCGGCGTGGACACCTCGGAGAACTGGGCCAGGGCAGACCAGATCATCGCGGACGTTCTGGCCGTCACGCAGTCTTCGGCCGAAGAGGTCGCGCGCCACCTGCGCCGGTACGTGAGACTGAGGAAGGAGCGCGACGACCACCTCCCGCTCGACGAAGCGTGCGGCGCGATCTACGACCAGCCGTTCTACCCTGTCGTCACGCACGTCACCTACGCGCTGCAACCGTCAGCGACCGCCCGGCTCAACTTCGTGCGCGAGGTCGTGCGGGGCTCGCGCGCGCAACGCGCAGTGGTGGCGGACTTGGGCTGCGGGTCGGGCGTCATCCTGAGCGAGGTTCTGTTGATGCAGAGGGAGTGGACGGGGCACGGGCTGGACATCAGTTCGCAGTCGGTCGCATACGCGCGCCGCCTCGCCGCGCACAAGGGCGTCGCGTCGCGCGCGTGTTTCCGCGCGGGCTGCGTGACGAGGCTGCCTTACGCGGACGAGTCGCTGAATCTGGTCATCGCCTCCGAAGTGGTCGAGCACATGCCCGAGCCCGAAGTCGTTATTGAAGAGATCACGCGCGTGCTCAAGCCGGGCGGTCAGCTCGTCCTGACGATGCCAATCGAGAGCCGCACGCCCGCGCACGTTCACACGCTGAGCGGCAGGGAAGACTTGCGCGCGCTCCTGCGGGGCGCGGGCCTGCGCGTGCGCCGGCTGGAGCCGCGCTGGCACCTGGGCTTCGGCGACGACCGCCGACACGTCTTCGCCCTCGCCGAAGCGCCGCGCCCAGGCGATTACGCCAGGCCCGACGCCGTGCACAACTTCTCGAACGCCTTCCCGGAGCCGGAAGCCGTCTGAGACGGCCGCTTAGAGCTCGCCGGGCAACGCCCTTACGGCCTCGCGCACCAAATGCTGTCCCGCTGGCGCGCGTGAATTATTTGTCGTAAAATCGGGGCGTGAATCTGGCGGCGCGGGCCTCGAAAATCGGCCGCGCGCCCTTGAAGGAAAAACGAGATGGCATTGCTGGACATTGTGCATTACCCGGACCCCGTGCTGCTCAGGCCGGGCGACGCCGTGACGGAGTTTGACGAGAATTTGAAGAAGCTCGTCTCGGACATGTTCGAGACGATGTACGCCGCGCCGGGAGTGGGCCTCGCCGCGCCGCAGGTCGGCGTCTCCAAGCGCCTCTTCGTGATGGACTGCTCGGGCGGCAAAGACCCCTCGCAGCGCATCGTCATGATTAACCCGGAGGTGATACGCGTCGAGGGCGAGCAGAACGGCGAGGAGGGCTGTTTGTCGTTCCCAGGCATCTTCTTCCCCGTCAAGCGCGAGTTCCGCGCGGTCGTCCGCGCGCACGACGTGAACGGTGATTTGTTTGAAGTTGACGGCATGGAGTTGACGGCGCGCTGCATGCTGCACGAGACGGACCACTGCGACGGGATAGTCTTCATCGACCACACCTCGCCGCTCAAGCGCGAGATGGTCAAGCGCAAGATTAAAAAGCTACAGAAGGCCGGCCAGTGGTGACGGGCCGGAAAGTTTCAGGAAACCGCTGACGCGGTCGCTCGCACACACGCGGCGACCGCGTTTTTGCGTCTCGTTTGTGGTAACATTCCGGCACCCAAAAAGTTTTAGGAAACCTGCGCGGGCGCTCGTGAAGCGCGACGGAGGAAAGCTGATGCGGAGAACTCTGATAATTGCGTCCATGCTGCTTGTCTCGTCTCTCTCGTTCGCCTGCGGCGAGCGCAGCAGTACGCCGACGAACGCCAACGCCCAGGCGAACACGCCGGGCACGCAAGGGTCCGGCGCGACTTCCAGCAGCGGCCCGAAGACCGAGGGCATCGGCGGCGCGTCCAACGGGAACGCGGTCAACGGCAACACCTACACGGTCCCGCCGGGCTTCAACGAGAACGGCGACCGCGGCAGCGCCTCCAACGTCCGCAACACGCCGTAAAAAATTCCAGACGTTTAAGGAGTAGACATGCAGACCGAATTTCGCAACGAGCCGTTTACAGACTTCAGCCAGGAGGAGAACGCGCGGGCGATGCGCGCGGCCATCGAGAAGGTCAGGGGTGAGTTGGGCCGCGAGTACCCGCTCGTCATCGGCGGCGAGCGCCTCAAGACCGACGCCAAGTTCGAGAGCCTCAACCCCGCGAAGAAGACGGAGGTCGTCGGCCGCTTCCAGAAGGCCACGCCTGACCTGGCGCGGCGCGCGGTCGAGACGGCCCACGAGACTTTCAAGACCTGGCGCAACACCCCCGCCACGGAGCGCGCCGAAATCTTGTTCCGCGCCGCCGCCACTTTGCGCGAGCGCAAGCACGAGATGTCCGCCTGGATGATTCACGAGGTCGGGAAGACCTGGGCCGAGGCCGACGGCGACACGGCCGAGGCGATTGACTTCTGCGAGTTCTACGCGCGCGAGATGCTGCGCTACGCGGGCGACCAGCCGCTCGTCAAAATCGAAGGCGAGGACAACCGCCTCGAATACATCCCGCTCGGCGTCGGCTGCGTCATCCCGCCCTGGAATTTCCCGCTCGCCATCATGGCCGGGATGACGGTCGCGGCCGCGGTCACGGGCAACACGGTCGTCCTCAAACCCTCTTCGGACGCGCCGACCATCAGTTACAAGTTCTTCGAGATTCTCGAAGAGGTGGGGATGCCCGCGGGCGTGGTCAATTTCATGACGGGCTCGGGCGCGGAAGTCGGCGACGTGGTGGTTGACCATCCGTTGACGCGCTTCGTGGCCTTCACGGGCTCGAAGGAGATAGGGCTCAGGATTAACGAGCGCGCGTCGAAGGTGCACGAGGGGCAACTCTGGATTAAGCGCGTCGTGGCCGAGATGGGCGGCAAGGACGCCATCATCGTTGACGCGGACACGGACCTCGAAGACGCCGCGACGGGCGTCGTCCAATCGGCCTTCGGCTTCCAGGGCCAGAAGTGCTCCGCCTGCTCGCGCGCCATCATCCACGCGGACGTGTACGACACGATGCTCGACAAGATAGTCGAGCGCACGGAGAAGATTAAGGTCGGCGACCCCACGGACCCGGCGACGAACATGTCGGCGGTCATCAACCAGAAGGCTTTCAAGACGATCAACGAGTACATAGAGAAGGGCCAGGCCGAGGGCGGGCGCGTTCTCGCGGGCGGCGGCGCGGACGGCGAGCAGGGCTTCTTCATAGAGCCGACCGTCATCGCGGACGTGAAGCCCGGCGCGACCATCGAGCAGGAGGAAATCTTCGGGCCGGTGCTGGCCGTCATCAAGGCGCAGGACTTTGACGACGCGCTGAGGATCGCCAACGATACGCAATACGGTTTGACGGGTGCCGTCTATACGCGCGACGAGGCGAAGCTCGAACGCGCCCGTCGCGAGTTCCATGTCGGCAACCTGTATCTGAATCGCAAATGCACGGGCGCGCTGGTCGGCGTGCACCCGTTCGGCGGCTTCAACATGTCCGGCACCGACTCGAAGGCGGGCGGGCGCGACTACCTCGCGCTCTTCCTACAGGCCAAAGTCGTCTCCGAAAAGGCGGCCGCGCGCGAAAGCCCCGTCGCCGAGAAGCGCGCCGCCATTTAGCGTCCCACGTCTTTGCGCCTCCGG
This sequence comes from Pyrinomonadaceae bacterium, assembly GCA_035563515.1. Taxonomy (GTDB): domain Bacteria; phylum Acidobacteriota; class Blastocatellia; order Pyrinomonadales; family Pyrinomonadaceae; genus QHXM01. Next base: position 51,698 of record DATMVE010000008.1, read on the forward strand.
CGTGAAATGCCAAACATCTCACGCCGGAGGCGCAAAGACGCAAAGGGGTTGAGTCAACAGGTTGCTTGAGTTTGAAAGGATACCGTTAATGCGTTCCCGACGTCCCTACGTCGCATCGATTCTGGCCGCGGCTCTCTTGCTGGCTTCCCTGTCCGTCGGAAGCACTGCGGAGAGGAAGGCCGGGCAACAAAGTGGCCCAGCGGCCCTCTTCGTCGTCTACGGCACGCAGCCTGCGAACGCCTACATGGTGCCGTTCGTCATCGTCGAAGGCGGGCAGTTCAAGCAGCCCATCGCGGGCGACTCCGACGCCGACGAAATCACGCGCTTCACGGACGCCTACTACTCCAGGGGCAAAAAGTACCGCGTCCTTTTCGGCGGCGGCGAGGCGGGCTCGCTGACCGTCAAGAAGTCTAACAAGGACGAGGAGTGTACGCGGACGAGCGCGGACGTGGCGCTGCAAAGCACGGCCAAGCTCAACCGGAACGTGATGGCGCTGGCGACCGACTCCGCCTCGTTCGGCGGGGCCAGGAGCACGCGCCGGTCGCCGACCGCCGCCGAGCGCGCCGCGCTCATGCCGCTCGTGCGCGCGGCGTTTAAAGAGAAGGGCACGCCCGCGGCCCTGCTCCCGAGCCTCGCGACCGTCAACCTGACGGCGCTCGACCTGGACGGCGACGGCAAGGCGGAACTCGTCGGCAGCTTCGTCGCCAGGAAGACGGGGCGCGGCGCGGCGCGCTACCCGCTCTTCCTCTTCGCGGAGCCGCAGGGGAACAGCTACCGGACGACCGTCTTGCAGTACGAGCGCTTCACGAGTAAGGACATCATGTCCGGGGCCGACCTGACCGCCATCGAGAACGGCGTCTACATCGAAAGGCTCGTCGACGCGCTCGACCTGGACGGCGACGGGGCGCTGGAAGTCGTCACACAGAGGGACGGGCTGGAAGGCGACGGCTATTACATCTACAAGAAACAGGGCGGCACCTGGAAGCAGGTTTACGAGTTCGCCAACTACAGGTGCGGATTCTAAAAACAGTTGGCAGCAGGCAGCGGGCAGCGGGCAGTCGTTGAGTTTCGGCCACGTCGCAGCCTCAAGATTCGGCCCGCTGTTTTAACTGCCAACTGCCCGCTGCCTGCTGCCAACTTTTCTTATGCGTCTGGTTTTCATGGGCACGCCGCAGGCGGCTGTGCCAACTTTGCGGCGGTGCCTGGAGGACGGGCACGAGGTTGTGGCCGTCTGGACGCAGCCCGATAGGCCCGCCGGGCGCGGCAACAGGCTCGCGGCACCTCCCGTCAAAGAGTTCGCCCTCCAGGCAGGCCTCACTGTTCACCAGCCGGCGAAAATCAGGAACGAGGAGGCGCTCGGGTTGTTCGCCTCCCACGAGGCTGACGTGTGCGTCGTCGTCGCTTACGGCCGCATCCTGCCCGCGGGTTTTTTGAGCGCGCCGCGGCTCGGCTGCGTCAACGTGCACTTCTCGCTGCTGCCCAGGTACAGGGGGGCCGCGCCCGTGAATTGGGCCATCGTGCGCGGCGAGACGGAGACGGGCGTGACGACGATGCGCATCGTGGAGGAGTTGGACGCGGGCGCGATCCTCTTGCGGCGTGCGACCGCGATAGGCGAAACGGAGACCGCGCCGGAGTTGATGGAGAGGCTCTCAGTCACAGGGGCCGAGTTGTTGAGCGAGACCCTGAGGCGGATTGACGAGATCGAGCCGCGCGAGCAGGAGGAAGGGAAGGCGACTTTCGCGCCCGTGCTCAGGCGCGGGGACGGGCTGATCGACTGGGCGCTCGACGCGACGCAAATCGAGCGGCGCGTGCGCGGCTTCCAGCCGTGGCCGAACGCGCACACGACTTACAACTCGCATCGGCTCGTCGTCTGGCGCGCGGGCGTCGCGGAGGGCGGGCGAGAATCGGCCGGCCCCGGCGAAATCGTTCTGGCACACGGCGACGAGCTTCTCGTCTCGTGCGGCGAGGGGACTCATCTTCGTCTACACGAAGTTCAGCCGGAGGGGAAGCGCCGCATGAGCGCGCGCGATTTTCTGAACGGGGCGCACGTGCTCGCGGGCGAGCGGTTGGGATGAAGGCTGGGAAGGCAGCAGGCGGCGGGCGGAAGGCGGAAGGCGCGAAGTCCGCGCGCGTCGTCTCGCCCGCGCGGCGCGAAGCCTTTAATATCCTGCGCCGCGTCGAAGAAGAGGGGGCTTTCTCGACCGTCCTCCTGGCTTCCGTGGACGAAGGGATGCGCGCGGAGGACCGCGCTCTCGCCTACGAGTTGGTGCTCGGCGTGCTGCGCTGGCAGCTCTTCCTGGACGTCCTGATCGAGCACTACTCGTCGCGCCGCGCCGCGAGCCTGGACGCGCCTGTGCGCAGGGCGCTGCGCCTGGGGCTTTACCAGTTGCGCTTCCTCTCGCGCATCCCGCAGTCGGCCGTCGTCAACGAGTCTGTCAATCTGGCACACCTGGCGCGACTGCGCTCGGCCGCCCCGCTCATCAACGCGGTGCTGCGGCGCGCGACGCGCGAGCCGGACTACGACCCCGCGGCCGAGGTCGCGGAGCCTCTCGAACGGTTATCAATCGAAACGTCGCACCCGCGCTGGCTCGTAGAGCGCTGGGTTGACGCGTTCGGGATGGAAGAGGCGGCGGCATTCGCGCGCGCCAACAACGAAGCGCCGCCGACCGCGTTCCGCGTGGTGTCCGGCCGGGCGGACGGGCGGGAAGTTTTGGGCGAGCTGCGCGCGGCCGGCGGCGTTCTTCAGGAGTCGAGAATCGCGCCCGGCGCGTGGCGAATCGAAGGCGCGGGCCGCAGCTTGCGCGAACTCGCGCACGCAGGGAAAATTTATCTTCAGGACGAGGCTTCGCAACTGGTCGCGCACGTTCTGGACGCGCGGGCCGGGGAGCGCGTGCTGGACATTTGCGCCGCGCCGGGCAGCAAGACGACGCACGTCGCCACGAGGACCGAAGACCTCTCGTTAATCGTCGCGGGCGACCTCCACGAGCACCGCCTGCGCGCAATCAAAGAGGCCGCTTCCAGGCAGGGCATTAAGAACCTGGGCCTCGTCGCGCACGACGCCGAAACCTCTCTGCCGTTCCCCGAAAACTTTTTCGACCGCGTGCTGGTTGACGCGCCGTGCACTGGCACGGGCACGCTCAGGCGCAACCCCGAAATCCGCTGGCGCATCACAGACCGGGACGTTGCAACCCTCGCCGCGCGGCAGGAGCGCATCCTGGCCCACGCGGCACGCACGCTCAGGCCCGGCGGCCGCCTGGTCTACTCCACCTGCTCCGTCGAGCGTGAAGAGAACGAAGAAGTCGCCGCGCGCTTCCTCGCGAGCGAGAAAGATTTCGGGCAGGTGGCTTTGACAGCGCCGTTGAGTCTTCGAAGCGCGGGCGGCTGTTTACGCGTGTGGCCGCACAGGGACGGCGCGGACGGCTTCTTTATAGCCGCGTTCGAGCGTAAGGGTTAGGCCGCCGGGCGGCTTGCCGCGCGCTTCGCGCGGGTGTTAGACTTCGCGGTCGGTTTGCGTCCCCCGCTGTAGGGCCGCGAGTGAGCGTGCGATTAAGGAGAGGCGGTTAAAGAGGCTGTGGGTTTCGGAAAGTTTGCGCTGTCGGCGGCGGGAAAAGTCGGTATCGTCCTGGCCGTCGTCGCCGCCTTTGTTTTCGGAATGCTCGCCACGGTCTACCTGAGCCTGCGCACGTCCGAGGTGAAAGTTCCTGACGTTCTCGGCAAGGACCGCCTGACGGCCGAGAACATGCTGGACGAAGCGGGCCTGAAACTCCGCGTGCGCGGGCAGCGGCCGAGCGGCGAGCGGCCGGACACGGTCCTGAGCCAGTTGCCGGAGGCGGGGCAGGTCGTCAAGGTGGGAATCCCAGTCGCGGTGGAAGTCAGCCGCGCGCCGAAGGAAGGCGAGAGCGTCCCCGTCAGGGAAGAGCCTAAGCAGGAGACAGAGAAGCCCGCCGAGAACAGTAACGCCAACCAGTCCACGACGGCGACGAACCAGAACCAGAACCAGAACCAGAACCGTCCGCAGAGGAACAAGAACAGGAACGCGAACAACGCGAACAGCAAGAACGCGAACAACAGTAATAACGCGAACGGCGCGAACAGTAACCGCGGCCCGAACGCGAACCGCAACGCGAACGCCAACGCGCCGCGCAACACTAACAACCGGAACACGAACACGGCCCCGAACGCGAATCGCACCCCTAACAACCAGAACGCCAACAGGCGCGCGCCGGCCGCCACGCCGCCGCCGCCGCCCGCACGGCCCCCCGCCACGGCCACGCCCTGACGCGGGCCGCAGGCATCCGGCGGACAAACGGAAAGAGCAGCGCGCGGCCGGCAGTCGATAACAACGGAATGGTCGAGATAGCCCCTTCAATCCTGTCTGCCGATTTCGCGCGGCTGGGCGAAGAGATCGCCGCGGTCGAGCGCGGCGGCGCTGGCGTGATACACGTCGACGTGATGGACGGCCATTTCGTGCCGAACATTACGGTCGGGCTGCCCGTAGTAAAAGCGGTCAGGCGGGCAACCACGTTGCCCGTCGACGCGCATCTGATGATTACCGAGCCTGGGCTCTACGCGGAGCAGTTTGTCGAGGCGGGCGCTTCGATGGTCTCGGTCCACGTCGAGGCCGACCCGCACCTGCACCGCACGCTCGAAGCAATCAGGCGCAAGGGCGCTATGGCCGGCGTGGCGGTTAACCCGGCCACCCCTCTGGGCGCGCTCGAAGAGGCGTTGGCGTTCGCCGATTACGTCCTCCTGATGTCGGTCAACCCCGGCTTCGGCGGACAAAAATTCATCCCGACATCGCTGGAAAAATTGCGCCGCCTCAGGCGCATGATGACGGAGCGCGGCTCAAGCGCGCGAATCGAAATAGACGGCGGCATCGACCGCCACAACATCGCCGAGATAGCCGCCGCCGGCGCAGAGATCATCGTCGCCGGCTCGGCAGTTTTTAACGAATCAGACCCTGCACAGGCCGTCCGCACCCTACGCGAGGCGACCATGCAGTGGGCATAAATAGGAAGGATGAGGTCAGAGGGATGAGGGATGAAATGAGAACTGGTTTTTCTTTTCTTCATCCCCCATCCCTCATCCCTCATCCCTGCTCTTGGAGGTAATACATGCACCGCAATTTTGCAGCTCTCGTGTTGGGCGCGATTCTGGTCTTCGGGGTCGGCGCGTCTGTGGCCGTGGCGCAGGGCGGCGGCGAGGGGACGCCGACGCAGCGCCTGGAGGTGATGCGCTCGAAGTTGGACTCGATGCGCCGGTCGCTCGGCAGCGCCGCCAGCTCTGTGAAGGGCGGCGACCAGAAGGACGACAAGGCGAAGTCTGAGGACCCGGCCGCGCGGCTGAAGGGGCTGGAGAAGGAAGCAGGCTCCGTGCTCTCCGAAGTCAACGAGCTGCGTCAAAAGTCCGAACGCTCCGAGCGCGTCGAGGCGAGCGACATTGAGAAGCTCGAAGCCACGGTCGCCGAGCTGACGACGCGCGTCGACGCCGCGCTGCGCGAGACGGCGGGCGCGCGCGGCTCGTCCGCCACCGCCTCCAACAAGAAGAAGAAGAAAAAATTCCTGGGCATCTTCGGCGGGGGCAGCGACGAGGACAAGTACGCGGAGCTGACCGGCGAGGCCATGGCCGGGCGCGACCGCGAGCTGTTCGAGGTCGCGGCCAAAGAGGTCCGCAAGGGCAACTTCGACACGGGTCGCCTGCTCTTCAACACGATCATCACGACCTACCCCGACTCGCCGTTCCTCTCGCTGGCGAAGCTCGCCATCGCCGACTCGTTCTACCTCGAAGGCACCACGGCCATGCTGATACAGGCGTCGCAGTCTTACCAGGACTGGCTGACCTTCTTCCCAACCGACCCGCTCTCGGACCGCGTGATGCTCAAGATGGCCGAGGCGGAGATGCGCCAGATGGGTCTGGCGAACCGCGACGTGACGCGCGCGCGCAAGGCCGAGCAGCGGCTCAAGGCCGTCCTCCAGCAGTACCCGAGCACTCCGCTCAGGCAGGACGTGGAGCAGCGCCTCTTCGAGGTCCAGGAAAACCTGGGGATGCACAGCCTGCAAATCGCGCGCTTCTACCGCGACCGCTTCTACCGCGGCGTCGGCGGCCTCAAGGGCGCGCAGTCGCGGGCCCGGGAGATTCTGGAGAAGTACCCGAAGTTCTCTTACATGGACGAGGTGCTCTACATGCTCGGCGACCTCTACGTGCAGGAGGAGGAGCCGGACGAGGCCGCGAAGTATTTCCAGATGATCGCGCGCGACTACCCGAACAGCGAGTACGCCGAGAAGGCGAAGGAAGAGCTGACTAAAATCGGCGCGCCCGTCCCGGACCCGGACCCGATCAAGATCAAAATGGAGAGGCCCGTGCGCCCCGGCATGATGTCTAAGCTGTTGACCGAAGTGGTCGGCTCGGCCAACGTCACCGTGGACAAGAACGGCGTCCTCATCAGCAAGGACAGCAAGGGCGGGAACGACCTGATTGACGAGGCCATCGCCAGGGGCGGACAGCTCCCCTCGGTCATCAAGCCGGTCGAGCATAACCGCCGGCCCCCGCAACAGTTCCCGCAGGGGACGCAGCCCGCGCCGAGCCGCGGCCCGGCGCAGCCGAGCCCCGCGCCGACGAGCCCGGCGACCAGCGCCCCTTCGACGACCACCCCTTCGACCACCGCGCCCACGGCGACGACAGGCACGCGACCCTGACCGCCCGCCTTACGACGCTCGATTAACGATGCGCCCCGTGCTCCCGCTCGCGGACACGGGGCGCAGCCGCAAGAAGCGCCGGCCGGAAGCGTTCGTTTGCTAGCGGCGAAAGCCGGGTGTTAGAATTTCGTGCAGGCGCACCCGAGAAGAATCAGAAGAACTGACATGGCGCAAGCGTCCCAGAGCACACAGGAAGAATTGGCACGCCGCCACCGCGCGGCGGCGATGGTCGTCGGCGCGATGCTCGGGCTGACCGTCGCGCTCATCGCCATCGCGTTCGTCGCCGGCGACTCCCTCTACAGGCCCGCGGACCGTTCCCTCCCGATGGCTCTCTTCATCGCCATACTGATTTTCGCGCTCGGCTCGTTCGTCCTGCGCCGGACCAGATTTCAGGCGGCGCGCTTGCAAGACATAGCGGCCCTGCGCGGCATCTCGGGCGTCTTGGAGACGCTGCAAAAGACGACCGTCCAGGTGGCCTTCATCGGCGGGGCCATCGCGCTGATGGGTTTCATCGTCACGATTATCGCGCAGGACGACGGGAGGGAGTATCACATGCTGCGCGCCGGGGCCGTCGCGGCCATCGTGCTCCTGTCCGCCTACCCGCGCCGCGCCGCGTGGCAGCGCCTCGTGAAGTCAATCGAAGATTCGGGCGTCGCCGCGGACGGGGAAGACGACGCGTCCGCGAAAGGAATCGCGACGTGAAGTCTTTCGTTTCCCGCATCAGGGGGCCCCTGCTCCCCGCACTGATTCTCGCCGCCGTCCCCCACGTCGAACCGAGCGCCCGCGCGCAGACGCCTTCCCCCACTCCCGCAAAGCAAGAGAAGACGGCGCAGAAGCCAGCCGCGCAGCACCAGCAGGGCGAGACGCCGCGCGAGCGGCGCGCGCAGGCTTACGCCAAATTACTCGAAGGTCAGCGCCACCTCTCGGACCTCAAGCGCGACGGCGCGACCGCGACGCTGCGCTTGGCGAAAGAGGCGTTCCAGCAGGCCGCCACACTCGACCCGACGCTCAGCGAGGCGCACACGGCGCTCGCGGAGATAGCCTTCTACTACCCGCCGCAGGACTTCGACACGGCCGCGCGCGAGGGCGCAGCCGCCACGCGCGCCGACCCGAACAACTTCGGCGCGCGCCGCATCCTCTCGCGCCTCTACACGCTCAAGAGCGAGCTGCGCGAAGGCGAGCTGAACCGCACGTCCGCCGAGCAGGCCGTCAAGGAGTTGAAGGAGGTCGCGCGGCTCGACCCGAACAACGCGGAGGCGTGGGCGCTGCTCGGCGAGTTCCACTACAAGATGGGGCGGACGCCGGACGCTTTGGACGCGTGGTCGCGCTGGGCCGCGGCCCCGCCCTCGTCCGACACGCGCTTCTTCCAGTACGTGACGGGGCGTGAGTTGACGCCCGACTCGGCCTACGCGCGCATAGGCGAGGCGCAGCTCAAGGCGGGCCGCCCCGCGGAGGCGCTGGCGGCCGTCCGCCGCGCCATCACGCTCAACCCGGAGAACGGCGAGTACGCGGAACTTTTGGCCCAGATGGTGGAGGCGGGCGGCCTTGACGACCAGGTCGCCATCGGCGAGTTGCAGCGCATGGTCGCCGCGGACCCGGCGAACGTCGCGACCGCCGAACTGTTGGCGCGCGTGCAGGCGCGGGCCGGCCGCGTGGACGACGCCGCAACAACTCTGCGCGCGGCGATAGCGGGCCAGCCGAAGGGTGAGCGCGAGCAGCAGATGCTGCGCACCACGCTCGCGCAGCTCTACAGCGACGCGGGGCGCACAGCCGACGCCATCGGTGTCTACGAAGAACAGCTCAAGGACCGCGGCGTCGCCGAGGGGCCGCTCGACACCGACGAGGAGAAGCTGGTCGCGGGCCGCATCCTCCAAAGGATGATCGAAGTCTATAAGCGCGCGGGGCGCACGAGCGACGTGGCCGCGACCATCGAGCGCATGCGCCGCCTGCTCGACAAAGACGACCCGACGCCCGACGCGCAGCACATACAGTTCCTGCGCGAGCAGGGGAAACGGACGGAAGCCTTGGAGGCCGTGCGCTCCGCGCGCCAGCGCTTTCCCGAGCAGACAGGCTTCGTCCGCATCGAGGCGCAGACGCTCGCAGACCTCGGGCGCGTTGACGAGGGCGTCGCCCTCCTGCGCACGCAGCTCAACGGCACCGCCGGGGACTTCAACGAGTACCTGGTGATCTCGAATCTTTACCTACAGTCCGGGCGCGCGCCCGAGGCCGTGACCGCGGCCCGCAAGGCTTTGGAGCTGGCACCGGCCGAAAGAGAGGACATGCAGGAGGCCGCGCTCATCACGCTCTCGTCCGCGCAGGAGCGCGCGGGCGACGCGCGCGGCTCCGAAGATTCACTGCGCCGCATCCTCGCCCGCGACCCGGACAACGCGACGGCGCTCAACAACCTCGGCTACTTCCTCGTCGAGCGCAACGAGCGGCTCCCCGAAGCCCTCGAAATGATTCAGCGCGCCGTGCGCGCCAACCCCACCAACTCTTCTTTCCTGGACAGCCTGGGCTGGGCTTACTTCAAGCTCGGCAGGCTGGACGAGGCCGAGCGCCACCTGACCGAAGCCGCCCGCCGCAACAACCAGTCGGCCACGATTCACGAGCACCTGGGCGACGTTTACCAGAAGCGCGGGAAGAACGAGCAGGCGCGCGCCGCCTGGCAGAAAGCCCTCTCGCTCGCGTCCGGCGGAGAAATAATCGCCAGAATCCGCGCGAAACTGGACGGCAAAGCGCAGAAGTAGCTTCGCGCGGCGGCAAAATCAAAGACATGCGCTCTCAAGAGCGTCAGTCGCCCACAAAACCGTGAAAGACGCCCGCATAACGGCGCAAGATGCTTTCTAAAGGGTGAAACTTCGCTTCTCAAGGGTGAGAGCTAGGTTCTAAAGGGTGAAAGTTGGATTCTAAAAGCTGACAGTTGCCTTCTAAAGCCTGAAAGTTACTTTCTCAAGCGTCAAAGTTGCCTTCTAAAGAGTGAAAGTTGTCCTCTAAATGACAAAAGTTGTCATCTCAAGCGTGAAAGTTGTCTTCTAAAGAGTGAAAGTTCACTTCTAAACGTTGAAAGTTGCCTTCTGAAAGACTTCAGACCACCCCTCAGCCTGCAAAGGGCCAATTTAATCAACAGATAAAATTAAGTCTCGACGCGCGAGCCGAAGTGTGCCAAGATGCAATTCCGCCGTAATCGAAATGAAACAAAATATCGGTTGTCCTTGTTGAACTTTGTTTGCTATTATCGGGTTGACATTTTGAGGACCGCCAGCCCCAAGCGCGGTCAGGTTTAATCAGCTTTCTCACGGCCTGACGTGGAGCCAAACTGGCGGCTCCGAAGAAAGTTCCCCTTCAATGAATCGTAAAAACTGGGTTCCCCTGAACGCTGTGAGCCGGTGTGCCAGCCTGCTCTTCGTCTGCTCGCTCTCCTTCACATTTTTAGCCGCGACCGCCGCCGAGAGTTTGGCCCAGTCGTCTGCGGGCCGCCCCGCGGCCCGCCTGATTACGGCCTCGCGCCCGCAGCCCGCGCGGCCGCAGGAGATGCAGCACCGCGTCTACGCGCGCCCGGCCTCGGCCATCGCGTCCGCGCCCGTCGCGGCCAGCAGCTTCGAGCGCCAGGCTTTCGATTTGATTAACGCGGCGCGTGTCAAAAACCGCCTGCCGCCGCTCGCCTGGGACGGGGACTTGTGCCGCGCGGCGCGCGCCCACTCCGAGAACATGGGCCGCCGGAACTTCTTCGACCACGAAGGGCCGGACGGCACGAGCCTTTTGGACCGCGTCAATGCCATCGGCATCGCCTGGAGGTCGCTCGGCGAGAACATCGCGTATAATAAGGGTCAGGTCGACCCCGTCCGCGTGGCCGTCGAACAGTGGATGCAGTCGCCGAAGCACCTGTCCAACATCATGCGCGCCAAGTACACGCACACGGCCATAGGCGTCGCGCGCACGGCGGACGGGCGCGTCTACGTGACGCAGATTTTCATGATGCGCTGAGCGCGCCCGCGATTCGCACGGGCAGTCGGGCGGCTGGCGCTTCGCAGCAAGAGAGGTCAGCCGCCCCGCCGTGTCTGTGGCCGCTTTTACGCTCCCCTCGTTCGCCAAGATCAACTGGCGGCTTCAAGTCCTCGGCCGCCGCGGCGACGGCTATCACGAGCTGCGCACGATCTTTCAGACCGTCACGCTCCACGACCGATTGACCTTCGCGCCGCGCGACGACGCCCGCCTTCAGCTCACTTCCGCCTCATCAGAGATTCCCCTGGACGAAAGCAACCTGATCTTGCGCGCCGCCGCCGCGCTCAGGGACGCGCGCGGGCTGGCCCGCGGGGCCTCGATTCACCTGGAGAAGGTCATCCCCGTGGAGGCGGGTTTGGGCGGCGGCTCGTCCAACGCGGCCGTCGCCCTGCTCGGCCTCGCGCGCCTCTGGGAAGTGGAGACGGGCCCGGAAGAACTCACGTCAATTGGCACAAAACTCGGGGCGGACGTGCCCTTCTTTTTCACGGGCGGGACGGCGCTCGGGACGGGGCTCGGGACGGAAATTACGCCGCTCGACGACGTGGCCGCCGAGCACCTCTTAATCGTCAAGCCGGAGGCGAAAGTCTCCACGGCCGAAGCCTTCAAGGCGCTCAACTCCCCCGCCTTGACAAAGGCCGGGGGCGACGCTAATCTCTCTATTTCTCGTGCAGACGAGCAATTTACGGATTCTCATCCTATTGCACTGCACAACGACTTCGAGCCGGTCGTCTTTCCCCTGAAACCGGAAATCGAGCGGGCCAGAGACGCCCTCTTAAACGCGGGCGCTCGCTCCGCTCTGCTCGCGGGGAGCGGCTCAAGCGTCTTCGGAGTCTTTGACAAAAGCGAAACGCGGGAGCGCGCAGCACGGGCACTGAGAGGGGAAGGCCGCTGGCACATTTTCCCTTGCGCCGCGCTCGCGCGGGGCCAGTATCTGTCGGCACTCGGCGCGTCGGCAGCCCCACTTCGAAGGGGCGCGTCGCCGCGGCCGCGGGGTTAATCTTGGGGCGTAGCCAAGTGGTAAGGCACCGGTCTTTGGAACCGGCATTCGTAGGTTCGAATCCTTCCGCCCCAGAAAAAACAGTGATGAGTGCTGAGTACTGAGGACTGAGTAAGAACCGGCTTTCACTCAGTCCTCAGCACTCAGCACTCAGTACTTCTTTTATGGGAACGACTGGCGGCATCAAAGTTTTCTCCGGCAACGCGAACCGCGCGCTGGCCGAGGAGATTTGCCATTACCTGAGTTGCGACCCCGGCCGCGCCATCGCGGAGCGCTTCTCGGACGGCGAGTTCAATTTCCAGATTGACGAGAACGTGCGCGGCGGCGACGTGTTCATAGTCCAGCCGACGTGCCCGCCGACGGACGCGCACCTGATGGAGCTGCTCGTCATGCTCGACGCCTTCCGCCGCTCGTCGGCCGAGCGCGTCACGGCCGTCATCCCGTACTACGGCTACGCGCGCTCGGACAAGAAGGACCGCCCGCGCGTGCCGATTGCGGCCAAGCTCGTGGCGAATTTGATAGTGACCGCGGGCGCGCAGCGCGTCCTGACGATGGACTTGCACGCGGCGCAGATCCAGGGCTTCTTTGACATCCCCGTGGATCACCTTTACGCCGCGCCCGTCATGATCGGCCACTACCAGGACAACCCTTTGCCGAACCTGACGGTGGTCGCGCCGGACACGGGCGGGGCCGAACGCGCGCGCGCCTACGCCAAGCGTTTGAACGCGGAATTGGCCCTGTGCGACAAGCGGCGCGAGAAGGCGAACGTCGCGGAGGTGATGAACGTGGTCGGCGACGTGCGCGGGCGCTCCTGTTTGATAGTCGACGACATGTGCGACACGGGCGGCTCCCTGACGAAGGTGGCGAAGGCGCTCAAGGAGAACGGGGCCGAGCGCATCCACGCCTGCTTCACGCACCCTGTGCTCTCGGGCCGCGCCTGCGAGAAGCTGGCCCAGTCCGACATAGAGCAGATGGTCGTCACCAACACGATTCCGCTCCACGACGGGGCGTGCGAGTTGGAGAACATAGAGGTTTTGAGTATCGCGCCGCTCCTGGCGAAAGCGATCAAGTCGATCCACGAGGAGACGAGCGTCTCCTCGCTCTTCGTCTGAAGGGCAAACACTTATTTAGGGAGTAATCATGGCAGAGAGAAAAGAGATCACAATCCGCGCGACCGCTCGGGACGGGCGCGGCAAGAACGACGCGCGGCGCGCGCGGCGTGACGGGTTCGTGCCCGTGACGGTTTACGGTGGCGAGGGCGAGCCGGTCGCGGCCGTGGCCCCCTTGCGCGAGCTGGCGGCCATCCTGCGCTCCGACACGGGGCACAACACCATCTTCACGATTGACGTCGAAGGCGTCGGCGCGAGCGAGGTGATGTTCCACGACCGGCAGATCGACCCCGTGCGGGGCCGTCTGGTTCACGCGGACCTGAAGCGCCTGGTCAAGGGCCAGAAGATCGAAGTCACGGTGCCGGTTCACCTGACGGGCGAGCCCGTCGGCGTGCGCGAGGAGTCGGGCCACCTCGAACAGGTCTTGCGCGAGATTTCGGTGCGCTGCGACCCGCGCAACATCCCGGAGGCGTTCGAGCTGGACGTGTCGAACCTGGGCGTCCACGACGTGCTGCACGTCTCGGACATCCCCGTGGACCCGGACGTGGAGATTCTGGACGAGCCCGAGGCCGTCATCGCCACGGTCGGCATCATCCGCGAGGAGCCCGTCGAGACCGCCGAGGCGGCCGAGGAGCAGGCCGAGCCCGAAGTCATCGGCAAGGGCAAGAAGGAAGACGAAGAGGAAGGCGCGTAGAAGTAAGAAGGAAAAAGGTAAAGGGCAGAAGGGAAGACGAGAAGAAAGCTCTTCGCCTTTACTCCTACCTTCCGCTTTTTCACTTCTGCCTTTTGCCTTATGTTCATCGTCGGCCTCGGCAACCCTGGCGCGGAGTACGAGGGGACGCGCCACAACGTCGGCTTCATGGTGGTCGACCTGCTCGCGCGCGAGGCGCAGGCGCAGGTCAAGCGCAAGGAGTGCCGGGCGCTCGTCGGGCGCGCGGAGCTTGAGGGCCGTAGGGTCGAACTCGTCAAGCCGCAGACGTACATGAACCTGAGCGGCGAGTCGGTGGCCTGCCTGCTCGGTAAGCAGGAGTCGAAGGAGGCGGCCGCGCGCGAGATGATCGTCATCAGCGACGACCTGGCGCTGCCCTTCGGGACGATACGGCTGAGAAGGCGCGGCTCCGCGGGCGGGCACAACGGGCTGAAGTCGGTCATCGCGGCGCTGAAGACGGACGAGTTCATGCGCCTGCGCATAGGCATCCAGCCCGAGCACCCCGTCGGCGACACCAAGAGTTTCGTCCTGGACGAATTCGCCAGGGGCGAGCGCGCCGCGCTCGCAGAAATTTTAGAACGGAGCGCAGCGGCGCTCCGGGCCGTCCTCCGCGACGGCATTGACAAAGCAATGGCACTTTACAACAGTGACCAGTCGCGAGTGACGGGTGACGAGCAGTAAGACAGTCTTCAACCCGTCGCCCGCAACTTGCAACTGTTCTTAACCCCCTTCTTGCTTCACTCGACGTAGTGAGGCTAGACATCCAAGAGGAGGATGAATTTTGGCTACGCAAAGAACCTACGAGGTGATGTTCATCGTGGACGCCGGCGCGTCCGAGGACGACATCACGCGCCTCAACGAAACCCTGCAACAGATCATCACGGACCAGGGCGGGACCGTCACCAAGCAAGAGAACATGGGACGCCGCCAGTTGGCCTACCCGATTGGACACCGCACCGAGGGCCACTACGTGCTCTTCGAGGTCGACGGCTCGGGCCGCGAGATAGCCGAGCTTGAGCGCCGCATGCGCGTCAACGACCAGGTCGTGCGCTACATCACCGTCCGCGTTGACGAGGACCGCCGCCGCGCGGAGAAGTTCAAGGCCAAGCGCGCGCGCCGCGCCAGCAAGCGAGGAGGCTTCTCCGGCACCGCCACCCGCGGCGGCGGCGCGGCGACGGGGACCAACGCGTCCGGCGAGGGCCAGGAATCATAAACAGTATTCAGTCGTCAGCAGTCAGCCGTAAGCCGGGCGCGAGCAGTCGTGCCGAGTGCCGGCGACTGATTGCCGGCTGCTTTGATGAGAGGAAAGATTATGTCCAGTAATTACGAAGAGCGTGAGCGCGGGTTCGACCGCGACGACGACGGCGACGGCGGGCGCGGCGGGCGCGGCGGCCAGGGCGGCGGGCGCGGCGGCGGCCGGCGCATGCACCGCAGGAAAATCTGCCGCTTCTGCATAGAGAAGGTCGACCTGATCGACTTCAAGGACGTGAAGCTCTTGCAGAGCTACATCCCCGAGCGCGGCAAGATTCTGCCGCGGCGCATTTCGGGCGCGTGCGCCACGCACCAGCGCATGCTCTCGGAGGCCATCAAGCGGGCGCGCAACATCGCGCTCCTGCCCTACGCCACGGACTAAACGAGGAGGAGAAAAGAAAATGGCACACACGAACGTCCTCCTGCGCGAAGACATAGACGACCTCGGAGCGCGGGGCGAGATAGTCAGGGTCAAGGCGGGCTACGCGCGCAACTACCTGCTCCCGCGTAAGCTCGCCGTCGAGGCGACCGCGAGCAACGTCCGCCAGATCGAGCAGGAGCGCGCGGCTCTGCTCAAGAAGGAGGCCAGGGAGAAGTCTAGCGCCGAGGGCCAGGCCGATCAGTTGCGGGCGGTCCGCCTGAGCTTCACACGCAAGGTCGGCGAGCACGGCATCCTGTACGGCTCCGTGACCTCGATGGACATCGCGGAGGCCCTGAAGGAGCGCGGCTACGAAGTTGACCGCCGCCGCATCACCTTGCGCGAGGCGATCAAGGAGACGGGCGAGTTCACGGTCCCCGTGCGACTGCACCGCGAGGTGACGGTCGATCTTCCGGTCGAAGTCACGGGCGAAGGCGGCGCGAAGCCTGCGGCCGAAGCGCCGGCCGCGACGCCGACGCCGGCCGAAGGCGCGGCGGGAGATGAAACGACCACCGAGGCGGCCGCCGAAGAGGGCGGGAGCGAAGTCGGGAACGGCTAAAAACAGGCGCGCGGGCGAGGCCGACGATTGACCGTTGGCTCGCCCGCACGCCTTATAGTATAGTGCGCTGCAAGCGCGGGCCGCGCCTTCCGGGCGGTGACCGAAAGGCCGACGATGCGCTTGCGGCTTTTTTGTCTTTACCCGCGGGTTACGTCTTCAAACTTTCGTTTTCATAACAGTCTCTTTTCCGTAGTTCTCCCGATGGCAAACTTCGCCGCCGACACGTCGCGCGATCAGATGTTGGAGAGGCCGCTGCCCAACAGCGCCGAAGCCGAGCGCGCCATCCTCGGCGCGATCCTTCTGGACAACTCGCTCGTCAGCCAGGCCATAGAGCTCTTAAGGCCCGAGGACTTTTACGTCCCCTCGCACCGCCGCATCTTCCTGGCGATGATCGCGCTCTTCGAGCACGGCTCCGAGATCAACCCGATTCTCATCGCGGAGGAACTCAAGCGCGACGGCGCGATTGAAAGTGTCGGCGGCCTGACCTTCATCACCAACCTGACCTACGGGCTCCCGCACTTCGCGAACGTCGCCGCCTACGCCAAGATCGTCGGCGACAAGTCCATGCTGCGCCAGCTCATCAAGGTCTGCAACAAGGTCACATCCGAGGCGCTCGAAGAGGAGGACGAGGCCGAGGTCATCCTCGACCACGCCGAGCAGGCCATCTTCGCGCTCGCCGACGAGCGCACGCGCCAGGGCTTCTCGCACGTCAAGCCCATCGCCGACGCCATGCTCGAGCACGTCCAGGAGATGGCCGGGCGCTCCGCCATGCTGACGGGCCTCACGACCGGCTTCAACGACCTCGACTCGATGACCTCCGGCCTACAGCCCTCCGACCTCATCGTCGTCGCCGCCAGGCCGTCAATGGGGAAGTGCCTCGCCTTCGACAGCGAGATACTGCTGGATGACGGCAGCGTCCAGACCATCGAGCAGGTTTACCGCGACCGCACCGGCCGCCTGCTCACGCTGGGCGACGACCTGAGGTTCGGGCCGACCTCGCCCTCGGATTTCATAGACGACGGGGTGAAGCCCGTTTACCGCGTGACGACGCGGCTCGGGCGCGTGGTCGAAACAACCCTTCCGCATCCTTTCCTGACCGCCGGCGGTTGGCGTCCCCTTCACCAGTTAAGGGCAGGGGACAGGGTCGCGGTCCCGCGCGTCCTGAATGTCTTCGGCGAAGAGAGGATGCGCGAGTGCGAAGTGAAACTGCTCGCGTACCTCATAGGCGACGGCTGCCTGACAACAAGTTCGCCCGTCTTCACGGTAGGGGAGCCCGAGCTGCGGGAAGATTTCGAAAAAGCGGTCGCGGACTTCGGCGGGGTCGAGGCCGTCCCGGCGAACAGTCAAGACCGCACCTCCAGCCTACGCATACGGAAGCTCAAGGGCTCCGGCGGGAGGACGAATCCCGTCACCGCGTGGCTGACCGGGTTGGGCCTCTACGGCCGCGACAGTCATACGAAATTCATTCCCCCGCGGGTGTTCAAGCTTGAGCGAAGCCTGCTCGCGCTTTTCCTCAACCGGCTGTTCTCGACGGACGGTTGGGCCACGGTCTTGAGCAGCGGACAGTCGCAACTGGGCTTCTCTTCGGTCAGCGAGCGGCTGGCGCGTCAGGCTCAGCACCTGTTGCTGCGCTTCGGCGTCGTCGCTTCGTTGAGAAAGCGGCGCGTCAAGTACGGGGACGAAAGACGCGTGTCCTGGCAACTGGATATTACAGACGCTCGCTCGATCAGGGCTTTCGCAGACGAGATAGGAATACACGGAAAAGAGAGCGCTCTTTACTCAGTCAAAGTGGCCCTGGAGAAGAGGAAATATCAGACGAACCGAGACCTGATTCCCGTCAACGTGTGGGAGAAGATAGCGCTGCTCAAGGGCGCTGAGTCGTGGGCGGCCCTGGCGCGGCGGGCGGGCATCAAAGGACACACCAACACACACGCGTGCAAGCGAGCCTTGACGCGAGACGGGCTGTTGACTTTAGCCCTCGCGCTCAAGAACGCCGCCCTTCAGCGACTCGCGTCCAGCGACCTCTACTGGGACGAGATCGTCTCAATCGAGCCGGCCGGCCGCAAGCAGGTTTACGACCTGACGGTCCCCGCAACGCATAATTTCGTCGCCAACGACATCTGCGTTCACAACACCAGCCTCTGTTTGACTCTGGCACAGAACGCGGCGATCCAGGCGCAGGCGGTGGTGGGCGTCTTCTCGCTCGAAATGTCTAAGGAGTCGCTGGTGATGCGCATGCTCTCGTCGGAGGCGAGGGTCGACGCGCACCGCTTCCGCAGCGGGTTCCTCTCGCGCGACGAGTGGGCGCGGCTCGCGGGCGCGCTGGGGACGCTGGCCGAGACCAAGATTTTCATAGACGACACGCCGGGCATCTCTGTGCTGGAGATGCGCGCCAAGGCGCGGCGGCTCGCCGCCGAGCAGAAGAAGCTGGACCTCATCATCGTCGACTACCTGCAACTGATGTCCGGCTCGTCGCGCCGCGTGGAGTCGCGCCAGCAGGAGGTCTCGCAAATCTCGCGCGAGCTGAAGGCGCTGGCGAAGGAGTTGAACGTCCCCTTAATCGCCCTCTCGCAGCTCTCGCGCGCCCCCGAGAATCGCACGGACCACCGCCCGCAACTCGCGGACTTACGCGAGTCGGGCGCAATCGAGCAAGACGCCGACGTGGTGGCTTTCATCTACCGGGAGGAGCAGTACAGCCGCACGGAGGAGAACGCTGGGATTGCGGAGATTATTATCGCCAAGCAGCGCAACGGGCCGACGGGCACGGCGAAGCTGGCGTTTTTGAAAGAATTCACCCGGTTCGAAAATATGTGGCGCGAGTGATCGTGTCCGGCGCGCGTGTGCGGAAAGTGTAAGGGGGGCGGATTGACTTCAGAGGCGACGCCGGAAACTGGCACAGGGGCCAGCGTGGAGACTGAGGGGCAGCGGCCGACGTGGGCGCTGATAGACCTCGACGCGCTGGCCTCTAACTTTCGCTGGGTGCGCGGGCGCGTGGCGGCGGGCGTGCGCGTGATGGCTGTCGTCAAGGCCAACGCCTACGGGCACGGGGCCGCGCGTTGCGCGCGGAGACTCGCGGCCGAAGGCGCGGACTGGTTCGGCGTGGCGCTGCCGGAGGAGGGCTTGGAACTCAGGCGCGCGGGCATCACGCAGCCCGTGCTCTCGCTCGGCGGCTTCTGGGAAGGACAGGAGCGGCTGTGCCTCGGCGAGCGCATCGTGCCGGTCGTCTACAGGCTGGACATGATCGAGGCGTTGGACCGCGCGGCCGGCGAGGCGGGCACGGTCGCGGACGTTCACCTCAAGGTTGACACCGGCATGGGCCGCCTCGGCGTGCGCTACGACGAACTGGGCCAGTTCGCGGACGCGCTCCGCCCCTTCAGGAACGTGCGCGTGGACGGCGTGATGACGCACTTCGCCGCCGCAGACGACCCGGACCAGAATTGCTTCACGGATGAGCAGGTCGCGCGCTTCCGCCGCGCCGTCGGGCTCCTGCGCGAGCGCGGGCACAATCCCACATTCGAAGACCTTGCCAACTCGGCGGGGACGTTCGCGCACCCGGCCGCGTGGGGCAACATGGTCCGCCCCGGCGGCGTCTTGTACGGGCTGTGGCGCGACATCCTGCCGCCCGCGCCGGAAGCGCCGCCGCTGCTCCCCGTCATGTCGCTGCGCACGCGCGTTACGCTCGTCAAGCGCGTTCACCCCGGAGAGACGCTCGGCTACGGCTGCACGTTCGAGGCGTCCAGGGAGACGACGGTCGCCACCCTGCCCATAGGCTACAACGACGGCTACGTGAGGGCGCTCTCGAACCGCGGGCGCGCGATAGTGCGCGGGCAGTACGCGCCCGTCGTGGGCCGCATCTCCATGGACCTGACTATCATGGACGTAACGGACGTGCCCGGCGTGCGAAGCGGCGACACCGTGACGCTCATCGGCGCGGCCGGCGGCCTCTCGGTCCCCGCCGAGGACATAGCCAGGACCGCCGGCACGCTCTCCTACGAAATCACCTGCGGCATCAGCGCCCGCGTCCCCAGAGTGTACAAAGAGGGTGAATAGCGAATGGTGAATGGAGAAAAGCCATGCTCCTGTTCACCGTCCGCTATTCACCCTCCTCGTTTACTGCATGACGAAGTTGTAGGTGATGACGCCCGAGACTTTGACCGGCTGGTCCGAGAGGTAGGTCGGGGTGAAGCGCGCCTGGTAGGCGGCCTGGACTGACTCCCGCAGCAGGAGCTGGTGCCCGCTGAGGGCGCGCGCGGAGACCACCTTGCCCTGCTCGTCTATCAGGACCTGCACCTGGACGACGCCCGCGGCGCGCGCGGCCTTGGCGATGGCCGAATAGACGGGCTTCGGCAACTGAATCGCCATGCTGTTGATGACGCCCTTGCTGACGGTCGTCGGCGGCTTCACGACCTTCTTCACCACCACAGGCGGCGGGGGCGCGGCCTTCGCCATCTCTTCCAATTCGGCAGTGCCTGGGCCAGTGCCCCTGCCGCCCGGAGGGCCTCCGCCGGGCTTGTTGCCCGCGTTCCCGAAGATGTTATCGTTCGGGCCGGGCGTTCCGACCCTGAACTTCGTCCCCGGCGGAAGCTCCGGCGCGGGCGGCGAGACCATCGCCTCGTTCTCCACGCGGTTCGGGTCCATCACGGTCGTGACGGGCGTTTCTCTGACCACCGCGACTCTCTGCTCGTTGCTCCCGCCTCCGGCCTCGCGCCTCGCGGCAAGTGGTCTAGGGGCCGGCTGCACTTCAGACGATTCGACCGGCGTGATCATCGAGACCAGCTCAAGGTTCTGGGCCTCGACGTGAGTGTTGTAGGCGTAGATGCTCCCGACGCCGATTGCCAGGAAGATTACGGCGTAGACCCCTAGCGTGCCGAGGAAGAACCAGCCCTTGCGCGCGGTATCACCTCTATGAGAATTCGATTCGACAAGATTTCCAAACATCTTTGCTTCCTCCCATGCCGGTGCCATGCGGGTCCAGGGAGCCTTATGCTCTCCATCCTTAGACCCCGGCGAGCGCGCACTTGTTCCAGAAAAACGGTGGGCAGCAGGCAGTGGGCAGTGGGCAGTTAACAACAAGGCAGCCGGGCGTGATTGACCCGGCTGCCTCTTTTCTTTTGTCTTTTCTTAACTGCCCACTGCCCACTGCCAACCGCCAACTTTTTCTGCTACGATTGCGGCGTCTACGCGAGCCCGAGGGTTTTTGTCTCCCTGCCTTTGACTTCTACATTCTGCTATTTCGGAGGAGCGACTCATGGCCGAAGAGCGCGCGTCGGCGACGGCCGTCGCCGACGCGGAAGAACTCAACCCTTACGAAATCGCCAAGCAGCAATTCGACCGCGCCGCCGAGTACCTTGACCTGGACGACTCCATGCGGCGCGTGCTGAAGAACGCCAAGAGGCAGTTGGTCGTCTCCATCCCCGTCAAGATGGACAACGGGGAGGTGCAGGTCTTCGAGGGCTACCGCGTCCAGCACAACATCGCGCGCGGCCCGGCCAAGGGCGGCATACGCTACCACCCGAACGTGACGATTGACGAGGTCAAGGCGCTGGCCTCCTGGATGACGTGGAAGTGCGCGACCGTCGGCATCCCTTACGGCGGCGGCAAGGGCGGCGTCGTCTGCGACCCCAAGGCGCTCTCGCGCGGCGAGCTCGAACGCCTGACGCGCCGCTACGCCTTCGAGATCGCTCCCATCATCGGGCCCGACAGCGACATCCCCGCGCCGGACGTTTACACGGACGAGCAGACGATGGCCTGGATCATGGACACCATCTCGATGGTCCGCGGGCACACCGAACTCGGCGTCGTCACCGGCAAGCCCCTCTCGCTCGGCGGCTCGCACGGGCGCGCGGAGGCCACGGCGCGCGGCTGCCTCTACGCGCTGCGCGAGGCGTGCCGCGTGCAGGGAATGGAATTAAAAGAGGCGCGCGTCGCCGTCCACGGCTTCGGCAACGCGGGCGCGAACATCGCGCGGCTCGTCGCGGACGACGGAGCGCGCGTCGTCGCCATGTCCGACTCGCGCGGCGGGGTCTTCAACGAGGGCGGGATCGACGTTGACGCGGCGCTGCGGCACAAGAAGCAGACGGAGATGCTGCGCGGGCTCAAGGACACGAAAGAGTTCGCGGCCGACGACGTGCTCGGCGTCGAGTGCGACATCCTGCTGCCCTCGTCCCTGGAAAACGTCATCACACTGGAGTCGGTCGGGCAGGTCAAAGCCAAGATCATCGCGGAACTAGCCAACGGCCCGACGACTCCGGGCGCGGACCGCGTGCTGGCGGACCAGGGCGTCTTCCTCGTCCCGGACATCCTGGCGAACGCGGGCGGCGTCACCGTCAGCTACTACGAGTGGGTGCAGGACCTGTATTCTTATTTCTGGTCCGAGAGCGAGATCAACAGCCGCCTGGAGCAGACCATGCGCGCGGCGTTCCAGGCCGTGCACGAGAAGGCGCAGCAGTTCGACACGGACATGCGCACGGGCGCGTACATCCTCGCCGTCGACCGCGTGGCCGAGGCCACGCGCGTCCGCGGCATCTTCCCGTAAGATTTCATGGAGAAGCGATGGCAGACGAAATCATTGTTTACGAGAAGCCCACTTGAACGAAGTGTCGTGAGCTTGACCGGCTGCTCCGTGAGAGCGGCGTTGCGTTCGAGAAGGTTAATTACTACATAGAGCCGCTGGGCGAAAAGAAGCTGCGCGAGTTGTTGAAGAAAATGAAGCTGCGCCCGCGCGACATCCTGCGCACGGGCGAGTCGGCCTACCGCGAGCTGGGTTTGGGGAAGGGCGAGTTCTCCGACGACGAGCTCGTCGCGCTCATGGTCGAGCACCCGGACCTGATTCAGAGGCCGATTGTCGAGCGCGGGGCCAGGGCCGTGCTCGGCCGCCCCGTGGAAAACGTCAAAGCACTTTTGTGAGGCCGTGAAATCAGTAAAGCCGCTCTTCCTGCTTCTCCTTCTCGCGCTGGCCGCCGGCGACTCCTTCTCGACTCCGAAGGCCAAAGTCACCAAAGAGACAATCGTCTCGGATGGAAAGAAGCGCGCCTACTCCCTCTTCGTCCCCGAGGGCCTGTCGGCGTCTAAGCCCGCGCCGCTTCTCGTCCTGCTGCACGGCTCTTGGGAAAGGGGGTCGTCGTACGTGGAGAGGTGGAAAGACCTCGCGGCGGTGGAAGGTATTATTCTGGCCGGGCCGGATTCGAAAAATAACAAGGGCTGGGCGACGCCCGTCGACGGCCCCGACTTCCTGCGCGACCTCGTCGAATCGCTGAAAGCTAAATATCCCATCCACCCGCGCAGGGTTTACCTCTTCGGCCACTCGGCGGGCGCGGCCCACGCGCTCTACATGTCGCTTTTCGAGTCCCAGTATTTCGCCGCGGCCGCGATTTACGCGGGGCTCTTGCCGGAGCAAGGCTACAGGCTCATCAATCTCGCGAGGCGCAAAATCCCGTTCGGCATCTGGGTCGGGACCGCCGACCCCTTAGTCCCCATCCCCGCGGCGCGAACGACGCGCGACAAGCTCCTCGCGGGCGGCTTCAGCGTGCAACTGACCGAGATACCCAACTACGACCATTGGTACAACGACCGCGCCTCGAAGATTAACAAGGAGGTGTGGGCCTTCCTGACTCAGCACGAGCTGTCGGAAGACCCGCAGTACGTGCAGTACCAGTTCCCAAAGTAGCGCGCGCCGGAAGGACGGGCGGGACCGGCGACTATTTCTCCTCACTGTTGCCTGGCCCGCCGCAGGCTTTCGGCCACGTCGTAGCTCTTCGGGTTCAACGCAAGAGCGCGCTCGAAATTCTTGACGGCCTCGGCCTTGTTGCCGAGCCTGAGCAGCGCCTCGCCTGTGGCGAAGTAGGCGCGGAACGAATGCGCGTTCTCCTCCTCGTTCAGCTTGAAGAGGACGAGCGCCTGCTCCGGCTTCTTCTCGTTCAGCAGCCGCTGGCCCGCGACGAGCAGCGGGTCTTCGGTGTCTGCGTAGCGGTTGACCGGGTCCGCTTTGAACTCGCGGAACTTCTTCACCGCCAACTCGACGCCGCCCGCGGTCAGCGCCTCATTCAACATATCCGCGAGCGACTGGCACGGCGTGTAATCGAGCGCCGCCTTGAGCGCGGGGTCCGCGTTCGTTCTGTAGTCTTCCGAAGACAGCTCGGCCGTTACGTCCGGGGCCGTCCACTGCCGCGTGTCCTGCGGGTGCCAGTCCTGCCAGTAGTAGACGGAGACGCGCACGGTGAGCTGGCTGTTCGGCAGCGTGATCCTTCGCGAGTCGCCGTAATGATTCCCCCTCGAAGCCGAGGGCTCGCCGACGAAGACGGCTTTGGTGTACTTCTCCAGGTGGTTCAGGAGGAACTGCGCGGCCGACCACGTGCCGCGCCCCATGAGGACGAACAATCTGCCCCGCTGGTCAAACTTCGACTTGATGAGGCCGATTTCGAGCGAGCGTAGGAGTTCGCCGTTGCCGCCGCGGTTGAGGCGCAGGTCCAGGATTAATCTCTCCACGTCGTTGGCCTCCGCGAAGGCCAGCAGGCGCTGTGTGAAGGCCGCGAAGGTCTCCTTCTCCTTGTCCAGCACCTGATTGATCTGGACGTAGAGAGCGCGCCTGTCTTTCAGGCGCTCGAACCAGAACTTGTCCGTGGCATCTTTCAGCCAGAGGGGCGCGGGAGCGCCTCCCGCGTCGCGCATGTCCACCCAGCCCGCCTTCGGCATCCAGGTCGTGTCCGTGTCGGGCGGAATGAGGTCCGCCGCGCCCGCGGGGCTCAGCGTGACCTCGCGGCGCTTGCCGCCCTGCTCGACGGTGAGGATCACGGATTCCGTGTCTTCCACGAGGCCGAGTGCGTGCAGGACTTCGGGCATGACGAGCAGGTGCGGCGCGAAGAATTTGATCCCCATCTCGTTGTCGCGCCCTATGATTTCTCGCGCGCGGGCCAGGGCCTCGTCCGCGCCGGCTGTGCCAATCTTGACGACGCGCGCTCCGACCAGCGCGGCGTGCTGGCGCTCGGCGGCGCGTACGAAGAGGCCGTCTTTGAAGAGGTAGAGCTTGACGGGAAGTGCGCGGAAGCCGATCTTGGGGTCGCGCGTCGGGGCGACGTTCGTGTGCCCGTCGCCGACCGTCGCGGCGATGCGCGCCATCTCGACTATGATCTGGTGGCGCGCGAGCTGCGGAATGCGCTCGTTGAGTCTGCGGACGGCCGTTTCGAACTGCTCGCGCGGCATCGTGTGGAAGAGGTTGTTGTGGCGCAGCGGCATCTGCTCGGCCATGTAACGCAAGTCCTCGCGCCAGCGCTCGGCCTCGGCCTTGTCGACGGGCGTTGTCTTGACGCTTTGCGCGCGGGCGGGGGAGAAGAGGGCGACGAGAAACAACAATGCCCCGAGCAAGGGGGCGTGAATTCTCTGCATTAAATATTCACCTCGGACGGCGTGAAAGTTAAAAAGTGCAGGCGCGTAAAATTACTCGCTCTGCTCTCGAAAACACCGCCCGGAGCATTTGTGTGGCAAAAAACTATAACTTGAAAGCCGGAGCTGAGAGGCATCTCTCCGGGGCGTTTGCCGTTCGTAACGGGGGCTGATTAACTGAAGTGCAGGATGGCTCCAAAATTGGTAAAATGGGCGGCAACTCCCGGATAATTTAGCTCGCGTAGGAGGCTTCGCAGGGCGGGGCCAGGCGGGGCGAGGAGTGTGGAGAAGAAGAGAGTGGCGAAAGCACCAGCGACAGTTTACGTGTGCCAGAACTGCGGGCACCAGACCCGCAAGTGGCTCGGCAAGTGCCCTGACTGCGGCGAGTGGAACTCGTTCGTGGAGGAGCGGGCGCGCGTCGCGCCGAAGAAGGAGGGCGCGGCCTCGCGCGGCGGCTTCCAGTTGCGCGAGGTCAAGCCGGTCGCCTACCGCGAGATCGAATCCCAGGACGACGCGCGCGTCTCCTCCGGCATTGAAGAGTTCGACCGCGTGCTCGGCGGCGGCGTCGTGCCGGGAAGTTTAGTTCTCATCGGCGGCGATCCCGGCATCGGCAAGTCCACGCTTTTGGCACAGGCGGCCGACAAGCTGAGCGGGCAGGGCATGAAGGTGCTCTACGTCTCGGGCGAGGAGTCTGAGCGGCAAATCAAGATGCGCGGCGAGCGCCTCGGGCTCGAAGCGGAGAACCTGTTCCTGCTGCCGGAGACGAACCTCGAAAGCATCTTCGGCGAGATAGAGCGCATGAGGCCCGACGTGATAATCGTCGATTCGATTCAGACGGTCTTCTCCTCGGGCATCGAGTCTGCCCCAGGCTCCGTCTCGCAGGTGCGCGAGGTCGCGGGCCAGTTCCTGCTGCTCGCCAAGAACCGCACGATCCCAGTCTTCCTCATCGGCCACGTCACGAAGGAAGGCTCCATCGCCGGCCCCAAAGCGCTCGAACACATCGTCGACACGGTGCTCTACTTCGAGGGCGAGCGCCACCACAACCACCGCATCGTGCGCGCCACGAAGAACCGCTTCGGCGCGGCCAACGAGGTCGGCGTCTTCGAGATGACGGGCTCGGGGCTGGTCGCCGTGGCGAACCCGTCCGAGATGTTCCTGCAGGAGCGGCCAGAGGGCGTCGCCGGCTCGGTCGTGACCGCCTGCATGGAAGGGACGCGGCCCATGCTGGTGGAGATTCAGGCGCTCGTCTCCGGCTCGAAGTACGGCGCGGCGCGGCGCGGCGGGGAGGAAGAAGGCGGGCGGGCCAATCGAAGGAGCGAGGAGTTCGGCGGGCGCGGCCGCCGCGTGGCTCAGGGCGTTGACTACAATCGCCTGTCGTTGCTCATCGCCATGCTGGAGAAGCACGTAGGGTTCCCTCGCCTGAGCGACGACGTGTTTGTGAACGTCGCGGGCGGGATGGAGATTGACGAGCCGGCCTCGGACTTGGGCGTCGTCGCCGCCGTCGTGTCGAGCATTCGGGAGAAGCCGATTGACAAGGAGGTGGCCGTCTTCGGCGAAGTCGGCCTGACGGGCGAGGTGCGCGGCGCGATGCACGCCGAGGGGCGCGCGCGCGAGGCCCAGACGCTCGGCTTCAAAAAGATCATCATGCCCGCCTCGAACAAACCCGGCCTCGAACGCCTGCTCGGCGTGCGCGTCGTCGGCGTCCGCTCAGTCGAGGAGGCGCTGGACGAGCTGTTTTAATTTCGGCCCGCCAAAAAGGATTTCGTGACGCCGCGTCAGGAGCGTGCTAATATGCTCCATCATGCGGACGAACGTCATACTAATCAGATTAGTTTTCACGGCCATCCTGGTCACGTCCGGCTACGTCCTGCACCCCGTCTCGGGCCGCCTGCTCGCGTCCACGGGGCTCGTCTCCGAACCTCTGGCCTCGAAAATCGTCTCCGCCGCGCTGGCCGCCCTGGTCGCCGCCGCGATCATCTTCTTCGAGGTGCGCATCCGGCGCGCCTCCCTGAAGACGCTCATCGGCGCGGCCGTCGGCTCGATTCTCGGCATCGTCGGGGCCTACCTGATCGGGTCGCTCATCAGCCGGCAGGAGTCCCTGGCCGTCGCCCCGGAGATGAAGACTTTCCTGACGCTCTCGCTGACCTTCTTCATGGCCTACGTCGGGCTGATGGTCGGCGCGGCCAAGGGCGACTACCTGGACCTCTCGGCCCTGGGCGGGATTTTCAGCGACAAGACCATGCGGCGCGACTACAAGATTCTGGACACGTCCGTCATCATCGACGGGCGCATCGCCGACGTGGCCGAGACGGGTTTCCTCGGCGGAACAATCGTCATCCCGCAGTTCATCCTGCGCGAGCTGCAACAGGTGGCGGACTCGCCCGACTCCTCCAAGCGCCAGCGCGGCCGCCGCGGCCTCGACATGCTCAACCGCCTTCAGAACAACAACGCGCTCGACATACAGATCGTCGAGACGGACTTCCCGGCCGTGCGCGAAGTCGATTTGAAGCTGATAGAGCTGGGCAAGCAGCTCGACGCCGTCATCGTGACCAACGACTTCAACCTCAACAAAGTGGCACAGCTCAGGGGCGTCAACGTGCTCAACATCAACGAGCTGGCGAACGCCCTGAAGCCCGTCGTGCTGCCGGGCGAGGCGATGCGCGTCTTCATCCTGAAGGAAGGCAAGGAGTACAACCAGGGCGTCGCCTATCTGGACGACGGGACGATGGTCGTCGTGGACAACGCGCGCAAGCTCATCGGCCGCAACGCGGACATCGCCGTCACGAGCGTGCTGCAAACGACGGCCGGCAAGATGATCTTCGGCCGCCTCTGGGAAGAGTCGGGCGAGAACGGCACCGCCGAGCAGCGCATGAACGGGACCGCGCGCCGGCCCGTGCGCGACATACGCCCCGCGCCCCAGCGCGTCGCGGACGAAGGATAAGAGCAGTGGGCAGCAGGCAGTGGGCGGTGGGCAGTTAAAGCAACCTGTCTTAACTGCCCACCGCCTTCTGCCTACTGTTTTATGAACGTTGCCATCATCGCCGCGGCCGGGCGGGGGACGCGGCTGGGCGGGGAGCGCGCCAAGCAGTTCATAGAGCTGGCGGGCAGGCCCGTCATCATTCACACGCTCGAACGGTTCGAGCGGTGCGCCGAGATTCAAGAAGTGATTGTGGTCTTGCCCGCGGCCGACGCGGCCGAGTTTCTGGCCCACGCGGGCAGGTACGGGCTGCGTAAGCTGGCGCGCGTCGTCGCGGGCGGCGCGACCCGCGCCGAATCCGTCTGGTGCGGCCTCCAGGCCGTCCGCGCGGCCACCGCCGAGATAGTCGCCGTGCACGACGGCGTGCGCCCCTTCGTCACCCCCGACGAGATCGGCCGGACAGTTCGCGCGGCGCAAGACTCGGGCGCGGCCGTCCTCGCCGCGCCGGCCGTAGATACCATCAAAGAAGTCTTAGACGACAGAGTCGTGCGCACCCTTGAGCGCTCTCGACTGCGCCGCGCTCTCACGCCGCAGTGCTTTCGCTACGAGCTGCTGCGCCGCGCCTACGAGCAGCGGCCCGAGCTGGTCTCGGCGGCGACCGACGACAGCTCCCTCGTCGAGGCGCTCGGCGCGATTGTCTCAATCGTCGAAGGCGACGCGCGCAACATCAAGATTACGCGCCCGGAAGACATAGCGCTGGCTGAGATCATCCTGGACGACTTCAGAGATTAGTCCAAGGTCTAAAGTCCGAGATCAAAGATTGGGGGCTCACTGACTTTGGACTTCGGGCGTTGGGCTTTAGACTTATGTACCGCATCGGCATCGGGCACGACACGCATCGGCTGACGGAGGGGCTGCCGCTCATCCTGGGCGGCGTGCGCGTCGAGTCGCTGCGCGGGGCCGAGGGCCATTCGGACGCGGACGCGCTCTCGCACGCCGTGGCCGACGCCATCCTCGGGGCCTTGTGCGAAGGCGACCTGGGCGTGCACTTCCCGGACCGCGACCCGCGTTGGAAGGACGCGGACAGCCTGGACCTGCTGGCGCGCGTGGTGTGGCTGGCGAAGGGGCGCGGCTGGCGCGTCGTCAACGTGGACGCCACTGTGATGCTAGAGCGGCCGCGCCTCAGGCCCTACGTCGAGGAGATGCGCGAGCGGCTGGCGCAGACGCTGAACGTGGAGCCCTCGTGCGTCAGCGTGAAGGCGAAGACTGGCGAGGGCGTCGACGCCGTCGGCCACTGCGAGGCCGTGACCGTGCAGGCCGTGATTCTGCTGGAGACGATAACGAAATGATGAACGCGGAATGCGGAGTGATGAATGAAAGACGAGCGCCTTTTAATTCATCGTTCCTCGTTCCGCATTCATCATTTCTCTTACGGGGTGATTGTTGAGACCGCAGGACGTGATACGCAAGAAGCGGGACGGGCGCGCGCTCTCGCGCGAGGAGATTAATTTCTTCGTCGGGGGCGTGACGAGCGGCCGGCTTGCCGATTACCAGGCTTCGGCCCTCTTGATGGCCGTCTTCCTGAACGGCATGAGCGCCGACGAGACCGCGTGGCTGACGGAGGCCATGCTCCGCTCGGGCGTCTCGCTCGACTTCTCGGACATAGAGAAGCCGAAAGTCGATAAGCACTCGACGGGCGGCGTCGGCGACAAGACTTCGCTCATCCTCGCCCCCGTGGCCGCGTGCTGCGGCGCGGCCGTCCCCATGATTTCCGGGCGGGGCCTGGGGCACACGGGCGGCACGCTCGACAAGCTCGAATCAATCCCCGGCTACCGCGTGCACCTAGAGCTCGCAGAGTTCCGCGCGATTCTCGAAAAGGTCGGCTTCGCGATGATGGGCCAGACCGCGGAGATCGCGCCCGCCGACAAGAAGCTCTACGCGCTCAGGGACGCGACCGCCACGGTCGAGGCCATCCCGCTCATCGTCGGCTCCATCATGTCCAAGAAGATGGCCGCCGGCCTGGACGCCCTCGTCCTGGACGTTAAAACTGGCACAGGCGCTTTCATGTCCGAGGAGGAGGACGCCCGCGCGCTCGCCCGCGCGCTGGTCGCGACCGGCAACTCTTTCGGCGTGCGCACCGAAGCCCTCCTGACGGACATGAGCCAGCCGCTCGGGCGCGGCGTCGGCCACGCGATTGAGGTGCGCGAGTGCGTCGAAATCTTGAGGAACGAGGCGGGGCCGGGGGCCGAAGAGGTCCGCGAACTCTCGCTCGAACTGGCCGCGCGGATGGTCGCGCTCTCCGGCGTGGAGCCGTCGCTCGATGCGGCGCGCGAGAAGACGCGGCGCTCGCTCGAATCCGGCTCGGCGCTCGAATGTTTCCGCCAAAACGTCATAGCTCAGGGCGGCGACCCGCGCGTCTGCGACGAGCCCGCGCGACTTCTTCCTTTGACACCGCACGAGGTTAGGGTAGAATCCCCGCGCACCGGGTTTGTCACCGAGATTGACACGGCCGAAGTGGGCCACGCCGTCGCGGCCCTGGGCGGCGGGCGCACGCGCATCGAGGACGCGATTGACCACGCGGTCGGCTACAGCGCCGAGGCGAAAATCGGCGACCGCGTCCGCGAGGGCGACGCCCTGGGCCTGCTCTACTGCCGCGACTTGGCGCAAGCACGCGAGGCCCTGGAGCGCATACGCGCCGCGTACCAGCTCGGCGACGAACGAGCACCCGCGCCCCCACTGATTAAGGAAGTAATCACAGCATGAAGTCGTCTCGTCCACGGAGAAGTCCGGCCATCTTCTGCGCGCTCGCGCTGCTCCTCGCCGCGGCCTCCGGCCCGGCCTGCAACATGGGGAGTCGGAGCGAGGCGGACAAGGACAAGGTCCACGTCGGCATCGTCTTCGACCTCGGCGGCAAGGACGACCGCTCGTTCAACGCCTCGGCCTGGGAGGGCGTCAGCCGCGCGGCCAGAGATTTCCCCATCGTCCTGCGCGACGTGGAGCCGGGCGACGCGACCTCCGTCGAGCCGGCCATCCGCGCCTTCGCCGAGCGACATTACGACCTGGTCATCGGCGTCGGCTTCGAGCAGCAGCCGGTCATCGAGCGTGTCGCACGCGATTACCCGAACGTCAACTTCGTCAGCATCGACGGCGAGATCAAGCTGGACAACGTGTCCTCACTGCTGTTCAGGGAGCACGAAGGCTCTTACCTCGTCGGGATGATCGCGGCGATGAAGTCGCAAACTGGCACAATCGGCTTCATCGGCGGCATGGACATCCCGCTGATTCACAAGTTCGAGGCCGGCTACACGCAGGGCGCGCGCGCGGCCAACCCGAACGTCAACGTGATCGCCAACTACGTCGGGGTGACGCCCGCGGCGTGGAACAATCCGGGCCAGGGGAAAGAGCTGGCGGTCGCCCAGATAGGTAAGGGCGTGGATGTCATCTTCGCGGCGGCCGGCAACTCCGGCGCGGGCGCGTTCGACGCCGCCGAGCAGCAGAAGAAACTGGTCATCGGCGTTGACAAGAATCAGAACGGGGACAAGCCCGGCTACGTCCTGACCAGCATGGTCAAGCGGATTGATAACGCCGTCTACCAGATCATCAAAGACCGCGTCAGCGGCCAGTTCCAAACCGGCGTCCACGTCTACGGGCTTGAGAACGAAGGCGTGGGCTACGCCGTAGACCAGTACAACGAAAAACTCCTGACGCCCGAAATGATCGAAAAGGTCGAGCAGGCCAAACAGAAGATCATCAAAGGCGAGATCGAAGTGGCCGACACGAGGGAGAAGTTGAAACAGTAGTCAGTAGTCAGCAAGAGCAAAAGCTGATTACTGATTACTGATTACTCTTCATGCTAGAGCTGCGCGACATCACCAAACGCTTCGGCGACGTGCTGGCGAACGACCGCGTGAGCATCAAGGTGCGGCCGGGGACGATTCACGCCATCGTGGGCGAGAACGGCGCGGGCAAGTCCACGGCGATGCGCATCGCCTACGGGTTTTACAGGGCGGACGACGGCGAGATTCTGGTAGACGGCCAGGTGCGCCGCATCGAGACGCCGCACGACGCTATCGCCTTGGGCGTCGGGATGGTTCACCAGCACTTCATGCTGGTCGAGCCGATGACGGTCGCGGAAAACATCGTGCTCGGCGCGGAGCCAGGCACCTCGACCTCGCTCGACCTCAGGCGCGCGGCCCGCGAGATTCGCGCGCTCTCCGAAGAGTTCAAGCTCGCCATCAACCCGGACGCCGTGGTCGAGACCCTCTCGGTCGGGCAGCAGCAGCGCGTGGAATTGTTGAAGGCCCTTTACCGCAAGGCGCAAATCTTAATCCTGGACGAGCCGACGGCCGTCCTGACGCCGCAGGAGGTCGAAGAGTTCTTCTCCATCCTGCGGGGCATGCGCGAGCAGGGCAAGACGGTCGTCATCATCACGCACAAGCTCTCGGAGGTGCTCGCCATCTCGGACGACGTGACCGTGATGCGCGACGGGCGCGTGGTCGGCGGGCGCAAGACCAGCGAGACGAGCGCGGCGGAGCTGGCGCGCCTGATGGTCGGCCGCGACGTGCTCCTGCGGATAGAGAAGCCGGACGCCTCGCCGGGCCAGACAGTCCTCGGCGTGCGCGAGCTGGTGATGGCGGGCGACGAGGGGACGCGGCGGCTCGACGGCGTCTCGCTCGAAGTGCGCGCGGGCGAGATCGTAGGCATCGCGGGCGTGGAGGGCAACGGGCAGACGGAGTTGATAGAGGCGCTCGCGGGGCTCATCGTGCCGCCCGCCGTTTCTGGCACAGTCGAGTTCATGGGGCGCGACATCATCCGTATGGGGCCGCGCAGGCGCAAGGAGCTGGGCATCGCGCACGTCCCGGAGGACCGCCACCGGCGCGGGCTGCTGCTGGATTTCGACCTGGCGGAAAACTCCATCCTGGGGATTCACTACCGCCGCCCCGCCGTCAACGGCCTCGGCATCCTCCTGGACGACGACGCGATTGACGCGCGGGCCAGGCAGATCATCAAGGACTTCGACGTGCGGCCGCCGAACCCCGACCTGCCGGCGCGCGCGCTTTCGGGCGGCAACCAGCAGAAGCTGATCATCGGCCGCGAGTTCGACCTGCGGCCGAAGCTGATACTCATCTCGCAGCCGACGCGCGGCGTGGACATCGGCGCGATAGAGTTCATACACCGCAAGCTCGTCGCGCTCAGAGACTCCGGCTGCGCCGTGCTCCTGGTCTCCGCCGAGTTGGAAGAGGTGACCGCGCTCGCCGACCGCCTGCTCGTGATTCACGACGGCCGCATCGTCGGCGAAGTGGACCCGCGGGTCGCGACCCCCGAAGAGATCGGCCTGCTGATGACGGGAGGGCACTGAAAATTTTTGATTCGCGATTTTTGATTTTCGATTGGAAGAGGACTGAAAGAAGTCAAAAACTCATTCCGTCCTTCTCAAATCAAACATCGCAAATCAAAAATCGCAAATTCCTATGAGGCTTCTCCGCGAACTACTCTTTCCGCTCATCGCCGTCGTGGCGGCTTTCGTCGTCGGCGGGATCATGGTGCTGCTCATTGGCGACGACCCGATTGAGACCTACAAGCTGCTCATCGGGAGCGCGCTCTCGTGGCCGGACGGCATAGGCTACACGCTCTTCTACGCGACGCCGCTCATCTTCACGGGGCTCGCGGTGTCTGTCGCCTTCCGCTGCGGGCTGCTCAACATCGGGGCCGAGGGCCAGCTCTACATCGCCGCGTTCATGACCGCCTGGCTCGGCATCGTCTTCGGGAACCTTTCCGGGTGGGTGCTCGTCCCGCTCCTCTGCCTGGTGGCTATCTTGAGCGGCGCGACGTGGGGCGCGATCCCGGGCGTGCTCAAGGCGCGCTTCGGCTCGCACGAAGTCATCAACACGATCATGTTGAACTTCATCGCCATCGCGCTCACGAACTACTTCGTCCAGTACCACCTCAAAGCGCCCGGCCCCATCATGCAGACGGAGTTCATCGGGCGGATGGACCTGCCGGAAGAGATGGCAGCCCTGCGCGGCGTCAACGCGCACATCCCGCGCCTCGGCTCCTTCATCCCGGGCTTCCCGGAACGCATCCCGCTGAGCGTCGCCTTCATCCTCGCGCTTTTGGCGTGCCTCGCCGTCTACATTTTCCTGTGGCGGACCAAGTGGGGCTACGAGATTCGCGCGACGGGCGCGAACCCCTCGGCCGCCGAGTACGGCGGGATTTCGGTCAAGAAACAGATCGTGCTGGCGATGGCCGTCTCGGGCGGGCTGGCCGGGATGGTGGCGATTAACGAAGTCCTGGGCTACCGCTACCGCTTCTACGAAGGCTTTTCGGCGGGCTACGGCTTTACGGGAATCGCCGTGGCGCTGCTCGGGCGAAACCACCCCGTTGGCGTGCTGCTCTCGGCCATCTTCTTCGGCGCGTTGATTCGCGGCGGCCTCTTCGTCGACATCTTCACCGACCGCGTCTCGAAAGACCTGGTGCAGGTGATCCAGGCCGTCGTCATCCTCTTCGTCGCCGCCGAGGCGCTCTTCCGCGGCCCGTTCTCAAGGTGGGGGTTATTGAAACGGTCAAAAGTTTAGGCGTAATCAGTACTCAGTAATCAGCAAAGACAAGCTGCTTTTACTGACTGCTGATCACTGACTGCTGACTACTTTTTATGAGAAACATTTTCACGTTCGCGCTCATCCTTTCGGCGATACGGCTGACGACGCCGCTGCTGCTGGCGGCGCTCGGCGGGATGTTCTCGGAGCGCTCGGGCATCATCAACATCGCGCTCGAAGGCTTGATGCTGGCGGGCGCGTTCACGGCGGCGAGCGTGACGCACTACGCGAGCGTCAATGGCTACCCGGCCGCGCCGTGGCTCGGGCTCGTCGCGGCCATCGCCGCCGGCGTCGTCGTGGCGGCCATCCACGCCGTGGCGTGCATCAGGTACAGGGCCGACCAGGTGGTGACGGGGACGGCGATTAACGTGCTCTTCCTGGGCGTGCCCGCGCTGATAGGCGGCGCGCTCTTCGACGCGACGGGCTCGACCCCCCCGGTCCCGATTAACAACCTGCTCCCGAACGCGCCGGTCTTCATCGCGTTCGCGCTCGTGCCCCTGACGTGGTACGTGCTCAACCGAACGCCGTTCGGGTTGCGGCTGCGGGCGGTGGGCGAGAACCCCGAGGCGGCCGACACGGCGGGCGTCAGCGTGGCGCGCGTGCGCTACACGGGCGTGCTGCTCTCGGGCGCGCTCGCGGCCATCGGCGGCGCTTACCTCGCCATCGGGCAGTCGTCTTTCTTCACGCGCAACATGACGGCCGGGCGCGGCTTCATCGCGCTCGCCGCGCTCATCTTCGGCAAGTGGCGGCCCGTGCAGACCATGCTCGCGTGCCTGCTCTTCGGCTTCGCCGAGGCCGTGGCGATTCAGATGCAGGGCGTTGTGAACATTCCGGTCCAGTTCATACACATGATTCCTTACGTGCTGACGATGGTCGTGCTCGCGGGCTTCATAGGGCTCGCGCGCGCGCCGCGCTCGCTCGGGCTGCCGTACCAGAAGGAAAGGTGAAGCTGAAAGTCTTACGCCATGGCTGAAGACAACACCTCGCTGCCGATTTACGAGCGCGCCGAGCACGCGGCGCGCACCATACGCGCGCGCTTCCCCGAAGAGGTGCGCACGGCCATCGTGCTCGGCAGCGGCCTCGGCGCTTTCGCCGACGACCTGGAGGACGCGCTCCCCATCCCTTACGAGGAGATCCCGGGCTTCGCGCGCCCGACCGTCGAGGGCCACGCAGGGCGGTTGGTGCTCGGCCGCATCGGCGGCGTCCCGGTCGCGGCGATGCAGGGGCGCTTCCACTACTACGAGGGCTACTCGTTCGACGAGGTGCTTTTCCCCGTGCGCACGCTCGGGCTCTTCGGCGTGAAGTCGCTGATACTGACGAACGCGGCGGGCGGCATCAACATAGAATTGGCACAGGGCGCGCTGATGGTCATCTCGGACCACCTGAACCTGATGGGCGTCAACCCCCTGCGCGGTCTGCACGACGCGCGCTTCGGCGAGAGGTTCCCGGACCTGACGGAGACTTACGCGCGCGACTACCAGGAGCTGGCGGTCGAGGAGGCTCACGCGATGGGCCTGGACTTGAGGCGCGGCGTCTACGCGGCGCTCTCGGGCCCGACCTACGAGACGCCCGCCGAGATCCGCATGCTGCGCACGCTCGGCGCGGACGCCGTCGGGATGAGCACCGTGCCCGAGGCGGTCGCCGCGCGCCAGATAGGGATGAAAGTCCTCGGCCTCTCGTGCATCACGAACATGGCGGCCGGCGTCGTCGGCGAGCCGATCAACCACCAGGAAGTCATCGAAACCGGCGAGCGCGTCCGCGACACCTTCAGGGAATTGCTCAGACGCGTAATCCCAAGATTAGTAATCAGTAGTCAGTAATCAGTCATCAGCTAAAACGCTTTTCACTGACCACTGACTACTGACCACTGGCTACTGACTTATGATTATCGGAATTTGCGGCGGCACGGGGTCTGGGAAGACGACGGTCGCCAACCGCATTTTGGAAAGCGTCAGCGCGAGCGAGGTCGCGTTCATCCAGCAGGACTCTTACTACCGCAACCTCAAGGACCTCCCGCTCGACTACCGCAACGCCGTCAACTTCGACCACCCGGACGCGCTGGACAACGACCTGCTCGTGCACCATATTAGGAAACTAAAAGCCGGCGGCTCGGTCGAGCTCCCACTCTACGATTTCAAGACGCACACGCGGCTGAACGAGACGGTCTTGATCGAGCCGAAGCCCATCGTCATCGTCGAGGGGATTCTGATTTTCGCGGACTCGCGGCTGCTGGAGCAGATGGACGTGAAGGTCTTCGTGGACACGCCCGACGACATACGCTTCATACGCCGCCTGAGGCGCGACATCAGCGAGCGCGGCCGCACGCTCGACTCTGTCATCGAGCAGTACCTCAACACGGTGCGGCCGATGCACATGCAGTTCGTCGAGCCGTCGAAGCGGTACGCGGACGTAATCATCCCGGAGGGCGGGCACAACCTGGTCAGCATAGACTTAATCAGCGGCAAGATTCGCGAGCGCCTGGCCGGCGCTCTGGCGACGAGCGGAGGGAAGGTTTGAGCACGGAAGAGATCGAGAGACTAATCGGGGCGGCGCGCGCCGCGCGCGACTGTTCGCTGTCGCCCTTTTCGAGTTTCTGCGTCGGCGCGGCGGTCGAAACCGAAGACGGGAAAATCTACACGGGCTGCAACATCGAGAGCGCCAGTTTCGGGCTGACGGTCTGCGCCGAGCGCGTCGCCATCTGGAAGGCGCTCTCCGAAGGCGAGCGGCGCTTCCGTCGGCTGGCGGTCGTGGTGGACACGGACCCTTTGACGCCGCCGTGCGGGACGTGCCGGCAGATCATCTGGGAGTTCTGCCGCGACGTGACGGTCGTGCTGGCGAACATGAGCGGGAAAGTTGAGGCGGTGGAGATGCGGGAGCTTCTGCCGCGCGCCTTCGACGCCAGGTTCCTCAGAGAGCCGGGTGCGCGAAAGTGAGATAGGGGCGATGGCTGAAGGGAAGAGCAAAGAGGTCGGAATCGGCGAGGAGACCGCGGGCGAGCGGATTCTGAACCAGTACGCAGGCAACGCCATACACCTCTTCCTCTCGCTGCTCGCGCTCGTCATCCTCGCCGCCGCGGCAGTCGCCGGGTATGAAACCGTCGTGCGCGAGTTCCCGAAGCTCTGGCAGCCGACGGACGAGTACAAGGCGCTACAGAAGATCATCGAGAACACGCTGCTGGTCGCTATCGCCGCCGAACTCGCCCTGCTGCTCCTGTTTCACCGCACCAGTTCCGCGGTCGAGGTGATTATCTTCGTCATCGCGCGCAAGATCGTCACGCCGGACATCACGGCCGTCGAACTGGTCCTGAGCATCGCCGCGCTCGCCGGCCTGCTCATCGTGCGCTACTACTACTTGCCCGGAAAGCCCAAATAGAAATTGCAGGAACAATGAAGCTGACGCGATTCGTTATCACACTTCTTCTTATGGCTTCAGTCACAACACCACCGGCGGCCAACGCGCAGAGAAGGGGGCGCGCGGCGCGCGGCGGCGGCGCAAGCCCTGTCGACCTCATCGTGAGCGGCGGGACGGTCGTCACGATGGACGCCGCGCGCCGCGTCATCGAAGACGGCTCAATCGCTGTCAAGGGCGGGCGCATCGTGGCCGTGGGCGCGCGCGCCGAGGTCGAGGCGAAGTACGCGTCGCGCCAGCGCGTGGACGCGCGCGGCAAGGTCGTCATCCCCGGCCTCATCAACGGCCACACGCACGTCCCCATGACGCTCTTCCGCGGGCTGGCCGACGACCTCGACTTGAACGAGTGGCTCACCAAGTACATCTTCCCGGCCGAGGCCAAGAACGTCTCCGAGGAGTTCGTGCGCGTCGGCACGCGGCTCGGCCTGGCGGAGATGATTCGCGGCGGGACGACGACCTACTGCGACATGTACTACTTCGAGGACGCCATCGCGGACGAGACGGCGAAGGCCGGCGTGCGCGGCGTGCTCGGCGAGACGGTGATAGATTTTCCCGTCGCGGACAACAAGACCTGGGCCGAGGCGATGGCCTACACGGACAAGTTCCTCGCCAAGTGGAAGGGCCACGCGCTCGTCACCGCGGCCGTCGCGCCGCACGCGCCCTACACTGTCTCCGAGGAGCACCTCAAGGAGGTGCGCGCCCTCTCGGACAAACACAACTCGCCCATCGTCACGCACGTCTCCGAGACGCGCAAGGAGGTCGAAGACCTCACCAAGTCCAAGGGCGCGTCGCCCGTCGATTACCTGGCGCGCATAGGCTTTCTGAACGACCGCGTCGTCGCCGCGCACGTCGTCCACCCCGGAGCCGGGGAGATAGCGGTCTTAAAGAGGCTCGGCGTCGGCGTCGTGCACAATCCGCAGTCGAACATGAAACTGGCCTCGGGCATCATGCCCGTGCCGCAGATGCTCGCGGACGACCTCAGCCTCGGCCTCGGCACGGACGGCGCGGCCTCCAACAACGACCTCAACATGTGGGAGGAGATTGACACAACGGCCAAGCTGCACAAGGTCTTCACGATGGACCCGAAAGTCGTCACCGCGCAGCAGGCTTTCGAGATGGCTACGGTCCGCGGCGCGCGGGCGCTACACATGGAGCGCGAGATCGGCTCAATCGAGGAAGGGAAGCGCGCGGACATCGTCATCGTCGACCTGGACGACCTCAACCAGACGCCGCTTTACAACGTCTACTCGCACCTGGTTTACGCGACGAAGGCGGACGACGTGCGGACGGTCATCGTCGAGGGGCGCGTGATTATGCGCGACCGGAGGTTGCTAACTTTAGACGAAAAGGATATAAAGGCACGCGCACGAGTCTTTCGCGAGCGGATTTTACAAAGTCTCGCCCCTTCAAATTCGCTAACGGGAAAAAATTAGTTCCGACGCGCCTTGCCCCCTGCGCGCCGGAGAGGCCATAATGGGAAACATCAAAGGAACACTTGATGTTTCCGCTGGGCGAGCCTCATCAGCTCGCTTAATGTTTTTTTAGGAGCCCGAAAAAGTGAAGGAAAAAAGAGCCCGGCATGTCATCACTCTGACCCTCGTATCAATAGTGTCCCTCGTCGCGACGGCCGTGGGAGTCGTCGCGCAGTCCGCGCCCGAGACGGACGCGGTGCAGAAGCGCCTGAAGCGCGCGCGCGCGCTGATCGCCGCGCACAAACTGGGGACGGCCGCCGCGGAACTCGACGCTCTCCGCAACTCCACGTCCGACGACGCCGTGCGCGACGTGACGCGCGTCATGCTGATGAGCGTCTACCTCGAAGACGGCGACTACATGCGCGCGCAGAACCTCCTGGAAGAGACATACAAGCAGCGCACTCCGGGGAGCGAGAATTCCACGCGCACCTACTTCGCGCTGGCCGGCCAGGCCGTCAACGGCGCGCGCGACCGCCTCTCGCGCTACCGCTCCTTCGGCATCAACATCAACGACAAAGAATTGGCACAGGAGGCCAGCAACGACCTCGACCACATGCGCAAGCTCCTGGAGCGCGTGGCCGAGCAGGCACGCGAGATTTGCGGCCAGAGCGAGAAGCACTTCGACGCCTTGGGCCTCTTGGAAGAGGTGGCGAACGTGCGCAGCACCGTGGCGCGCACCAAGCAGGACCGCTTGCAGTGGCAGCGCGAGGTCGCGGACACCCGGCGCAAACTCGCCGCCTCCGACATGAGAATCGCCTCGATAGGCAACCCGCCCGTCAGCGTCGCCTCCATGAACACGCGCGCGGCCGCGAACGAACCGATTGCGGCCCCGCAGCCCGCGACCTCGGAGAACCACGCGACGGGGACGAGCACGCACGACGCCACGTCTGCGGGCCAGCCCGTGCGCGTCGCGACGCCGACCGCGACCGCGCCGGAGAAAGTAAACGCGACGCCCGCGGACGCACCCGCCGGCCCGGCCGCGTCCGAGCAGGCCGTCGATGTCGGCTCGCTCCTTGAGAAGGCCACGCAGAAGGTGAACCCTTCTTACCCGCAGACGGCCAAATTGGCACGCATCACCGGCGTCGTCAAAGTCTTCCTTGAGCTGGACGAGAAGGGCGCGGTCAAGTCCGCGCGCTGCACGGACGGCCCGCAGGTGCTCAGGCAGGCCGCGACCGAGGCCGCCAAGCGCTGGAAGTTCCGCCCGACCGTCATCGGCGGCCAGCCCGTGCGTGTCGTGGGCTTCCTCAACTTCAATTTCACGCTCTAAACGCGGGCGCTGCGCACGCCCCGATAACCTTCGAAAGAGGCCGCCGGCGGCCTCTTTTATTTTTGTTTACAGCCGCTTAGCTAATCTTGACTTAAAAGTAAGGTATGCTAAAATGCTCACGAATCCTGGATTATCTGAGGGATGTCGGAGGAGTTCGGGGATGAAAGTCTCGGCTCAGGAAGAATACGGGTTGCGCTGTTTGGTGCAACTGGCGCACCTCAAGGCGGGCGGATCGCTGACGCTTTCGCAGATGGCGAAGCGCGAGGGCATTTCGGTGGCGAACGCCGGCAAGCTGCTCTGGATTCTGAGCAAGGCCGGACTGGTGCAATCCACGCGGGGCACGAAGGGCGGCTACCAGTTGGCTAGGCCGGCCTCAGAGATTCGGCTGAGCGAGGTCATCAAGGTTCTGGACGCGGACGAGGTCGAGGGCCACTGCAAGAGCTACACGGGCGTGATGGACGTTTGCGTCCACACGAGCGACTGCGGCATCCGGCCCGTGATTTTGGGGCTGCATGAGATCGTGCAGAACGCGCTGTCGGAAGTCACGCTGGCGCAGTTGGTCGGCCCCGAGGCGAATGTTGACGCGACGCTGCACCAGATTCAAAAGTTGCAGCCGCGCCCGAGCCCTACGCACTGACAGGAGAGTTTTAAGCTGAAAACGGCCGGATGGCCGAGGGAAAATTTAGAATGAGCACAATCGAGGTACTTGCCAACAAGGAATACAAATACGGGTTCGTCACGGACATCGAGTCCGACATGATCCCGCGCGGGTTGAGCGAGGAGACCATCCGGCTGATTTCTGCCAAGAAGAGCGAGCCGGAGTGGATGCTGGAGTTTCGCCTGAAAGCCTACCGCCACTGGCTGACGATGGAGGAGCCGCGCCACTGGCCGAACGTCTCGTACCCGGAAGTCAACTACCAGGACATCATCTATTACAGCGCGCCGAAGCAGAAGGCGACGAAGGCCAGCCTGGACGAGGTCGACCCGGAGCTGCTGCGCACGTTCGAGAAGCTGGGCATCCCCTTGCAGGAGCAGAAGCAGCTCGCGGGCGTGGCCGTCGACGCCGTCTTCGACTCGGTCTCGGTGGCGACGACCTACAAGGAGAAGCTCAAGAAGGTCGGCGTCATCTTCTGCTCGTTCTCGGAGGCCGTGCAGGAGTACCCGGAATTGGTCCGCAAGTACATCGGCTCGGTCGTGCCGACGAACGACAACTACTTCGCGGCGCTCAACAGCGCGGTCTTCACTGACGGCTCGTTCGTCTTCATCCCCAAGGGCGTGCGCTGCCCGATGGACCTTTCGACCTACTTCCGCATCAACAACTCGGAATCGGGCCAGTTCGAGCGCACGCTCATCGTCGCGGAAGAGGGCGCTTACGTCTCCTACCTCGAAGGCTGCACCGCGCCGAAGTTCGACAAGAACCAGTTGCACGCGGCCGTCGTCGAATTGATCGCGCTGGACGACGCGGAGATTAAGTACTCGACGGTGCAGAACTGGTACGCGGGCGACGAGGAAGGCAAAGGCGGCATTTACAACTTCGTCACCAAGCGCGGCAAGTGCGCGGGTCGCAACTCGAAGATTTCGTGGACGCAGGTCGAGACGGGCTCGGCGATTACGTGGAAGTATCCTTCGTGCATCCTGCAGGGGGACAACTCCATCGGCGAGTTCTACTCTGTGGCGCTGACGAACCACGCGCAGCAGGCCGACACGGGCACGAAGATGATCCACCTGGGCAAGAACACGCGCTCGACCATCATCTCGAAGGGCATTTCGGCCGGGCGCTCGAACAACAGCTACCGCGGCCTGGTGAAGGTGATGCCGAAGGCGGAGGGCGCGCGCAACTACACGCAGTGCGACTCGATGCTCATCGGCTCGCGCTGCGGCGCGAACACGTTCCCCTACATAGAGGTGATGAACAACACCTCCCGCGTCGAGCACGAGGCTTCGACTTCGAAGATCAGCGAGGAGCAGTTGTTCTACTTGCAGCAGCGCGGCATCTCGCAGGAGGATGCCGTCTCGCTCATCATCAACGGCTTCTGCAAGGACGTGTTTCTCCAACTCCCTATGGAGTTCGCCGTCGAGGCCACGCGCCTGCTCGGGCTCAAATTGGAAGGCAGCGTCGGGTAAAGAAAAGCCGTGACAAGTGACGGGCGACGGGTGACGGGAAAGCGTTTCCGCTTGTCACCTGTCACCTGTCACCTGTCACTTTTTTTAGGAGTCATCAGTGTTAGAGATTAAAGATTTGCACGCGACCGTTGACGGGAACGAGATTCTGAAGGGGATTAACCTGTCGATCAAGCCGGGCGAGGTGCACGCCATCATGGGGCCGAACGGCTCTGGCAAGTCCACGCTCGCGAAAGTGCTGGCGGGCCACCCGGCTTACGAAGTGACGAAGGGCGAGGTGCTGTACGAGGGGAAGAACCTTTTGGAGCTAGCGCCGGACGAG
Organism: Pyrinomonadaceae bacterium; assembly: GCA_035563515.1. GTDB lineage: Bacteria > Acidobacteriota > Blastocatellia > Pyrinomonadales > Pyrinomonadaceae > QHXM01. The sequence goes on from DATMVE010000008.1 coordinate 94,919, forward strand.
CGGGCGCGCGAGGGAGTCTTCCTGGCGTTCCAGTATCCGATTGAGATTCCGGGCGTGTCGAACGCTCAGTTCCTCAGGCTCGCCTACAACGAGAAGCGCAAGCACCTGGGCGAGGAGGAACTCGACCCGCTTGAGTTCAAGGACCTGCTGAAAGAGCGCGCGGCAATCGTCGAGATGGACGCGAGCTTCATGACGCGCGCCGTCAACGAGGGTTTTTCCGGCGGCGAGAAGAAGCGCAACGAGATTTTGCAGATGGCCGTGCTGGAGCCGAAGCTCGCCGTCCTGGACGAGACCGACTCGGGGCTCGACATAGACGCCCTGCGCATCGTCGCCGGGGGCGTCAACAAACTCAGGAACTCCGAGAACGCCATCATCCTCGTCACGCACTACCAGCGGCTCCTGAACTACATCGTGCCGGACTACGTGCACGTTCTCGCGGGCGGGCGCATCGTGCGCGAGGGCGGCAAGGAACTGGCGCTCGAACTGGAAGAGAAGGGTTACGACTGGATTAAGGCCCAGGCGGCGGGGAGCGGTTCTACGGCCGGCGCGTCGCAGGCGAGTTAGAAGAAATGGTAACTGAAATCGCAAAAGAGCAGGGCGCGTACGCCGCGCCGTTCCGCCGCTTGCAGGAGAAAACTGGCACAGACGCGCCCTCCTGGGTCGCGCGCCTGCGCGAGAGCGCGTTCAACAGTTTCGAGCGGCTGGGCTTCCCGTCCGTCAGGCAGGAAGAGTGGAAGTACACGAACGTCGCGCCCATCGCGAAGGCCAATTTCGAGCCGGCCGTCGAGAACGAATCGGCGCTTGACGCCGCGCAGTTACAGCCGTTCGTTTACGAAGAGTCGCGCGCGAGCCGTCTGGTTTTCGTCAACGGCTTCTACAGCCCGGAGCTTTCATCTACAGAAGCGCTGCCCGAAGGCGTCGTCGCTCTCGACCTCGCCGCGGCGCTCAGGGAAGAGAAGTACGCGGAGACCTTGCGCGGGCAGTTGGCGCGCGGCGCGGACTTCGGTGAGAACGCGTTCACGGCCCTGAACACGTCATTTATTGAGAGCGGCGCTTTCGTCCTCGTCCCCGAAGGCGCGCAGGTCGAAGCGCCGCTTCACCTGCTCTTCATCTCGGACGGGCAGTCCCTCTCCTCCCCCCGCGTCCTGATCGTCGCGGGGCGCGGGAGCACCGCGACCGTCATAGAGAGTTACGCGGGCGCGCGCGAAGGCGACGCTTATTTCACGAACGCGGTCGTCGAGGTCTCTCTCGGCGAGGGCGCGCGCCTCAACCACTACAAGGTGCAGCGCGAGAGCACGGACGCGTTTCACGTCGCGACGACGCGGGCCGCGCTCGCCCGTTCCAGCGCCTTCAACCTGACGACGATCACACTCGGCGCGCGGCTCTCGCGCCACGACGTGCAGGTCACGCTCGACGCGGAGGGCGCGGAGTGTTGGGTGGACGGCCTCTACATCGTCGGCGGGACGCAGCACACGGACACGCACTCCGTCATTGACCACCGCCGGCCTCACTGCACCAGCCACCAACTCTACAAGGGCATCCTCGACGGCAAGTCCCGCGCCGTCTTCAACGGCAAGGTCTTCGTGCGCGAGGGCGCGCAGCAGACCGACGCGCAGCAGACGAACAGGAACCTGCTTTTGTCGAACGAGGCGCGCGTTGACACCAAGCCGCAGTTGGAGATTTTCGCGGACGACGTGAAGTGCGCGCACGGCGCGACCGTCGGCCAGCTCGAAGCGGAGGAGCTGTTCTACCTGACGAGCCGCGGGCTGAACGCGGAGCTGGCGCGCAACCTCCTGACCTACGGCTTCGCCGAGGAAGTGATCGAGAAGATTAAGATCGACTCGATCCGCGCGCAGTTGGACGAGGCAGTGCTCAACCGGCTCCACTCCAACCTGGAAACGAAAAATTTATGAGCGTCACAGAGGAAAAACTAGAGCGGGGAATTGGCACAGCCGCCCTCGGGTGGGATGTCGAGCGCGTGCGCGAAGACTTCCCTGTGCTCAGGCAGACGGTCAACGGCAAGCCGCTCGTCTACCTGGACAACGCCGCCTCCTCGCAGGTCCCGCAGATAGTCATCGACCGCGGCAGCGTCTACCTCGAACAGGAGCACTCGAACATACACCGCGGCGTGCACTACCTGAGCCAGAAGGCCACGACCGCGTACGAGGGAGCGCGCGAGAAGGTCAAGCGCTTCATCAACGCGCGCGAGTCGCGCGAGTGCATCTTCGTGCGCGGCGCGACCGAGGGCATCAACCTCGTCATGCACGGCTACGGCCGCAAGTTCGTCCGCGAGGGCGACGAAGTAGTCATCTCGGCGATGGAGCACCACGCGAACATTGTCCCGTGGCAGATGCTCTGCGAGGAGAAGGGCGCGCGCTTGCGCGTCATCCCGATGAACGACGCGGGCGAGCTGATGCTGGACGAGTACGACGCGCTCTTGAACGAGCGGACCAAAATCGTCGCCGTCACGCACATCTCGAACGCGCTCGGGACGATCAACCCCGTCAAGGAAATCATCGCGCGCGCGCACAAGTACGGCGTGCCAGTTCTCATTGACGGCGCGCAGGGCATAGTTCATTTGCCGATAGACGTGCAGGACCTGGACTGCGACTTCTACGTCTTTTCGGGCCACAAGATGTTCGCGCCGACGGGCAGCGGCGTCGTCTACGGCAAGGCCGAGTGGCTCGAACGGATGAACCCGTTCCAGGGCGGCGGCGACATGATTCGCACGGTGAGCTTCGAGAAGACGACCTACGCGGAACTGCCGAACAAGTTCGAGGCCGGCACTCCGGCCATCGCCTCGCAGATAGGGCTCGGCGCGGCGATAGATTATTTGAACGCCATCGGGCGCGAGCAGTCGGTCGCCTACGAGCATGAGCTTTTGCGTTACGCGACCGAAAAATTGAGCGCCATCGAAGGCGTGCGCATCATCGGCACGGCGCGCGAGAAGGCGAGCGTCGTCTCCTTCGTCGTGGACGAAGTGCACCCGCACGACATTGGCACGATCCTCGACCAGGAGGGCATCGCCGTGCGCGCCGGCCACCACTGCGCCCAGCCCGTCATGAAGCGCTTCAACGTCCCCGCGACCGCGCGCGCCTCCTTCGCCTTCTACAACACGAAGCAGGAAGTGGACACGCTCGTGCGCGCGGTCGAAAAAGTGATAGAGGTCTTCAGCTGATTTTAGATTTTCGATTTGATGGGGACTGAGGATTTCCAAATCAAAAATCTAAAATCAGAAATCGCAAATGCCTTATGTCTGAACTGAGCGAGCTTTACCAGCAGGTCATCCTCGACCACAACAAGAAGCCGCGGAACTTCCGGCGGATTGAGGACGCGAACCGCCGGGCCGAGGGGTACAACCCGCTCTGCGGCGACCAGTTGACGGTCTACATGCAGTTGGAAGACGAGGTGGTCAAGGACGTGAGTTTCGAGGGCTCGGGCTGTGCCATTTCCAAGGCGGCGGCGAGCATGATGACGCAGAGCGTGAAGGGCAAGTCGAAAGAGGAGGCCGAGACCCTCTTCGGCGAGTTCCACAGGATGGTGACGGGCGAGTTGGACGAGCAGGCCGAGCCGCACCACCTGGGTCGCCTGACGATTTTCGCGGGCGTGCGCGACTTCCCGGCGCGCGTCAAGTGCGCGAGCCTCTCCTGGCACACTATGCACGCGGCGCTCAACAACCAGGAGGCGACCTCGACCGAAGGCGCGCTCGACCCCGCCGCGGCGCAGGAGGGGAACCTTTAGTTTCAAAATCAATTCCCGGCAAATCTTTTCAGCGAACGCGGCCCTGACCGGGCCGCTTTTCTTTTGTTGCTGGCAAAGATGAATGGCGCAAGGCATAATGCTGGTCTTCGGGAGTCAGCATGCTAATCATAGACCGGGTCGAGTTGCGCGAGATTCGCCTGCCGCTCGTGCACTTCTTCGAGACGAGCTTCGGGCGCACCACCGAGCGGCGCATAGTGCTCGCGCGCGTCACGGACGCGGACGGCGCTGAGGGCTGGGGCGAGTGCACCGCGGGCGAGGGGCCTTTCTACTGCGAGGAGTGGACGGAGACGGCGTGGGCCGCGCTCAGGGATTACCTCGGCCCGATGGTCTTGCGGCGCGAGGTCGAGAGCGCGGCCGAAGTGTTCCCTCTGATGAAGGCCGCGCGCGGCAACCGCATGGCGAAGGGCGCGATTGAGGCCGCCTGCTGGGACCTGGAGGCGAGGCGCGCGGGCGTGCCGCTGTGGCGACACCTGGGGGGCGTGCGCCGCGAGATTCCGTGCGGCGTCTCGATAGGGATTCAGGACACGGTCGAGGCGCTGTTGGACAAGATAGGGCGGGAGCTGGACGCGGGCTACCAGCGCATCAAGATCAAGATCAAGCCGGGCTGGGACGTGAGCGTGCTGGAGAAAGTGCGCGCGCGCTTCGCCGACATTCAATTGATGGCGGACGCGAATTCGGCCTACAGCTTAGAGGACGCGCCCGCCCTGCGCGCGATGGACGAATTCGACTTGACGATGATCGAGCAGCCGCTCGCGTACGACGACATGCTGGACCACGCCGAGTTGCAGCAGCAGTTGCGCACACCCGTTTGCCTGGACGAGTCAATCCGCACGCCCGAGGACGCGCGCAAGGCGATTGACCTGGGCGCGTGCCGGGTCGTCAACGTCAAGCTGGGCCGGGTCGGCGGTCACGCGGAGGCGCGCCGCGTCGAGCGCGTGTGCCGCGAGAAGGGGATTCCCGTCTGGTGCGGCGGCATGCTCGAATCCGGCATAGGGCGCGCGCACAACATCGCGCTCTCGACACTCCCAGGCTTCACGCTCCCCGGCGACGTGTCCGCGAGCGAGCGCTACTGGGCCGAAGACATCATCGAGCCGCCCGTCACGGTCACGCCCCTGGGAACCATCGTCGCGCCCGACGCGCCCGGACTCGGCTTCGAAATCAACCGCGAACGAATCGAGGGGCTGACTGTCAGGAAGGAAGAGGTGAAGTGATTTTAGATTTGCGATTTTTGATTTGGGACGGCCAGGAAATTTCAGATTTGAAATCCGGGGTTTTCATCTTTATCCAATCAAAAATCTAAAATTCGAACTATGTCGCGTGAGTTTACGAAAGCGATGGCCGAGAGGACGCTGGCGCTGCTGGAATCGAGGCGGGGCGAGACGCTGGCGCTCGTGCGGGCGATGGTCGAGAGCGAGTCGCCGTCGGGCGACGTGGAGGGCAGCCGCGCCGTCGTAGGGCTGTTGGCGGAGGCGGCCCGCGCCGTCGAAGGCGTCACCTCAATCGAGCGGATAGAGAGTCCCGAGTACGGGGAACACCTGCGCGTGCGCGCCTTCGACGGCGGGGGCGGCGCGGCGAAGTCCATCCTGCTCGTCGGCCATACTGACACGGTGCACGCGCGCGGGACGATTGACGAGCGGCCGTGGCGCGAGGAGGGCGGGCGAATTTATGGGCCGGGAATTTTCGACATGAAGGCCAACTGCGCGCTCGCGCTCGAAGCGCTCCGCGCCTGCTCGGCGCTCGACCAGGCAGTGCGGCTGCCGGTCGTGCTCCTGCTCACGTGCGACGAGGAGGTGGGCAGCCTGACGGGCCGCCCGCTGGTGGAGGAGGAGGCCGGGAAGGCCGAGACGGTCCTCGTGCTTGAGCCTTCGGCGAGCGGCGGGCGCGTCAAGACTGCGCGCAAGGGGACGGGGATATTCACGATGACGGCGCACGGCGTAGCGGCGCACGCGGGCCTGGAGCCGGAGAAGGGCGCGAGCGCGATTCTGGAATTGGCCCGGCAGACGGAGCGCCTGCACGCGCTGAACGACACGGCGCGCGGCGTCAGTCTCAACGTCGGCGTCTTCCGCGGCGGGACGCGCTCGAACGTCGTCGCGGCCGAGGCGCGCGCCGAGATCGACCTGCGCTTTGCGACGGCCGAGGACGCGCGGCAACTCGAAGAGGCGATACTCGGCGCGCGCCCCTTCGACGCTCGCGTGCGGCTCACGGTTGAGGGCGGCGTCAACCGCCCGCCGCTCGAAAGGACCGCGGAGGTCGCGGCCCTCTTCGAACTCGCGCGCGACGTGGCGGCCCGCCTGGGATTCGAGTTGGGCGAGGCCGCGGTCGGCGGCGCTTCTGACGGGAACTTCGCCGCCGCGCTCGGTGTGCCAGTTCTGGACGGCCTCGGCGTTGACGGCGACGGCGCGCACGCCGCGCACGAGCACATCGTCGCCGACCATCTCGCGCGGCGCGGCGCGTTAATCGCGGGGATTATCGCTTCGTTATAAAAAAGTAGTCAGTAGTCGGTAATCAGTAATCAGCTTTTTGCTCTTACTGAAAACTGACTACTGATCACTGATTACTTCTTTATGAAACTGGCAACCTGGAACGTTAATTCGGTGACCGCGCGGCTGCCGCTGGTGACGAAGTGGTTGGAGGCGGAGCGGCCGGACGTGCTCTGCTTGCAGGAATTGAAGTGCGTGGACGAGAAGTTCCCGGCCGAGGCTTTCGCGGAGTTGGGCTACCGCTCGGAGGTCTTCGGGCAGCGGACATACAACGGCGTGGCGATTATCTCGCGCGAGGAGTGCACGGAGGTGCGGCGCGGCTTCCCAGACGACGAGGAGGGGGCGCACGCGCGCCTGATAGCCGGGACGGTCGGGGCCGTGCGCGTCGTCAACGTCTACGTCCCGAACGGGCAGTTCGTGGGCTCAGACAAGTACCGCTTCAAGCTTGAATGGATGCAGCGCCTGCGCCGCTTCTTCGACGAGGATTACGACCAGGGCGAGCGCGTCCTGCTCTGCGGCGACTTCAACGTCGCGCCAGAGGAGCGCGACGTTCACGACCCCGTGGCGTGGGAGGGGCACGTGCTGTTCAGCCGGCGTGAGCGAGCGGCGCTGGAAAAAATCCGCGAGTGGGGATTCAGTGACGCCTTCCGCCTGCACACTGAAGAGGGAGGGCATTACTCCTGGTGGGACTACCGCCAGGGCGCGTTCCGCCGCAACGCCGGCCTGCGCATAGACCACGTCTGGGTCTCGGAGCCGCTGGCCCAACTTTCGAAGGAGACCTGGATAGACAAGGAGCCGCGCGCCTGGGAGCGGCCGTCCGATCACACTCCGGTCGTGGGCATTTTTGATGTTTGATTTGCGATTTTTGATTGGGGCGGGCGCGGGGAACAACGAGCTTGGCTAACAAGGGAAGAGAGGGCACAGGAACGAGCAAGCCTGAAGGCGCTTCACGCGCTCCCGCGGGTGCGACCGTCATCATCAATCCCGCGCTCCTTCGCCGCTGGGCGCTGCCGCAGCCGGACGAGGGCGGCGACAAGGAGGAGCGCGGGCGCGCGCTGGTCGTGGGCGGGGAGGGGGAGACGCCGGGCGCTGTAGTGCTGGCCGCCGAAGCCGCCCTGCGCGCGGGTGCCGGAAAGCTTCGCGTCGCGGTCCCGCGCGGCATCGCGCAGACGGTGGCGGCGGCCGTGCCCGAGGCGCGCGTCTTCGGCCTCCCGGAAACTGGCACAGGAGTAATTTCGGGGAGGGCCGCAGGGAAGATCGTGGAGCTGGCGGGCGGCGTGCAATGCGTCCTCGTCGGGCCTGGGATGATTGACGAGCGCGCGGCGGAGAGCTTGATGAAGAAGGTGCTGCCGCGAATCAAGGGCGCGACCGTAATCCTGGACGCGGCCGCGCTCGCCTGCCTGAAAGCATCGGGGCGGAACTCACACCCCCGCGATTCCCGGATCGTGCTGACGCCGAACGCGGACGAGATGGCGGGGCTTCTGGGCGAAAGCATCTCCTCGATCAAACGCGACCCGCCGGCGTGCGCGCGGCGCGCGGCTAGAGATTTCCGCGCGGTCGTCGCCCTCAAAGGCGAGGAGACTTCAATCGTCTCGCCCGACGGCCCGGAAATTTACCTCAACCGCGCGGGCAACGTCGGGTTGGCGACCTCCGGGTCGGGCGACGTGCTCGCGGGCCTCGTCGCGGGCCTCGCGGCGCGCGGCGCGGAGCCTTTGCGGGCGGCCGTCTGGGGCGTCTACCTGCACGCTCGCGCCGGCGACAAATTGGCACAGCGCGTCGGACCCCTCGGATACCTCGCCCGCGAACTCTCGCGCGAAGTTCCCCGACTGATGTCCGAACTCTCCCGCCGGAAGCGAAGTTGACGAAAACGGCCGGCCACGAAAATTTGTATTCCGTTCCAGTTTTTGTTGACAGCCCCGCTTATTTCGACTAAGCTTCGCCCCTCTTCATAGGTATTGGCGTTTCACCGAAGCTTTCCAGCCTGAGGTAAAAGCCTGAAAGACGAATCGGCCGGTCTGTCGGACTGTCATTCGCATCGTCACCCTCCGAAGAGGACTAATCCGTGCGGACAAACGTTGTCATAACCCTCCTCGCATAGTAAGCGTCCGTGCGATTAGCTGCTAGCCGTCAGCCGGCCACTCTACACTGGGCGTTAATTTAGTCTCGCCTCGGCGCGCGGGCTTGTCCGGGCCGGGAGAATCGTCGGTCTGGTCTTCTCATAGGCGTCAATAGTTTCGTTCCGTAACGCAAGTCATAAGCTCGTTCACCCTCGCGCTGGAAAGTCAGGATTCTGAAGTCCGAACGGATGACGGATTACTACACCCGCTCAATAAAGGGCACGGCTACTCCTCCGGGCAGTTTGGCGCCAGCCATTCTTAACCGGCGGCGACCCCTGCCCGGTCAACCCCTCGCAGCTTGCAAGCATTTAGAAGTTGCGTACTTCTTCCCCAAAGGAGATGAGAATGAGAAATAACTCGCGAACCCCCGACAAAACTAAGAAGCAGAAAAAGAGCCGGCTGAGTGCGCCCCGCGTCGTAGCTCTGCTGGCGGTGGCGGCCGTCGTCATTGGGCTGGGGACGATTGTCTTCTCGCAGTCTGGAAACAAGCACCCGCGCGCGAAAACCGCCAAGGCCGCCCCGGCCAAGACGGACAAAACTTACGTGGCGACCAAGGAGACAATCTTCGACCCGGCGAGCGGCAAAACCCGCAAGCCGACGGCCGAGGAGACCCAGGAGCTGGTCGCGCAGCTCAGCTCGCTGACCAACCGCACGACCGAAGGCTTGACCGGCAAGCAGCTCCCGAACGGCACCCAGCAGATCACGCTGGAAGGCCGCTTCGGCGGCGTCATGCTCGGCAGGGCTAGAGAAGACGGCACGACCGAGATGAGGTGCGTGACGACGATGGAAGAAGCCGTCGCCTTCCTCGGCCTGGAAGAAGCAACTAAGTAAAGGAGAACACCGATGAACAAAGAAAAAATTGCAGCCAGGCTCTCGGCCTTCATCTTCGCGCTCGTCGTGGTTCTCGTCAGCTCCGCTAACGCATTCGCGGGCGCAACCATCGTCGTCATCAACAACGACGGACCCGGCGAGGGCTTCAACGACCCGACGCCCGCCGCGCCCGTCGGCGGCAACCCCATGACGACGCTCGGCGCGCAGCGCCTCTACGCCTTCCAGTTCGCCGCCAACAAGTGGGGCGCGACGCTCGACAGCCCCGAGGTCATCTACGTCGTCGCGGCCTTCAACCCGCTCGCCCCGGGCGTGCTCGGCAGCGCCGGCTCGTGGGATGTCTTCTCCGACTTCACCCCGGTCGGCCTCTTCCCGGGACCGCTCTTCCCCGCGACGTGGCACAGCTCGGCGCTCTCAGACAAGCGCGCCGGCTACGACCTTGACACGACCGCGCCGGACATCAACGCCCAGTTCAGCTCGAACTTCAACTTCTACCTCGGCGTGGACAACAACCACGGCGCGCAGAACGACCTCGTCGCCGTGCTCCTGCACGAGCTGGGCCACGGCCTCGGCTTCCAGAATTTCGTCAACGAGTCTACGGGCGCGAACCTCGGCGGCTTCTTCGACGGCCCCCGCTTCTACCCCGTCCAGACCGACGTTTACTCGCACTTCACGCTCGACACGACGAACGGCCTGCACTGGAACGACATGACGCAGGCCCAGCGCCAGGCTTCAGCCGTCCGCAACGGCCGCGTCGTCTGGGACGGCGCGACGGTGACGGCCGCCGCCCCGAGCGTGCTCAGCTTCGGCAGCCCCGAAGTGCGCGTGCTGACGCCGGCCTCCATCGCCGGTTCATACCAGTACGGGACGGCCTCCTTCGGCCCGACCCTCAACAGCCTCTCGGCCCCCATCAGCGCCAGCGTCGTGGCGGCGGTTGACGTGGCCGAGCCGCCCGCACCGCCCCTCGCCGCAGGCACCACGACGGACGGGTGCAGCCCGTTCACCAACGCCGCCGCCGTGGCCGGGAAGATAGCCCTGATCGAACGTGGACTGTGCGGCTTTACCCAGAAGGTGAAGAACGCGCAGGACGCCGGCGCCGTCGCCGCGATCATCTACAACAACGCGGCTAACGCGAACGCGACATCGCCGGGCATGGCAACCGACCCGATCATCGGGCCGACCATCACCATCCCGTCCGTGAGCATGATTCGCCAGGACGGCCTCGCCATCCTGGCCCAATTGGGTGGCGGCGTCACCGCCTCCATCGGCAAGGACAACAGCATCCTCGCCGGCGCAGACCAACTCGGCCGCGTCCGGCTCTACATGCCGTTTCCCGTCTCGGGCGGATCGTCGGGCTCGCACTACGACACCATCGCCTTCAAGAATCTGCTGATGGAACCGTTCATCAACCCGGACCTGACGCACAACCTGAAGGCCCCGGACGACCTGACGCTGGAGCTGATGAGGGACGTGGGCTGGTTCCCGGACGCGGACAACGACGGCGCTGCCACGGGCGACGACTGCGACGACACCTCGGACTTCAGCCCGACGGTCGTCATCGACGGCTGCGACACGGGCGTGCCGAACGTCTTCTTCACCAGCGGCTGCACGCTCTCCGACCTGATTCAAGGGATCGGGGCTTCGTCGAGCAACCACGGCCAGTTCGTCAGCAACGTCTCGCACCTGACCAACTCGCTGAAGAAGGCAGGGCTCATCACGGGCGCTCAGAAGTCGGCGATTCAGAGTTGCGCCGCCGGCGCGAGCATCCCGTAAGGGCTAAGGGAAAGTGACTCGGAGTAATTTACCGTGGAGTCACGGAAGGGGCCGGCGTGGTCAAGCGCCGGCCCCTTTTTTGAGAAAAATATTACTAGAAAAGTGTCCACCTGTATTTGACACTCGGGCCAATTTCCACTAGACTCTGCGCGCTTCGAAAGTTAGGTTTTGTCCTGGGTCCCATACAGCCTTCAGGTAAAGCCACTAACAACACAGATCAAGCAGGCTTTAAGAGTCTTGGCTTGCGCCGCCGGGGTCCTCGGAGGATTCCGACCGATTGGCGCGGATTAATTCTCCCTAAGCCGCACTCCTCGCAACGGCGCGGACGTGTGTGCGAGTCCTTAAGTCGTTAATTGCTGTCATACGGGTCGTGGCGAAAGCCGTCTCGGGCGTCCTCGTCCCGGCCGTGTTTCCGAAAAACAAGAAATCTTTCAAATATACGTAAGAGTATTCAATTGAGCGACAACAGCCGAAACGATATGTGCATCATACGTATTCCGATAGCCGCACTGGCAATGGAGCCCCAGAGAACTGACTGGGTTTCGGCTGAGTTCCCCCAATCTTCAAGACGCAGAAGCTTCCACCATCTGAAAGGCGAGAACATATTCTCACCCGGCCGGAGGTCTTTTCGTCGCCAACCCCTCGCAGCTTGCAAGCCCTGTTAAGTTGCGATTTCTTCTTAGGAGATAGGAATGAGAAAGAGCTTGCGAACCCCCGGTCAATTTAAGAATCACAGGAAGCGCCCCCTGAGCGGGCTGCTCGCGACCCTCGTCGCGTTTTCCCTTTTCATCGCGATGGGCGTCCCGGCCCAGATGCAAGTGTCATCTACCGAAGCCACCGATAATCAGGATTCAGACTCCGTCACCAAAGTTAACAGAGCGTCTGATTCGGGTAAAAACAAAACCAGCAAATATATCGTCCGCATGTCGGACGAGCCGGTCGTCGCCTACAAGGGCGGAATCCCCGGCCTGCGCGCGACCAAGCCCAAGAAGGGCACCAAGATTGATCCCAACAGCCCCGATGTGACGCGCTACGTCTCTTACCTCGACGCGCGCCACGACGCGGCGCTCGGCAAGACCGGCGGCCGCAAAGTCTACGACTACCGCTACACCGTCAGCGGCTTCGCCGCCGAGTTGACCGAAGGTCAGGCGGCCAAGCTGGCCGCGACCCCCGGCGTCGTCACCGTCGAGCGCGACGAGGCCCAGTCCATGGACACCTCCACGACGGCCTCTTTCCTCGGCCTCGACGCGGCGAACGGCCTCTGGAACCAGTTGGGCGGCGTCGACAACGCCGGCGAGGACGTCATCATCGGCATCGTCGACTCGGGCATCTGGCCCGAGCACCCGAGCTTCTCCGACCGCACGGGCACGGGCCCGAACGGGCAGGAAGGCAAACTCGGCTACCAGCAGATTCCCGGCTGGCACGGCAAGTGCACCCCCGGCGAAGAGTTCTCCGCCTCGGACTGCAATCAGAAGCTGATCGGCGCTCAGTATTTCGTCGAGGGCTCCGGCCTTGAGCGCATCCGCCCCGAGGAGTACATCTCGCCGCGCGCCTACAACAGCCACGGCACGCACACGGCCTCGACCGCCGGCGGCAACAGCGGCGTCCCGGCCACTGGCATCTACACAGCCTTCGGCAACATCAGCGGCATGGCCCCGCGCGCGCGCATCGCCGCCTATAAAGTCTGCTGGGACGACGGCGACCCGAACACCGGCGACTGCTTCAACTCCGACAGCGTGGCCGCCATCGACCAGGCCGTGGCCGACGGCGTTGACGTCATCAACTTCTCAATCGGCGGCTCGACGACGAGCTTCCTGACCACCGTCGAAATCGCCTTCTTCTTCGCGGCCGAAGCCGGCGTCTTCGTCGCCACCTCGGCCGGCAACAACGGCCCGACCGCGGGCACGGTCGCGCACGCGAGCCCCTGGGTGACGACCGTCGCCGCGGGCACGCACCCGCGCAGCGGCGACGGCTCCGTCAAGCTCGGCAACGGCGTGACCTACCAGGGCGCTTCGCTCACGGTGGGCGTCGGCCCGGCCCCCGTCATCCGGGCTCAGGACGCCGGTTTAGCGGGCGTGCACCCGGACATTCTGCGCCAGTGCTTCTCCGTAGACCCCCTGAACGCGACCCCGAACAGCCCCGTACTGGACCCGGCGAAAGTCGCCGGCAAGATCGTGCTCTGCGAGCGCGGCGGCGCCACCCCGGTCGCGGCCAACGCCCGCGTGGACAAGAGCCTCGCGGTCAAGAACGCGGGCGGCGTCGGCATGATCCTGGCGAACGTCGCCGTGAACACGCTCAACGCCGACGCGCACAGCGTCCCCACGACGCACGTCGACAACGTGGCCTACGCGGCCATCAGTTCTTACGTCGTGGCGAACCCGACGACGGCGACCGCCACCATCGCGCAGGGCGTGCCGAACATGGCCCTGGCGGCCCCGCTCAACGCCTCGTTCTCGTCGCGCGGCCCGAGCGCCGCGAGCGTCGACCAGCTCAAGCCCGACCTGACCGCGCCCGGACAGGACGTCCTCGCGGCCGTCGGACCCATGGACAGCGGCGGCCGTCTCTTCGAACTCTACAACGGCACCTCCATGGCGAGCCCGCACGTGGCCGGCTTGGCGGCGCTCCTGAAGCAGCAGCACCCCGACTGGTCGCCGATGGCTATCAAGTCGGCCCTGATGACCACGGGCTCTAACCTCGTCAACTTCACGCCCGGGTTGCCGAACGCCAACCTGGCCTTCGCGCAGGGCGCGGGCCACGTCCGCCCGAACCTCGCGGCCGACCCCGGCCTCGTCTACGACAGCAATTCGAGCGACTGGCTCAAGTTCCTCTGCGGCACCGGCCAGTTGACGGGTTGCGCGCCGAGCGACATCATCGACCCGAGCGACCTGAACCTGCCCTCGATTGCGGTCGGCGACCTCGTCAAGCCGCAGACCGTGACGCGCACGGTCAGGAACGTCGGCAGCGCGCCGGCGACCTACACGGCCACGGTCACTCCCTTCGCCGGCATCAACGTCACGGTCAGCCCGACTTCGTTCACGATCCAGCCGGGCCAGACCAAGAGCTACACGGTGACTTTCGCGTGGGCGAACGCGCCGGCCAACAACCTCGTCTATCAGTCGGGCTTCCTGACCTGGTCTGACGGCACGCACAGCGTCCGCAGCCCGCTGGTCGTGCGCCCGGTTGCTCTGTTGGCCCCCGCCGCCGTCAACGGCACCGGCGCGGCCGGCTCCACCAACTTCAACATCACCACCGGCTACACCGGCCCGCTGACCATCGAGAAGCGCGGCCTGGTCGCGGCCGTCACGAACACCGACACCGTTCAGGACGACCCGACGGACAGCTTCGACACGACGAACCCTGACGGCAACCAGGGCTTCAAGAAGTTCACGTTCACGGTCCCCGCGGGCACGACGCTGGCTCGCTTCGCCCTGTTCGACGACCAGACCGACGGCGAGGACGACCTCGACCTCTTCGTCTATAGGGGCGCGACGTTCGTCGGCTCAAGCAACAGCTCCACCTCGGCCGAGACGGTCAGCGTCACGAACCCGACGGCCGGGACTTACACTGTGTACGTCCACGGCTGGCAGACGGACGAGACGGCGGGCGGCCCCGGAGCCAACTTCACGCTGTTCTCGTGGATTCTCGGCAACACCGACGCGGGGAACATGACCATCACCGCGCCGGCCGCCGTGACTCCTGGGACGACCTACCCGATCACGCTGAGCTGGACGGGCCTGACGCCGGCCACGAAGTACCTGGGCACGCTCACGTACAAGAGCGGCGCGACGACGTTCGCGACTTCGGTCGTGCGCGTTGACGTTCCGTAACTGACCCCTACGAGGGCCGGTTATTAACAAGCGCCGGGCTGAGGGAGGAGCAATCCTCCTTCAGCCCGGCGCTCCTTTTTTTCGTGACTGTAAACCGTGGCGGCGAAGGTTCGCCGCGCGCCTTAAACCCGTTCCCGAATGTTCATGAGCCCGTTGCGGGTCAGCAGCCAGACGCTGAAGATCAGTAGCGTCCAGATGACGGCCGAGGCGAAGACGGGGAAGAGATAGCCGCCGAGCGCGTTGACCAAAGAGTTCGGCAGCGAGTCGCCGAGCCAGAAGCCCGGCGCGAAGAAGTAGATCATCAGCGTGTACGGGAAGACGAAAGCCAGCCCGGCCAGTATCACGCTGGCGATTGTTGAGAGGGCGAGGCGGGACAAGTTAGACATCGGGGGCAATACCTCCTAGCGATATTATTGGGCGCGGCGACAACAACAACCGCGCCGGTTTATGAGGGCCGATACGTCGCCTGATGAAATTGGACTTAGGAGGATAATCCGCCCAAGAGGCTTCCGCCCCAAACGGAAGCCCCTGTCTCTCAGTAAAAGTTTGCGCGCGGGCGCAGTCTTGGTAGCGCTTGCTTAGTTGGATGTCAGTTCGGCGGTCTTTTCGGTAATGCTCTTTTCTGCCCAGTCGTTGTCGCGGCTGGATTCCCCCGCCCGGTGGCGTTTGGCCTGGCGCATCCTCTCGACGAGGTTCATGTGGGTGGAGAAGTACGGGATGCTCTTGCCGACGAACTCTTGGACGGTCTCGAACTGCTTGGCGGCCATGAATTTTGCCAGACCCTCCTTCAGTTCGTCAATAATTTTTACGCCGTGCAGCATCACGCCCGTGCAGAGTTGCACGGTCGAGGCACCCAGCAGCATGAACTCCAGCGCGTCGTGCGAATTCTCTATGCCGCCGATGCCGCTGATGGAGACGTTCGGGGGCAGCCCCTGCGCCAACTGGCTCACCATGCGGAGCGCGATGGGGCGCACGGCCTGCGACGAGTAGCCGCCCGGCACGGTGTAGCCTTCGACGGTCGGCATGGGGCGCAGGGTTTCCAGATCAACGCCGATGACCGAGAGGATGGTGTTGATGGCCGAGATGCCGTCGGCCCCCCCGCGCACGGCGGCGAGTGACGGCTCCTTGATGTTCGTAATGTTCGGCGTCATTTTGGCCCAGACGGGAATCCGCGCGACCTCCTTCACCCAGTTCGTGACCTCTTCCGTCAGGTCCGGGTGCTCGCCCATCTCGGAGCCCATACGGCGCTCGGTCATCCCGTGCGGGCAAGAGAAGTTCAATTCCAGCGCGTCCACGCCCGTCTCCTGCACCACCCTCGTCAGCTCCTGCCAGCGCGACTTGTCGTACTCCTCCATGATCGAGGCGATGAGGACGTGTTCGGGGTACTCCTTCTTAATCTCGCGGAACTCCTGGAGCCAGACGTCGATGGGCCGGTCGGAGATCAGCTCGATGTTCTCGAACCCGATGATCTCGCCCGTCTCGCGCGAGCGCAGCCGCCCGTAGCGCGGGACGACGTTGACGACCTTCGCGCTCTCAAGGCTGACGGTCTTCGCCACCACGCCGCCCCACCCGGCGTCGAAAGACTTCGCGATCACGCGCGCGTTCGTCCCCGGGGGGCCGGAGCCGAGCAGGAACGGGTTGGGGAACTTGATGCCGTTGACGGTGATTGAGAGATTCATGTTTTCCTCCAGAATTCAGAACCCGACCTTCTTTCTCCCCACGGCGGTGTACAGCGCCAGGGTCGTACTCGTATCGTTGTCGAAGTAATATAAGACCGCACTGTCTTGCTCCTCGTCCGTCGGCTCGTGGCCGTAAATGTCCGACGTTTCGAGGGTGTAGCGCCGCTCCTGGTAGCCCTCTTCGAACGAGTAGTCGAGTTTCACGACCACCTCGCTGTTCTTGCGCCAGTGGCGGTAGATTTCTCCGGGCTTGATAACCACCTGCTCCCACGTGCCGTCGCCTTTCAGGAACTGGTAGTTGATGTCAATCTTGGTCCGGTTTTCAATCCGGCTGGCCCGGTAGACTTTGCCCTCGCGCACGGCCTGCTCGACGGACGAGGCCGCGTCCTCGGCTTTCTTCGCCCTGGCCTCCGCCTCACGCGTTTTACCTTCCAGCTCCCTGACCCTGCCCTCCGCCGCGAGACGCCCCTGAGACTCCCGCGACAAATTGTCCTCCGCCTTCCTCCGCTGACTGTTGGCGTAGAGGGCGTAGAATCCGGTGAGCAGGAACAGCCCGGCCAGGATCGCCAGCGCCGCGTAGGTGAGGGTCGTCGGCCGCCCGCCCGCCTCCGGCTTCGGGGGGTCGAAGAGTGGGCGGGGAGTGGGGGTGGGGGGCGGCTCGTAAGGTAGAGTCTTATTCACCTCCAACGCGCGCAGCATCTCCTCCGCGCTCGCGTAGCGGTCGGTGTCCGCGGGCTTGGTCGCCCTGTCCAGGACGGCCGCCAGTTCGGTCGAGACCTGCGGGGCGAAGGAAGTCCAGTGCGTGCCCTTGTACTCCAACTGGGCCAATTCCTGCGGCGGCTTGCCGGTCAGCGCGAAGATGACAGTCTTGCCCAGCCCGTAGATGTCGCTTGAGAAGACGGGGAAGCCGAGGGCCTGTTCCGGCGGCATGTAGCCGGGCGAGCCGATGACGATTGACCTGTCGTTCATGGTCCCCTCGGCGCTCACCATCGTCACGACCTCTTTGACCGCGCCGAAGTCTATCAGGACGGGCACCCCGTCCGCGGCCCGCACCATGACGTTCTCGGGCTTGATGTCGCGGTGGATGATGCCCTGCGAGTGCAGGTACTTGAGCACCGCGAGCAGGCTGGCGAGGAATCTTCGGGCGTCGTTTTCGCCGAAGAGTCCCTCCTCCAGCACCTTGCGCTTCAGGTTCTTGCCCTCTATGTAGTCCTGTACGAGGTAGAACTCCCTGTTCTCCGTGAAGTAGGCGTAGAGGTGCGGGATTTGGTCGCTGGCCTTGCCGATGGCCTCCAGGATGGCCGCCTCGCTGCGGAACCGCTCCTTGATGACCTCGTAGGCGAAGGGCTCGTCCGTCGCAGGCTTCAGTTGCTTGATGACGCAGCGGCGGCGCGAAGGCATGTGCGTGTCCTCGGCCAGGTAAGTCTGGCCGCAGCCCCCGCTCTCCAGGGTCTGTATGATTCGGTAGCGGTTGTTAAGGAGCATCGAAGTTGACAAGCTTCCACGCCCTCCTGAAATCGCCCGCGGCTATTCCGTGACGAGCGGCTCGTAGCTTTCCGGCCGGCGGTCGCGGAAGAACTGCCAGGTGTTGCGGACCTGACGAATCATGTCCAGGTCAAGGTCGGCGACGACCAACGCGTCCTCGTCGCGCGGGGCCTGTGCGATGAACTGGCCCCGCGGGTCGCAGAAGTAGCTCTGGCCGTAGAACTCGCCTATGTCCCACGGCTGCTCGTGGCCGACGCGGTTGATGGCCCCGACGAAGTAGCCGTTGGCGACGGCGTGCGCCGGCTGCTCCAGCTTCCAGAGGTATTCCGAAAGTCCGGCGACCGTGGCTGACGGGTTGAAAACTATCTCGGCCCCGTTCAGGCCGAGGATGCGCGCGCCCTCCGGGAAGTGGCGGTCGTAGCAGATGTAGACGCCTATCCGCGCGTAGGCCGTGTCGAACGCGGGGTAGCCGAGGTTGCCCGGCTTGAAGTAGAACTTCTCCCAGAAGCCCGGCGCGACGTGCGGGATGTGGTTCTTGCGGTACTTGCCCAAATACGTCCCGTCGGCGTCAATCACGGCCGCGGTGTTGTAGTAGATGCCCGTGATCTCTTCCTCGTAAATCGGCACGACGATGACCATGCCGTGCTGCTTCGCCACGTCCTGCATCAACTTGACGGTCGGGCCGTCCGGCACTTTCTCGACCGCCTCGTACCAGCGCGTCTCCTGCTCGGCGCAGAAGTAGGGCGTGTTGAAGACCTCCTGCATGCAGAGAATCTGCACGCCCTGGCGCGCGGCGTCCTCGATCATGCGCAGGTGCTTTTCGATGTTGGCGCGCTTGATCTCTTCAATCGGCGCGTCGGTCGGCGCGGCGTTGCTCGCCTGTATGAGTCCGCATTTGACGGTGCGTGGCATAAAGTTTAACTCCTCAGTCCGAAGGCGGAAGTCACGAAGCCGAGCGTCAGGCTTTGGACTTCGATATTTCGGGCTTCATCAGAACGTAATAGATTGCGAAGCCCAGCGCGAAGGTGACGAACCAGGCGTAAGTATACAGCGTGTCGAAAAAATTCGGGTCGTCAAGCTTGCCGGTGAAGTTCGGCGTCGTCGCGGCGCGGACGAAGCCTGGGACGACGGGCGCGACCGCGGCGGCGAGCGCGAGAAGCGCGCGCCAGTTGAAGCCGCTGCCGTACGAGTAGCGCCCCTTCGGGTCGAAGAGCGCGGCCAGGTCGAGGCGCTGGCGGCGCAGCACCCAGTAGTCGCAGATGAGGATTCCGGCAATCGCCCCCATCAGGCCCGAGTAGCCCACCAGCCACGTGAAGATGTACGCGCCCATAGAGGCCATCAGCTTCCAGGGCATCATCACGATGCCTATGAGCGCCGTAATTAGCCCGCCCGTGACGTACGAGATGCGCTTCGGGTTCAGGTTGGAGAAGTCGTTCGACGGCGAGACGACGTTGGCCGCCATGTTGGTCGTCAACTGCGCGGCGAAGATGACGAGCGTGGCGAAGAGGACGACCGAGACGCTGTCGAAGCGTTTCATCAACTCGACCGGGTCCGGGATCGGCTCTCCGTAAATCAGCAGCGTCGCGCTCGTCACGGCGACGCCGATGAAGGCGAAGGCCGTCATCGTCAGCGGGAGCCCGAGCGCCTGCCCCATCATCTGCGACTTCTGCGACTTCGCGTAGCGCGTGAAATCCGGGATGTTCAGACTGAGCGTGGCCCAGTAGCCGACCGAGGCCGTCAGCGCGCCCGGAAAAATCGTCCAGAAATTGTTCCGCTCCTTTTGCAGGCGGCTCGACTCGTTCAGCACGTGGCCGAGTCCGCCCGCGCGCCACGAGGCCCAGATGAGCAGCGCAGCGCCGCCCAGAAGTAAGAGCGGCGCGGCCCACGTCTCAAGGTGCTTGATGCCCTCTATGCCCTTGAGGATGATGAGAACTTGGATGCCCCAGAACAGGAAGAACGCGAGCCATGTGTGGAGCGGGACTCCGAGGAAGCCAGCGCCGCCCGCCAGATTGTTCCAGCCGCCCCACATCACGCCGAAGAGCGCGTCCAGGGCCGTCCCGCCGATCCAGGTCTGTATGCCGAACCAGCCGCAGGCGACGATGGCGCGCAGGACTGCGGGGACGTTCGCGCCGAGCGTGCCGAACGACGCGCGGCAAAGGACGGGGAACGAGACGCCGTACTTCGTGCCCGCGTGCGCGTTGAGCATCATCGGGATGAGGACGATGGTGTTGCCGAGCAGGATGGTCAGCATCGCCTGCCACCAGTTCATCCCGGCCTCTACGAAGCCGCCCGCGAGCGTGTAGGTCGTAATCACGACGCTCATCCCTATCCACAGCGCGGCGATGTTCCAGGTAGACCACGTCCGCTCCTTGATGGTCGTCGGCGCGAGGTCTTCGTTCCACAGGGGGCTCGCCGACACGTCCTTGCGCAACTCCTCGAAGTCGCGCTGCGTGACGGCGATGTCGGATTTGACTGCCTCAGTAGCCATGTCTTTTAGGGCTGACGAAAAGAGGTCGCGGCGCTTGACGCCTTCAGACTGCCGCGCACGTCCCGCGCTTCAGGAAACGCCCGTCGCCGGGCTTGCCTTTGTATTCACCGTTCTCGATCACCACGCGGCCGCGCGAGAGCACGGTCTCGACGACGCCGCGGATCGTGCGGCCCTCGTAGGCCGAGTAGTCCACGTTCATGTGGTGCGTCTCGGCCGAGATGGTCTGTTCCTTGTCCGGGTCGAAGATGACAATGTCTGCGTCGGAGCCGACGGCGATGGTGCCCTTCTTCGGGAAGAGGCCGAACATCTTGGCGGCGGCCGTGGAGGTCAGTTCGACGAAGCGGTTGAGCGAGATGCGGTTCTCAAGGACGCCCGTGTAGATGAGCGGGACCCTGTGCTCGACGCCCGGCGCGCCGTTCGGAATTTTGGTGAAATCGTCCCGGCCCAATTCCTTCTGCTCCTTCATGCAGAAAGGGCAGTGGTCGGTGGAGATGACTTGCAGGTCGTCCGTCTTCAACCCCTTCCACAACTCGGCCTGGTTCCACTTCTCGCGCAGGGGGGGCGTCATCACGTACTTCGCGCCCTCGAAGCCTGGCTCGTCGTAGTTGTCTATGGAGAGGAACAAATACTGCGGGCAGGTCTCGGCGAAGGCCGGCAGTCCGCGGTCGCGCGCCTCGCGCACCTTGTCGAGCGCGTCGGCGCAGGAGAGGTGCACGATGTAGACGGGCGATTCGGCCATCTCGGCGATGGCGATGGCGCGGTGGACGCCCTCCGCCTCGGCGCGCGTCGGGCGCGTCAGCGCGTGGTACTTCGGCGCGGTGCGGCCTTGCGCGAGCGCGCGCTTGATGATCTCGTTGATGACGACGCCGTTCTCGGCGTGCATGCAGATGAGGCCGCCGCGCTCCCCCGCGGCCGACATCGCGCGGAAGATGGTCGCGTCGTCAACCAGGAAGACCCCCGGGTAGGCCATGAAGAGCTTGAAACTCGTGATGCCCTCGTCCATCACCGTGTACAGCTCCTCGATCTGGTTGTCCTCCAACTCGGTCGTGATGAGGTGGAAGCCGTAATCAATCGCCGTCTTCCCCTCAGCCTTTTTGTGCCAGTTGTCCACGGACTCGATGAGGGACTGCCCCTTGTACTGGACCGCGAAATCAATGATTGTCGTCGTCCCGCCGTGCGCCGCCGCGATTGTGCCGGTCCGAAAATCGTCCGACGCCTCCGTCCCCCCGAACGGCAACTCCATGTGCGTGTGCGGGTCAATCCCGCCGGGGATGACGAGTTTCCCGGAGGCGTCAATCACCCTGCCCGCTTCCACGTCGAGCTTCGCGCCGATGACCGAGACAGTCTCGTCCTCAATCAGCACGTCGGCCTTGTAGTCGTCAACCGCGGTGACGACGCGTCCGTTACGAATCAGAGTTTTCATTCTTTGCTCTCTAACTAAATCTGGTTTTGGTCAGCAAGGAGAATCGCTGCAACGGGGCTGTGCTTCGTACAGCTCCGTCGGGAGCGAAATGTTTATAGCACTCCACGAGTGAAAACATCCAAGTTCAGGTACTGAAGACAACGTCACGACTTGGCGGAGCGCCGGAACGGGCCGACCTGCCCGATCCTGAGCGTGCCGCGCCGCTTGTTGATGACGATTTCGAGCTGCCTGTTCTCGGTCCCGAAGGTGCCGTCCTGGTCGTAGAGTTCGAGCGTCAGTCGGTTGCCCTGGGACTTGAGGACGCGGTAGCTGCCTTTCTGTTCGAGGGGCGGGTAACCTGTCTCGTTGAACTTGCCCTTCTCGAAAGTCCACTCCTGAAACCAACCGTGACGCCCGGAGGGGTCCGTGCCCTGCGCGCGCCAGGTGCCCTGTATGAAATCTTCGAGCGAGTCGGGCGTCGTCGGCGCGGCTTTGGCTGTCGGTGCCACGCAAATGGCGCTGAGCAGAAAGACCAAAGCCAGAAGTTTCATGTCGCCTCCCTTCGCTCAGGACGCGGTCGTGAAAGCGGCGTCCAGGGCGTTGATGAGTTCGTCCACGGTGTCTTTCGTCGAGTTGAGCATCAGCCCCGTGCGGATGACGTTGGCGTAGAGGCCGCCCTTGCCTATGAGCACGCCCTGCCGGCGAGTCTCCTCGAAGACTCTCAGGACGGACTGCGGGTCCGGCTCCTTCGTCTCGCGGTCTTTCACCAACTCAATCGCCTGCATCAGCCCGAGGCCGCGCACGTCGCCTATGGCCTTGTGCTTCTCCTTCAGCTCTTCCAGGCGTGTGCGGAAGTAAGCGCCGACCTCGGCCGCGTTGCGCTTGAGGTCTTCCTCCTCGATGACCTTGATGACCGCGAGCGCGGCGGCCATCGAGACGGGGTTGCCGCCGAAGGTGGAGAAGGTCAGGCCCGGGTAGGCGTCCGCGACTTCCGTAGTGGCGGTCGTCATCCCAATGGGCACGCCGTTGCCCATGCCCTTGGCAGAGGTGATGATGTCGGGCTCCACGCCCCAGTGCTCTATGCCGAACCACTTGTCGCCCGTGCGGCCCCAGCCCGTCTGCACCTCGTCCGCGATGAAGAGCCCGCCGTGCTTGCGCGTGATCTCGACGGCGCGCTCGAAGTAGCCCGGAGGCGGGACGATGAAGCCGCCGACGCCCAGGATGGGCTCGGCCATGAAGGCCGCGATCTCGCCCGTCGTCGTCGTCATAATCAACTCTTCGATGTCGTTGGCGCAGGCCAGCCCGCACTCCGGGTAAGTGAGCTTGAACGGGCAGCGGTAGCAGTAGGGCGCGCGGGCGTGAACGATGCCGGCGACCTGCGGCGGGAGCGAACGCCAGGTCGAATGGCCCACGGCCGAGAGCGCGGTGG
This sequence comes from Pyrinomonadaceae bacterium, assembly GCA_035563515.1. Lineage (GTDB taxonomy): Bacteria > Acidobacteriota > Blastocatellia > Pyrinomonadales > Pyrinomonadaceae > QHXM01. Next base: position 118,189 of record DATMVE010000008.1, read on the forward strand.
CAGAGCGGCCCGAGTAGCTGTGCCTGAGCACGACGATCTCGTGGCGGCCGGTCGCGGTCTTCGCGGCGTGAATGGCCGTGTCGTCGGCCTCTGTGCCGCTGTTGGTGAAGAAGGATTTCTTCAGGCGGCCGGGCGTGATCTCCGCGAGCTTTTCGGCGAGGTCCGACTGCGGCTTGTTGCAGTAGAGCGTGGAGGTGTGCGAAATCGTCTTGACCTGCTCGACGATGGCCGCGTTCACTTTCGGGTTGGCGTGGCCGACGCTCACGGTCAGCACGCCGCCGAAGCAGTCCAGGTAGCGGTCGCCCTTGTCGTCCCAGACGTACATCCCCTCGCCGCGCACGAGCGCGAGCGGCTCCTGGTAATAGGTGGCGACCGCGGGGAAGAGAAATTCCTTGTGCTTGCGGACGGTCTCGGACTGCTGGGACTGCGTTTCGGCTGTGCTCATCTTTGTTCCTCTGAGACTTAAATTTTATGGCCCGGCCGCGCCGGACTCTTCGTGGCAGGGCTTGCCGGCCGCGTCGTCCGCCAGCCGCCGGGCCTTCGCGTTGGAATTACGGCCCGCGAGGATTGCTTCCGTCAGGCAAACCTCTTGCGGTGTGATTTTCGAGACCGCGAGGTACGCAACCTCTCTCCTGCCGGGATCGGCCGGCGCGTATTCGCTGATGGTGACGCGCACGATCAGGGCGACGGGGACGACTTTGCCTTTCTCCCCGCGCACGCGCCACTCGGCCTTGAAGCCGATGGCGGGATAGCCCCCGCGACCGATTCGCCCGACGCTCAGCGTGTGCTTCGAGCCGTCGGGCTTGACGACTATGAGCATCTCGTTGATGTCGTGCGCTTCCACCTGAAGTTTATAGCCCCCGACGCCGGGGCACTCCATTAACAGGAAGCCATCGCGCTCTTGGAGCGTCTTACATTCGCCGACGCGCAGCGTCGTGTAGACACTGCGGATGCCCTGAGCCGGAGCGGCGACGCCGGAGGCGAGGAGGGTGAGAATCAAGAGCGGTGAGTGCTTCGCTCGCATCGCGGCGTCCTCCCTTGACTGATTCCGTCAGTAAAGATTCCCCTCGCGCTTGCGGCCGGTGTAGTCGACGTAGACGACTTTCAGGTCCGTGTAGAAGTCGAGCGCGGTCGAGCCCTGCTCGCGGTCGCCGATGCCCGTGGCCTTGATGCCGCCGAAGGGGATGTGCGCCTCGCCGCCCGTCGTCGGCGAGTTGACGTGCGTCATCCCCGTCTCGATCTCGTCGACGAAGCGGAAGATGCGCGCCGCGTCGTTGGAGAAGATGGAGGAGGAGAGGCCGTACTCGGAGTCGTTCGCGACCCTCATCGCCTCTTCGAAATCCCTGACGCGCAGTACAGACAGAACTGGCCCGAAAATCTCCTCGCGCGCGATGCGCATGTCCGGCGTCACGCGGTCGAAGACCGTCGGCCTGACGAAGTAGCCCTTGTCCAAACCTTCGCCGCTCGCACGCTCCCCGCCGCACCTCAACTCCGCTCCGTCCTCGCGCCCGATGTCTATGTAGCGTAGGACGGTCTTGAACTGGCCCTCGTCAACGCTCGGCCCCATCTCCGTCTGCGGGTCCGAGCCCGGCCCGAGCCGCATCCCCTCCGCGCGCTCGACGAGCCTCGTCACGAACTCGTCCGCGACCTCCTCGACGACCACGGCGCGGCTCGTCGCCGTGCAGCGCTGGCCCGACGAGCCGAACGCGCCCTGGGCAGTGGACTCGACCGCCAGGTTCAGGTCCGCGTCCTCCAGCACGACGACCGGATTCTTGCCGCCCATCTCGCACTGCACCTTCGCGCCGCGCCGCGACACCTGCTCGTAGAGCCGTATGCCTATCTCGTTCGAGCCGGTGAAGGAGACGGCCCTGACCGCCGGATGGTTGATGATCTCGTCGCCCGCGTCCGAGCCGGAGCCGAGGATGAGGTTGAGCACGCCTTTCGGAATCCCCGCCTCCTCGAAAATCTCCACGATGCGGACGGCCGTCGCCGGCGTCAGGCTGGCCGGCTTGAAGACGACCGTGTTGCCCGCGACGAGCGCCGGCGCGATCTTCCAGACGGGGATGGCGACCGGGAAATTCCACGGCGTCACGCAGGCGACGACGCCCAGCGGCTGCTTGATCGTGTAGGCGAAGTTCGACGGCAGCTCCGACTGAATCGTCTCGCCGTTCATGCGGCGCGACTCGCCCGCGCAGAACTCCGCCACGTTGATGGAGCGCTGCAGCTCGCCGCGCGACTCGCCGATGGTCTTGCCCTCCTCGCGCGTCAGAAGCTGTGCCAGTTCTTCCTTGTGGTCTTCCATCAGCCGCGCGGCCCGCTGGACGATGC
>DATMVE010000009.1:0-36808 GCA_035563515.1 Pyrinomonadaceae bacterium
GTAAGCGCCCGACGCGGCTTCGAGCCTCGCGCGCGCCGCCTCGACTTCGCGCGCCGCGCGCTCGGCGGCCGCCTCGCCCTTGTCCAACTCCGCCTGCCGTGCGGGGAGCGTCGCGGCCAGGGCCTGACTCTCAAGGTACTCGCGGTGCGCCTCGCTCGTGCGGTCGCGCCGCCCGCGCGCCTCCTCCCAGCGCGCGTCCAACTGGGCGTATTCTCCGAGGCTCGACGCGAGTTCCTGCGCCTGCGCGTCGAGCGCCCGCTCGGCGTCGAGCGCACCCGCAAGCTCCGCGCGCCGCGCCGCCTCGCTCTCGGCCTCGCGGCTGAGCGCGAGCGCGCGCCCGCGCGGGTCGTTCAATTGGGCCAGACGGCGCTCGACCTCTTCGATCTCCTTCTCCAGGCCGGGAAGCGCGTCCGCGACGGCCGCGACGCTCGCGCGCTCGTCGCGCTTGGCCTTGCCCTCCTGCTCTATCTCCTTGAGGCGGTATTGCAGCGGCCTCAGTTCAGCGTAGCGCATGGCGGCCTCGCGCTCCGTGATGAGCGAGCCGTCGATGCCAGAGAGCCTGGCCCTGAGTTCGTTAAGGCGCTCGCGGCCCGCGTCGGGCAACTGGGCTATCTCCTTATCGACGCGTTCGAGCGCCGCCTCGCGCTCGCGCAGCAGGCGCTGCTCGCTCGCGAGCTGGCGGCGCGCGCTGTCCAGGCGGCCCAGGTGCTTTTCGGCCTCGCGCGCCTCGCGCACGGCCACGCCCAGGCTGGTCCGCTCGCGCTCCATCGCGGCCAGTTGCGCGGTGTTCGACGCGAACTCCTGCGTGAAATAGTCTTCGAGCGAGCGCCCCTCGCCGATGTTCAGGCAGCGCTCGGAGAGAATCGGGCAGAGGCCGTTTTTGACTTCGCGGTGGAACTTCTCGTCGTGCTCTATCTGCGCGCGCAAGCGTGCGAGCTGTTCGGTCAACTCCGCCTCGCGCGCCAGAAGCGCGACGGCGTCGGCCGCCCTGGCCGAAGACTTCTCGGCCGACGCGACCTCCTTCTCGTGCGAAAGAATTTCGCGGCGCAGGCGCTCGATTTCGCGCGCGGCCTCCTTGCGCTGAGTGGAAAGGTGCCTGTGACTGGTCGCGGCGCGCTCGGCGCTGCTTAGGCCGGTCTCCACGTCCAGGCGCTCACTTTCGAGCCGCGCGACGCGCTCCTGCGCGCCCTCGCCGCGCTCGGCCTCGCGGACGCGCTCGCGCGTTTGCTGATGCTGCTTGCGGAGCGCGTCCAACTCGGCGTCGAGCTTCGCCAGCCGCGCGCGCTCGCTCTGCGCCTGCGCGCGCAAATCGCGCAGCCGCTCGCGCTCGCGCTCGCGCTCCGCCTGCTCGCTGATTTCCGGCTCCAGGGCGGCGAGCGCGGCGCGCGCTTCGACGGCGCGCGTCACGTCCTGGTTGAGCCTCTCGGCGTGTACGCGCGCGGACGTGAGCAGCCCGCCGACGCGCGCGGCCTCTGCGCGCAACCGGTCGCGCGCGTCGCGCTCCGCATCGAGCGAGCGCAGGGTCTCTTCCGCGGCGAGGTGCTCGCGGTACGCGGCTTCCGTAGCCTGCTTCCGTTCGAGGGCGCGGGCAGCGGCGTCGCGCTCGGCGCGCAGCGCGGGCAATCGGTTGACCATCGCCTCGTGCTCGACCTCGCGCCGGTCCTTGAGCGAGCGCGCCTCGTCCACCAGCCGCAGCGCCTCGTCCATCGCGCGCACGCTGCGCTCGCGCGACTCGATCTCGCGCTGCAACTCTTCGAGCGCGGCCGCCAGCTCCGAGGCGCGCGCGGCGACCAGTTTGTGCTCCTCGACCAATTCGTCGTAACGCGCGAGCTGGCTCTCCGCGCCCGCGATGCGCCCCTTGATCTCGGCCGACTGCTGCCTGATGAGGTTGACGGTGTCGAGCAGGCGCTCGGCCCCGTCGCGGTACTCTTCGACCTTGAGCAGCTTGTCGAAGGCCGCCTTGCGCTGGGTGGCGGGCCGCAGGAAGTCCGCCGTGAAGGTGCCCTGCGGGACGCCTATGGCCGAGCGGAAGAGCGCCTCCATATCTGTGCCAGGTTCTATCCCCAGGAGGTTGCGCAGCACCGCGCCCACGTCCGTCTTCTTCTCGGCGATCTTGCCGAGGTCGCGGTCGTGCACGTAGTAGCCCTGGGCCGTGTCGCGGTAGACGGTGTAGGGCCGCTCGTCCACGTCGCTGACGAAGGTGACGCGCACGGAGCCCTTCTTCGCGCCGCGCCGCAGGAAGTCTTCCTTCCTGTAGTCGAGCATGTCGAAGAGCGTCCAGGCGATGGCTTCGAGAATCGTGGTCTTGCCCGCGCCGTTCTCGCCCGTGATCGCGGTGATGCCCCGCTCGAAGTTGAACTCCGCGCGCTCGTAGGCTTTGATGTTATCCAGTTCGACCCGTGTGACGTGCATCTCGATAAATGATAAATGCGGAATGAGGAATGATGAATGAAAGACGATTGCCTTTTAATTCATCGTTCATCGCTCATCATTCCGCATTAGCTTATAGCTTCTCCTGTATCTTCCTCAACAGCGGGCGCGGGGCCGTGATGAGTGCGCCGCCGGGCCGAAGCTCGACCGTGATCTTTTCGCCGAGGAACTGGACGGCCGGGGGCTTGTAAACGAGCAGATTGCCCGTCTGAGTGGGCGGGCGGTAGCGCAGGCTCGCGACGGCCGAGTTGATTCTGTAGAGAAAACTGTTCGGGTCTTGGACCGGGACGGAGACGGTCTGCCTCATCCCGACCATGGCGAGCACGGAACTGAGGACCATCATGAAGCCGACCCATCCGGCGATGGCTTTCTGGATGGTCGAGACGTATTCGTCGTGGGTCACGTCGGGGCTCAACTGGCTGCCCTTGATGACCAGCAGGTAGAAGACGAACCCGCCGAGCGCCGAGAGCACGAGCGCGAAGAGAAAGATTTTCAGGAATCTCGTCAGGAAGTTCATGGGGATTTACAGGTCTTCTATTCTGAGGCTCGTGTCGGCGTTCTTCCAGGCGCGCTCGAACTCGCGCCGGACGAGTTCGGCCTCGCGCCGTTTGCCCTGCGCCTTCAGGCTCTCCGCCAGGCCGAAGAGCGAGCGGCCGTTGCGGCGGTTGCGCGCGAGGTCTTCGCGGAAGACTCTTTCGGCCTCGGCGTACTGCGCGTCGAGCAGGAGCGCGCCGCCCAGGGATTCGCGCGACATCGGGTGGTACCAGCCGGGCGGCTCGTCGTAGGCGAGCGCGTCCTCGGCCTCGACCGCCTTCCGCAGAAATTCTATGGCCCCCTTCTTGTCATTCTTCGCGCGGGCGATGCGCGCGTTCAGGAAGTGCTCTGCGATTTTGAGCACGGCGCGCGCGGTGTTCTGCGAGCCGTAGGAAGCGTCGGGCGGGGTCGCCTCTTCGGCCGCGACGAAAGTTTTCAGCTCCGCCTCGGCCTCGTTTACTTTGCCCGTCGCCGCGAGCGCCATCCCGCGCCCCCAGTGCCAGAGCGCGCGCGTGATGGGCGTCTCCGCGCCGGGCTCTTTCGTCTTCAGCACGTCGTCCCAGCGGCCGAAGCGCGTCATGACGAGCACGCCGGTCGGCAGAAACGATTCGAGCGGGGGAGCCTCTTTGATGAAGAGACGGACGTTCTGGTCGAGCAGCGCGGCGGCGCGCATGGCGTCCGCGTAGCGGCCCTGCATGCTGTGGGCCGCGGCCAGGAAGTGCAGGTTGTGACTGTAGTAGCCGAACTGGTAGACCCCCTGTGGGCCAAATTTCTCGATGTAGGCGCGGTCGGCGGCCGCCGCCCACTCGTTATTCTGCGCGGCGCGCTCGTAGTCGCCTGTGCGCATGTAGGTGTGCGCGGGCATGTGTACGAGGTGGCCGGCCGCGGGCGTCAGCTTCGCGAGGAGGTCTGCGCTCTGGAGCGCGCGCTCCGGGTTGGGCGAGGCTTCGACGGCGTGTATGTAGAGGTGGTGCGCGCCGATGTGCGTCGGGTCGCGCCTGATGATGGCTTCGAGCGCGGCGACGATTTCTTCGGTCCCCTCGGCCGGGCGTCCCTGCGGGCTCCACAGCTTCCACGCGTTGATGACCATCGCGGCGTCGGCCCAGAGAGTGGCCGCGTCCAGGTCGTCCGGGTAGCGCCGCGAGACCTCGCGCATCGCGTCGCGGTAGGCGAGCCACAGCGCCTTCTGGTCGGCGCCTCCGTCGGCCGAAAACCTTTTCGCCAGCGCCTCCAGATAAGCGCGCTCGTGCTCCGGCCCTTTCACGGCGAGCGACAAGCCTTTCTGCACGGCGTCGTAAGCGGCCTTCATGCGCTCGGGCGAAATCTGTGTCTCGTTGTAGTTGGGGCCGACCGACATCGCGACGCCCCAGTGGGCCATCGCGAGCGAGGGGTCAAGCTCGGCCGCGCGGCGGAACGAGCGCGCCGCCTCGTCGTGGTTGAACCCGTACAGGAGAATCGCCCCCTGGTCGAAAAACTTCTGCGCCTCCGCGTTCGCCGTCGAGACGGGGAAGCGAAACCCGCCCAGGTTCTCAATCAACCGCGCCGGCGCCTCTCCCGCCGCCGCGCCCGTGTGCCCGTGCTGCGCGAGCGCGGCGTTAGAGGTTAAAAGTAGAGCAAGAATCAGCGGGGCAACTCTCATCTCGCACTCTCCTGTTTTGTTATTCGTTAACTTTCAGAACTGCGAGGAAAGCCTCTTGTGGAATCTCTACGCGGCCGACCTTCTTCATGCGGCGCTTGCCCTCTTTCTGTTTTTCGAGGAGCTTGCGCTTGCGTGTGATGTCGCCGCCGTAGCACTTGGCGAGGACGTTCTTGCCGAGCGCCTTGACGGTTTCGCGGGCGACGACCTTGTTGCCGATGGCGGCCTGGATGGGGACTTCGAAGAGCTGGCGCGGGATGAGCTGCTTCATCTTCTCGGCGAGCGCGCGGCCCTTGGCCTGGGCGGTGGCGCGGTGGAGGATGAGCGAGAGCGCGTCCACGGGCTCGCCCGCGACGAGCACGTCCAGCTTGACGAGGTCCGAGTCCCAGTGCCCTGAGAAGTGGTAATCAAGCGAGGCGTAGCCGCGCGAGACGGATTTCAGGCGGTCGTAGAAGTCGAGCACGATCTCGTTCAGGGGCAGCTCGTAGGTGAGCATCACGCGGTTGGACGCGATGTACTCGAACTTTTTCTGGATGCCGCGCTTCTCTTCGAGCAGCGGCAGGATGCCCCCGAGGTAATCGTCTGAAGTCAGAATCGTCGCCAGGATGACCGGCTCCTCGATCTTCGCTATGTTGACCGGGTCGGGCATCTTCGCCGGCGAGTCGACTTCGGCCACGTTGCCGTCGGTCGTCGTCACGAGGTAGCGGACGCCGGGCGCGGTCGTAATCAGGTCGAGGTTGAACTCGCGCTCCAATCTCTCCTGCACGATCTCCATGTGGAGCAGGCCGAGGAAGCCGCAGCGGAAGCCGAAGCCGAGCGCGGCCGAAGACTCGGGCTCGTAGAAGAACGAGGCGTCGTTCAGGCGCAGCTTGTCGAGCGCGTCGCGCAGCTCCTCGTACTGGTTCGTGTCCACGGGGTAGAGCCCCGCGAAGACCATCGGCTTGATCTCCTGGAAGCCCGGAAAAGGCTCCTTCGTCGGCCGCGCGCTCTCGGTTATCGTGTCGCCGATCTGCACGTCCGCGACCTCCTTGATGGACGCGGTGAGGAAGCCGACCTCGCCGACGCCCAGGCGGTCAATGGGCGTCGGGCGCGGGCGGTTGACGCCGAGCGTCTCGACCTGGTAGTCGCGGCCGGTGTTGAAGAAGCGAATCTTCATGCCGGGGCGGACAGACCCGTCAATCACGCGGAAGAGGACTATGACGCCGCGGTAGGAGTCGTACCACGAGTCGAAGATGAGCGCCTTGAGCGGGGCGGCGGCGTCGCCCTTAGGCGGCGGCACGTCCCGCACGATGGCTTCGAGGACTTCGTCAACGCCTGTGCCAGTTTTGGCGGAGGTCAGCACGGCGTTGTGCGTGTCGAGCCCTATGACGTGCTCGATCTGCTCCATGGCCTTCTCGGGCTCCGCGCCCGGAAGGTCGATCTTGTTGATGACGGGGATCAGTTCCAGGTTGTTGTCTATCGCGAGGTACGTGTTGGCGAGCGTCTGCGCCTCCACCCCCTGCGAGGCGTCCACGACCAGCAGCGCCCCCTCGCAGGCCGAGAGCGAGCGCGAGACTTCGTAGGAGAAGTCGACGTGGCCGGGCGTGTCGATCAGGTTAAGCACGTAAGCCTGGCCGTCTTTGGCCTTGTAATTGAGGCGGACGGCGTGCGACTTGATGGTGATGCCGCGTTCGCGCTCCAGGTCCATGTTGTCCAGGACCTGCGCGGACATCTCGCGCCCGGTCACAGCGCCGGTCAGTTCGAGCAGCCGGTCGGCGAGCGTGGACTTGCCGTGGTCTATGTGCGCGATGATTGAAAAATTGCGTATGCGTTCAGGAGTCATAAAAGCGGTGCCGAGTGACAAGTGACGGGTGACAAGTAAAAACAGATTCTAACTTGTCACCCGTCACTTGTCACTCGGCACCGCCTGAACGACAAAACGGGCGCGCAATAGCACGCGCGCCCGTCTTCGGAGTTCATCCCTGGAATTACCGTCTTAGCGCCTGACCACCCTGACGGGCGGCGGGGCCATCAGGCTGGCGACTTCGCGCAGGGATTCCAGGTGGTTGTTCGAAAGCTCGACCTCGGTCATGCCGAGGCGGACGCGGACGCGCCTGGCCTTGGTGAGGTTGAGCAGGTCGGCGTAGCTCAGGGTCACCTTGGTGCGTTCGAGCCTCATCCCCTTGGGGCCGTCGTCGGCAGAGTATTGCGCGGGGCCTCTGAACGCCCAGGAGCTGTTGCCCTCGGGCGTCAGGCTCAGGTCGTGCGAGTCGCGGAAGCGCGGCTGCTTGGAGGCCGCGACGATGATGATGTCTATCGTCGGGGGCGTGCGCAGCCGCGGGTCCGTGTAGTAGAAGGAGGCCGCCAGGCGCAAGCCGCCGCCGAGGTCGCTCGGGTGTTCAAGCGTCGTCTTCATGCGTCGCGCCCGCTGGTCGTAACTCGTCACGATCAGCGCGTTGTGCTTGTAGGGCGACGGCGGCGCGACGGTGCAGAATTTTTGGGCGTATCCGGTGGTGGTGAAAAGCAGAAAAAGGCCGAAGAGCAGGGGGATGCGTTTCAGGGGGATCATCTTGTCGTTTATTCGCTCCGCACGGGGATTGCCAGGCGGGAGATGCCTGACCCGGACATTCATACCCCAGATTCGATTTTGAGTAAAGAAAAAAGTTTGGAGCCTTACGCCACCGACTTCATCCACGCGACGCAGCGCTCAAGGTGCGAGCGCATCCCGGCCGACGTGTCGCGGTGAATGCGGCCGTGGCCGGGCAGCACCCACTCGAAGCTGTAGTCCAAAAGCCGCTCCATCGAGCGCGTCTGTTCCGCCCACGAATACCAGCAGGCTGTGCGGAAGGCCGTCAGCGTTTCGCGCGACGGGGACCAGGCCAGGTGGTCGCCCGTGAAGAGAAACTTGTCGCGGTAGAGGAGGACCGCGTGGCCGCGCGTGTGGCCGGGCACGGGGATGGCTACCAGGTCACGGTCGAGCCGCACCTCATTTCCGCCCTCGATGACACGCTCCATGCCGTGCCGCGCCGCGCCGTCGTCGGCGTGCATGACGCGCGTCGCGCCGAATTCGCGGGCGAAGGCGGCGTGGTCCGCGATGTCGTCGCGGTGCGTCAGGAACATCGTGGCGGCCCCGCCCATCGCCTCCATCTTCTTCACGAGCGGGCGCGTGAAGCGCGGCGAATCCACCAGGACGTTGCCGCCCTCATGGTGCGGGCGCACGACGAGGTAGCTCCAAGCGCCGAAGCTCGCTTCAGAAGTGAAGCCGCAGAAGTAGACGTTATCGGCGACGTGCGCGGGGAAGGCGTCCACGCCCGAGCGCGCGTCGTACCTGCGAGTTGTGCCAATCGAGGAAGTCGGACAGGCGACCAAAGACATCAGCGCGAGGCGCGTCTCTTCTTCCGTCTCGGGCTGGCGGTAGACGCTCGACTGGTCGCCGTGGTCGCGGAAAATCGTGGGCGCTATCTGGCGGCAGGCGTCGCAGTCTATGCACGTCGAGTCGACGTAAAAGTCGCCCGCCACGTTCTGCGGCAGTCGTCGGGCAGGTTTAGCCATCTCGCGTTCACACTTCCTTAGGCCCGTATGATGTCGCACCCGCCCGCCAAAGTTCAAGCGCGGGCCGCCCCGCGAGAAAAAGCTCGCGGCGCGCCGATGATTGCTTGCCCTGCGGCACACTCTTGCGCTTATAATCGGCCGGACCCGCTGTCACCCTTTTTCTATACGGACAAACAGGGAAAGAGAAGAATGACCCCCGTCAAGGTTGTGCCGCAGCAACGGCCCGTCGTCCGCCACGTCGCGAATCAACCCACACGCCGGTCGCTTCAGGCCGCGAGCGCGGAGGCCGAAGCATGTCGCAAGTGAAACGCGCGTCGCTCTCGGCCTACGGCTTCGCCGTCCTGGTGGTCGCGCTCGCGACCGCCAGCACCTGGGCGCTCCCGCTCCTCGGCGAGCGCATCCCCTTCGCGCTCTTTTACGCCGCCGTCATGCTCGGCACGTGGTACGGCGGCCGCTGGCCCGGCATCTTCGCCACCGCGCTCTCGGCCGTCGCCAGCGCCTACTTCTTCCTGCACCCGCAGTATTCGCTCGACATAGGCTTCCAAAACGCCCTGCTCCTCCTGGTGTTCCTCGCGGTCTCGCTCGTCATCAACTACCTGATGGAGAAGACGCGGCGCGCGGGAATGATGGCGCGCGCGGCGCGGGAGCAAATGCTCACCACGCTCGTCAGCATCGGCGACGCGGTGATGACGACCGACGGCGAGGGGCGCGTGGAGTTCATGAACCCGGTCGCGCAGGCGTTGACCGGCTGGGCGCTCGACGCCGCCCGCGGCAGGCCGCTGCGCGAGGTCTTCAACATCGTCAACGAGGAGACCCGCGAACAGGTCGAGAGCCCCGTCGAGAAGGTGCTGGCCGCGGGCGCAGTCGTCGGGCTCGCCAACCACACGGTGCTGCTCGCGCGCGACGGGCGCGAGACGCCGATTGACGACAGCGGCGCGCCCATCCGCGGGGAGGACGGACGAATCGCCGGCGTCGTCCTCGTCTTCCGCGACATCACGGAGCGGCGGCAGTCCGAGGAGGTCCGCCTGCGGCTCGGCTCAATCGTCGAGTCGTCCGACGACGCCATCATCGGCAAGACGCTCGAAGGCGTCATCACGAACTGGAACAAGGGGGCCGAAAGACTCTACGGTTACACGGCCGGGGAGGTCGTGGGCCGGCCCATCTCGATCCTGGTGACGCCCGACCGGCCACGGGAGATAGATGACCTCCTCGCGCTCCTCAAGCGCGGCGAGCGGATAGAGCACTTCGAGACCACGCGCGTCAGGAAGGACGGCGAGGTGATAGACGTGGCCCTGACCATCTCGCCGATCAGGAACGCTGAGGGCGTGCTCATCGGCGCGTCGACCATCGCGCGCAACATCACGGATCGGCGGCGCAGGGCGAGCGCCCTGCGCGAGAGCGAAGAGCGCTACAGGGCCTTCGTCCGCAACAGCTCCGAGGCCATCTGGCGCTTCGAGCTGGAGGAGCCCGTCGCGGTCAGCCTCCCCGTGGACGAGCAGATAGAGCTTTTCTACAGGCACGGCTACCTGGCCGAGTGCAATGACGCGATGGCTGAGATGTACGGCTTCACGAGCGCCGCAGATATCGTGGGGGCCAAGTTCGACGAACTGCTCGTGCGCGACGACCCGAGGAACGTGGAGTTCCTGCGCGCGTTCGTCAAGTCCGGCTACCGCATGACCGAGGCCGAGTCGCACGAGGTTGACCGCGAAGGCCGACCGAAATACTTCCTCAACAACCTGGTCGGCATCATCGAAGACGGGAAGCTACTCCGCGCCTGGGGCACGCAGCGCGACATCACGGAGCGCCAACTGGCCGAGGAGGAGAGAGCCGCACTCCTGCTGCGCGAGCAGGCGGCGCGCCGCGAGGCCGAGGACGCCAACCGCCTGAAGGACGAGTTCCTCGCCACGCTCTCGCACGAGCTGCGCACGCCCCTGACGGCCATCCTCGGTTGGACGAAGATGCTGCGGATGATGGACCTGGACGAGGCCACGGCCGCGCACGCGCTCGAAACGGTCGAGCGCAACGCGAAGGCGCAGGCGCAGCTAGTCGAAGACCTGCTGGACGTGTCGCGCATCATCACGGGCAAGCTGCGCCTGGACGCGCGCCCGACGGAGCTGGTCCCCGTGGTGAAAGCCGCGATGGACGCGGTCCGGCCCGCGGCCGCCGCCAAGAGCATAGAGCTGGTGACGGCGCTCGACCCGCTGGCCGGGCCGGTCTCGGGCGACCCCGCGCGCTTGCAGCAGGTGGCGTGGAATCTGATCTCGAACGCCGTCAAGTTCACGGGCCGCGGCGGGCACGTAGATGTCCGCCTGGAACGCGTGGACGCGCACGTCGAGTTCACCGTCAGCGACACGGGCCAGGGCATCGCGCCAGAGTTCCTCCCATACGTCTTCGACCGCTTCCGGCAGGCCGACGGCTCCACCACGCGGCTGCACGGCGGGCTCGGCCTCGGGCTCGCCATCGTGCGCCACTTGGTCGAGCTGCACGGCGGGACCGTCCGCGCAGAGAGCGCGGGCGCGGGGCACGGCGCGACTTTCAAAGTTCAGCTCCCCGTCACGGCATTGCGTGGCGCGGATTTCGGATTGCGGGTTGATGAACAAACCGATGAGCAGTCCGCGACCAGCAATCCGCACTCTTCCATCCTGTCCGGGGTGCGCGTGCTGGTAGTTGACGACGAGGAGGACGCGCGGGCGCTGCTCCGCACCGTGCTCGAAAAATACGGGGCCGAGGTCGTCGCGGCGGCGAGTACGCGGGAGGCTCTGGCGGCGGTCGAGCGCGACGCGCCCGACGTGCTCATCAGCGACATAGGGATGCCGGAGGAAGACGGCTACGAGCTGATACGCCGCGTGCGCGCGCTTGACCCTGAGCGCGGCGGGCGTGTGCCCGCGGCCGCCGTCTCGGCCTACGCCGGCGAGGACAACCGCCGCGAGGCCGTGGAGGCAGGCTTCCAACTACACGTCGCCAAGCCCGTCGACCCCGAAGAACTAATCAAGGTCGTGCGCGACCTGGCGAGAAGCAGCAGGCAGTAGGCAGTGGGCAGTAAGAACGAAAGAGAAGAAGGCAGCCGGTCGTGAATAGCTCGGCTGCCTTCTCGTTTTTGGTCTTAACTGCCCACTGCCCGCTGCTTTTCAGCTTCTCGGCTGGCCCTCGCCGCTGCCGCTTTCGACGTTGCGGGTGTCGGACTTCTTGCGCAGCAGGTTCTTGACGCCGAAGAGCGATTCGAGGGCGTCCTGCCAGAAGGGTGCGCCGACGCTCAGCAGCAGCACCGTCAGCGCCCAGCCGAGCAGCGTTTTGATGTCCCCGAGCCTGTGGCTCAGCCACTGGTCTCCGGGGCCGAGGGTGCCCATCCAGGCTTTCACCTGGTCCCACGTGATGGGCGAAAGGCCGAACCCCTGGTAAGTGGCGGCGTAGCTCTTAATCGTCTCGACGTCCTTCCTGAGGTCCTCCATGGTCGGCGCGTTCGCGTTCGCGTCCGCGCCTGCGCCGGCGTTCGCGGCCGCCGCGCTTCTCCGGTCGTCAATCATCTTCTCGCCGGCCCTGACGATCAGGGTGCGCTGAATCTCGTCGGTCGAGAGGTTGCGGTAGATGCGGATGATGTTGACGTTGAAAAAGATGACCACGCCGATGCTGATGTAGAGCGAGACGTTCCTCATGTGGCGGTGGTAGCGCTCCGCGAAGCCCTGCATCACCGTGTCGTACCAGTTGCCGACGTGGTCTAGCTGCGCGCGCAGCGCCCCGAAGGCTTGGTCCGCGAGCTGGCCGATCTGGCCTATGACCCTGGCGACCGCCGCCAACTCCTTCGAGAGCGCTTGCAGCGCGGTGACAGTCACGTCGTTCTTGGCGGCCCGCTCCGCCTCTATGTCCCTGGCGACGGACTCCTGCGCCGCCGAGAGGATCGCGAGCGCGTCATCCAGCTTGACCTCGCGCAGCGCGAGCAGGTCGCCGAGGAGCACGTCCTTGCTGACGGACCCGCCGCTGACGACGGCCTTGAAGTCGTTGATGAGCGGCGAGAGCACCTCGCGCATCTCGGCGAACTTGGCGCTGGCCGCGCCTTGCAGCAGGTCGCCGGCGACGAGCGACTCGATCTTCTGCTCCAGCGCCTCGACCTGCCTGTAGAGCCCCTCGAACTTTTCCAGGTGGCCGGAGGGGAAGGCCCTCGACTTGACGCGGGCCAGGACTTTCAGCAGGTCTTCTTTCGAGATGGATTCGAGGACGGGGTTCTTGAATTTCGTGGTGCGGCCGCAGTCCCTGAATTGTTCGAGGACTTTCCCGACGAGTTTCTCGGGCGTGGTCGCCTCGTCTGCGGGCTCGCCGGCCGCGCCGGAAGGCGTCTGGACGCCGGACGCAGCGGGCGTCTTCGGCCGCTCGTTCTTATCGATGATGTTGTTGAAGAGGATGAGGAGCGACTTCTCGATCTCTTTGGACTTGAGCTTGAAAAGTTTTTTGACGAGCGACTGGATGGCCTGCACTATGAGGCTGAGGATGAGGAGGACGACGACAATCGCGATCAGTGTGTCGAGGGCGTCGATATTCAGCATGGGACTCCTTTCCCGTTCGGAGGCTCTTTCGGATTCTGCTGGCAGTGAAAATCGGTGACGCCCGCCGGGACGCGCTGCGAGGTCCGGCGCGGGCGCGCGCGTGGGCCAAAAGGAAAGGCGTCAGACAAGACCGGCTCAACGCGCGCGCGATATCTATCCCAAACCGTCGGCGAATGTCAACGGAATTTAAGGCAGAAGGAAAAAGGGAAGACCCCGCAGGGGTCAAAGATGATGGCCGGGGGCGAGCGAGCGAGAGCCGCCCCCGGCTATCATCTTTGACCCTTTCGGGGTCTTCGCGGTTTCCTTTTACCTTCTCCTTACGGCTTCTTCTCCGGCTCGGGTTCGTCCTCGAAGTCGCCCACGTCTTCTATGATCTTCACCTCCGCGCCGAACTTCTGGTAGTTGCGGAAGCGAATCTCGTTGCGGTTCTGGAAGGTTAGTGGCTCGGTCACCTTCATCTGGCGGCGCGGGTCGTAGTGTGTGACGGAGACCGTGGTCGTGAAGATGGTCTCGGCCGCGATGGGCATCAGGTATCTCTCGTCGCCGATGGTCACCCAGTCGAAGTCAATCGTCTTGTCGAGCTGCGTGATGGGGAAGTCCGGCTCGACCTCGGTCGTCGTGTACTCGACGCGCAGCACGCGGGAAAGCTCGCGGTCGATCCAGACCCTGCCGCGCATCCCGGTCATCGTCTCGCGCCGGTCCGCCTCGCCCCGCCTCCCGTAGACCAGCTTGTTCAGCGCCTTGCTCTTCTTGATGGCGAACTCGTAGACGACGCTGCGCCGGCCGCGCAGCGTGTCCGTGTCCACCGCCTTGAACTCCGTCTCGCTCTCCGGCATGAAGAGCCTGATGAGGAGCGACGCGAACTCGCCCGTCGTGGTCGAGCCGCCGGCCTGCTCGTAGCTGCCTCTCTCGGACTCGGCTTCGGCCTCGGGCAGTCCGTTGATGGCGAGCAGCTTGTACTGCTCGCCGCCCGCGCTCTCGCGGTAGCTGACGGCGACGGTCAGGCGGTCTACGACGCGCCAGTTGCGCGTGTGCTCGCGGGCCTGCGAGCGCGTGACCAGTTGCTTGACGATGAAGTCTGGAATCGTCTGCGCCGCTTCGAGCGCCGCCCGGCTCGCCTTGGTTAAGACTTCGGCGGCCTCCGCGGGCGAGGGCGGCGCGGAGGCGGCGGGGTTGAGCCTGCGCCGCTCGGCCTCTTCGAGCGTCCGGCGCAGGAGCGGGTCGTTGCCGCTCTTGGTGGCGACGACGCCGCGCAGGCCGTCTGTCAGCGGGAAGCCTATGCCGCGCGTGCGAATCTCCTCGATGATCTCGTCGCGCTTCGCGGGGTTCTTCGGGAGTTCGTAAAGGAGGCGCACGAGTTCCTGGCTGGTCAGCGGCGCGGCCGTAGACTGGGCGCGCGCGGGCGCGAGCGCGATCACCAGGAGCGCGAGGACGGCGGCGGCAGTTCGCAGGGGCGAGCGGAAACGGATCATAAAAGTTCTACTTCCCAAGAAATTAAGCACGAGGTTGCGAGATGCCGGGCGCGAGCCGAGAGGTTGTCTACTCCTCGGACAAACAGAAGTGCTCTACGGCGCGCGAAAGCACGCGCACGCACTGGCGCAGGTCTTCGGCGGGCACGAACTCGCCCGTGCGGTGCGCGACGCGTATGTCGCCGGGGCCGAAGACGACCGGCTCCGCCCCGAGCTCGGCCATCTGCGGGGCCTCCGTCCCGAAGGCTATCGTCCCCGCCTCGCTCCCCGTGGTCTCTTCGAGCAGGCGGACGAGCGCGGACCCCGCAGGCGTCTCCATCGCCTCGTCCAGCCTCATGACGTTGAGCGTGCAGTCGAAATCCGCGTCGCGCGCTCGTTCGTCTTCGATTGCCGCGCGGACCAGCTCGACGACGTGCGACGCGCCCTGTCCGGGGACGGGCCGCCATTCGAGCGTGAAGCGGCACTCGCCCGCGATGATGTTCTTGGCCGTGCCGCCGCGTATGAGGCCGACGTTCAAGGTGGTGTAAGGCGGCTCGAAGTGTGGACGCGTGTCGGCCTGTAGCTCTTCGCCTATGCGCTCGATGCGCGTGACCAGCCGCGCGGCGCGGGAGATGGCCGAAGCGCCGAGCGCGGGGTAGGCGCTGTGGCCCTCGCGCCCGCGCAAGACGAGTTCGGCCAGGCAGTAGCCCTTGCCCGCGCGCATGGGCCGCAAAGAGGTCGGCTCGCCCACGACGCTGTAGCGCGCGGCGAGCGGCCGCGCCTCGGCCAGCCGCTTCGCGCCCAGGCAGCCGACCTCCTCGTCCGCCGTGAAGACCAGCGCGAGCGGGCGAGTGAGCCCGCGCAGGTCCAAGCCTGCGGCGGCCGCGAGCGCCGCCGCGATGAACCCCTTCGTGTCGCACGCCCCGCGCCCGTAAAGTTTCCCCTCGCGCTCCGTCAGCCGCAGCGCCTCCGCCCACGCCGGGTCGAACGGCACAGTGTCCGTGTGCCCGACGAGCGCGAGTTCGACATCAATCTTTCCTTCGTCGTCCTCGTCAACTCCCGCCCACGCGACCATGTTCACCTTCTCGACGCCCAACTCGTCCTCGTAAGGAAAGAGCTTGACGCGGAAGCCGAGCGACTCACAGCGTGCGGCGAGGTGGCGAATGATTTCGGCGTTCGAGTTGGTTGAGACCGAGTTGATACTGACCAGTTCTGCTAGAGTTTGTTCGACCGACATGAGGTTTACTTTAGCTCATCGGGCGCAGACTAGAGAAGGGAAGGGCCCTGCCCGCTTCGCTTTTCCGATTTATCCAGGAATGAGGTTGCGCCTTTACCGCCGGCCGGACTGGCGGCGTTTTACGCCTTTCCGGGCGGGCGGCGGCGGACGCGCGCGGAAATTTTCGTCCCGGTGCGCGAAAAACCTTGCCGTGCGCCCGCCGCGGTGATAATTTATGCGGCACACACTAGGAGTAAGCAGTATGAAACAAACAGCCTTCCGTTTAGCCGTCGCCGTCGTCACCTTCGTCACCGGCCTGGGGCTCGCCGCCCTGGTCAATGTCAATCCCTTCCGCGGCAGCGCCGTCGCCCCGAGCGCCGCCGACGAGCAGGAAGTCCTGCGCGTCGAGCGCGAGTACATCCGCGCGAACCTGGACGCGGACACGGACACCCTGCGCGAAATTCTCGCGGACGAATTCAGCATCAGGACGCGCTGGGGCAGAGTGACCACCAGGGCCGAGAGGCTGGCGCGCCTGGACAACTACGGCCTGGCCTTTCAGTCCTTCCGCACGCACGACGTGCGCGTGGTCGTCACGGGCGACACGGCCGTCGTCTCGGGCACGGCCTTTCTCAAGGCCCGCGACGAGGAAGACTGGGAGCCCGGCAGGACCTACAGGTTCTCCCGCGACTACGAGAAGAGGGACGGCCGCTGGCAGATCGTGACCGTCTACGTCCGGCCCTGACCGGGCGCGAATCCAAAATTCGAACAGGCGCGGCAGCCTCAACGCTGCCGCGCCTGTTCGTGCCTCGCGCTCCCTGCGGCCCTTCACCTTCTAGCCGCGCGCCCGCGCCTGACGGCGCGCCGCACCTGACCGAGTTCGGCCCGTAGCTGCTCTATCTCGCGGCCCTGCCTCTCGACCGTCCGCGCCAGTTCCTCGTTCCGCTTCTCTTTTTCCAGCATCAACTGATAGAGCCCTTGCACGGCCGCCATCGTGACGCCCGCGGAGTCGACCGTCGAGATAGTCTTGTCGTCCGTGCCGAGGTCGAAAGCCGCCTTGAAGTCCTGCGCCATCGGCCCCATGTGGCGGACCGTTTCGCCCTCGCTCTTGTAGTTCCACGTCTGGACGGGGACGGCCGCCAGTCGGTCGAGCACGGCGCGCGGGTTGACCGTCGAGAAGTTAGACTTGAGCGCGCGGTCGCTCGGGTTCGAGACGTTGGTGGCCGTTACGGAGCCCTTGACGAAGAGGTTGCCAGAGGAGTCCAGGCGCATGAGGCTCGTGCCGCCGGTGCCCGGGCTGTTCTGCGTGTTGTTGTGGACGCCGCCCATGTACCAGTTGTAGCCGCCCGTGTTGGCAGTGCGGAAGTAGAGCGTCGAGGCTTGAATGCCTATGCCGTAATCCTGGTTGTAGAGGTTAATCATCTGGCGGGTCGTCGCGCCGAAGAACTGGTTGCCGCCGACCTCGAAGTTGCCCGTGACTCTCGCCTTGCCCGTGAAGAGGCCGGCGTAGCCCGTGTTGCTCAGGCCGGAGACGCCCGTGCCGCTGTTGCTCTGGCCGAGGACGCCGGTCGCGCCCGTGCCTTTGACGCCCTCGGCCGTAACGCTTGAGCCGAAGACGCCGCGCCCGCTCTGGCTGCTGCCGGACACACCCGCGCCCGCGCCGGAGTTTTCGCCGAAGACGCCTATCCCCGCGCCCGCGCTCGTGCCGTGCACGCCTCTGCCGACGCCTTCGCCGAACACGGCCGCCTTGCCGCCGCCCGCCTTGCCGTGAACGCCGTAGTTACTGGTGCTCTCGCCCTTGACGCCCGTGCCCTTCAGGCTGATGCCGTAGACGCCTATGCCGCTGACGGAGGAGCCGCCGAGGGCGTCCGCGCTGGTGCCGAGCACGCCTATCGCCGTGCTGCTGCGGCCGAGCACGCCCCTGCCGTCCTTTGACGTGCCCTGCACGCCGTCGCCGCTGCCCGTGCTCTCGCCGGCCACGCCCGTGCTCCCTTGGCCGAACACGCCTCGGCCGCCGATGGTGATGCCGCGCACGCCGTCGCCTACAGTGCTGTGGCCGCCGATGGCGTAAGTGCCGGAGGAGAAGGAAGGGGCGGCCCCGAAAACTTCGAGCACCCCGCCCGTCGAGGAGACGCCCGAGACGGTCAGCTTAGCCTTGGGGTCGGCGGTCCCTATGCCGACGAAGCCCGGGTCGTCGGTCGCGATCAGCACGTTGCCCGATTTGCCTGACGAGGAGCCGTCCGCGCCGGGAGAGCCCGGCTGCAAACTGATGTTGCCGCCGTCGCCGGTGGTCGCGCCCGAGACGGCGTCGCCGCCCTTGCCCGCGAGGAGGGAGATGCTGGCCCCCGCCCCGCCCTTCTTGCCTGCGGCGGTCGTCTTACCGCCCTGCCCGCCGGAGGTCTGCAAGAGTGGGACGGCGGCGGTCCCGCTCGCCGCCAGGGGCGCTGGCGTCGGCGCGTGGACGTGCATCCTCGCGGTCGGCGGCGAGATGTTGACGCCGATCTTTCCGTTGTTCTCCGTCATGATGGAGTCGCCGAGTTCGGTGGCGGCGGTGAACTTGGCGACCTTGCCGACAGTGCCTGTGCCCGTGGCCGTCGGCGCGTCCGGGGCGGGCGCGGGCGCGGCCGCAGCTTGCGTGCTCACGGCCCGCGCGCCGCTCGTGACGATGACCTGCTCGGTGCGCCTGTGTATGTCGCCTGCCGCGTCCGTCGCGCTGACGGTCGCCAGGTAAACGCCTTCGGGGACGCGCCGGCCGTTACGCCCGCGCATGTCCCAAGCGACTTCCTGGCCGAAGACCGTGCCGCTGTCGAAGACCAACTCGCCCGAGGGCGCGAAGACCTGTACGCGCGCCTGCTGCGTCTCGCGCCCGGCGCTGAACGTCACGCGCTCCGGGCCGGGCGCTACTTCTATCGTCGGCGCGGGCTGCTGCTCCTGCGCGCCGCACACGATGACGAGAGAGAGGAGAAGGCAGAAGGCCAGGCCCGAGCGTTTGATGGTCGTCATTGCGATGAGTTCCTTTCCAAAATGGAATGCTTTTACGTCGGTGGAAATGGTGTCGCTTCGCGGTCTTACCTGCGGCGCGAGCGCCTGCCGCGGGCGCTTCTCTTCGACGCGCGTTCGAGCTGCGCGACTCTGGCCTGTAGCTGCTCGATTCGCCGCGCCAGTTCCTCGTTCCGCTTCTCCTTCTCAAGCATCAACTGGTAGAGGCCCTGCACGGCGGCCATCGTCACGCCGCCCGCGTCGACGGTCGAAATCGTCTTGTCGTCTGTGCCAAGATTGAAGGCCGCGCGGAAGTCCTGCGCCACGGGGCCGATGTGCCGGACGGAATTGCCCTCCGCCCTGTAGCTCCAAGTCTGTATGGGGAGCGAGTTCAGCTTGTCCAGAATCGCGCGCGGGTTGACGGCCGAGAAGTCAGACTTCGAGTCGCGGTCGCTCGTCTGCAAGAACGAGGTCGCCGTCAGGTTGCCCGCCGAGTCCAGCCTCATCAATCGCGTCCCGCCCGTGCCTGGGCTGTTGGCCGTGTCTGTGTGCAAGCCCCCCTTGTACCAGGCGAAGCCGCCGTTGGTGCGGAAGTAGTGTGTGGAGGTCTGCACGCCTATGCCGTAGCCGTTGGTGTGCAGGATGATCATCTGGCGCGCGTCCGAGCCGAAGAACGCCGTCCCGCCGATCTCCACCGTGCCCGTGATGCCGACCACGCCCTGGAAGTGGCCGGCGTACCCCGTGGTGCTCCTGCCGCTCACGCCCTTGCCTGTGGGGCTGAAGCCTTCGACGCCGATGGTCTTGCCTGTGCCGGTTACGCCATAACCGTTAGGGCCTTCGCCTCTCACGCCTGTGTCATACGTGCTCTTACCGAAGACGCCATAGCCGTTGGGGCTTTCGCCGCTCACGCCGCGCCCGTACCCGGTGCTTTGACCAACCACGCCAAAGCTTGAGCCGACACCTCTACCCCACACGCCGAAACCATAGTTGGTTTCACCAAACACGCCCGCCGGGCCGCCGAGGCCGTGGACGCCGTACGAGTTAATGTTCTTGCCGAAGACGGCACTGCTGCCGTCGGTGGTGGAAGAATTCTCGACCGAGACCAGGTGGGGGGCCGACGTGCCTTTGACCGTGAGCCGCGCCGTTGGAATCCCCGTGCCGAGGCCAATGCCGACGTTGCCGCCGAGCGGCGCGAGCAGCACGTTGCCGATTGCGCCGCCCGTGCCGCCCGTGCCCTTCAGGCCGCCTTGCAGAGTGATTGAGCCGCCGCTGCCGTTCGTGCTGTCCTGGTGCGCGTTGCCCCCGGCCCCCCCCTGCAAAGTAATACTCGCCCCGCGGCCCGCGATCTCGCCGGCCGTGGTCGTGTTGCCGCCTTTGCCGCCGATGGTCTTCAGAAGTGGCGTCGCGTCCGTGCCGGTCGCGGGCTGCGGCCCAGGCTGCGGGCCGTTAATCTCCAAGATCGCGGTCGGCGCGGCCGTGCCGACGCCGACCTTGCCCGCGCTCTCGGTGACGACGGAGTTGACTAGCTGGTACGCACTCGTGAACTTAGCAATCTTGCCGGCCGTGCCTTCGCCCGTGAGGGCGGCCGGGGCCTGCGGCGTCGGGTTGGGGGCGTTGGCGAAGCCCGCGGCCTGCGCGTCGCGGCCCACGACGACGCGCTCGACGCGCTTACGCAACTCGCCCGACGCGTCCACAATCGTGACGGCCGCCGTGTACACGCCGTCGGCGACGCGGCGGCCCGCCTGGTCGCGCTGCGACCACCGGACTGCCCCACCCTCGACGAAGCCGCTCACGAAGACCATCTCCCCGCCTGGGCCGTAAACCTCCACCTGCATCATGCGCACCTTGCCCGCGGCCGAGAAGCGTGCGCTCTCGTCGTCGGTCGTGACTTCTAAGGGCGTCGTCTGCGCGCGCGCGCCCGCGGCGAGGGCGCAGAGAAGGAAGACGGAGGCCAAACGTGTGGCGGCTGTCATAATTGATGTGCTCCTTGAAAGGTGGCCGATAGATTGCGCCGCGCGCGAAGGGGCGCGGCGCGTACAAACGTCCGGCGAAGCGAGAACTAGGTCGGGGATGTAGTCAGTAAATCTGGGCCAAGACAATACGCGAGACGCGACGGCGGGTCAACATTTGCCGGACCAGCGGGGCTGCTCGGAGTTCGGCCTGCGGCCCGCCCGCGCGCCGGAAGACGAACCGAAGCTCGGACCCTGAGCGGCCCTGCCGCGCCCGAAAATGTCGATTGCCAGGCCGGGCGCGATGATTGTAAAATGTTTGCGCCCTCCGGTGGGCCTGCTCTCATCCCACGAGCGCCCGGCCCCCAACACAAGAAATTACTTATAGCGCGTGAGAGGACGCTCGGAGTTCGCCGGGCCCCTCTCTTTACCTACACAACACGGGTGGACGAAACATATGCTTGAAGAAACGAGCCGCCGCGCGCGTGTGCTCGTGGTCGACGACGAGCCGGAGATTAGGGATGTGCTCTGCGACCTGCTCGGCGGCGACTACGAGTGCGCCAGCGCCTCCTCGGCCGAGGAGGCGCTCGAACACTTGCGCGCGGAGAAGCGCGACCTAATCATCAGCGACATCACGATGGGCGAAATGAGCGGGCTCGAAATGATCCCGCACGTCCTCGCGCTCTGGCCCGACGCGGTCGTCGTCATGATCAGCGGGATGCAGACCATCGAGAGCGCCATCGAGGCGTTGCGCCTCGGCGCGTTCGACTACGTCATGAAGCCCTTCGACCTCAGGCAGGTCGAGGTTGCCGTCAAACGCGCGCTCGAACACTACGAGCTGCGCGAGTCCAAGCGCCGCTACGAGAACCGGCTCGAAGAGTTGGTCGAGCAGCGCACGGCCGAGCTGGACCGCGCCCTGGTCTCGCTCGAAGACGCCTACCGCTCGACGCTCAAGGCGCTGACGGCCGCGCTCGAAACCAGGGACGCGGAGACGCACGGCCACTCGGAGCGCGTCGTCACCTTCAGCCTGCGTTTGGGGCGCGAACTGGGCCTCAGCAAGAGCGAGATGACGGCCCTTGAGTTCGGCTCGCTGCTCCACGACATAGGGAAGATCGGCGTGCCGGACGCCATCCTGCGTAAGCCCGCGAAGCTGGACGAGGCCGAGTGGGAGAAGATGCGCGAGCACCCCACGCACGGGCAGAGCATCCTGCGCGACATAGAGTTTCTGGAGGGCGCGGCGCGCGTCGTCGCGCAGCACCACGAGAAGTGGGACGGCTCGGGCTACCCGCTCGGGCTGAAAGAGTGCGAGATCGATTTGAAGGCGCGCATCTTCGCCGTCGCGGACGCCTTCGACGCCATGACCTCAGACCGCGTCTACCGCCGCGCGCGCTCCTACGAAGCTGCCGCCGCGGAGTTGGACGAGTGGGCCGGCCGCCAGTTCGACCCGCAGATCGTCGAAGCCTTCCACCGCGTCCCGCCCGAAGACTGGGAAGAACTGCGCTGCCTCTCCGTCGTGAAGAAGCAGGAGAAAATAATGCTGCGACAATTGATTCCCAACGTACCCGACGCCGACATGCTCGCGATGGCGACGTAAGGAAGAGGAAAGACCCCTTCGGGGTCTTTACCTTCCGTCTCCCCTTTTACCTTTTACTTACTTGGCGATGTATCCGCGGCGCGCACGTAACCTCACTCCTGTGCGGCGCGGGGCGACTTCGATGCGGCGGTACTCGCCGGCGGCGGCCTGCGCGAGCGGGCGCTTGGGGGTGTAGGTGACGACGTACTGCGCGCCTATGTCGCGCAAGACGAGGTCGGCCTGTGCCAGTAATTCGTCAGGCGACTCCGGGAGCAGGAGCTGCCCGCCGGTCTCTTCCGCGAGCGACGTCAGGCGGCGCTCGTTGGCCTTCGTCTCCTCCGAATATTTTTTGTACCAGCGGCGCATCGCGCGGTCCGTGTCAATCGTCATGACGCGGAAAGTGGGGCTGGTGCGGTTGATGCTCCCGTCGGGCATGGTCGGGTCGGGCGCGCCGATCCTGGGGTCGCGCTGCTGGCCGTCGCCGCCTTTGACCGGCCCCTTCTTGTAGCGGTCGGCGATGGCGTCGCGCACGAGCCCCGTGTAGCTGATGACGTGGACCGTGGCCTGCGCCGCGATCAACTGCTTGACGGCGTCCGCGTAAGCGACCTTGCCGCCCGGCGTCTCTATCCCGTCTGTGATGAAGACGACGTGGCGGTTGCCGGGCTGTCTGTCCTTGAGCAGGCGCGCGGCCGCGACGACGGCCTCAGACAAGCGCCCGCGCTTGCCCCCAGAGAGCTTGGTCTGGACGACATCGCGGACGGACGCTGCCGCGGTCGTCCAGTCCTGCAAGACCTGGACGCCGTTGCCGAACTGTAGGACGGCGACCTCGTCGCCTTCGCGCACGCGCGAGAGCAGGCGCTTGGCGATGGCTTTCGTCGTATCTGTCCGCTTGCCGATAGTGATCTGGGCGTCAACGTCGAGCACAAGGAGAATGCTCGCGGGCGTGCGCCGTATGCTGCGGACCTGCTGCTGCACGCCGTCCTCTATGACGAGCACGTCGCCCTGTTCGAGCGTCGGGTCGAAGTAACCGTAGTCGTCGAAGGCCACGAGCGGCAGGCGCACCTCTTCGGTGAAGACCTTGACGGGGTCCTGGTCGTCCGCCGGCTTCTCCTGCGGAGTCGGCGTCGGGGTCGGAGTCGGAGCCGTGCGGCCCGACTGAGCCGGAACGCGCGGGGCACCGAACGAAAAGATCAAAACTAAGGCGAAAAATAGCAGTAAACGGCGTGCAGCCATGCGAAAACCTCCGCCTGAAAACGGGTTACATCAAGTGTGGCGCACGTTTGATGCCGGGGGAGCGTGCCGCGAGTTGCCCGGCGGAAAAAAGGGATGAGGGATGAGGGATGAATAGAAAACCATTCTATTCATCCCTCATCCCTTCTTCCGCGCTTGAGCCTGGACGGCGGTGATGGCGACGGCGTCGACGATGTCTTCGGCGCTGCACCCGCGCGAGAGGTCGTTGGCGGGCTTGTCGAGCCCTTGCAGGATGGGGCCGATGGCTGTCGCCCCGGCGAGGCGCTCGGTCAGCTTGTAGGCGATGTTGCCCGCTTGCAGGTCCGGGAAGATGAGGACGTTGGCGCGCCCCGCGACAATCGAGCCGGGGGCTTTCGACTGCGCGACCGACGGAATCAGCGCGGCGTCAACCTGCAACTCGCCGTCTATCTCAAGCTCGGGCGCGCGCGCGCGCACGGTCTTCGTCGCCTCCACGACCTTGTCCACGAGCTTGTGCTTGGCGCTGCCCTTGGTCGAGAAGGAGAGCATGGCGACGCGCGGCGTCGAGTCCAGGAGCGCGCGGCACGATTCGGCGGAGGCGATGGCGATCTCCGCGAGCTCCGCGGACGTTGGTTCTATGACGACGCCGCAGTCCGCGTAGATCATCGCGCCCTCGTGGCCGAACTGCGCGTCGCGGAGCGCCATGACGAAGAAGCTGGAGACGAGCTTGAAGCCCTGGCGCACGCCTATGCAGTGGAGGGCGGCGCGCACGGTGTGCGCGGTCGTGTTGGTCGCGCCCGCGACCGAGCCGTCGGCGCGGCCGGACCTCACCATCAGGTTGCCGTAGTAGAGCGGGTCGGAAAGCGCTATGCGCGCCTCGTCGGGCATCATGCCTTTGGCGCGGCGCAGGTCGTGGTAGAGGTCCGCCATCTTCTCGAAGTCCGCGGCCTTGCGGTGGTCTATCACCTCCACGCCGCCGAGGTTCGCGCCGGCGCTCTGCGCGGCCGCGCGAATCTTCTCCTCGCTCCCGAGCAGCGTGACGCGCGCGATTTTTTGCTGCGTGCAGAGCGAGGCGGCGGCGACCGTGCGCGGGTCGTCGCCTTCGGGCAGGACGATGTGTTGCAGGTCGGAGGCGGCGCGCTGGCGCAGGTGTTCAAGAATCATAAGAGCAGGAACCAGAAATCCGAATTTAGTAGTGAAAGGATACTTAATCTAATGTGGCACGGAGTCTACCCGACGCCAAACTGGAAGGGCAAGCCTTAACCAATCAACTGTAAAGATTCAGCGCTCTGGAAACCATTTCTCCTTGTCCGCATCCCAAATCAGAGGCGCTTTCGGCTTCCGTCTTTCAAGATTAAACGCGCCAAAGCTCTGGTTCAGCACAAATTCAACTTGACGCTTGTCGCAGCCGATTTTTATACGGAAAACTTTGTCCGCACTAGTGACGGTATCGTAAGCCGTAATCTCAACCACCTCCCCACAAGGCACCTCGTCAAACACTACAGCTCCTTTTGAGTCAGTCAGTTTTTGGAACGTCTTTCCACCGGCCTGAACAATGGTGTTCGAGTCCGTAATCCGCCCGTCCATATAGCCATCATTATTTATGACTTGAGTCAGACGTAATTGGACTGTCGTCGGGGTGGGGGTGGGAGTCGGTGAGCTGTACTCTTGAACCAGGGCCGGGCTATTAGCTGCTGGGGAATCAGCCTGCCGGCTACTGTTTGCGTCGGGCGTCACATTGTCTGGGCTGGCCGTAACAGGTACGCCCCGCGTGCCACTTGCGACGGGCGAGTTGCTGCTACGTCTAATTACGATAATCAAAATAACCGAGCTGATAAGAAGCGCACCGCCGACGACCCACACCAGCCGACTCACCTTACGCTCGGGCTGGTCGGGCGGAGCGAACGTCTCCCGAGACTCGGTCGCATCTTTCGACTCGCTTACATCTTCCGTCTCAGTGGCGGGGGTGGCTGATGAAACGTCTGGGAGCGCGACTGTAGACGCGACCGCCGGAGCGGCCGAAGGTTGAGGCTCGTCCTTCGCCGCTTCGTCGATCTCGTCCGTTCGGAGAATATCTTTAGCTTCATCCGAGCCGGCGGAGATTAACTGAGCAGCCTGTTCTCGCGCCTTAAGCTCCTCCTCTTCACGCGCCTTACGCTCTTCTTCATGCGCCTTGCGCTCTTCTTCTTCGCGCGTCCTGCGCTCATGCTCTTCTTGTGCTTTGCGCGCTTCCTCTAATTTCGCCAGCTCATGTTCCGCATTGGCGATTAAAGAATCTACTTCTTTATACTCGCCTTCGAGTTCCCGCACCTGGCGCAAGTCCTCCAGGCTTTCCTGCCAGCGCTTCGCCTGGAAGTGCTTCAGCCCCGCGTCGTAAAGATTCGCCAGAAACCTCTGCTGCCGGGCTTGGCGCAGCCTGTCCTTCGCCTCCGCGTGGTCTGCACTTAATTCCAAAAGCTTCCGCAAGTGCGCGATGGCCTCGGCCCAGTTTTCTTCACCTGTCGCGGCCAGTGCCGCCTGGTAAAGGTCGTTGACTTCGTCGCTGACGCCCCAAATCGCCAGCAGCTCGGACTGCGCTCTCTTGATGTCGTGGCGGAAATCTATGTGCTGGATCGCAAGCAGCCCGAGGTGCAGGTCTTCCGGCGCGCAGGTCTCTATCAGCACGGGAATTATCCTGCCCTCTCTGCGGTCCATCGCCCAGAGCATCTCGCGCGGCACCCATTTAGAGTTGACGGAGTTCGGCGACATGACTATCAGAAACCAGTCGCAACTCTTGAGACCTTCGCGGATGCTCTTCTCCCACAATTCCGCCGTGCGGATGTTGTCCGTCGAGTACCAGGTGTCTATGCCGTGAGACCTGAGCGGGGGGATGATCTCGCGCTCGACGAACTCGCGGTCGAGAGAGGAATGACTGATGAAGACTTTCGGCATGGTCGCTTAGCAGTGAGTGCCTGCCATCAGGACGGGCGAGGAGCGGGTATGTTAACCGATTTGTATGCGAGGCGCGAGGGTTTTTCAGCGGCCGGGCTGTCCCGACGAGGAGAATAACCGCGCGAGCGGTGACCGCCCCGTCGCAGCCATTTCAGTAGCTAAGATTAATCGGCCTCGTGCTTGACGAGGTTGCGCAGTTCGAGTTCGATGCGCTCGATTTCGGAGAGCTTCTGGCGGACGACTTCGAAGAGCTTGGTCTCGGCGCTGATGCCGCGCTCGATCAGGTAGGCCGCCGCCTCCGACTTGCTCCTGAAGACGCCTGCCTGCACGAGCGTCGTCAGCTTGTCCTGGGCTTCGGAGGAGACTTTGACGTGGTTCAGGTGGCCGTTCGTGAGCGCGCCCTTGAATCTCTGCCCGATGGCGCGCAAGGGGTGCGGCTTGTGCCATTTTTGAACTGAAGCGGCGGCCGCGGGCTCGCCCGCGTGGTGCGCGCCGTTCTGCCTGGGCGGGTCGCCGGAGAACGCTGTGAACGCCGTCTTCACGTCCATCTCCTTGGGCGGGGCCGGGGCCTTCCCGTGCTTGGGCGTGCCGCAGGTCGAGCAGAAGTTGAAGGAGTCTTCGTTCTCGTCTTCGCCGCAATTCGCACACTTCCACATAAGAGAACTCCACGGAAAAATTCCGACCCGCACCTGAAACGTTGACGCGTCCCTTTTACTCTGAATCAGCCCGCCGGTCAATAGCAGCAACCGGCGGCCGCGACACCGGGCCGAGATAATTACTCGGCGGGTTTTAACGCCTTCGCTTTATCACGTGCGTCGCGCGCCGCGCTGCTTTTCCCCTCGGCCTCTAAGGTGTCGGCCAGCCTTTCATAAAAGAAGTAATTATCAGGGTCGAGTTCTATGGCCTTGCGATACGCCTCCTCGGCAGCGGCGTACTTCGCCTGAGAAAACAGACTACTCCCGAGATTAAAGTAAAAAGGGGCCTGATTAGCATTAAGACGGATGGCTTCTCTGGCTGACGCCTCCGCCTCGGAGTATTTGTTCTGTTTCCATAAGACGAAAGACAGGTCGTTGTGATTGACCGGATTCGCGGGGTTGAGCCTGATGGCTTCACGTGTGGCCGCCTCCGCGCCGGCGTAGTTGTTCTGGACGAAAAGAGCACCCCCGAGGACCGCATGGGCGGCGGGTATGCTGGGGTCTATTCTGATCGCCTCTCTGGCCTCGGCTTCGGCGTCACTACCCCTATGCTGTTGCTCCAGGATAATGGAGAGATTGATGTGGTAAATGGCGTACTCCTTATTAATTTTGATCGCCTGCCTGATTGCCGCCTCCGCGTCGGCGTACCTCTGTTGTCCCCAGAGGGCACTCGCCAACCCGTTATAGAACTCGGCTTCGTCGGGAGTTATACGCAGTGCGGCCCGGTATTCGGCTTCGGCCTCCGCGTGTTTGCCCTGCAACCTCAAGGCGTCCCCCAGAACGTTATGCGTCGGGGCGTCGCCGGGGTTCGACTGCAATGACCCCCTCGCCAGCTTTTCCGCTTCTCTGGCTTCGGACAAAGCTTCCGCTTCCTTCCCCTGATCCCGGAGAATTTGTCCGAGCCTCACCCGCCACAGGGGCGCGCCGGGTTCTAAGCTGACGCCTTCTCTATAGAGCGCCTCCGCCTCCGCCCACTTCTCCTGGAGTCGCAGCATCCTGCCCTTCTCGTCGCGCGACGCGGCCGAGTTGCCTCTCAGGAAGTTGACGAACAGAAATCCAATCACGGCCAGGACGGCGACAGCTAGACCGATTACCCAACGCCTTCTTTTGGCCCACGGTCCGGGCAGGGCAAGTGGGATTGACTGCGCGGGTGCTTCCACGTCGGGCGGCGGCTGCTCGATTTCAAGGGCGGCCCTCGGTGCGGCGGGCGGACCCGTCTCCGCCGCAACGGTAGGCGCGGGCCGGTCTGATTCGTCTTCCCGCTGTTCGTCGGGAAACAAGGCACGGTCTTTCAAGCCCTTGATTCTCGGGACGAACGCCTTATGAAATAGTTCGAGCTTCTCTTGCAGCCAGGCGTGCTGCCTGTGCCAGTCCTGTTGGTCCTCGATGTCGCACTCATGTCTACATAACTGAACCTGGCTTTCTTTCTTCTCCGGCAGCTCTCTCCAGTTCAAAGGTGACGTCCCGAATACACGCGCGATATCTTCTTCATCTCTCCGCAGCAGTCTGAAGTGTGACTTCGCATTGGGGCCGTAACAAACGAAGTAGGCGCAGGCGCGCCGCTCCCTCCTGTGGACGGTCGCCACGAGTCCGAAGTTCGCCTCGCCCACGGAAATCTGAAACCAATTCTGCGGCTGCGGCTTAGGGAGTTTCAGGAAGCTGTGATTGCGCCGTAAGGAATCTCTGAAGGCCGTCCAATACTCTAGCTGCAATCGCTGTGTTCCGCTTAATTCATCTTTGCCGCCGCCCGCGTCCTGCGGAGTCTCTAAGGCATCGACGATCGTCGGGCTCAAGTCGTCCGCGGCCCGCGGCAGGACTTCCGTCTTGACCTCGCGGTCGCCGGCGGGCGCTTGCTCCTGGACGGCCTCGCGCAAGAACCGTCGCATCTCGGCGGCCGAAGTGAAGCGTTCCGCCGGGTCTTTCTTCAGCGCCCGTGCGACTACCTTCCTCAATCGCTCTGGAATCAACTCGGGCAACGGCTCGGGCTCTTTTGTCAGAATCGCCCCGACGAGCGAGGTGAATTCCGCCTCCGGGAAGGGCAGGCGGCCGGAGAGTAAGAGATGAAAAATAACTCCCGCGGACCAGATGTCCGTCTGCTCGCTGCGCTTCCCGTCGAACGCCTCGGGCGGCATGTAGGCGGGCGTGCCCGTCGCCGTGGTGCTGCGCGACGTGGTCTTCAGGATGCGCGCGATGCCGAAGTCCGCGAGCCTCGGCGTGTCGTTCTGTAGAAGAATGTTGTCAGGCTTCAAGTCCCTGTGGATGATGCCGCGCCTGTGCAGGTGTTCCAGCCCGGCGAGGATGCCGAGCGTCATCTCGACGGCCGACTCCACGGACGGGGCGCGGCCCCCGTGCTTCGCCAGCCACTTACTCAAAGAGCCGTCGGGCGCGTACTCGCTGACGATGACGACCTGCTCGTCGTAAACGTCGGCCTCGATGATCGGCAGCACGTTGGGGTGTCCGCCCGCGTGCAGCCAAACGGACGCCTCCTTCTCGACCGCCGAGAGGTCGACCTCCTCCTCGTTCGGCAGCTTGAGCGCGAACCGCGTGGTGATGAGGCCGCGCTTCTCGGCCAGCCAGACGACGCCGAACGCGCCCCGGCCCAGTTTGCTGACCAGAGTGTATGGGCCAATCTTGTCGTCAGGTTTCGGCATAGGAGGTCGCGGGCTTTGAGAAACCGAACGGGCCGACTTCGAGAACGGCGAGCATCTTAGCCCAGCCGCGCGGCGGAAGGCGAGATTTTTAACGTGACGTGTTTGATAAGGTCCGGTAAAAAACGTATCCTACCATTACTAAAAACATCGGGAAGAGGAAGATGAATAAGATGGCGCGGCTAGAGCTGAAGAGCCGGATGAAGAACCTTTTGATGTTCCTGCCGAACATGATCGCGCTCTGCGGGCGGCTGCTGACAGACAAGCGCGTGCCCTTCGCGGAGAAGGCGCTGTTCGCCGGCGCGGTCATCTACGCCGTGATGCCGCTCGACTTCATCCCGGACCTGATTCCGTTCGTCGGGCAGATCGACGACGCGTACCTGATCTCGCTGACGCTCCTGAGGCTCATCGGCCGGACCAACGCGGACGTGGTGCGCGAGCACTGGCGCGGCGGGGGCGACGTGGTGCAGTTGGCAGAGGCCATCGCCGGGTTAGCGCCGCGGCTCCTGCCGAAGCGCGTGCGCCGCGCGCTCTCGGCACGGGTCGAGACCGTGCCCGGAGGTCTTGAGGGCGTGGTCAAGGCCGCGCGCCATCGCGACGCGGTCGTGCGCGAGCTGCCGGAGGAGGAAGAGGGCGGGCCAATGATTGCGCGGTAGGGGCCGCATGGCGATCGCCGCCGTCCGTGTTATAAAGACTGGCCGAGGGGGAACTGAAGCGTCGTGAGCGTGGCAGAGATCGAAAAACCAGAGGCGAGCGATTACGAGTTGGCACAAAAGAGCGCGGCCGGCGACCTCGCCGCGTTCGAGGAACTCTACCGCCGCCACTTCCGGCGCGTCTACGCGCTCGCCCTGCGCATGACCACGAACCCGGAAGAGGCCGAAGATTTGGCACAGGAGACTTTCATCCAGCTCTTCAGAAAGATAGGCAGCTTCCGCGGCGACTCCGCCTTCACCACCTGGCTCCACCGCATGACCGTTAACCAGGTCTTGATGCACTTCCGCCGCCGCAAGAGCCGGCCCGAGTTCACCTCCGAGGGGGACGAGACGCCCGACCAGATCGTTAAGGGGACGGAGAACCAGAACCGTATGCCGGTCGTCGACCGCATCGTGCTCGAAGACGCCATCGCGAAGCTGCCGCAAGGCTACCGCTCTGTCTTCGTGCTGCACGACGTGGAGGGCTACGAGCACAACGAGGTCGCGGAGATGCTGGGCATCTCGGAGGGGACGAGTAAGTCGCAGCTTCACAAGGCGCGGCTGAAATTAAGGAGCCTCATCAGGCAACAGGCCGAGAAAAATTAGCACCAAAGGGAGTTCCCATTTTCCTGTTCGGGAGAATCACGCCGATGGACTGTACGGAAAGCCTAAATTTACTGAGCGATTTGCACGACCACCTCTTGGACGACCCGCTGGAGGCGCAAGTCAAATCACACCTCGACGGCTGCCCGCCCTGCGCGGGCGTCTTCGGCGAGCTGAGCGAGATCGTCAACGTGTCGGTCAGGCTCAACCAGGACCCGAACATAAATTTCCCCGACGAAGACGACATCTGGCGGCGCATGAGGCTCGCCGATCCGAAAATCCACTGACGCGCAATCTGTGGTAAAGTAGCCGCCACACGCTTTACTGACTGCGAAGAGTTTTACCAAACTTTAGAAGCGGAAAGGGGAGCCGTATGGCTGAGAAACGAAGACGGGCGGGTAGCAGGGGCGGGAGCGCGACGGGCGTCGCCGGCGAGGCGATTGACCAGGCGACAGGGTTGACCGGGGAGGTCATCAACCAGGCGACGGACGTGGCCGGGAGCGCCATTGACGCGGCGGCCAACATGGCCGGCGAAGTCAGTTCGGCCGTGGCGGGGATGATGACGCCGGACCGCGGCGGCAGCCGGAGCGCGTCGCGCCGCGCGAGCGGGGCCGTGAACCGCGTGGCTTCGAGCGCCGCGCGCGAGAACAAGAAGCTGGTCAACAAACAGGCCAAGGCCGCGCGCAAGGTGACGAGCCGCGCGGCGGGCGCGGCCAAGCGCGCGACGAAGGCGGCCGCGAGCGGCGCGCGGAAAGCGGCCGGCACGAAGAAGGGTGCCGCGAAAAAAGGGACGGCAAAAAAAGGGTCGTCAAAGAAGAGCGCCGCCAAGAAGAAGAGCGCCGCCAAATCGCGCGGGGGTAAAGGCGGCAGAAGGTAAGCCTTCGAACGGGCCGCAAAATTTCTAACATCTCAGCGCGCACACGCGGAGCCCCGTCAGAGGCGGACTACTCATGTCCCGCCCCCGACGGGGCTCTTTGTGCTGTCATCCAGCCTGCCTTTGACGCACGATAAATTATCTTCATCTCGGTGCACTTGCGTACAGACAGACGGCCGCCGAAACGATTATTTTAGGCGACAGTTCACAGGACAAGCAGGGTGACCGGCGTGACCTCGCTTCAAGGTGAACGTTGCAGCTTGATCTCGCCGGTCTTAACTTCTCCCAAATCTCAACCGACAGGACGGCCGAACCGAGTCAGCGCCGTCATAAATTATCCGCCCGCAGCCCCACGGGCGTTCCTCAACGCGAGATTCGACAAATGAACACTTCGCACACCAATCACGCCAAGCTTCCCTTCGGCCTGTTGGAACTGGACGCGGCCGGGGAGGTGATTCGCTACAGCCCCGCCGCCGAGGAGCGCTCGGACGTGCAGGCCGCGGACATCCTGGGCCGCCAGTTCTTCAAAGAGGTGGTGAGGGACAAGAAGGTCAAAGACTTCGAGGCGCGCTTCCAGCTCTTCATGAAGCAGGGGCAGACCGTGGACAGGTTCAGCGCCAGCTTCCCCTCGGAGGCGGGCGAGGTCAGTGTGCAGTTCCTGCTGGCGCGGCTCAACAAGAAGGTAAGCCGCAGTGAGCACCTGGCACTCGTGCGCATCATGCCCGCCGCCTGAGCCGCGAAACTCAAGCGGCGGCTCCGTCCCGCGCGACCGCTCGCGGCTTCGACCCAGACGCCCGCCTCACCTCCGTACCGTTACGTACAGACCGCGGTCTTCCGGCTCTGGTACAGTTCGCGCGCTTCCCCTAACAACCGCAATCGAGTGCGTCTCTCAATCGCCGCCGCCGCTCGCGCGGGCCTTCCTGCGTCAAGCAGGCGTGACGACGCCGAGACGATTTCGGAATCTTAATTCGGTATGTATTCAGCATGTACAAGGACGGGGAGGGAAAGCGATGAACACACGGATTATCAAGATCGCGCACGTGGTCGCGGTCGTAGTCATTCTGCTGGTGATGGCGGTGATGATAGGCGCGGCGCCGCAGGGGGAGAGTTCTGTCGGGCAGAACTCGAATCAGAGCGGCGGCGCGGCGACGACGGTCAGCAGCGCCGACCGTAAGTTCGCCATGACGGCGGCGATGGACGGGATGACAGAGGTCGAACTCGGGCGGCTGGCGACCGAGCGCGGCGCGAGCGACGCCGTCAAGCAGTTCGGGCAGCGCATGGTGGACGACCACACGAAGGCCAACGACGAGCTCAAGCAGTGGGCGGCGACCGCGGGCGTCACGCTCCCGACCGCCCTGGACGCCAAGCACCAGGCCGTGGTCGCCAAGATGTCCGGCCTCTCTGGCGCGGCGTTCGACAAGGCCTACGCGAAAGAGATGGTCAAGGACCACACCAAGGCCGTGCAGCTCTTCCAGCGCGAGGCGGAGCGCGGCACGGACGCGGGCCTGAAGAGTTTCGCCTCGGCCAAGCTGCCCACGCTCCAGGAGCACCTGCAAATGGCCCGCTCTCTCAACGCGGGCGGAGGCGGCAGCGGCGGTCACAACATGAACAGCAACAACTCCCCGAGCGGTCGCCCGGATAACGCGAATGCGAATCGGCGTTGACATAGGAAGGGAAGAGTGATGAGCGAAGAC
Source organism: Pyrinomonadaceae bacterium (assembly GCA_035563515.1). Lineage (GTDB taxonomy): Bacteria > Acidobacteriota > Blastocatellia > Pyrinomonadales > Pyrinomonadaceae > QHXM01. The sequence continues at coordinate 33,178 of DATMVE010000009.1, forward strand.
AGACCGGACAGGTTCGCGGCGGGCAGCGGCGGCGACCGCGACGGAGACCCAGGCGAGGCCGGGCGTGACGACTCCCGGCCGGGCGTGACGGGCGGGGGCGCTAACTACCTGCCGACGGGCGCGCAGACGAGCGACGCTTCGAGCGCGGAAGGGACCATCGGGGCCGCCGGCGAAATGGACGTCACCGGCGCTCCGGCGGGGACGGCCGGCTCGGGCGGCGTCAGCGGCGGCGGAAGCTCCGCGGGCACGACCGAAGGCGGCGGCCCCGGCGGCGGTGCCAGGAGCGGCGGCGGCACAGGCCCCGCCGACGCCGACCAGTAACGCGCGCCACGCGACTATTCATTCTCGAAAAAACTACGAACCACGAAGCCGCACGAAGCGGCGCGAATCAGGAACAATCCTTTTCGTGTCGCTTCGTGCGGCTTCGTGGTTCCTTTTTCTCCCGGACGAAAATCCTCCGTTGCGGCTCGCCCTAATCGAAAACCTTCTTTAGAATTTCGCTTTCGTCTCCGAAGGAGGATTTCAGATGGGCGCGGAAGTAATCATCTCGCTGCTGGGTTTCGGCGGGACCTTGTTGCTGGTCACGGTCGGCCTGCTCAACTTCTCTGTCTTCCGCAAGCAACTCAGGCTCGCGCAGGAGCAGATCGAGACGGCCCTCACGCAGCTCGAAATCTCGCGCAAGCAGCCCGAGATTCAACTCATCCAGCGGGCCATCACGGAGACGACAGACCACGTCCGCGTGCTGGTCGAGAAGCCTTACCTGCGACCCTACTTCTACGAGAACAAACCCTGGCGCGAGGGCGACCCGGTCAGCCGCGACGAGGTCTACGCGATGGCGGAACTCCTGCTCACGAACTTCGCCTCGGCGCTGATGCACGCGGCCGCGTTCCCGCAATACCCCGTCAACGGCATCGACCGCATAATCATGTTCCACCTGCGCCAGAGCCCGGCCCTGCGCTCCTTCCTCTTCGAGAGCTTCGACCGCTACCCGCTGACGGGGCTGACGCTCCTGATTCTCAAGAACGACGCCCGCCCCGAAGTCGAGGACGACCTGCGCCAACTCGTCGCCTCGGCCGGCGACGACGAATACGAACGCCGCCGCCGCGAGGGTCTACTCCGCCTCTTCAAGGCGAAGGAGCACACCGGGGCCATACGGTTCACCAAATTCTCGATGGAGAAAGGACACTGAGCGAAATGATGAACGCGGAATGCGGAATGATGAATTAAAAAACAAATTGTCTTTCATTCCGCATTCCGCATTCCGCACTCATCATTGCTTTTCTATGTTGCGGAGAAATCGTTCAGGTAGTCCTGAACGTTGGCGGGAAGGTCCGTGTAGTCTCCTTCGGAGGCGAACCAGCGCACCTCGCTGCCCTCCTTCATCCTGACGTAGACGTTGCCCGTCCGCAGGTTGATGGCGAAGCCGGCCTGCTCCGTGTCGCAGTTGTGCGGCATGCAGACTTTGACGGCGAGGTAGTCGCCCAGTGCCTTAATCGGGGTCTCGACGTTGTAAACGCGCGTCAGCAGGTTCAAGTCCTTGCGCGAGAGCGTGGCGGCGAGCGGCCTTTGGACCGCGGGGACGCGGAAGAAGCTGCGCGTGACGCGGCCGCGCCTCTCCGTCGGGTACTTGCCCGCCCAGCTCCTCAAACTGCCCAACCCTTGCGCCGAGGCCGCGCCCCCGAGGGCCAAGACTGCGACGAGCGCGAGCGCGGCCAGGCTTTTCCGTCTCATGAAAAAAGTTTCCTCCCTTTCGAACGATAATCTACAAACGCCTCAGGCTCTCCTTGATTCTCTCGGCGCTGCGTTCGCCGACGCCGTCGACCATCTCAAGGCCGCCGCCCGCGACGAATTTTTTCAGGTCGTCGAGCGAGCCGATCTTGAACTGCTGGTGCAAGACGGCCGCCGTCTTCAGGCCGATGCCGCCCACCTTCAAGAGGTCTAGCGTGGCCTCCGGCGTTTCAAGAATCAGCTTCTCCCACGCGTCGAACGTGCCCTTCTCCAGCAGCTCGACGATCTTGCCGCTGATGGCCTTGCCGACGCCTGGGAGAGTTTGCAAGCCCTTGACGCCCTCACTGGCCGCGATTTGCCTGAGCGGCGTGGGCCAGGTCTCTATCACCTCGGCCGCGTTGCGGTAGGAGCGCACGCGGAACTGGTCGTCGCCGCGAATCTCCATCAGATTCGCCAGCTTCGCAAACCGCCCGGCAATCGCTTCGTTATTCATCCGTGGACTCCGCCCAAGTTTTAACCCCTGCGGAAAATTCGCGCAAGTATTTCAACGGTGAAGGGGTCCGCGAAACTCTCTGAATATTTCAGCAAAGATGCCCCTGGCGGCGGAAGGGTTATTTATCGCCCCATAAATTTTACCCGCCCGGTGATCCATCTCCCCGCGAAATCCGCGTTAGCAAGTGGAGAGAAAAAACTCCTAAGCGTGACAAATGACTCGGGGCCGCGAGGGGAACCGGGCCGAATTTGAAGACGTGGAGTTAGTAAAGGAAGAGAGAGCCATGAAAACCCGATCACTCAGACTCTTAATCATCAGCCTATCCTTAATCCTTTTTACGGGCAGCGCGCTGGCACAGAATGAGAAGCCCGCCGAGGGCCAGAACACGCAGGCCCCGGCCGTGACCGCTTCGGCCGACGGCGCCGCGGCCCGCTTCGCGTCCTCGGGCCAGGTGCTGCAAATCCGTCTCGAAATCTACAGCGCCGCGGGCGAGCTGGTCTTCGATTCCGGCCTGCGCCCCGGCAGCGTCATCGACTGGAAGGTTTCGGACGCCGCCAGGCCCGTGACCGACGGTTCGTACCTGACGGTCGTGACCATCAGAGACTTCAACAACAAGTTCGGCCAGCGGCTCGGCAAGATCGACGTGCAGGCGGGCCAGCTCACACTCGGCGTCGCGACGAGGGCGGAGTTGAACGCCGCGCAGTCGCAGACCCTGGGCGCGCGCCGCAAGGCGCAGAGGATAGAGGCCGAGGGCAACGACGAGTCCCTGACCGTCCTGCGCCAGGGCAAGGAGCGCTCGACGGTCGTGGCCGGGCACGACGGCGAGGGCGGACAGCTCACGAGCACTTCAGGCGCGCTCACTTTGAGCACGGGCGACTTCTTCGCGGGCAAGGAAAAAGAGCAGATGCGCGTCACCCCCGAAGGCCGCGTCGGCATAGGGACCGCGAACCCGCAGGCGACGCTCGACGTGGCCGGCACGATTTCTGCGCGCGACGGCATACGCTTCGGCGACGGGAGCGTGCTGACGAGCGCGAACGCGCTCAAGGGGACGAACAGCGTCGGCCTCGTCGCGGCCGCGCCGGTCGGCGGCACGGAGGCGAACATCTCCGGCTCGGGCACGACGGGCAGGATCGTGAAGTGGAATAACGGCCCGACGGGCGTGGCCGGCGACTCCATCATGACCGAGGCGAACGGCCACATAGGCATCGGGACGGCCGCGCCGAACAGCGAACTGCACGTCATGGGCTCGGTCGAGTTGGGCAACGCCACCGGCGTCGGCGTCAACCCGACGATCACGAACCCGAGCCGCACGGCGGGCTTCGCCCAGGTCCAGTTCTACCCGGCCTCGGGCGCGAACGTCGCGCAGTCCTTCGCGGTCATCCCGCGCGGCACGGGCCAGCCCAACAACCG
>DATMVE010000010.1:0-49545 GCA_035563515.1 Pyrinomonadaceae bacterium
TCGGCGCGGGCTTCACGCACAGCATCTACTCGCTTCAGCCGACGGTGACGCGCCTGGCGGGCCGCCACGCCCTGCGCGCGGGCTACGACTTCCGCGTCTACCGCGAGGACGCCTCGGGGCTCGGGCACGCCGCCGGGCGCTACGACTTCCGCACGGACTTCACGCGCGGGCCGTTCGACAACTCGCCTCAGGCCGCCATCGGCCAGGAACTCGCCGCGTTCCTCCTGGGCCAACCGACCGGCGGACTCCTGGAGCGCAACACGGCCCGCTCGAACCAGACGCCTTACCACGGCCTCTTCTTTCAGGACGACTGGAAAATCAATTCGCGCCTGACGCTCAACCTGGGCTTGCGATACGAGTACGAAGGGGCCACGACCGAGCGCTTCGACCGCAACGTGCGCGGCTTCGACCGATTGACGCCGAACCCGATTGAGGCGGCCGCGCGCGCCGCCTACGCCGCCAACCCTATCCCAGAGCTGTCGCCCGAAGACTTCCGCGTGCGCGGCGGGCTGCTCTTCGCGGGCGGCGACAGCCGCGGCTTCTGGGACGCGGACAAGAACAACGTTCAGCCGCGCCTGGGCTTCGCCTACAGAATCGGCGAGCGCGCGGTGGTGCGCGGCGGCTGGGCCATTTACACAGTGCCTTTCATCTTCGACGGCGTGCAGCAGGCGGGCTTCTCGCAGTCAATCAACCTCGTCCCGACGGAAGACTCCGGGCTGACTTTCCGGGCCAATCTTTTCGACCCGTTCCCGGAAGGCTTGCCCGCCGCGCCGGGGGCGAGCGCGGGCCTCGCGACCTTCGTCGGGCGCGACCTGGATTTCGTCCCCGTCGAAAGAAGCAACGGCCAGTCGCAGCGCTGGCAGTTGAGCTTCGAGCGCGAGTTCCCAGGCTCGTGGCTCGTCGAGGCCGCGTACATAGGCAACCGCGGCTACGACCTGACGGCCGAGACGGACGCGCTTAATGCCCTGCCGCGCCAGTACCTCTCGAACGCGGCGGCGCGCGACCAGGCGCTGATAAACTTCCTGACCGCGAGCGTCGCGAACCCTTTCCGCGGCCTCGCGCCTGGGACGAGCCTCGACGGCGCGACCGTCCAGCGCCAGCAGTTGCTCCGCCCCTTCCCGCAGTTCGGAAACCTTCGCACGCGCCGCCACGACGGCTCCTCCATCTACCACGCGGGCCAACTGCGCGTCGAGAAACGCTTCACGCGCGGCTACACCCTGCTCGCCAGCTACACCTGGTCGAAGCTGCTCGAAGAGGTCTCGTTCCTCAACCCGACGGACGCGGAGTACGAGAAGCGCCTCTCCGCGAACGACACGCCGCACCGCCTGGTCCTGAGCGGCATCTGGGAACTCCCGTTCGGGCGCGGCCGCAGGTGGGGCGCGACGTGGGGCGGCGTGACCGACACGCTCCTCGGCGGCTGGCAGGTGCAGTGCATCTGGCAGGCGCAGGGCGGGCGGCCGCTCGAAATCGGCAACCTCTACGTCGACGGCGACCCGTCCGAGCTGCGGACCAGAATTGACGGGAGCGCCGTCGACGCCGTCTTCGACACGAGCGGTTTTTATTTCACGGACGCGCCGGTGCAGAGGAATGGCCGTCCAGACCCGGCGTTGCAGCGCAACGACCCGCGCATACGCCTGCTCTTCAACGTCCGGCGGCTTCCGTCGCGGCTGCCCGGCCTGCGCGGCCAGCCCCTGAACCTCTCGGACATCTCGGTCACCAAGAATTTTCTTTTCACGGAGCGGACGCGCCTGCAACTGCGCGGCGAATTCTTGAACGCCTTCAACCACCCGCAGTTCAACAACCCCGTGCTCGACCCGACAAGCTCGAACTTCGGCAAGGTCACCAGCCAGGCCAACCTCCCGCGCAACGTCCAGCTCGGCGTCAAACTGATTTTCTGAAGACGCGTGCGCTTCCCGCCGGAGTATTCCGGTGCTACTGTATGGACCGAAGTCGTGATTGTTCGGATAGGAATTGAGGAGAAGCTAAATGCCGACAGAGACTCCCCCGCCGTATTTCCCGCAGAACCAGCTCTCGCCGCCGGACGAGGGGCGGGCCAAGAAGACGAAACTGGTGCTCTTCGGCTGCCTCGCCCTGCTCCTGCTCGTCCTCGGCGGCCTCGTTCTAGGGCTCTACTACTTAATCCGCTGGCTCTTCTAAAAGCCTCTTCATCGTGACGAGCACGCCCAGGTGGTAGGCGTTGTGGTCCGCGACCAGCAGCGCCTCGCGCAGCACTGTCTGCCCGTCGCCGTGCGGGATGCGCGCGAAGAGGTCAGTCTCGGGGTCCGCGACCAGCGCCTTCATCTCTTCGAGGTCAGACCGGAATTTCTCCACACCCTCGTTCCAAGCCCCAGCGCCGGGCGCGACATCCTTTGCAGGCCAGTACCCCTCCGGCCACTTCGGCGAGACGTAACCAGAGTTCCGGCTGAACTCAAGAATGTCCCACTGCGCGATTCGCATGTGCTCCAACACCTGCCACGCCGTGTACGGCAGCCCGTCTATCTTTTGGTGAACCTTGTCGGCGGGAAAGTCCGCGATCGTTGACTCGAAATCCACGTGCGCCCCGCCACCCCCGAGCAGGTAAAGCAGGTGTTCCCTGAGCGACTGTTCTTGTTCCACGATTCTCTTTTCTCCTTGCATTGAAACGCGCGCTGGCGGATTATTCCTGACGGGATAATTTCAACAGATTCGAGCGCCGCATGTCACGCAAAAGATTACTGCTGCTCAGCAATTCGACCAACTACGGCGGGGAGTTTCTGGCACACGCCGTCGGAGACATACGCGACTTTCTGGGCGCGTCGGTGAAGCGCGTCCTGTTCGTGCCGTTCGCGGGCGTCACGCGCTCGTATGACGAGTACGCAAGGGTGGTGCGCGAGCGGTTTGAGGAGATGGGCTACCAACTCGACTCCGTGCACGAGGCCGCCAAGCCACTTGAAGCGGTCGAGAGCGCGGAGGCGATTGCCGTCGGGGGCGGGAACACTTTCCACCTCCTGCGCGGGATGTACGAGACGGGTTTGATTGAGAGCATCAGGGCACGCGTGGAAACTGGCACACCCTACGTCGGGTGGAGCGCGGGGTCGAACGTCGCCTGCCCGACGATAAGGACCACGAACGACATGCCGATTGTCGAGCCCCCCGGTTTCGACGCGCTCTCGCTCGTCCCCTTCCAGATCAACCCGCACTACACGGACGAGATGCCGGCGAATCACGCGGGCGAGACTCGCGAGCAGCGCATCGCGGAATTTCTCAAGGCCAACCCGGCGACGCGCGTCGTCGGCCTGAGGGAGGGGAGCATTCTGAGGATTGAAGGGCGCGAGATCAGGCTGCTCGGCGCGAAGACGGCGCGCGTCTTCGCGGGCGGCGAGGACGTGAAGGAATACGGCCCCGCGGACTCGCTGGACTTCCTTTCGGACTCTTAACGCGCGCGCCCCCCGCGCTTCCAGGTCCCTTTGAGGTTGACCTTCTTCTCCTCGCGCGCCAGGCACGACCAGCAGACGTAGTGCGGCGCGTTGTCCGGCCCGACGAACTTTATCAAGCGCTCCGTCTCCGCGTCGCAACGCTCGCAACGATTCACCGTCTCTTCCGCCATCAGCTCTCTCCTTTCGGGCGAGTATAACAAACCGGCGCTCGCGGCCACGGACTTATTTCCCCAATCAGCCGGAATGAGCTATCATCGCGCGTCTTTCGTCAATCCAGGCGAGCAATAACCGGCCTTTGTGAGGAGAAACCAGAGCTTGCGCGAGACAGGGCGGCGGCACAGCTTTCGGCTGGGTATCTTCGCCGCGCTCTCGGTCACACTCGTTTCGCTCTACCCGCAACTGCGCCTCATCGCGGAGCGCGGGGGAAACTGGAACGGCTCTTACGCCATCTTCTCGCAGGACGAGGTCGCCTACAACGCTTACGTCAACGCCCTGATGGCGGGACGCCCGCGCCGCAACGACCCCTACACGGGCCGCGACGATGCGCGCGGCGCGCCGCAGCACGAGTCCCTCTTCTCGATCCAATTCGTCCCGGCCTACCTGATCGCTTACCCTGCGCGCGCCCTCGGCATCAGCGCCCCGGCGACGTTCATTCTGCTGACCGCGGCGGTCGCCTTCCTCTCCACGCTCGCCCTCTTCTGGCTCATACGGTTGGTGACGGAGGACGAGAACCTGGCCGCCGCGGGCGCGCTCGTCGTCGTCTGCCTGGGCACGTTCGCCATCCTTTACGCGCCGCTGCGCACGCTCGCGGGGCTGGACACGACCTACACTTTCGAATACTTCCCCTTCCTGCGGCGCTACGTGCCTGCGTTCCCCTTCCCGCTCTTCTTCGTCTTCTGCGCGCTGGTCTGGCGCGCCGTGACGAACAATGAGAAACGCGCGGCGCGGACCTACGGCGTCCTGGCGGGCGCGACTTTCGGCCTGCTCGTCTACTCCTACTTCTACCTGTGGACGGCGGCCGCCGCCTGGGCCGTTTGCTTCGTCCTGCTGTCGCTCGCCGCGCGCCGCGAAGGTTTTTGGAAAACTCTAGCGCCGTTCGTCCCGGTCGCGCTCGTCGCGCTCGCGGCGCTCGTGCCCTACGCGCTCCTGCTCTCGAACCGCGCGCCGTCGATGGACACTGTGCAGCTCCTGGCCGCCACGCACGCGCCGGACTTTTCCCGCTCGTCAATCAAGCTCGGCCTCATCGTCTGCGTCGCGCTCGGCGTCGCCGCGTGGCGCGGCCGCGTGGAGTGGCGCGGCCGCGCCGTGCTGCTCGCGGCCTCGCTCGCGCTCACCCCGCTCGTCGTCTTCAACCAGCAAGTGCTGACCGGCCGCTCGCTGCAACCGCTCCACTACGAGCTTTACATCGCGAAATACCTGGCGCTCACGGCGCTCGTGCTCGCAGTCGCCCTCATACGGCGCGGGCGCGCGGGCGCGTCGCGTCCCTTCCCGGCGCGCGTGTTAGCGTGCGCGGCCCTCGTGGCCCTGTGCTGGGGGATGTTCGAGACGGCCGTCGAGACGAAGAGGCACGCCTGGGCGAGCGGGGACCGCGACGAGGCGCTGGCGGCCGCGCGGCGTTTGGCCGAAGTGGCGCGCGAGGAGCCCGCGTCAAACGACAGTCAGTCGGTCGTGCTTTACAGCAACCTGGATCACGCGGACTTCTCCCCGGTCGTCGCGCCGCAGCCCGTGCTCTGGTCGCCGCACGTCCCGGCCTTCTCCGGCGTCACGCTCGAAGAGAACCGCGAGCGCCTCTACCAGTATCTCTACTACGTCAACGAAGACTTCACAGGCGCGGGAGAAAACTTCGAGGCGCAAGACTACAGGAAGAAATTTCTGATTCGCTCGCTGATGGAGTGGGGCCACAACGACCCCGCGTGGACGGTCAACTGGAAGCCGCTGACGAGTGAAGACGTGCGCGCCGCGCTCGACGGCTACAGGGCTTACGCCGCCGCCTTCACGCGCGAACACGCCTCGCGCCCCGCGCTCTCACACCTCGTCGTCCCCACGGACGCGCCGCCCGACCTCTCGAACCTCGAACGCTGGTACGAGCGCGACGCGGGCGAGCGCGCCGGCCTCTTCACGATTTACAGGCTCAAGCTGAAGCCGTGAAGGGGCGAGCCACGAAGACACGTGAAGCGGCACGAAGTAGGCTCGACTCCTTTCTTCGTGCCGCTTCGCGTGTCTTCGTGGCTCGCCCTTTCCGACCTTGATTTCCTACTGCCTCTTCGACGACATGACGCGCTCGACCTCTTTCGGGTCCGAGGGAATCTTGCCGGAGAGTTTGCTGAGCGTGCCGTCGGGCATGACGAGGTAGTCGTCTTCGATGCGGACGCCGAGTTTCTCGGCCTGGATGTAGACGCCGGGCTCTATGGTGAAGACTTCGCCGGGTTGCAGTTGGTGCAGGTCGTCGGCCACGTCGTGCACGTCCATGCCGAGCGCGTGGCCGAGGCCGTGTATGAAGAAGTGGTCCATTGTGTACTCGCGCCCGTCCGTGTCCTTCGCGCGCAGCGGGCTCTTGCGCAGGTACTGCGCCGCGAAGACGTGCAGGTCGCCGTTCGTCATGCCGGGCTTGAAGTGCGCGGCCACGGCCGACTGCGTGTCGAGCACGAGCTGGTAGACGGCCAGCTGCCGCGGCGTGAACTTCCCGCTCGCCGGGTAGGTGCGCGTGATGTCGGCCGTGTAGAGCGAGTACTCCGCGCCTATGTCGCAGACCACGAGGTCGCCGTCGTCGATCCGCTTGCGGTTCTCGCTGTAGTGCAGGATGGTCGAGTAGATGCCGCTCCCGACGATTGACGGGAAGCCCGGCCGCTCCGAGCCGTTGCGCGTGAACGCGGCTTCGAGCAGCGCCTGTATCTCGTACTCGTACATGCCGGGCCTGAGGTTGAGCGCGATGTCGCGGTGCGCCTCGCCCGTGATGTCAATCGCCTTCTGGAGCAGCGCCACCTCGGAGGCGGACTTGATGCGGCGCATGTCGCCGACGATGTCGGCGGCGGAACTGATCTGCACGCCGGGCAGCTCGCGGCGCGCGCGCTCGGCGAACTGGTACTCGCGCACGCGGCCGTTGCTCACCGCGCGCGGCGCGATGGTGTAGAGCTTCATCGCGCCCTTGAAGGCTGGGAGCGCCGCGGCCTCCTTCAATTTGGCCCACAGCTCTTCGTTCGGCAGCACCCGCTCGGCCCCGAAGACTTTGGCCGTCTCGGGGCCTGGGCCGAGTTGAACGCCGGTCCAGCGCTCCATCTGAAGGTTGCGCTCCGGGATGAAAATCATCTCGCGCGCGCCGCCCGCCGAGGCGAGCCCCTGCGGCACGAGCAGCAGCGCGGCGTCCGGCGTGCGAACGCCCGTCAGGTACGCGAACCAGTTGTTCTGCCGGTAGCGCATCTCGACGCCCATGTCCTCCTCCACGTTGCCGAGGATGACGACCACGCCGTCCTTAATCTCGCCGAGCAGCCTCTGCCGCCGCGCGCGGTACTCCGCGACGGGCTGGTTCAAGAGGCGCACGCCCGGCTCGTCGTAGTAGTCCCAGGGGGCGGCCGAAGAGGTGAAAGGGCAGAGCGCGCCAGCGAGCAGAAGGAGCGCAAGCAGAGTGTAGCTAAATTTTTTCATGGCGAACATCAATCGGACGTCCCCGCAGGGGACGAACATAATAGGCGGGGGCAACGCCCCGGTCAGAGATGAGAATCGGGTGCCGACCTTGAAAGGGTCGCGCCTCAAACTCGAATGTGCGACCCCTCCGGGGCCAGCATTATTTTCGCGCCAATCCGTGGGCGGCGCAAACATTCGTTTGCTTGCCCACGGCTATCGCGTGCGACCCTTTCGGGGTCGAAACTATCAAGAGTCGGTTCAGAAAAACGAGAGCGCCCTCAATCGTACAGACAGGAACGACTGAGGGCGCGCTTTTGTTTCAAGCGGTGCGGCCGAAGAATCACGAGCGCCCGTTCGGGACGAGCGGCTGCCACAGCGCCTGGAGCCGGCTGCCGAACCCGGACTGCAAGAGGCTCATCACGCCCATGTAGCCGTAGCCGAAGAAGAAGAGGGACAGGAACGGAATCGTGCCCCACAGTCTCATCTCCACAGCGTAGAGGATGGCAAGCAGGAAGTAGACGGAGAAGCCCAGCTCCAGCAGCGGCAGCCAGCCGCGCTTGCGCTTGTATTTTTTGCGCTTCCACGTCTCGTCCTTCTGCTCCTCGACGCGGTACTTCGGCGTGCGGACGAACTCCGTGCGGTAGCCGACGAGCGCCTCTATGACGGCGCGCGCGTTCGAGAACGCGAGCCCTATCCCCAACCCCATGACGAGCGGCAGGTGCAGGAGGCGCGGCGCGCGCCGCTTGTCCAGGTACCAGACGCCCGTGCCGTAGAAGAGCAGCACGGAGAGCGTGGAGAAGAACAGGAGCGGCACGTCGAACATCATCAGGTGATAGAAGCCCTGGTTGTAGCGCACGAGCAAGAGCGGGAATTGCAGGAGGCTGACGAAGATCATCAGGGGGTAGCTGATGTTGCCCGTCAGCCGGAAGAACATTTCGAGCTTGACGCGCAAAGGGAGTTTCGCGGACCAGATGCGGCGGAAGAGTTTCAGGCCGACCTGCATCACGCCCTTCGCCCAGCGGCGCTGCTGCGCCTTGAAGGCGTTGATCTCGACGGGCACTTCCGAGGGCGCGTCCTCGTCCAGAAGGTAGACGAAGCGCCAGCCCATGAGCTGCGCGCGGAAAGAGAGGTCCGTGTCTTCGGTGAGCGTGTCGTGCTGCCAGCCGCCGCTCATCTCTATGGCCTTGCGCCGCCAGATGCCGGCCGTGCCGTTGAAGTTGAAGAAGCCGCCCGTGCGGTTCCTGACGGTCTGCTCGACGACGAAGTGGCCGTCGAGCATGATGGTCTGGATGCGCGTCAGCAGGTTGTAGTCGCCGTTGATGTGCGACCAGCGCATCTGCGCGCAGCCGACGAGCGGGTCCGTGAAGAAGTCGACGAGCTTGCGCAGGCAGTCGGGTTTTGGCACAAAGTCGGCGTCGAAGATGGCGACCAGCTCGCCCTTCGCCGTCTTCAGGCCGTTCTCCAGCGCGCCCGCCTTGTAGCCCGTGCGGTCCGTGCGGTGAACGTAGTGTATGTCGAAGCCCTCACGCCTGTAGCTCTCGACGGTCGCCTCCGCGAGCTTGACGGTCTCGTCCGTCGAGTCGTCCAGGACCTGAATCTCCAGCCGGTCGCGCGGGTAGTCGATCTCCGTGACGGACTTGAGCAGCCGCTCGACGACGTACATCTCGTTGAAGAGCGGGAGCTGGACGGTGATGTGCGGCAGCTCGTCCTCGTTGAAGCGCGCCGAGGGCTGCGGCGTGAGCTTGCGGTAGCGCCAGAAGTCCACGACCTGCTTGACGCGGTAGCCGCCGTAGACGGCGAGGATCGTCAGGATCGAGAAGTAGAGAATCAGGACCGTCCAGTCGAACGTGTCGAGGCGGTAGAGCGGGCTGATGTTGCCGGCGGTCTTGTCGACGATCTCGCAGAAGTTCGGGAACTTCTGGCACAAATCGTCCGTGGCGGCGAGCAGGGCAAGTGAATAGAGAGGCATTTTTAATTCTAAGGACTTCAGGGGCGGCCTTGGCCGCCTCCGACTAACGGGCGGGGCGAGCGCCGGTTTCCGTCGCCGCACATAAAACTAGCAGCGCATCTGCCCCAGGGCACCCCGCGCTGCCAGCCACGTAAGACGCTGATTTTACATTAATAGATGTCTAAGACAAAGGCGAAAGGCAAGTCGCTGAAGGGGTCTTCCATTTTGCCCTTTCAGGCACTCGGCCCGTAGTCGCCCGGCGGCGGGGGCGGCGGGGGCGCGTAAGTGGGGCCGGGCGTGCCGCCGTAGTAGGGCGGCGGGGGCGGCGGGCCGCCGGCGTCCGCCTTACGCTTCTCGAAGAGTGGGGCGGCGAGGAGGCCGCCGACCACCGCGAAGACGAGCGTGATGATGATGCCGAGCAGGGTCTGCAAAGAGAAGACGGCCCCCGCGAACTGCTCGAAGAACGGCCTGGCCGTCATCTCCTCGAACGCCTGCCTGTACAACTCCGCCTTGTCCGCGTCCAGCCGCTCCATCAGGTTGAGCATGATGCGGCCTTCGGGGTAGCCGGTCAGAATCGAGATCGGCACGCCGACGACGATCCTGATCGCCGCGCCGACCAGCCCGGCCAGCAGACCGAGCAGCGCGCCCTCGCCCATGCTGACCGGCGTCGGGGATTGTTTGATGTACAGGTAGGTGGCGAGCCCGCCGCCCAGCACCACCCAGAGGCAGCAGGCCAGATTACCCAGGCTGACGTAAGGAAGGCCGGAGAGCAGGCCCATCACCACGCCGCCTATGAGCACCGCTCGCAGTTTGCTGTTCATCTCATCTCACCCCTCGAAGCGTTACCCCGCGCGCCCCAAAACTTTCGGCCGGCGCTCACGGATCATGTGTCCCAGGTCCACCAGCCCCGGCACGACGTAAAGGGCCGCGACCGCGCCGAGGAGCGCGCCCGTCAGAGCGCGCGACCAATGCGTATTCTCCCAGACGCCGAAAAAGCCCAGCGCGAAATCCAGCGCCGTGGGCACGGCCGCCCAGAGCAGCCACTTGCGCCCCGGCGCGTCCGTGCGCCCGAGCGAGCGCACGAGCGGGTAAAAGAGCACGACGCCCGCGAACCCGAAGTAGATTCCCGTGCAGCGCGCGCAGACGGCCAGCGGGTAGCCCGCCAGTTGAAACGCCCGCTCGGGAATCTGGTGGCACACGCGGCCGAACATCTCGTAAAGAAAGAAGGCCGACAGCGAGTGCCCGTGCGCGCGCGCGACCGGCGCGACCATCACCAGACTCACGAAGCCGAGCACGAAGGCAGCCGCGACCGCCCAGACGAGATGAGGGATGAGGGATGAGGGATGGGGGATGAAAGAAGAGAAGGCGGGGGGCTGGAGGCGGAAGGCGGGCTTCACTCGACTGTCCTCTGCCTTGCGCCTTGCGCCCCCCGCCTCCCGCTTTACTTCATCCCTCATCCCTCATCCCTCATCCCTCGTCCCTAAAATCTGATGACCGCGTCCGGGCCGCCTTCGACGTGGACCGTGTCGACGAAGCGTATGTGCTTGGACTCGGTGGTCATCACCAGCGAGTGCGTGCGCTTGCCCGCGCCGAAGAAGCGCACGCCGCGCAGGAGCGCGCCGTCCGTGACGCCCGTCGCCGAGAAGATGATTCGCTTGCCCGGCGCGAGGTCGCTCGTGTCGTAGACCTTGTCCGGGTCGGAGATGCCCATCTCCTTGAGGCGCGCGAGCACCTCGTCGCGCTCCGGCACCTTGCTCTTGTCGACGCCGAGGCGGTCGTGGTCGAAGACGAGCCGCGCCTGAATCTCGCCGTTCAGACACTTCATTGCCGCGGCCGTCAAGACGCCCTCGGGCGCGCCGCCGATGCCCATCAGCGCGTGTATGTTGGTGCCCGCGACCGCCGCCGAGATGCCCGCCGAAAGGTCGCCGTCCGAAATCAGCCGGATGCGCGCGCCTGCCTCGCGCACGTCGTTGATCAGTTTCTTGTGGCGCGAGCGGTCGAGCACGATGACGGTCAGGTCGTCTACGTCGCGGCCCAAACGGCGCGCGATGTTCTTGAGGTTGTCCTTGACGGGCGCGTCTATGTCGACGGAGCCGCGGCACGACGGGCCGACGACGATCTTGTCCATGTAGATGTCGGGCGCGTTCAAAAGTCCGCCGCGCTCCGAGGCGGCCAGCACGGCGATGGCGTTGTTCGCGCCGAGCGCGCAGAGGTTGGTGCCTTCGAGCGGGTCCACGGCGATGTCAACCTCGGGGAAGCTGGCGCGCAGCTCCTCGCTCGCCGCCCGGCCGCCGACCTCCTCGCCGATGTAGAGCATGGGGGCCTCGTCGCGCTCGCCCTCGCCGATGACGATGCGCCCGCGCATGGGCACGGTGTCCATCACCTCGCGCATCGCCTCGACCGCCACCTGGTCCGAATACTTGCGGTCGCCCTGCCCCATCGTCTTCGCCGCCTCGATGGCCGCCGCCTCGCAGACGCGCAGGAAGTCCAGCGACAGCTCGCGCTCCATTCTCAACTCGTGTCCCATCACGCTTCGATTCTCCTGAAGATGAAGTCTGGCGGCGACGCCGTGTCACGCCAAAACTGCTTTGCGAGATGAAAGAATTTCGAGGCGTATAGTAGCAGAGCGGGCGCGGAATTTGTAGGATAGCGAGGGGCGTCGAAAGTAAGCTATTCTTTGTCCGACCATTTCGATCAAGGCTTGACGGCGTGAGGAGGGGAGATGAATAAAAACCTGCGGAACAAGCTGTTCATTCTGCTGGCGAGCGTGGCACTGCTCCTGGAAAGCGTCTGCCCTGTCCTGGCACAATTCTCCGGCTCGCGCCGCGTGCGCGTTTACAACCCGGGCACGTACAACCGGACGCGGACCGTGATGAGCAACAGGGCCGCGATGCGAAAAGTCCTCAAGAAGAAGCGGCACCGCGCGGCCAAGCGTCGCCGCCACACGCACTAGCGCCGAAGCCCTGAAGAGCCGTGAAGGTTTTTCGCCGCACGTAATCTCCCGGAGGTGACGATGAATTTTTTGAAAACGTCCGTCCTGGCGCTCACGCTCCTGCTCGTGACGGCCCCGCCGGCGAGCGCCCAGAGGCGGGCGCGGCCCGCGAAGAAGGACATACAGATCACGTGGCTCGGCCACGCGGCCTTCGAGCTAGTCTCCTCGGGCGGGACGAGGATTTTGATCGACCCGTTCCTCAAGGAGAACCCGGCGACGCCGGCCGAGTTCAAAGACCTCTCGCGCTACAAGCCGAATTACATACTGGTCACGCACTCGCACGGCGACCACATGGGCGACGCCATAGAGATCGCCAAGGCCAGCCGCGCCAAACTCGTCACGGTCAACTTCCCCGCCCTCTTCCAGAGAGAACAACTGCCGGAGGAGCTTGTGCAGACGGTCAACGTCGGTGGCACAGTTTCGCTGGGCGACGTGACGGTCCACGCCGTCCCCGCGATGCACGGGAGCGAGCCGAGCGGGCGGCCCCTCGGCTACGTGATCGACTTCGCGGACGGGCGCTCGGTCTATCACCAGGGCGACACGTGGATTTTCAACGACATGGCGCTGATACAGGAGTTCTACCACCCGAACATCATCCTGATGAACACGGGCGGCAAAGCCTACGGCCAGAGCCCCGAAATCGCGCTGCTCGCCGTCAACAGGTTCTTCCGGCCGCAGGTCATCATCCCGATGCACTACGCCTCCATGCCCACCATGTCGACCGAGGCGGAGGTGCGCGCCGCCATCGGCAGGGACCGCCGCGTGCAGTTCATGAAGCCGGGGGAGACGAGGAATTTTTAGAAACGTGAAAGCGTGAGGATTCCCGTCGCATCATCGCCGTAGGGGATGAACACGATAGCCGGGGGCAAGCGAATGCGCACGAGCGCATGAGCGACGCCCCCGGTAGAATGTGCAAGCATGAACCGACCCCGGAGGGGTCGCGCCTTCGACGTCGAGGCGCGACCCCTCCGGGGTCGGTTTCTTTTCTTTACGCCTGACCAGGGGTGGCGCGCTTTCGCGCTTACCCCTGGCTATTATATGTGGCCCCCTCAGGGGTCAGGGCCGCGCGGCCCTGACGGGGCTTTATCCTTGTCCTTTAATCATGGCCGGGCGCGGCCGCCGCCGCCTTCGCGCCGCCGCGCGGCTTGTTGAAGGGCGAGGTCTGCAACCACGCGGGCATCTGCTCGGCGTCCGCCACGCGCATGCCCATGACGAGGCCCATGACGGAGACGGTGCGCGCTCCGTCCCAGTGCCAGTCCGGGCGGATGATGTCCGTCTGCTGGTGGTAGTCCGTCTCCATCCACTTTTTCGCCTTGCCTATCCAGACCGCCACGTCACCTTCGGGGCCGCCCGTCATCATCACCGCGGGCACGCCCTTCTTGACGAAGGCGTAATGGTCCGAGCGGTAGAAGACCTTCTCCTCGGGCAGCGGGTCGGGCGCGATCTGCCCGCCGTTGGCCGCGATGACGGCTTCGAGCACCGGGCCCAAGTCCGAGTGCTCCGCGCCGAAGCCGACCACGCGCTTGACGGGGCCGTAAACCTCTGTGCCAATTCCGTCGAAGTTCAGGTTGGCCGCCACCTTCTCAAGCGGCCAGGTGGGGTGCGCGACCCAGTGCTCCGCGCCCAACAGCCCGTGCTCCTCGCCCGTCACGGCGAGGAAGATGATTGACCGCCTGGGCTTCGTCTTGGACTTCGTGAACGCCTCGGCAATCGAGACGATCTCGGCCACGCCGAGCGCGTTGTCGGCCGCGCCGGGGAAGATGCGGCCCTGCGAGTCTATGCCGTAGGCGTCGTAGTGCGCCGTGTAGACGACCGCCTGATCCTTCAGCTTCGGGTCCGAGCCTTCGAGCAGGCCGACGACGTTGCTGCCTGGGCCAGTTTCTTTCTTGACGCGGATGGAAATCTGCGCCTGCTTGTTCAAATCCTTCGAGACCGTCTCGCCCGCCTCGGCCTTCGCCAGCGTCTCGGCGTAGGTCGCGCCCGTGCCCGCGAAAATCTTCTCCATCCCGGCGTCGCCGGCGACGATGATGGGCGGCAGTTTGAAGGGCGGCTCCGGCGCGTCCGCGAGCGTGACGCGGCGGCGCGTCAGGTAGGTGCTGAGCAGCGAGAACGGCTGCTGCTTCGTCCCGAAGTTGCCGAGGATGATGGCGGCCGCGCCTTTGCCCATCAGGGAGCCGATGACCGCCTGCCCGCTGGCGGCCTTCTTCCACGCGGCCTCGTCCACGCCCTTCGGCGTGCCGCCCACGACGACAACCACCTTGCCCTTCACGTCCAGTCCGGCCAGGTCGTCGCGCTTAAACTCGGGCGAGGTCATGCCGTAGCCGATGAAGACCAGCCCGCCCGAAGCCTCCGACAACTCGCTGGTGTAGGGCGGGGCCGGGACGAATTCCGTCCCGAAGGCGAGCGCGGCGTCGCCCGCCTTGACGAAAGACTCCGGCGCAACCTGCGAGCTTTTGAAGCTGACGGCTTGCAGGTAAGTGCCCGCGTCGCCCAGGGGCTTGAGGCCGAGTTTGCTGAAGCGGTCCGCGATGTACTTGGCCGCGCGGTCGCCGCCGGGCTGCGCGGTGCCGCGGCCCTCCATCTCTTTGGCCGCGAGCGCCGTGGTCACGTCGCGTATGGTCTCGACTTTGACGAGCGCGGCGGCCTGCTGCTCGGCGGGGGTGAGCGCGGCGGCCGGACGTGTGGCGACGGCCGTCGCCTGCCCGAACGCGGACGGCGCGACGAGCGCGACCATGAGCACGAGCGCGGACAGCCTGCGCCCCGCCGGGTTTGCGAAAGGATTTGACTTCATTGATGAATTCTCCAAGCTGACGGAATTGCCGAGAGGGCGAATGTCTATACGCTCCGTTGAAGAAAATAGTTACGTTTATCTTAATCCAAAATTCTTGACTTGCCGAGGGGACAAGCGTATAAGCGGCTTGTTCGTCCCCTCGCGTTCCCCCCCACTTGCTAAAGGAGCCCCCTCATGAATCCCCCACGAGAAGCACTCGCCCTCGGCGTCAAGAGATTTTTCCAAGTGTCACTTGTCTGTTTGGCCGCGTTGTTCTTGGTGAGATTCGTGTTAGTTCCAAGCGCCGCCCAATCAACTGGAGAGAGAGAGCTTGAAGATAAGATACCCAAGCATCTACCTATCAAGGTCAAGATCAAGAAGGAGAAGGAAAAGGCGTTTAAGGACGCGAAGAATGAGAAGTGGGTGCGGGACTTCCAGCTTGAAATTACAAACACCGGGAACAAGCCGATCTATTTCCTGAGCCTCAGCGTAATCCTGCCTGAAATAACAGCGCCGTACCAGATAGGGCCTGATGAAAATAAAATGGGCTTTTCAATACACTACGGGAGAAGTCAGCTAGGGGATATCGAGACCAAAGCGGGGCCGGATGATGTCCCCATCAAACCTGGAGAGACTTACGTTTACAGTTTCTCCGACATTGTAGTAGAGAGTTGGGAGAACTTCCGGCAGAGGGAGAACAAGCCTGACGCAAAGAAACTGACTCTGTACTTTCAGATATTGAGCTTCGGCGATGGGACTGGATTCTGGGGGAACGACGGGATGGCCGTCCCGCACGGGCCGGACGCTAAGTCGAGCCTGAAGAGCTGTAAGCCGGGATCGAATTTGACTGACCCCGGCGGCCTGAAAATCCAACAAGTATCGTGGCGCAGTTGGCCTACAACTTTCTCGACCGATAATTTGCCAGCAAACTTTCTGCTGGCAAATTTTTTATCCCCGGAGTCGCCCCAGCCGACTTCCCGCAGACTGAACCCGCGACCGGACACATGTTGCTCCGGTAGCGGTTGCTTCCGCTCTAAGCCATATGTGACTGATTGCTATTGCGGAGGTAAGGACGGACTTCTGAATGCCTCCTGTGCTGATCCGCGAGCAGGCTGTTATTCGGCTGCATACTTCTGGCTTGCTTGTGGTGCTGGGTACTGTCTTGATACCAGATTCGTCCCGTGCGGGGGGACGACGCCGACGCCTACACCAACACCGACAGGCTCGCCGACGCCCCCGGCAGGATGCGAAGGGCAGATACGACGCAACCCTGGCTGCGAGTGCCTCCCAGGCCCATTCGGCACCTATTCCTATTATTGCCCTCCCTGTCCTGGTGGCACGTCGCAGGATTATTCCAAATACCCGTCATCCGGCTGCCCATCCAACATGCGGATCGGTTCGCTTTATTGCTGCGTCTGCATAGACCAGAGCCCCTGCCCGAATGGCGGCTACCGTAATCCGACGACGTGCGCCTGCCCGACACCGACGCCCACGCCGACGCCGACGCCGACCAGCAGTTGCAATCCTGGGGCGGGCATCCTCGCGCTCTGTTACGGCTCCGGCGGTGAGTGGATATATCCCCCGGAAGGCTGTGGCTGCGACACGACGATTGATAAATCGCCCGTGCTCGTTGATACGCTCGGCGACGGCTTCAGCCTGACGGACGCCGCGGGCGGCGTCAACTTCGACCTCGACGGCATCAACGCGGCCGAACGACTGGCGTGGACGGCCGCAGGCTCGGACGACGCCTGGCTGGCGCTGGACCGCAACGGCAACGGCGCGGTTGATAACGGCTCGGAGCTATTCGGCAACTTCACGCCGCAACCAACGGCGGCAAACCCGAATGGCTTCCTCGCGCTCGCCGAGTACGACAGACAGGGAAGCGGCGGCAACAGTGACGGCGTAGTGGACAGTCGTGACGCCGTCTTCTCTTCGCTGCGCTTGTGGCGCGACATCAATCACAACGGGGTCTCGGAGCCGGGCGAGTTACACACGCTGTCGGCACTTAACGTCGCTTCGATTTCCCTTGATTACACGGAATCAAAACGGACTGACCAGCACGGGAACCGTTTCCGCTATCGCGCGAAAGTTGGCGACGCGAAGCGCTCTCACGTCGGGCGCTGGGCCTGGGACGTGTTCCTCGTCTCGACCCACTGAAGGTCGTGGCCTGAACGCAAGAACGCCCGCGAGTCGCAACACCCCTCGCGGGCGTTTCACTAACACTTCTCGGCGCGGCGTCCCCCCTGATTTAACCGGCGGCCACGCCCTCGCGCGCCTCGGCGGGTCGCCAGGGCGGGAGAATCTTGCGGGCGGGCTTCTCTTTCTTCAGGCCCAGCGCCCAGTCGGCCTGCATCAGGGTGTGTATGTCGCGCGTGCCTTCGTAGATGACGGCCGCTTTGCAGTTGCGCAGGTAACGCTCGACGGGGTAGTCGTTCGAGTAGCCGTTCGCGCCGTGGACCTCAATCGCCATCGAGGCCGCCTTCTCGCTCCTCACGGTCGCCTGCCACTTCGCCAGGCTGGTCTCGCGCGCGTTCATCTTGCCCTCGTTCTTCAGCCACCCGGCGCGCAGCCAGAGCAGGTGGCACATCTGGTAATCGGCCTCCATCTCTGCGATCTTCTGCTTGACGAGCTGGTGGTTCGCGATCTTCGTCCCGAAGGTCTCGCGCTCTAACGCATAAGCCACGGAAGCGTCGCGCGAGGCGCGGATGACGCCGGTCGCGCCGGACGCCACGGTGTAGCGCCCCTGTTCGAGCGCGAACATGGCTATCTTGAAGCCCTCGCCCTCCTCGCCCACCATGTTCTCCTGGGGCACGCGCACGTCCTGCAAAGAGAAGTAGCCCGTGTTGCCCGCGCGGATGCCCATCTTGCCGTGAATCGTGCCGGAAGAAAACCCCCTCATCCCGCGCTCGACGATGAAGCAGGACATGCCGGAGTGGTCGCGCCGGCGGCGCTTCTCCTCGTCCGTCCAGCAGAAGAAGAGAAAGTTGTCGGCCACGTCGCCCAGAGAAATCCACATCTTCTCGCCGTTCAAGACCCACTCGTCGCCCTCGCGCCTCGCGGTCGAGCGCGCGCCGACCACGTCACTCCCTGCGCCCGGCTCGGTCAAGCCGTAGGTCGAAATCTTCTCGCCCTTCGCCTGCGGCACGAGGTACTTCTGCTTCTGCTCTTCCGTCCCCCAGGTGTAGAGCGTCAGGCTGTTCAGGCCGGTGTGGACCGACATGACGACGCGCATGAAAGTGTCTACGGCTTCCAGCTCCTCGCAGACCAGCCCGAGCGATATGTAGTCGAAGCCAGCGCCGCCGTACTCTTCGGGGATGCAGACGCCGAGCAGGTTCAGCTCGGCCATCTTGTCTAAGATGGAGCGGTCGAACTGCTGCTTCTCGTCCAACTCCTTGATGCGGGGGGCCACTTCCTTCGTCGCGAAATCACGCACGGTCTGGCGGATTGCCTGATGGTCTTCGTTCAACTCAAACTCAATCATCTTCACTCTTCCTTAAGCTATAGGTTGGCATAAAAATGGTTGCGCGAGGCTCTGTAGAAACCCTGTGTCCCGGAAAGGGATGAAATTTAAACGCCATCTTACACCGTGCGCCTCGTTCGCACAAAGATGCGGTCGCCCGGCCGGGAGGGCGTCGGAAGGTTTTTCGCACGCCCGCGCCCGGCCCTCCTGTGGGCCAGAAATGCCGCGCCTCACCCTTACGCAAAATCCGCCGCGCCGCCGCATCACGTAGGCGATTCGCATCCTCGCGAAGCTGAAAAATTCCGTCCCCACGGTAGAAGGCGGAGAAGCTCTCGGTCCGTCTCGAACCCGTCCAACCAGAAGGAGGCCCTTGATGAACAGGTTTCGCTTCACGCTCAGATTTCTGGCCCTGGCCGTTCTGGCCCTGTCCGCTTCCTCGGTCGCGCGCTCCCAGAACATACGCACCTGGATTTCCATGACCGGCGACGATTTGAACCCCTGCACCTTCACCGCGCCGTGCAGGACCTTCACCATCACGCTCTCGAAGACTGCCATCAACGGCGAGATCAGCCTCGTCGAGCCGGGCACTTACGGCACGGTGACGATCAACAAGTCGGTCACGATTAACGGCGGCGGCTACCTCGGCCACATCATCGCCAGCGGCGGCCAGCGCGGCATCACGATCAACATCACCAACGCGGCCGACACGCGCAAGACCGTGCGCCTGCGCGGCCTCTCGCTCAACGGGGCCGACGCCGCCGGCAACAACGGCACGCAGGGCATCAGAATCGTCGCCGCCGACAAGGTCTACATAGAGGACACGCTGATCGACAACTTCGACACGTCGGGCGGGACGAACGGGCGCGGCATCTCGGACGAGCGGACCAACGGCGGCAAGCTGTTCGTCACGAACACGGTCATCAGGAACAGCGGGGCCAACGCCGTCGTCGTCTACCCCAGCAACGGCTTCACGCAGATCACGGCCGTGCTCGACCGCGTCGTCATAGAGGGCAGCGTGCTGTCGGGAGTCTACGCGGGGCCGGGGAGCCGCGTGACGATTAAGGATTCGAACATCACCGGGAACGGGAACGCGGCCGTCCAGGCGGACGCGAGCGCCGGGACGACCGAGGTGATGGTCGAGCGCTCCGTCCTCTCGCACAACCAGATAGGAATCTACTCGGGGCCGGGCTCGCCCGTCGTGCGCCTGTCCGAGACCACCGTCACGGACAACGGCACGGGGCTGCAGACCGCGGGCGGCGGGACCATCGACACGTTCGGCAACTGCCGCATCGCGGGCAACGCCGCCGGCAACGGCCCGCCGACCAACAACCTCGGCGAGCAATAAGCCGCGACAGAACGGCCCAACACCTTCGCGCCTCCGGCGACTTTGCAAGAGATTTAACCTCGCGCAAAGTCGCCGGAGGCGCGAAGAAATGCTCGACTCTTTTCCTTACTACTCCGCAACCGCGCGTCCGCTCGCCTTCGCGCGTTCGAGGGCGAAGGCGATGGTCTGCGTCAGCGGCGTCGCCTTCGCATCGGCCCAGAGCGCGGCGAACTCCTCTTCGTCCAGCCGCGAGCGCGCGGCCGCGAGGTGGCGCTCGTAATCTTCACGTTCGACGGGCGGGAGCGGCGTGCCTATGGTCTCGCGCAGGCGCGCGGCCGCGCCGAAGAGTCGCGCGGCCCGCTGCGGATGCTCCTTCGCCTGTGCCAATTCCGCGAGGGCTTCGAGCACGCTCGCGATCCGCCAGCGGTCGCCCAACTCGTCGTGCAGCGCCAGGCTCTCGCGCAGCATGGAGGCCGCACGCTCGTAGTCCGCGCCCGCGCGCGCCACGTTGCCCAGGACGTTGAGCGACCAGGCGATGCCCTCCTTGTACCCGATCTCGCGCGAGATCGAGAGGCTCTCGCGGCCGAACGCCTCGGCCCGCTCCGGGTCATTCTCGTAGTGCGCCGCGGCCGCCAGGTTGAGCAGCGACCAGACCGCCCCCTCGCGGTCGCCGACTTCCCGGAACAACTCGCGCGACACCTCGCACGCACGCCTGGTCTGCTCGAAGTCGCCGCTCAGCCACGCCGCGAACCCGACGTAGTTGAGCGAGCGCGCCACGCCGCGCTTGTCCCCGGCCTCCTCCCAGCGCGCCTGGCTCTCTTCGTGAAGCTCGACGGCGCGCCTGTAATCGCCCTGCTCGCGCGCGATGCTCCCCAGGACCTGAAGCGCGGTCGCCACGTTCTCGCGGTCGTCCAGCCCGCGCGCGAGCCCCAGGCTTTCGTCCAGGAGTTTTTTCGCCAGTTCGTAGTCGCATTGCAGGAAGGCCAGGACGCCCGCGCCGAGGAGCGCGCCCGCGCGCAAAGTCGCCTTCCCGCCGCCGCTCGCGGCGAGAATTTTGCCGAGCCACTCGCGCCCCTCGCGGTAGTGGCCGTGCAGATACCAGAACCACCAGAGCGCCTTCGCGAGTCGCAGGCTCGTCTCCGTCTCGTTGAATTCGAGCGAGCGCCTGAGCGCCGCGCGCAGGTTGTCGTGCTCATGCTCAAGCTGTTCGAGCCAGACTTTCTGGCGCGCGCCCTCCAGCTCCGGCTCCGCCCGCTCCGCCAACTCAAGAAAGTAACTCGCGTGGAGCTGCCGCATGCGCTCGCACTCGCCGCTCGCCTTCAGCAGCTCAAGCCCGTACTCCCTGATGGTCTCAAGCATCGCGAAGCGCGGCTCGACCCCCGCCTGCTCCACCTGCCTGAGCAGGCTCTTGTCCACGAGCGACTCCACGCCGTCCTCTATCCCTATGCCGAGGTCGCGCTCCGCGTCGCAGACGCGCGCGGCCGCGTCGAGCGTCGTGCCTCCGAGGAAGACTGCGAGCCTGCGGAAGAGAGTCTTCTCGGGCTCTTCGAGCAACTCGTAGCTCCAGGCGATGGTCTCGCGCATGGTGCGCTGGCGCGCGGGCGCGTCGCGCGCGCCGCCCGTCAGGAGCTTGAAGGGACTTTCGAGGCGCATCAGCATGGCCTGCGGCGGCAGCAGCTTGATGCGCGCCGCGGCCAACTCTATCGCGAGCGGCAGCCCGTCCAGTTGCGTGCAAATCTCCGCGACCGCCTGCGCGTTGACTTCCGTCAGGGCGAAGTCGAACTTGGCGGCCGTCGCGCGCTCCGTGAAGAGCGCGACCGATTCGTAGCGCATCAGGTCTGGCACGGGCGGCAGGGCCGTCAGGTTCGGGAGCAGGAGCGGCGGGACCTGGAACTCGTGCTCCGCGCTCAGGCGCAGCACCTCGCGCGTCGTCACCAGCACCACGAGGCGAGGCGCGGCGGCCATCAGCCCCGCGATTTGGGGCGCGGCCCCAGTCACCTGCTCGAAGTTGTCCAGGATGAGGAGCATTCGCTTGTCGCGCAGGTGCTTCTTCAAATTCTCGTCGAGCGTCGTCCCGGCGGCCTCCTTGACGCCGAGCGCCTGCGCGATTTGTGAGACGACGAGCGACGGGTCTTTGATCGGTTCGAGCGCGACGAAGAAGACGCCGTCCGCGAACGCTCCGAGCAGATTCGCGGCGACGTGCAGCGCCAGGCGCGTCTTGCCCGTCCCGCCCGGCCCCGTCAACGTCACGAGCCGCACGCCCTCGCGCCTGAGCATCTTTTCGACGGCCGCCGCTTCAGACTTGCGGCCGATGAAGGGCGTGAGCTGAACCGGCAGGTTCGTGGGCGGGTTCGCGCGCGGCCTCGGCGGCGGCGCGCCCGCGTCCTCCGCCTGCGGCGGGGAACCTTCCAGCTCGACTTCTGGCCCAGTTTCTACGCGCGCCGCCAGCGGCTCGGCTTCATTCGCCGCCGCGTCCTCGCCTTTCAGCTCGCGCACGTCTGCGACGAAGCGGTAGCCGCGCCCCGGAATGGTGACGATGTAAAGGTGCTCGCCGGCTTTTTCTCCGAGGGCTTTCCTGAGCGCCGAGACGCTGACGGACAGATTCGCCTCCTCTACGAACTGGCCCGGCCAGACGGCCTTCAGCAACTCTTCTTTCTCCAGCAGGCGGCCGCGCCCTTCGACCAACGCGAGCAGCAGGTCGAAGACTTTGGACTTGAGCGGCACGGCCGCGCCGTCGCGCGAGAGAAGCCGGCGCGTGACGTCAATGAGGAAGGGGCCGAAGGCGTAAAACTGGGTGGTTGATTCGCTCATCGCGGCCTTTTGGAATTACCTGGAAATAGTTGACTCCATTTTAAAGACTTTCGGGACGGCCGCAAGAGATTATGCAGGGCAAGTTGGCTGAGTAATCTTACTCTGACGCGTCGGACGTAGACAAGACGGCCCGTTTGCACCGGGCCACGCTCGTATGGGGAGGGGACGAAGCACGAAGATACACGAAGCGACGCGAAAGTGGTTGAGCTTACTTCGCGTCGTTTCGCGTGTCTCCGCGGTTCGCTCTATTTCTCATTCGCTTTCCATCAACCTGCGCGCCTCGGCGCGAGCCTCTTCGAGCGTCGTCACGCGCCCGTCGAGCTGCATCTCGTAAACGGCGCGCGTCAGCTCGCCCATGCGCGGGCCGGGAGGGAGTCCCATCTCCAGCAGGTGGCGGCCCATTAAAATGGGCGCGGGGGGGCGCTCGTCGACCGCCAACTCGCGCGCGCGTTCGATGAACCACTCCTGCGCCTCGGCCGTGAACCACTGGTCGCGCGGGATCCACTCGGCGTTGCGCCCCAGCGAGTCCGCACGCGCCACGCGGTAGAGCAGTTCGAGCTCGCACCGGCGCGCCAGCCTTCTGAACGCGCCGTCGCCCACCTCGTCGCGCTTCTTGTAAAACTCGCCCGGCTTCAAATGGTCGCGCACCAGCGCCACGACCTGCGAGCGCACGTCGTAGCCGTCGAGCGTGTGTATGTTCAGCCTCTCAAGGAAACTCTCCGTCGGCCCGACGCCCGCCTCCTCGTGCCCGCGCGAGCGCCAACGCCCCTCCTCGAACTTCGTCGTCGCGGGCTTCCCGAAATCGTGGCACAGCGCCCCGAGCATGACCGTCACCTGCTTCGCGTAAGGCAAGTCGTCAATCTGTTCGCGAGCGCGGTCAACGACGAGCCAGGTATGGACCTCTAAATCTCCCTCCGGGTGCCACTCTTTTTCCTGCGGCACGCCGACGAGTGCTTTCAGTTCGGGGAAGAGTTGGTCGAACGTGCCGAGTTTGTGCAGCCATTGAAAGCCGGTTGAGGGGCGGCGTGCGCGCAGGAGGAGCTTTTCCATCTCGCCCCAGACGCGTTCGCGCGGGAGGTCTGTGAGATCAATCGAGCGGCAGAGCTCGACGGTCCCTTCGTCTATGTCGAACTCGAAGCGCGCGGCGAACTGCGCGGCGCGCAGCACGCGCAGGCTGTCTTCGGCGAAAGTCTCGGCCGACACGGCGCGCAGGAGTTTATTCTCCAAATCCCTGCGCCCGTCGTAAGGGTCAAGGATTTCGCCCGTGAGCGGGTCTTCGAGAATCGCGTTGATGGTGAAGTCGCGACGGCGCGCGGCCTCTTCCACGCTCATCGAGGGGTCGCCTTCGACGACGAACGCGCGGTGGCCCCGGCCCGCCTTGCGCTCGCGCCGCGGCAGGGAGACATCCAAATCCGAGCCGACCTTGTAGACCGTGAACGCCTCGCCGACGGCGTCAACGCGCCCCAACCCTTCGAGGACTGCGCGCAGGCGCGCGGGCTCGACGCCATAGACTTCCACGTCCCAGTCCTTCGGCCGGCCGCCCATCAGCGCGTCGCGCACGCAGCCGCCGACGAGCAGAGCGCGCCCGCCTTCGGCGCGCACGGCTCGCGCCAGCTTCAAGACTTTTTCGGGCGGGCGGGAAGAACTCATCGGAGGTTACCGTCGGGGGGCGAAGGCCGTCTTAGACATTTCGCGTCTCTGGCTCGTCGTCTTCTTCATCGTCGTCATCGTCGTCTTCGTCTACTGCGTCGTCTTCGTCCTCTAAATCTTCGTCTTCAAAATCTTCGTCGTAGTCGTCGTCCGCGTCGTCGATGACGATCTGGACGCCGCGCATGGCCGGCAGGCAACTGATGATCTGCGCGCGCTCTATGCGCGCCAACTCGGTCCCCGCCGCGTGCCAGAGCTTGACCCAGAAGGTGCGCGTCGGGCCGTGCACGGCGAAGGTCGAGCCGTCGTTCATCACCGCTACGGGCTCGACCACCGAGCCCGCGCGCAACTCTTCGAGCAGCTCCGGGATGTGCATCTTGAAACTGTCGAACTGCGCGATCACCGCCGCCGCGTCAATCTCCGCGGGCGGCAACTCGACGGGCTCGTCACCTTCGAGCAGGAGCCGCGACTCAGTCTGCTGGTTTCTCTTTTTAACGACTGGCATATCTTTGATTTCGGAATGCGGATTTCGGATTGCGGATTGAAGAGGGCTTGTCTTTCAACCCGCAACTCGCATCCGGCTCATTGTTTGCTCTTCTGCAAGAGGTAGACGCCGGCGGTGGCTTCGAGGGCGGAGATGACGACGGCCGCCAGGTAGTTGCCGCCCGCGCGGTAGAGGACGAACGAGAAGACGACGAACATGGCGCAGACGACGAACGCCGAGACGCCCAGGAATTTGTACAGACTCTTGTTGAGGGCCATATGTTCTGGACCGGCCTCACGCCGAGGGCGGTTGCAGGCGGCGCTCCAGGTGCTCGCGTAAATCCGCGACGCGGACGCGCTCTTGTTCCCAGGTGTCGCGGTCGCGCACGGTGACGGCCTCGTCTTCGAGCGACTGGTGGTCGACCGTGACGCAGAAGGGTGTGCCAATTTCGTCCTGCCGCGCGTAGAGCTTGCCGATGCCGCCCGTGTCGTCGTAGACGGCGCGCATGACGGGCTGGAGGCTTCGCTTGACGGCCTTCGCCATCCCGACGATCTCCGGCTTGTTCTTCGCGAGCGGCAAGATAGCGGCCTTGATGGGCGCGAGCCGCGGGTGCAGTTTCAGGATGACGCGCTTCTCACCCTTGTCGTTCACCCTCTCCGAGTAGGCGTCCATCAGGACGGCGAGCACGGTGCGGTTGACGCCGGCCGCGGGCTCTATGACGTAAGGGTAGAAGCGCTCCTTCGTCGCCTCGTCGAAGTAGGAAAGGTCTTCGGTCGAGTCCGGGTTGAGGCGCTTGCCTTCGGCGTCCTCCGGCTTTTTCGAGTGCGCCTTGAGGTCGAAGTCCGTGCGGTTGGCGATCCCCATCAACTCGTCCCACTGCCGCGCCTCCTCCTCGCGCTCGGGGAAGAAGCGGTAGTGTATGTCCACGGTCCGCTTGGCGTAGTGTGCCAATTCCTCCCTGGGCTGCTCGTAGAGTTGCAGGTTTTCCGAAGAGATGCCGAGGCTCGTGAACCAGTTGAAGCAGTAGTCAATCCACTCCTGGTGGACGCGCTCGTCCTCGCCGGGGCGGACGAAGTACTCCATCTCCATCTGCTCGAACTCGCGCGTGCGGAAGATGAAGTTGCCGGGCGTGACCTCGTTGCGGAACGACTTGCCGATCTGCGCGATGCCGAACGGGATTTTGCGCCGCATCGTCGTCTGCACGTTCAGGAAGTTGATGAAGATGCCCTGCGCGGTTTCGGGCCGCAGGTAGGCGAGCGCGCCTGCGTCGTCCTCGACGGCCGCCGCGCCGATGGTCGTGCGGAACATCAGGTTGAAGGGGCGAGGCTCGGTTAAATCAGTTGAACCGCAGTTCGGACAAAGGAGCAGTTTTTTTCGTATAGCTTCCTCAATCGGCATTGGATCAAGTAGGGCGTCTACGAGTTTGTCGGGTTCCTGAGTAAAACGAGGTCGCTCCAACTTATCGGCGCGCAGGCGCGTCTTGCACTCGCGGCAGTCAACGAGCGGGTCGCTGAAGGTGTCCTCATGGCCGGAGTATTTCCAGACCATCCGGTTGAGGATGATGGAAGAGTCTATGCCCTCCATGTCGTCGCGCTCGTGCACCATCCAGCGCCACCAGGCCTGCTTGACGTTGTTGGAGAGTTCGACGCCGAGGGGGCCGTAGTCCCAGGCGCTGCCGAGGCCGCCGTAAATCTCCGACGACGGGAAGACGAAGCCCCGCCGCTTGGCGAGAGAGACGATGGTTTCGATGTTCGGTGCTGACACGTTGTCCTCGTGAGTCGTCAATCGTCAATCGTCAATCGTGAATAGACGAGCCGTCTTTCACGATTGACGATTGACGAGTCTAGCAGTCCCGCGCGGGAAATGAAAAGAAGAGAGGGACTCTGACAACCCCTCTCTTCTTTGACAGGTTCGCTCTAATTTATCGAATCCTATTTGGTCTGAATGTTGACATCAACCTTGTCCGGCACGGGGGAGCCTCCCCTGCCCCCGAACACCCCGAAGAAATAGAGCGCGATCAACACGACGATCACGAAAATCACGAGCACGGCGACCACGCCCGCGTTGCCGCCGCCATCACCTTCAGCCATAAAAGACTATCCTCCTTCGAAAGTTCACAGCCCAAACGCCGTTCCGGGGGAATTTAAAATTTGTAAGGGGAAGCTACGGGAGAGATTGTTCCACACGCCTCGCGCGGGTGACAAGTGAAAAGTGACGGGCGACGAGAAAATTTCTTTCGCTCGTCGCCCGTCACTCGTCACACGCTTGGCTGTTCTCTTACTCGCGGCGCGAGCGTCGACGGCGCGGGGCCGCGGGCGCGGGCTGAACCTCGCCCGCGGAGACGCTCGGCGTCGCCGTCGGGACTTCGGCCCCCTGCGGCACGAGCCACAACTCGAAGTAGTCCGTCTCGCGGTAGCCGCCGTTGGTGAACACCAAGCGGCTGCTGTCGATGCCGCGCTCGGTCACGAGGTACTGGCGCGCGCGCTCCATGAGCCGGTCGGCCTGGCCCGCGCGGCTGCGGCGGCCGGCGTAGACGATGACGTGCCCCTGAGCCGTCGGCGCGTTCTGCAACTCGATTGCCAGGTTGTCGAGGCGCGCCTTGACGTCGTCGAAGGCGGGCGGCTCGAACTGGTCGTAGAGGCGCGACTTGACCGGGGGCGGCGGGATGGCCGTGACGTTCGTGATAGCCTGCGCCGTCTGCCGGCAGGCGCGCTCGCCCGAGCCGTCGTCAACGACCAGGATGGCCGTGACGGGCTGGTTGCCGACGCCCGTCGAGTCAACCATGATGCTCGGCGTGCCCGCGCCGCTGATGATGCGCGCGCCGGCCGGGCTGATGGTCCAGGTGTAGTTGAGCGCCGACGAGCCACTGTATGAGACGTTCGACGCGAAGGTGATGACCTCGCCGTCCGCGACCTGCGAGGGCGCGCTGACGTTGACCGGGTACGGGCAGGGCAGCGCGGCCGGGAGCGGAATGGAGCGCGGCGCGTAGGCGAGCCCGATGCAGTAGATGCGCCCGGCCGAGACGATGAACTCGCGCGTCCAGCGCTCCTGCGGGAAGAGGATTTCGATGGTGTGCGGCCCCGGCGCGAGGTCAATCAGGCGCTCGCTCGCGGTCGTCGAGCCGGCGGGCTGCCCGTCAATCAGGACGGGGAAGCCGCCCGGATTGGTCGAGAGCTTGACGCGGCCGTAGTTGGGCCTCTTCTTGTCCGGCGAGGCGTGCGCCTCGGAGTTCACAGACTGGACGAAGAGGAGCGAGAGCGCGACCAGAGCAACAAAGGCGAACTTCGCTCCAGGGGCAGTTGAACGAGTTGTCTGACTTTTCGCCATAATTACACCTCAGTGGTTTCCGACTGGTTGCTCTCGGCCGCGCGCTTCTTGTAGCGTCTCCGCGCCGCGGCTCCTAAGGCCGAGAGGCCGGTGCCGAGCAGGAAGATCGAAGCAGGCTCGGGGATGGGCGGCGGCGGCGGTGGCGGCGGCGGTGGCGGCGGCGGCGGCTCATCGGTGCACAGGTCCGGGATGAGACAGATGGCTGCCGGGAGGAAGGCGAGCGGCCACTTCGGCCAGCCGCCCGGAATGTAGATTTCGCCGCAGTCGCAGACCGTGCCGGTCACGTCGCCCTCTTCGATGACTTCGACGTTGCCCTGCTGGCCCTCCTGCGGGCCGGTCGCGGTGGAGATGAGCGAGCCGGACGAGGCACCTGCGCCGTTGGCACCCGCCGCGTTGGCGTCGTCGGACGAGGAAGACTTGCCGACGGAAGAGACCAGGCCGCCGCTGACGGGCGTGCTGCCCTCCTGCGTGACGCTGCGCAGGCGCAGCTCCTGGCTCTGGCCGCCCGACTGCAAGTTGCTCATGACGTGGACGACATCAGAATAGGCAACCTGGCCGGCCTGGGCGGGCGACGCGGCGGCGATTGCCAGTAGCATAACGCTGAGTATCGTGGCGACGGGGCTGACGGCTCGATTCCTCATCGTAGGGAATCTCCTTCTAGGCTCTTTCCGATCCGGGCGGCCGACGAGCGGGGCTCGCTCCTCTCCTCCCGGACTTCAGGGCGACTCGGCTAAGCAAAACTTGGATTAAAGACGGCGGAGCGACTGCGAAAACATGGCCGGCTAAGTCGATAACCACCGGGACCGGGGCCGCGTCGCGAGCTCGCCTTTCAAAATATCTGGTTTCAATATGGAAACCGCTGTGCGGGCTTTCCTTATTTGCTAAAGAAAGAAGCGTAATGCTGTGGGTATTCCAGTTTTGCGTGAGCGATTAAACCCGCCTTTTGGCCGCCTGTCAAGGAAAAAAGGCGAAAGGGAAAAGGGAAAAGGCAAACGGGAGGGGCCAACAAGTTTTACCCTCCCGTTTGCCTTTTTACTTTCGACTTTCGCCTTTATTTTCAATCGCCTTCGCCGGCCCCGGCGGCCTCGGCGCGCTGCTTCTCGTCGCGCAGCACGGCCTTCCTGGAGAGCTTAATCTTGTTGCCCTCCTTGCCGATGCACTTGACCATGATCTGCTGGCCTTCCTTCAGCTCGTCGCGCACGTCCTTGACCCTGCGGTCGGCTATCTCCGAGATGTGCAGGAGGCCGTCCGTGCCGGGGAAGATTTCGACGAAAGCGCCGAAATCCACTATCCGGGAGACGGTGCCGAGGTAGGTCTGGCCGATTTCCGCCTCGGCCGTCAGGCCGCGAATCTTGTCAATCGCCGCCTGTGCGGCCGCGCCGTCGGCCGAAGCGATGGAGACCGTGCCGTCATCCTCCACGTCGATCTTCGCGCCCGTCTCCTCGACGATGGAGCGAATCATCTTGCCGCCGGGCCCGATGACGTCGCGGATTTTGTCCGGGTTGATCTTGATCTGGATGATGCGCGGGGCGTAAGGCGCTATGTCCTCGCGCGGCTCACTGATGGTCTTCTCCATCACGCCCAGGATGTGCAGGCGGCCCTTCCTAGCCTGCTCCAGCGCTTCGACCATGATCTGGGCGTTGATGCCCGCGATCTTGATGTCCATCTGGAGCGAGGTGATGCCGTCGCGCGTGCCGGCGACCTTGAAGTCCATGTCGCCGTAGTGGTCTTCCGCGCCCGCGATGTCCGAGAGAATCGCGTACTTGTTGCCCTCCATCACGAGCCCCATCGCCACACCCGCGACCGGCCGCTTCAAGGGCACGCCCGCGTCCATCAGAGAAAGTGTGCCTCCGCAAACGCTCGCCATCGAGCTTGAGCCGTTGGACTCCGTGATGTCCGAGACGATGCGGATGGTGTAGGGGAACTCCGACTCCTCTGGCAGCATGGGCTCTATGGAGCGGCGCGCGAGAGCGCCGTGCCCTATCTCGCGGCGGCTGGATGAGCCGAAGCGGCCGACCTCGCCGACGGAGTAGTGCGGGAAGTTGTAGTGCAGGAGGAAGCGGCGCTTAATCTCGCCCTTCTCCAAATCATCCATGAACTGCTCGTCGTCCTTCGTGCCCAAAGTCGTCGTGACGAGCGCCTGGGTCTCGCCGCGCGTGAAGAGTGCCGAGCCGTGGGCGCGCGGCAGCCAGCCGACCTCGCACGTAATCGGGCGAATCTCCGAGAAGCGGCGGCCGTCCGGGCGGCGGCGCTTGTTCAGGATGTCGTCGCGGAAGATGTTCTCCTTCAGGTGGTCGAAAATCTTCTTCGCCATCTGGCGCTTCTCCGGCAAATCCTCCGGGTAAGACTCGACGACCTCTTTCTTGAGCGCGTCCACGGCGGCGTAGGAAGTGCGCTTGTCCTGGCTCGACGTGTCGAGCGCGGCGCGCAGGCGCTCCGCGTAATTCCGCTCGATCTCGCCGAGCAGCTCTTCGTCCAGGACGGGCGGCTCCACGGGGCGCTTCTGAATGTCGAGCGCCTTGTAGAGTTCCTTCTGCCAGCGGCAGAGGCGGTTGATCTCTTTATGGGCCAACATCAGCGCCTCGACCATGATCTCTTCGGAGACCTCCTCGGCCCCGGCCTCGACCATGACGATGGCCTCTTCGGTGCCCGCGACGATCAGGTTCAGGCGCGACTCGCGCCGCTCGTCGTAGGTCGGGTTGATGATGTAGCGCCCCTCTATGAGCCCTATGCGGACGCCCGCAATCGGGGTCGGGAAAGGGATGTCCGAGAGGTAGAGCGCGCAACTCGCGCCCGTGATGGCGATGACGTCCGGGTCGTTGTCGGGGTCGGCCGAGATGACGGTGGCGATGACCTGTGTTTCGTTGCGGAAGCCTTCGGTGAAGAGCGGGCGGCAGGGGCGGTCAATGAGGCGGGCGGTTATAGTCTCCTTCTCATTGGGGCGTCCCTCGCGCCGGAAGTAGTTGCCGGGGATGCGCCCGGCGGCGTAGTTGGACTCGCGGTACTCGACCGTGAGCGGGAAGAAGTCAATTCCTTCGCGCTGGGTGTTGGCGGCGACTGCCGCGCACAGGACCATCGTGTCGCCGTAGCGGACGACGACCGAGCCGTCCGCCTGCTTGGCGACGCGGCCTGCCTCGACCGTCAACTCCTGGTCGCCCAGTTTGATTGATTCTTTGAGATATTTCCTTACTGGCATCTTCTTTTCTCTCCTGGAGGTCGCGCCCGGTGAATCGTGATAGAGGAAGTCTGGAGTCTGGAGGCCGGGGTCTGGAGTCAAAAGACGTGAATTGTTTTTGACTCCAGGCTCTGGATTCCAGGCCCGCGACTTTTCTTGTCACCGGCCACGGCTTTCAAAATCGAAAGGCGGCGATAGTCTCCCCGGTTGCGTGAGACCATCGCCGCCTTTTGCTGTATATGCTCAGGGCTACTCGCGTCCGCTTGAATCCCGATCAACGCACCGTCACGTTCGGCACTTTCGGCAAGCTCTTCGATTGACGCGGGCTTTGTATGTTTGAGATTCGAAGAATTCTCGTTCGTCAACTATTTCCCGATCCCGCCCGGCCTTAACGACGCAGGCCGAGGCGGCTGACGACCTCGTGGTAGCGCTCGATGTCTATGCGCTTGAGGTAATCGAGAAGACTCCTGCGCTGCGAGACCATCTTGAGCAGGCCGCGCCGCGAGTGGTTATCTTTCTTGTGCGTCTTGAAATGCTCGGTCAGCTCGTTGATGCGCTGGCTGAGCAGTGCAATCTGCACCTGCGGTGAACCCGTATCCGCCTCGTGCGTGCGGAAATCCGACACTATCTTCTCTTTCGCTTCTTTTGCTAACGCCACTGCTCTTGATGGTCCTCCCAGACCGCAGTACTTCCGCCCTCGTCTGAGGCGCGGCAACCGCTAAGATTTAAAGACGGGGCAATTTAACACGCCGTTTACGGCGATGTCCAGCAAGCACGCGGAGCGCGGCCGCGGTCCCTTCGATTCTAAAAAAACAGAAACCGCGAAGAAACGCGAAAGGACACGAAAAGGATTGCCCTGTTTCGTGTCCTTTCGCGTTTCTTCGCGGCTCCAGCTTTTTGCCGAATGGGGCTTCCTAGTACTTACTCGGGGCCGGGCCGGCCGCCTTGTCCGTGAAGCCGCCGGCGTAGGTGATGACGCATTTGGCCCCGTAGGGCGGCGAAGTGTTGATGTTGACCCCGGCGACGCGGTGGTTGGCTTCGAAGATGTTCCGGCGGTGGCCGCGGTTGGCGACGCCGTCGTCGATAATCATCCCGATGACGATGTGCCGCGCCGTGGTGACTTCGTAAGCGATGTTCTCGCCGTTGACGTTCTCCCAGCGGCCGTAGCGCTCCAGGCGCACGTTCGGCGTGCTGCCGTCGCTCCCCTTGTGCCCGGTCGTCCCCTTGACGGCGAGGTCGAGCGCGTGGTCTTTCGCCGCCAGGCACATGCCCCGCGCGACATCCAGCGGCGGCAGCGGTTTCGCCGCCCGCAGGAAGTTGATCGCCTCGTCGACGGCCGCCACGCCTTCGGCCGTCAGCAGCCCCTGCCTGCCTGGGACCATGAGCTGGTTCCCGTTGTAATACTTTTTGTACTCCTCCACGAACGCCGCGTACTTCTGCGGCTCCGTCCGGGCGAGGTTCATCTCGTCAACGACCTCCGCTTCGAGCGGCGAGAGCAGGCCCGCGTGCGTGGCGGCCACGCTCTTCGGGGCGACCGTCACCGTGGGCGCGGCGGCCGTGCCCGAAAGGGTCTTGTCGGCCTGCGGCTGCTTCTTCCCCTTCGAGGAGGACTTGTTTTGGGCCAACGCGGAAGAGGGGAGAGCGAGCGCGAGCAGGAAGAGACACACGGCTGCCGACGGGGGGAGCGCGCGGGGGGAAACTCTTTTCACGATTTAAAACTCCTCGGGAACTGACGGGCGGCGAAGGAAGCGCTTTCGGAGCGCGAGACGCGTGGGCGCGAGCGCGCCGCACGCAACAGACTTTTTGACGACAGGCGGGACGATATAACTAAACGGTGGGCGTGTCAATAGTCGGACGCAGCGCCGGCAGGCGCGGGCCTCCGGCGCGGCAGGCGCCGTGCGCGCCCGGCCGCTTGTCTGCTACTATCGGCCTGAGATAAATCTCCCTCTGAAAAGGAAGTTACATGTCCAGCAGACAGGCTCGCATATTGATTATCGGCGGCGGCTTCGGCGGGTTGTTCACGGCGCTCGACGTGGCGGGCTCGGGCTCGGTGACGCTCGTCACCCAGGAGGACCATTTTCTCTTCACGCCGATGCTCTACGAATACCTGAGCGGCGAGGTCGAGGCGTGGCACATCGCGCCGCACTACAAGGAGCTTTTGGACGAGAGCGTGCGCGTCGTCCGCGGCGAAGTCACGGACGTTGACCTCGGCGCGCGCACGGTCGGCATCGAGGGGCGCGCGGCCCGCCTGGAGTACGACGTGCTCGTACTCGCGGCTGGCGGCATCACCAACTACTGGAACATAGAGGGCGCGGAGGAGCACGCCATCCCCTTCCGCAAACTGGCCCACGCGGACGCGCTCCGCCGGCGCATGAGCCTGGCGCTCGACCAGGTGCCGCCGGACGCGGCCCCGCAGGACGCGCGCCGCGCGCTCACCTTCGCCGTCGTCGGCGCGGGCGCGAGCGGCGTGGAGCTCGCGACCAAGATGGGCGACCTCCTGCGCGACGCCTTCAAGCGCCGCGCGCTGCCGGGCGAGCCGCGCGTGCTCGTCGTGGAGATGGGCGACCAGATCGTTCCGGGCATGGGCGACGAGATTCGCACCATCGTCGAAGAAGCGCTCAAGCAGTCGCGCGTCGAGGTCCACACGCGCACGCGCGTGCTGCGCGTGACCGAAAACAGCTTCACCATAGAGCACGAGGGCGAGCGGACGGAGGTCGAGGCGGCGGGCGTCGTCTGGACGGCGGGCGTGCGCGTCCATCCGCTCATAGAGAGCCTGGGCGTGGAGAAGACGGAGCGAGGGTTAATCCTGGTCGAGCCGACGCTGCAGGTGCGCGGACACAAGAACGTGCTCGCGCTCGGCGACATAGCCTTCTACAAGGACGCCACGCCGACGCTCGCGGGCACGGCGCAGCTCGCGCAACAGCAGGCCAGTTTGTGTGCCAGCAACATCAAGGCGCTCCTCGACGGGCGCAGGCTGCACGCGCGCCACTTCGTGGAACTCGGCGAGGCCATGAGCCTCGGGACAGAGAACGCGGCCGTGCTCGCGGGCGGCAAAGCCTTCGGCGGGACGCTGGCGCGGCAGGCGCGCTTCACGCTCTACACGGCGCGGCTCCCCACCTGGCACCACCGCCTCAAGGTCGGCGCGAGCTGGTTCTTCGAGGGCACGGACCCGCGCCCGCTCAAGCCGCTCGGCTACAGCAAGTGAGAAAAAAGTGATGGGTGCTGAGCGCTGAGGACTGAGTAAAGACCTGCTTTCTTTTACTCGGCACTCAGCGCTCAGTACTCATCACTTGCTTTCCCTTATGGCTAATCGCGCGCGCGTCAGACTGCTTTTTGCCATCGTCGCGGTGCTCGGCGCGCTGGTGGCGTTCGTCTGGGCCATGAGCAGGAGGTCGCAGACCGTGCGGGTCGCGACCGTCACGCCGCCCGCGTCTTCAAACTCCGCGGCCGTGCCTCCCGTCCCGGAGCCCGCGCTCGCAGTCCCCTCCCCTGTGCCGAGCGTCGAATCGACCGTCGCGCCGACGCCTGCGGAAACGGAGGGCACGCCGAGCGCGGGCGGGACGCCGCAGGCTTCACCCGTTCAGCCGACGCCGCCCGGCTCGCTCCTGATTCCGGTCGCGGGCGTCCGCGCCGAAGAGTTGCGCGACACGTTTCAGGAGTCGCGCTCGGAAGGGCGCACGCACGACGCGATAGACATCGCGGCCCCGCGCGGCACGCCCGTGCTGGCCGCGTCGGACGGCCGCATCGTCAAGCTCTGGCAGAGCGTGCCCGGCGGCACGACCATCTATCAACTAGACCCGGACGACAGGACCGTCTACTACTACGCGCACCTGGACCGCTACGCCGACGGCATCAGTGAAGGCCACTTCGCGCGCCGCGGCGAAGTCCTCGCCTACGTCGGCGACACAGGCAACGCCGGCGCGGGCAACTACCACCTGCACTTCTCCGTCCTCATCGTCACGGACCCCAAACGCTACTGGGACGGTACCAACGTCAACCCGTACCCGCTGCTGCAAGGCAAGAAGTAAAAGAAAAAAGAACAAAGAAGAAAGGATGACCCCGAAGGGGTTTCACGAGATAGCCGGGGGCAAGCGAGCGCAGAGCGAGCGCCGCCCCCGGCCTCACGTTAGAAATGAATTCGACCCCGGAGGGGTCGGAACGTTTTCTTGAATCCTACCGTGGGCGGCGCAAACTCTCGTCTGCTTGCCCCCGGCTATCATCCTTGACCCTTTCAGGGTCTTTGCTTCTCCTAATTACCCTTTGCCTTTCTTGCGGACGATTCACGCCGCGCGCCCGTTCGCTAATGATTCATCTTTCCCGAATCTCCTGGCACGTTTTTATAAAAACGGCCGCGAAACGGGGCTTGAGTAAGGGGAACGCCTGTTGCAATCGCAGGGCTGGAGCGCCCGCGTGCGCGAACTTGAAAGGTCAAGAGGAGTTGTTACCCGGCATGAGTTCTTTCTTAAGAGTTATCGTCACGGCCCTCTCCCTGCCATTCATCCTGAGCGGCTGCGTCACGCAGCCGTCGAACGTCGCCAACAACAATTCAGCCGTCAACACGCCGGCCCCTGCGCAGCCGCAGACCGTGAAGGTCAGCGCCGAGGCGGACGAGCCCGGCGTGCCCGTCACGCTCCCCGTGCTCGACGCCTTCTTCGCGGACGAGGCTTTCGCGCCCGCGCTCAAGGCGAAGCTCTCGCTGACGGACGAGCAGGTCGCGCGCCTGCGCTCGGTGGCGCGCGAGGAGACGGCGAAGCTGCGCGAGACGGACGCGGACGATTACGAGGGGACGACCGCCGCCGCGCGCACGCTCGCCTCCGAACGCATCCGCGAGGTCATCGGCGAAGAGAAGGCCGCGCAGCTCGGCTCCTTCCTGCGCGAGCGTTGGAGCGGCGCGAACGGCGAGGGCGGCGCAGAGGACAAGGCGGCGGCACACGGGACGCCCGCGAAGTTCAACGCCGTGCCGGCGGACACGCGCGTCGTCGTCAACGCGCCCGCCTACCGCATGGACGTGTTCGAGAACGGCCAGCTCGTGAAGTCTTACAAGGTCGGCATAGGCTACCCTGAGTTCCCTCTGCCCACGGGAAACCGCAAGGCCGCGAACATCATTTTCAACCCGACGTGGACCCCGCCGGACGAGCCCTGGGTCGAGGCGTCAACCAAAGCCAAGCCGGGCGAGACGGTAAAGGCGGGCGACAAGCTGAACCCGCTCGGCCCGATCAAGATTCCCATCGGCCTGCCGTCGCTGATTCACGGCGGCAAGTCGCCCGCGAAACTCGGGACCTTCGCCTCGCACGGCTGTGTCGGCCTGACGACGCCGCAGGTGCAGGACTTCACGCGCGTTCTGGCACAGTTGAGCGGGACCGAGTTGACCGACGAGCAGATCGCGGAGTACGCCAAGAACCCTAAGGAGACGAAGGACGTGAAGCTCGCCCGGCCCGTCACGGTCGAGTTGCGCTACGAGACCATCGTCGTCGAGGACGGCAAGCTTCACATCTACCGCGACGTTTACGACCGCGACACCAACACGGAAGAGAACCTGCGCGCCGTGCTCTCCACTTACGGCGTGACGCTCGAACAACTGAGCGAAGAGGAGCGCGCCGCCGTGACGAAGGCGCTCAAAGAGATGTCGCGCGACGCGCAGGGGCGCAGCGGCGAGGCGCAGCCGGGCGACAATTCCAACGCGTCGGGCAACACGGCGCGGGGCGCGGCCGCGAACGTGAACGACAACAAGAAGGCCGCCGCCGCGGACGCGCAGGTGACGCGCTCCGTCAAAGGCCGTAAGGAAGTCGTCGTGGAGATAGCCGCGCTCAAAGGCAAGGGATACCCGGCGGCGGCCAACTTAGACACGGGCGGCGGCGCGAAGAAGGGCGCGGCGGCCACTAAGGGAAGAAAGTCGTAAGCGGGTTCGCCATGCACAGGCTCTTCAAAGTCGTCTTCATCATCCTCGTGCTCGCGTGGGGCGCGGCCAGCCTGCGTCACGTGCAGGGGCAGCGCGGCGACGGCCGTCCGCGGCAAGGCGCTGACGCCGCCGCGACGCTTGAGATTTTCGACACGGGCGACAAGACCGCTCCGCTCCCGTCGAGAGTAGAGTGGCTCGCCCGCCAGACAGTGACCTGGGCTAAGGATTACGAGGTTGAAGAGTAAGCAGGGTTGAGTTCGACGTAAGAAGGGTCATACACCGAGCCCCGTAAAGGGGCTCGTCGTATATCACCGCGCAATCACACTGTCGCGGCTTCGCAGGAGTCGAGCACGGGGGCTTCCTCTTCGACCGCGGGCGCGCCGGCCTCGCCGTAGTAGGGTCGGCCGGACTCCATGGCCTCGAAGTACTCCGTGATGCGGTCCAGAATCTCCGCGACGGAGTGCGAGTGGTAGATGGTGGTGCGGAAGAGCGCGCCGCCGTGCAGGCCGCGTGTGAACTGGCCGGCGAGCTGCTTCATCTTGCCGATGGCCGCCATCTCCGGCATGTCCTCGCGCAGCATCTCGAAGTATTCGAGGAGCGCGGCGCGCTTGTCCGCGAGCGTCGGCTGGTAGATTTCGCGCCCTCCGAGCGCGTCCTCGACCTGGCGGAAAATCCACGGGTTCGCCATCGCGCCGCGCCCGATTAAAATCCCGTCGCAGTTTGTCTCGCGCCAGCGCGCGAGGGCGTCCTCGACCGTCACGACATCGCCGCTCCCCGAAACTGGCACACTGACGACTTCCTTAATCTGCCGGACCAGGTCCCAATTAGCGCGCCCCTTGTACCCTTGCTCCTTCGTCCGCCCGTGGAGCGCGATGTGCTCCACGCCGCAGGCTTCCGCGAGTTTGGCGGTCTCGACCGCGTTGATCGTGTGGTCGTAAAAGCCCGCGCGGATTTTGATGGTCAGCGGAATCTTGATCGCCTTCTTGATCTCTTTCAGGATGGTTTCCAGGCGCGAGTAGTCGCGCAGCAAGCCCGAGCCCCCGCCGTGCTTGACGACCTTCGGCGCGGGGCAGCCGCAGTTGATGTCCAGGATGTCCGCGCCGACCTCCTCGGCCATCTCGGCGGCCATGCGCATGCGCTCGGGCTGACCGCCGAAAATCTGCACGGCGAACGGGCGCTCCTCCTCGAAGAAGCGCATCTGCCGCTTCGATTTCGGGTTGTCGCGCGTCAGCCCCTCGACCGAGATGAACTCGGAGACGGTCAGGCCGATGCCGCCGCGCCGCTTGAGCAGCCTGCGGAAAGAGATGTCCGTCACGCCCGCCATCGGCGACAGCACGAGCGGCGGGTTGATTTCGATGTCACGAATCTTGAATGGCGTGGTCATAATAATAACGATGAATTAGGAATGCGGAATGATGAATGAAAAGGCAACCGTCTTTCACTCATCATTCATCGTTCATCATTCATAATTCCTTTGCCTTTACCTACGGGAGACGACCAGCGTCGCCACGTAGTCTCTCCTCCTGATCGGCCGGTTCTCCTTCGGGTACGGGTCGAGCTTCACCAGCCTGACCTCGTAGCCGCGGTAAGACCCTTGTCTGGGGTCAACGCCCGTGTTCAGGCTCAACGTGGAAGCGCGCCTGCGGGCCTTGCTCAATTTGAGCACGACCTTCGCGTTGCCGGCCCAGATGCACTGGACGCCTTCGGGGCAGCGCGAGTCTTCGGCGACGCGGCTCAGGGTGACGCGAAGGCGCTCGCCCTCGATGGTCACCCACTGGCCGACGCGTATCTCGAACTCCTGGTCGAGCGCGGCGTCCCTGGCGGGCTCCGCTGCCGCCCCAGGCGCGAGCGCGCTCGTCAGGATGAAAAGGAATGGAAGAATTGCCGCCGTCATCACTCGCCTCCTCTAAACTTCT
Organism: Pyrinomonadaceae bacterium; assembly: GCA_035563515.1. Lineage (GTDB taxonomy): Bacteria > Acidobacteriota > Blastocatellia > Pyrinomonadales > Pyrinomonadaceae > QHXM01. Next base: position 38,791 of record DATMVE010000010.1, read on the forward strand.
TAAGCGCGCCCCCGGAGATTTCAGACCGAAACTGTGCCAGCCCCGCCGGCCTCTTCGGGCCCGTCCTGCGGCGCGACCTGTTTCTCGCCGCTCTCCAGTTGCTGCACGATGCGCGCGTACTGCGCCGCCTGCCGCGACGCCGTGCGCGCCAGGCCGATGTCGCCGCGCGTCATGGCGTCCAGCGCCACGTCGCCGAATGACTGCGCGCTCTCGCGGTAACTATTGATCTGCTCCAAAACGTGTTCGTCCATATCTCACCGGGGGAAGTCCGCGCCTTTCGAAACCGTTGCCGCCCGCGCGCAACTTTCGCGCGCACGCCCCGTCCATTGACAGGGGGCGGAAAGTTCCTCTAGCTTCTCCTCAGACAGGCCCGTGAGATTATAGCAATGCAGCACAAGCTCATCCAATCGGTCGGCATCGCGTGGACGATTCTCTTCGCCGGGTTCATCGTCTGGATTTACGCCACGGAGCCGCGCAGCATCAAGGAGGTCACGGCCGGCGCGCAGGCCGCCACGGGCACCTACGATATCGACCATGCCCGCTTCAACGCCGCGCTTGACCTCTTCTACAGGGAGGAGTTTCGCGGCGCGCGCGAGGAGTGGAAGGCGGCGGACCCGGGCCGGCGCGACGCGCGCACGCAGTTCTACATCGCCTACAGTTTTTACCGCGAAGGCTGGCACTATCTTTACCAGGACGACGCGCTCTCGCAGCAGGGGCTGGAGGCCGTCAACCGCGCCCTGGAGCTTTCCCCGGACAAGACGCTCGTGGTGGAGGACCCCGGCTTGCAGATACACACGGCCGTCGAGCTGAAAGCGGAGCTGGAGCGGGGCATGGAGCGGACCATCGGCGATTTCAACCCGTTCAAGGTTTTCCGCACACGCAAATGACCGCCAAGAACCGCTCAAGAAACCGCGCGCTCGTGCGCTACATCCTGCTCCCGATGATCTTCCTGACGGTGGCGCTCCTGGGCGGGCTGCGCATCGACCTTGAGACCAAAGTCTTCCTCTTCTACCCGCCGCCGCTCATCACGCTCATCTTCTCCGTCATGGCGATGATTCTCATCGTGCGCGGCCGCGCGGTGGAGGTTGACAAGTGGCTCGGGGCCGAGAAGCCCGCCCTGACCAACGTCTCGCACGCGCTGACTTTGCTCACGCTCTACTTCGCCACGGCACAGGCCTTCAACACGGTGATGCCCGAGCGCGGGCTGCTCAAGGCGATCTTCTGCTTCTTCTTCCTCTGGACGCTCTGGAACAACCAGTTCTCGAACTTCGACGCGCGCCGGCTGGTCAGAAGCATCGCCGTGCTCTTCGCCACGGCCTTCTTCTTCAAGTACATGTTCCTGCCGAGCCTCTACGCGTCGGACGGCGGGTTCGCCAAGACGGTCGCGGGCTTCTTCATTGATGTGGGGACGCTGGGGACGATTGACAAGCAGACGTTCGCGCCCGTGACCGGCTACATCTCCTTCTTCACGCTCGCGCTCTACGTCGCGGGCCTCATCCTGCTCACGCCGAGGCCCGAGCCCGAAGAGGACGCGCGCGCGCTCATACGCTCCTACAGGAGCCTTCCGCCCCCCGAACAGATGGCGGTGCGCGAAGCCATCGCCGGCCCGCAGCCCTCCGCCGCGCTCGAAGCCCGCGAGCCGCAGAAGAGACTCGACGCCGTCGAAGTCACCGGCGAACTCGTCACGGACAGGCCGTCGGAGGAAACGCAGATAAGGCAAAAGTAAAAAGGGAAAAGTGAGCACGACCCCGGAGGGGTCGGAACGTTTTACTTCATCAATCCGGGGGCGGCGCTCACGCGCTGGCGCGCGGTCGCTTGCCCCCGGCTATCATGTTTGACCCCTCCGGGGTCTTTTCTTTCGCCTACTTTCCTACCAATTAACAATCAGTTCCTCGGACATCTGCCAGGCCGGAACGTCCGAAGGGATCGCGGCGCGCTGCAACCTTTCGGGCTCGGCGAGCAGGCGGCCCGCGCCCGTGGCGACGGCCGTCAGCGGCTCGTCGGCCTTGACGACGTGCAGGCGCAACTCTTTCTGAAGGCGCTCGGGCATCCCGTCCATCAGCGCGCCGCCGCCGGTCAGGATGACGCCCGTGCGGTAGATGTCGGCCGTCACGTCCGGCGCGGCGTCCTCCACCGCGCGGCGCACGCCCGCAATGATTTCCGCCAGCACGGGCTCTATCGCCTCGCGCACCTCGTCCGCGCCGACCTCGACGGCCTTCGCGGAGCCGTCAACCAAGTCCTTGCCGACGACCTCCATCCGCCGCCCCGCGCCACCGCCGTCTTCCGGCGCGCGCGCCGTGCCCAACTCCTTCTTGATCTCCTCGCTCGTGCGCTCGCCGACCACCAGCGAGTACTTCGAGCGCAGGTAATCGTGAATCACTCCGTCCATCGTGTTGCCGGCCGAGCGCAGGCTGACGGAAGAGATGACGGCCGACGAGGCTATGACCGCGACGTTGGTCGTGCCGCCGCCGATGTCTACGACGAGGTGCGCGCGCTCGTCGTCGAATTCGAGTCCCGCGCCGAGGGCCGCGGCCAGCCCCTCGTCCACCAGGTCAACGCGCGCCGCCTTCGCGATGCGCGCCGCGTCGCGCACGGAGCGCTGCTCAAGCTCGGTCGAAGAGCCTGGGACGCCTATGACGAGGTGGCTCCTCCTGTTGTGCCCGCCGTGCACGCGGCTGACGAACGCCTTGAGCATCTTCTCCGCGACCTCGAAGTTCTCGATGGTGCCGTTGCGTATCGGGCGGTAGACCTCCGTGTCGCGCGGCTCGCGCCCCAGAAGCTTGTAGGCTTCCGCGCCGACCGCGAAGACTTCGTTCGTGTACTTGTGAATCGCGACCGCCGACGGCTCGCACAAAACGACGCCCCGGTTCGGCGCGTACACGAGCGTGTTCACCGTCCCGAGGTCTATGGCTAAATCGTCGGCGAAGAAATTACTGAGAATGCCCATGAGCTTCTTATTACCCCTTTGAAAAACGCATGCGTCTGGGAGAGTGTCCGCGAAAGGCGAAAGAGCAACCCGTATGCCAGCAGGCGGCGCACGAATTCGGCGGGAATTTGGCGGGGCCGAAGTCCGCTTCTAAGACAGCCCGGACGGCAACGGTCTAAAAGCGGACGCACGGATTGGAAGGTATTTTAGACGGCGTGGCTTCTACGGAAATCGGCGGCTATATTTCGTCCTCGACGCTCACGTCGCTCAGAATCTCGTAGAGGGTGCGGGCGTCTGCGCGGGCGACCTGTTTCGTGGCGGGCAGCGCGGCGACGCGGATGAGGAGAATCTGTTGGCGGCGGCGCAACTCTATCTCGTCGCCGGCCCGCACGGCCCTGGACGACTTGGCCGCCGCGCCGTTCACGAGCACCCGCCCCGCCTCGCACAACGCCTGCGCCACCGAGCGCCGCGCGACCAGACGACTCGCCTTCAGAAAAAGGTCTAAACGCATAAAAAAGTGCTGAGTGCTGAGTGCTTGAGTAAGAACCTTCTTTCTTTACTCAGTCCTCAGCACTCAGCACTGCTTTTAGGGTTTCTTGTTGCCTTCGGCTTCCGGCTTGCTGTTGGTCGAGGTGGCCGCCGGGGCGTCGGGCGTGATGAGCGGGCCGACCGTCGCCTTATACTCGTCGGCGAGTTTGATGTAGGCGTCCTTGCGCAGGGTCTTCATGTACTCCGTGCGCTCTTTCTCGCGGCTCTCGATGGTGATGGCCTGGCGCACCTGCTCCTCGTCGAACGCCTTGGGGTCGCTCGCGGCGGCGCGCTCGTCCACGCGCAGGATTTGAATGCCCTCGTCCGAGCGGATTATGTCCGTGACGCCGCCCGCCGGCACGCTCTTGATGGAGTCGGCGAACTCGGGCTTGAGGTCCGGCACGGCGAACGTGCCGACCCTGCCCCCGCTCTGGACGGCCACGCGGTTGCCCTGCTGGTCCGTCCTCTCGGAGTTGGCGGCGGCGAGCGTCTTGAAGTCCGCGCCCGCCTTCAACTGCCTGAGAAGCTCCTGCGCCTTCGCGCGCACGTCCACCTCGGACTTGCCGGCGAAGCTCAGGAAGATTTCCGAGAGCGTGATGGTCTCGGGCTTGCGGAATTTGTCCTTGTGCTGCTCGTAATACTTCTTCAACTCGTCCATGCCGGGGCGGAAGTAAATCTTCATGTCGACTTCGCGACTCAGGACGGCGTTCTTCATGTACTGCGTGCGCAGCGTGTTGCGAATCGTGGCCGGGTCGAGCCCCTCGCGGCGCATGGCATCTTCCATCTGCGAGATGGACTGGAAATTCTGCTCCTTCATCACGCGCGCCATCTCGCGATTGATTTCCGTCTCGACCTCCTCGGTGATGTTCAGCTCCTTGCCCCTCTGCACGAGCAGCACTTCGTTAATCAGGCTGGCGATCAACTCGGGCTGGCGCTTGGTCACTTCCTCCGTGGCCTTGGCCTCGGGCACGCCCTGCTGCTTGAAAGCCTCTATGGCCTCCTTCATCTCGCGCTTGAGCGTGGAGAGCATGACCACGTCGCCGTTGACCTGCGCGATGACGGAATCAATAACGACCGGCTCGCCCTCCTGCGCGCGGGCCGCCGGCGAGGACAAAGAGACGAGCGCGGCGAACGCCAGCGCCGCCCAGACGAGCGTCATGAATTTGGATTTCACAGTTTTATTACTCCTTAATTAGTAATCAGTAGTCAGTAATCAGTAATCAGTCTTTGCTGACTACTGATTACTGACTACTGATTACTTTGCATTCTAATCTTCCGCCCTGATTTCGAGCAACACGCCGCGGGCGGTTTCGAGGACGTTGTCCGACTCTTTTTCGTCCAGGTCGACGCGCAGAACCCCGCTCGGCGTGAAGCTCGCGCCGGGCCGGCGGGCGACTAATTCCATCAACTTGTCTGGCGCGACGCGCGCCTTCTCGCTCAACTTGATGGCGACGCCTGTCGGCGTGCGGTCAATCGAGATGACGCCCACCTCTTCCGCCTGCCGGCGCAGGCGCGCGTACTCGAAGAGCCTTTCGACAGACTCGGGGAGCCGCCCGTAGCGGTCCTGCGTCTCGGCCAGGATGGCACTCAAGGTCGCCTCGTCGCGCGCCGAGGAGACTCGCTTGTAAGTCCTCAGCCGCTGCCCCATGTCCGAGACGTAATCCTCTGGAATCGCCACGTCCACGCCGAGGTTGATGGAAACGCTCGTCTCGTCCTCGACCGCCTCGCCCCTGAGTTCCGCGACGGTGCGCTCCAGCATCTGCGTGTAAAGATCGAAGCCGAGCGCGTCCATGTGGCCCGACTGCTGCCCGCCGAGGAGGTTCCCGGCCCCGCGCAATTCCAGGTCGAGCGCCGCGATGCGGAAGCCCGCGCCGAGGTCTGAGAACTCGCGGATGGCGGCCAATCGGCGGCGCGCTATCGGCGAGAGCCCCTGCTCGGACGGAATCAGAAGGTAAGCGTAAGCGCGGCGGTTCGAGCGCCCGACGCGCCCGCGCAACTGGTAAAGCTGAGAAAGCCCGTAAGCGTCGGCGCGGTTTATGATGATGGTATTGGCGCGCGGGATGTCTATCCCGTTCTCGATAATGGTCGTCGCGACCAGCACGTCGTACTTGTAGTCCACGAAATCGAGCATCACCTGCTCCATCTCGCGCTCGTTCATCTGCCCGTGCGCCACGCCGAGGCGCGCCTGCGGGACGAGCCGCTGGACGAGCGCCGCGATGGTGTCTATGGATTCCACCCGGTTGTGTATGAAGAAGACCTGGCCGACGCGCGCCAGTTCCAGCTCAATCGCCGACTTGATGACGCTCTCCGAAAACTGCACGACCTGCGTCTGAATCGCCAGGCGGTCGCGCGGCGGGGTCTCAATGAGCGACATGTCGCGCAGGCCCATCAGAGACATGTTGAGCGTGCGCGGGATGGGCGTGGCCGAGAGCGTCAGCACGTCCACCCGCTTCTTCAACTGCTTGAGCCGCTCCTTGTGCGCCACGCCGAAGCGCTGCTCCTCGTCCACGACGACGAGGCCGAGGTCGCGGAAGCGTATGTCTTTCGAGAGCACGCGGTGTGTGCCAATCACCACGTCGACCTCGCCCGACTCGACGCGCTTGACCACGTCCTTCTGCTCCTTCGGCGAGCGGAAGCGCGAGAGCAATTCGACCTTCACGGGGAAGGCCGCGAACCGCGTGCGGAAGGTCTCGAAGTGCTGGTAGGCGAGCACGGTCGTGGGCGTCAGGACGGCCACCTGCTTGCCTTCCATCACGGCCTTGAAGGCGGCGCGCATGGCGACTTCAGTCTTGCCGTAGCCCACGTCGCCGCACAGGAGCCTGTCCATCGGCACGGGCTCCTCCATGTCGCGCTTGACGTCCTCGATGGCCGTCTCCTGGTCCGGGGTGAGGACGTACTCGAAGCCCTCTTCGAACTCGCCCTGCCACGGCGAGTCCGCGGCGTAGGCGAAGCCGCCGACCAGTTTTCTCTCGGCGTAGAGGCGGAGCAGTTCGTCCGCCATGTCGCGCATCGCGCGCTTGGCCTTCGCCTTCGTCTTCTGCCAGCCCAGGCCGCCCAGGCGGTCGAGCGTCGGCTGGTTCCCCTCCGCGCTCGAATACCTCTGGACGAGGTCGAGCCTTTCGACCGGCACGTACAGCTTCGCGTCGTCCGCGTAATAAAGCAGCATGAACTCGCCGCGCCGATTTGGGCCAAGCTCCAGCGTCTGCAACCCGCCGAACCGCGCGATGCCGTGGTCGACGTGGACGACGTAATCCCCGACTTTCAAATCACGGAAGTCCGACAAGAACGCGGCGGTCTTCGATTTTCGTTTTCCGCCCTCCGCCTTCTGCTTTCTGCCTTCCGCCCTGAGCGCCGTGTCGCTCGCCTCGTCGAACAAGTCCTGCTCGACGTGCACGACGAGCCCCGCGCCCGGCAGCTCGAAGCCGCCCGACAGGCGTCCCACCGTCATGACCGCGCCGCCCGAGGCGGAAGACGACTGCGCGCTCACGCTCTCGTCGCTCAGGACGACGCGCGCCTCGACCTTGTACTCGGCCAGAATCTCCGCGACGCGCTCGGCCACGCCCAGGCTGTGCATGACGAACAGCGTGCTCGCGCCGCGCGCTTCGGTGCGCCGCCTCACCTCGTCCGCCAACTCCGGCAACCGCCCGTGGTAACGCCTGACACTCGTCGCGCGCCACTCGACCTCCTCCTCGGCCTCGACCGCGGGGAAAAGAAAGAGCGGGCCAGACGAGCCGCGCGCGCGGCCCAGCGAGATTTCCGGCTGCTCCGCGTCGAGCACGAGCCTCTCGTCAACGGCGGCGGCCGCGCGCCCCAGCGTGCGCAGCTCAAGCCGCTTCGCCTGGCCCAAATTCGCGCGCAACTCTTCCGCCGTCAGGTACAACTCGTCCGGGCGCAGGCCCAGCTCGTCCGCCTCTTCCGTCTCCGCGTAGCGCGCCGCGAGCGTCTCGTAAACGCTGCCGAGGTATGACTCGACGCCCGCCGGCTCGTCGACCACCAGCACCGCGTCGCCCAGGTACTCGAAGACGCTCGACTGCCGCTCCCGCACCAGAGAGATCATCCACTCCCAGCCCGCGAACGTCTCGCCCTCCTCGGCGTAAGCCGTGCGGTCGCGCAGCGCGCGCGCGTACCGCTCATCATCCCAACGCTCCCCGGCCCTCTCGGCCCACAGCCGAAAATCTTCGGCCGTCACGGCCAGCTCGCGCATCGGCGCGATCTCCGTCTCCTTGACCTGCACGGTCGAAAGCTGCGTCTCCGGGTCGAACTCGCGTATGGAATCAACAGTGTCCCCGAAGAACTCCACGCGCACCGGCCTGCTGTGCCCCGGCGACCACACGTCGAGTATTCCTCCCCGCATGGAGAACTCGCCGACCGCGCCCACCGGGTCTTCGCGCACGTAGCCGGACGCGACCAGCTTCTCGACCAACTCTTCCGGGGCGTGGTCCTCGTCGCGCCTGAGAAGAGCGCCCGCGCGCGCGACCTCTTCGGGCGGCGGCGTGCGGCGCGCCAGCGCGCGGGCCGTCAGCAGCACGAAGTCCTGCTCGCTGTGTGCCAACCGCCACAGCGTTAAAGCGCGCTGCTCAAGGGTCTCCGCGTGCGGCGACGCGCCCGCGTACGGGTCCGACTCCGACGACGGCAGCGTAAGCACGGTTTCATCGCAGTCGCTCGCGCCGCGCAGCGCGCAGTACCAGAAGCGCAGGTCGCGCTCCCACGCCTCGAGGTCGCGGTTGGCCTCGACGACGACCGCGAACCGCCGCCCGACCTCCCGCTGCAAAGCGGCCAGCGCCAGCGCGCGCGCCTGCGGCCCCGCCGCCAGCCCGCTCACGGAGATCACGCGCGCCCCGCCGCGCACCAGCGCCAGGAGCCGCGCAAACTCCTCCCCCTCAGTCACGCGCCTCAACACGCCCTGCAACGCGCCCGCCGATGTAACCGTGCGACTCATAAGAACTACAGTGATGCGTGCCGAGGACCGAGGACCGAGTAAAAGCAAGAAGGCTCTTACTCAGTCCTCAGTCCTCGGCACTCAGTACTTTTTTAATCTTTTCAATAATCGAACTCGTCGAAGCGCCTTCGACGAAGGGGAGCGAGAGGACGCGGCCGCCGGAGCGTTCGACCTCCTCGCGGCCGTGGATTTCGTCCAGTTGATAGTCGCCGCCTTTGACGAGAACGTCGGGCAGGACTTCACTGATAAGCCCGCGAGGGCTCGTGCCGTCGAAGACCGTGACGAAATCCACGCTCTCCAGGGCGGCGAGCAGCTCGGCGCGCTCGGCCTCGCTCATCACGGGGCGGCCCGCGCCTTTCAGCTCGCGCACCGAGCGGTCGCTGTTGATGGCGACGACGAGCGCGTCGCCGAGCGCGCGCGCCTGCGCCAGGTAGCGCACGTGGCCGACGTGCAGGATGTCGAAGCAGCCGTTGGTAAAGACCAGCCTCTTCCCTTCGGCGCGCAGCCGCCCGCGCTCCTCGCGCAGCTCATCAATCGAAACCACTTTCCCGCTCATTTTTTAGATGCGCCATGCTACCACGCGCGCCCCGTAAACCGTGAACCGTAAATCGTCAATAGAGGAAAGCCGGTTTCTGCGATTTACGATTTGCGATTTACGCTTTACGATGCTTTCATGACTGACATCCCTTTCATCGAAGAGAACGACCAGACAGAGGCGCGCGCGCAGCACCTGGAGGAGTTGCGCCGCCTGGTCGGCAACCCGTACCCGAACAGGTTCGAGCGCAGCCGCGCGACGAACGGCGAGGACACGATCACGGCCGTCGTCGCGGGTTTCAAAAAGCACGAGCCGCAGGTCGCGGAGGGCGAGCGCCCCTCGGCCGAAGAGATCGAGCGGGCCAACGCGGAGTTGAACAAGGTGGGAGTGCGCGTCAGCGGCCGCATCAGCAGCCCCCCGCGCGTGATGGGCAAGGCCGCCTTCGTGCACCTCTCGGACGGCGTCTCGCGCCTACAGATTTACGTCAAGAAGTCGGACGTGAAGGGCGTCCACAACGACGACGACGCACTCGTCGAAGAGGGCTGGGAGCTGTTCAATCTGCTGGACCACGGCGACTTCGTCGGCGTCGAGGGCTTCCTCTTCATCACGCGCACGGGCGAGCTGTCGGTCCACGTGCGCGAGTTGCAGTTCCTCTCGAAAGCCATGCTCCCGATGCCCGACAAGATGCACGGCATCAGCGACCCGGAGATTCGGCAGCGGCAGCGCTACGCGGACTTAATCGCGGGGAGTTTGAAAGTCGAGCATGAGTCTGGGGGGTTGACGACGCGCGAAGTCTTCGAGCGCCGCTCCGCCATCATACGCGAGATGCGCCGCTTCCTGGACGAGCACGGCTACGTCGAAGTCGAAACGCCGATGCTCACGCCGAAGGCGACGGGCGCGGCCGCGCGCCCCTTCAAGACGCACCACAACGCGCTCGGCATAGACCTCTACGCCCGCATCGCGCCCGAGCTTTATCTCAAGCGCCTGGTCGTCGGCGGCTTCGAGAAGGTCTACGAGATTAACCGCAACTTCCGCAACGAAGGCATAGACAGGACACATAATCCCGAGTTCACGATGCTTGAGTTCTACTGCGCCTACATGGACGTGAACGGGATGATGGACTTCTGCGAGGAGCTGCTGCGGACGGTCGCGCTCAAGGCGACGGGCCGCGTCGTGCACGTCTACGGCGGGATGCCCATAGAGTTCCGCCACTTCGACCGCCTGACCATCAAGCAGGCGATCGCGCGTGCGTGGGGGCAGTCGGCATACGCGGGCGTCCTCGACCTCACCGCCGACGAGGAATGGCTCGACGAGCCCTTCAACGTCCACACGCTCGCGGGCTTCGTGCGCCAGATGCGCGCGGCCGAAGACGCGGCCGGCTCGGGCGAAGAGGAGGGGGGATTCGAGGAAGCCTCCGCGGACATGCAGGAGTTGTGGTCACGCGCCGAAGAGGAGGCGGAGCGCGCGATAGACTCCTTAGAAGATTTGGAGACGAAGACGGCGCTCGACTTGATGGAGGTGTTCGGGGAGCTGGCCGAGCCTGGATTGATCGAGCCGACCTTCATCACGGATTTCCCGAAGCCCGTCTCGCCGCTCTCGAAGGCTTCGCCCGCGGACCCGTCGGTCGCCGAGCGCTTCGAGCTTTTCATCGCGGGGATGGAGTGCGCTAACGGCTTCTCGGAGTTGAACGACCCCGCCGAGCAGTACCAGCGATTCCTCGAACAGGCGGCGCAGCGCGAGCGCGGCGACGAGGAGGCGATGGTGCTCGACGAAGATTACATCCGCGCGCTCGCTTACGGGATGCCGCCCGCCGCCGGCATCGGGATA